>JAUMOL010000019.1 GCA_031295385.1 Collinsella sp.
TGCGGCCAGCGCCCAGGACTGGGCGGCCGAGCCGTTTGCGGGGTAGAGCCACACCTCGGCGCCCTCGCTCGTGTCGCACCACTTGCAGTCGAGCGCCATGCCGCTCGCCGCGCTCGTGATCGACCAGCCGCCGCCGCGGGCCTCGACGCGCCAGAGCTGCGACGCGGATCCGTCGGGCTCGGCAAGGGCTGCGGAGCCGCCGGATGCCGTGAGCGCCAGCCCGCCGCGCGTCAGCCGGTAGAGCCCCGTCGCCTCGTCGTAGGCGAACGACAGAGCCGGCCCCGACGCGCTCAGCGAGCAGCCGGACGCGCCGGCCGACACGGCCATGCGGCAGTCGAGCGCGGACGTCAGGCGGTAGTCGCCGTCGTCGAGGGTCCTCTCCAGTACGGTTGCTTTGTATTTTGCTTTCAGGTCGTACTTAGCGCTCCATTTGCTGATCGATTCCTTGGTGACGTTCGAAGTCGCGGTCAGCTCAACCCTGGCGCCTTGGACTTTCCACTCTCTCCGATTCATCGCATAAGCAACAATCCCATTCTGAATTCCCGAGATGCTCGGCGGGAACGACTGGTTGTCGGCATCAATGGAAAAGCTCTCTTCTTTGGCATCTAGGTGCTGCTGAATGCGGTCGGCATACTTCTCGGCCCATTCATCGGCCTTGCCGTTTCGCACAAAGTAATTGTTGGACAGGTCGGTCGAGCGGTAGGCGTAGTCGGCCTTCTGGTAGTTTGCCGTGTGGTCGGAGTGGGCGATTGCCATGAGCTCGTCGGTCAGGCCAAAGTACAGATGGCGCTGGTCCAGGTCTCCGTACCAGTTGTCGCTGGTATCGTCCCAGGTTAGGTCCATCTGGCACCATTTGCCGTCGATCTTTACGGCGTTCCAGGTGTGGCCGTTGCCGGTGATGCGGCCGTTGGCGATGCCTGCTGCGTCAAGGAGCTTGGAGTAGATGTGCTGGTAGCTCTCGCAGGTGCCCTGGTGGCGCGTGAGGCCGCTTTCGGCCGAGCACCAGTTGAGGCTGTGGTCATACTCCAGCTGGTCGAGCGTCCAGTCGTGGAGCCACAGCGCCATGTCGTATTCCGAGCCGTTTGTCTCTTGCCTGCGCTGGGCCACGGCGTCGTTGACGATTTGCGTGACGCTTGGGCGGGCGGCGTCGTTTACGGTCACCTCCGCCGTGGTGCGCAGGTAGTAGATCCCCTTGTCGTTTTGGGGGTCGTTTCTGTCGTTGTCCATAAAGTAGAAGTAGATGCGGTATGTGCCCGATGCTGTGAAGTTAAAGGTGAAGTCGTGGCCCGCGGTACCCAGGCTGTAGTAGCTGGCCCATGCCGGGCGCGACGGGTCGCAGACGCTTTCATGGCTGCCGCCGTCCCAATAGGTGGGCACGTCCATGCGCGCCTTGGCCTGGGACGAGCCGTTGATTTGGGTTACGTGGAAGGTCGTCGCGGTGCCCGCGGGGGCGTCGTTCCACGATACGGTGAAGGTGACGCCGTTTTGGCTTGCGGTGGCGGAATGGGCGTAGCCGGTTTCTGCCGCGGCGGAGATCGCCTCGGGCGTGCCGTTGGTTTGGGCGCGGAGGGATGGGGCGGGGGTGGCGGCCGTGGGGTTTGCGGTGTTGGCGGTGCCGTCAGCGCTTTCCGTGTTGGCTGCGCTGGTGCCGATGGATGTTGCGGTGCTGTCCTTTACGGTATCTGCTGCCGCATTTGTTCTGGTGCCGTCTTCAGCCTTGCCTGTGCCGCTGCTCGTGGCGTCGGCTTGCGGTTGCTGCTCTGCGGCTGCCTGAGGCTGGGTGGCTTCCGCAATGGCTGCCATGGGCATCGTCGCGCCGACCATGGACGCGCACGCGATCGCGCAGAGCAGGTAGTAAAGGGGTCGTTTCATAGCGGAGCCTCTCGGTAAGCAGCCAATGGGGTCCGAAGGCAGCTCCAGGCCAGCACTCCGCACATATTTCGTTGGGGATTATTTTACGGGAACCCCAGTCAACATCAGCGAACTTTCTGGGGAATGTTGGGGAGGGGAGGGAGCAGACTGGGGATTGGTGTTCATAAGAGACAGGGCCTTGCGTGCAAATAACCTTCTTAGGATTGCTATTGCGATTTAGAAGCAACTCGAAGCGGTTGCGCCTCACACTCGGTACAACACGAGGCGTGCTAGATTATTGGTAGCCATAAACCCTAACGGTCGGGAGGCTGCATGAGGATCTCTAAACTGAAGATTGAGAACTATCGGAATCTCGATGGTGTTGCGATTAGTTTTGACGAGGACGTGACCTATATTGTCGGCGAGAACAATCTCGGCAAAACGAATGTGCTCGACTTGCTCAATACAATCTTCAACCAAGCGATGATCAGCGAAGAAGATTTCGCAGACACCGAAAGGCGATCAGGTGCTGTAGTAACTTTAAAGATGGACGAGGACGAGATCGGAATATCGGGGATCGACATCGATCCTACGACCGGAAACACCATTACCGTCTGCGCCTTTGCTGACGATCCGGATTCTCGAATAGAGTTTGTGGCCGAGGAAAGTGGGGAAAAGATCCCCCCTTCTTTTATGAGATCCGTTCATATGTTCAGGTACTCTACTGCATCTTTCAATAGGGGAGACTTGGCGTTTGACGGTACGCGCGGCGTCGGTAAAGTTCTCTCCAAAGGTATCGCTCTTTACCTGGATAAGGAGGGCAAAGAGGTCTTTGACTTTCTAGACGGGAATGAGCTCGAAGGTCTGCTTGAAGATCTCGGTGCGATTGTCGGTGACGTACCCATCTTGTCATCATATGGTGTGAGGACGGGCGTCGACTCATCGGATAGCGGAACGCTTGGAAGTTTGGTTACCTTGCTTGATAAGAGAGGCGTTCATTTTAAAAAGGCGGGGGTAGGCTTGCAGTACCTCGCCATTGCCTCGCTTTCGATAATCGAGAGCATTATGCGACTTTCGCCTAAACGCCTTCAAGAGAGCCTCTGCTCGGATGGCGATGACAAGCGCGTGCTGCATGCCGTGCTGGCTTATGACGAACCCGAAGCTCATCTTCATCCGTATATGCAAAGACGGCTCTCGAAGAGCTTACATAGGATTTGCGAAGGGGAGGACACCAAGTTTAACGCCCTTCTAAAGGAGTATTTCGGGATTGATTCAATCAAAGCTCAGCTGATCATGGTGACGCATTCGCCAAACATTCTTGCTCGCGGCTATAAGAACATTGTGCGATTTGGACAGGGCGAAGATTCTCCAAGGGTCATGTGCGGCAAGGATATTAACCTTTCTGACAAGGTTGAAAAGCATCTTATGCTGAACTTTGAGTCAATACGAGAGGCTTTTTTCGCGCGGTCGGTATTGGCTTTTGAAGGGCAGACGGAGTCTGGGGCCATTCCGGTCTTTGCACGCAACCTTGGGATGGATCTGGATGATTATGGAGTTGTGCCTATCAGGGCTGGCGGGAAAAAGAACGTCGAGCCGCTCTGTGAACTTCTGAACAAGTTTGAGATTCCAAATTATTCCATTGTCGATAGGGATAACGATTCGCTAGAAACTTCTGGAGACCACATAACGACAACTGAACGGGATTTTGAAGCTGAGGTCATCGAAACTATTTTCGTTAATAGGAACCAAAGCTCGTTTATTACACTTCTTGAGGCGACGGATCGTCAGAGGGCAACTTCCATCAAGGGCAATAGCAAAGCATTGAAAAATGCCTGCGCTGTCTACGGTGTTAGCTTGACGGGCCCTGAGTATGATTTCCAGGGATCGGAGTTTGACGGACTATTCGCCGACACACCCGAATCGCGTGCGCTTATGTATGCATGGCTTTCATCGAACAAGGGCGTTGGGTCTGGCGTTGCCCTCGCGGAGGTTTTTGGTGCCGATGGCGTTCCCGCATGTTATAAAACTATTATTTGTAAGGCCGTGGGGCTTTAATGGTGATGAGTCAGGCTGACTTACGGGATAGTGTTAGAGCTGCGATTGAGGTGCGCTGTGGCGGAGATACATCACAGTGCTCTGCGATTTTTGCGCCATCGAAGAGGGTATTCGTAGAGGCCCCGGCAGGATACGGGAAAACCACAGTGATGACTGGGCGAGCTTGCTGGTTGCTGGCATCTGGGGAAGTCCAGCCGCCAAAAAGGATTTTGTCGCTAACCTTCAGCGTCGCTGCCGCGCGGAGAATGCGTACGGATTTAAGCGCCACTATGTCGGCGCTTCCTGGTCCCGTGGCCAAGCGTTTTGAGGACAGCGTCATGGCGACTAACTTCCACGGCTTTGCTTGGGCTCTGCTGCGCAGATACTGGAGATCGCTCTCGCTCCCAGTAAACGTTGACGAGCTTTCTATGGTTGATGACAACGGCGCCGTTAACGAGCTGGTTTTGCGAGGTGTCAGGCTGACCTGGAATGAAAAGAATGCCGTTGACGACTTCCTTCGCTTTATGAGAAACGGTCAGGACATGGACTTGAGGCGCGTGATGTTTTCCTTTAATAGGATCATCAGGGATCGGTTCGTGCCGAACGGTCTCTTGCCATATTCTGGAATGATTTCCCTTGCAATTGAATTGCTCTCTCATTTTCCCAAGTTAAGGTCCTATCTGTCGTCAGCGTACCCTGTCGTGCTCGTCGACGAGGCGCAGGACACGAATGCGTTGTGTTATATCTTTCTAAATGGCTTGGTTTCTGATAAATCAGGAATCTGCATGTTCGGTGACCCTATTCAGCGTGTCTATGGTTTTATTGGCGCAATGGAAGGCTTAAAGGCAAAGGCCACTACCGACCTGTGTCTATCGCCGCTGGAGCTCGAACATAATCATAGGTTTTCTGGGGGATCTATCGTCGGAGAGCTCGGTGCTGCGATTCGCTCCCACATGAAGGGTGCCATTGTCAGCGGTACGCCCCGACTTCCCATATTTGTTGGCGCTGCACAGCAGGACGAAGCGACAGCCATTGTTTCCAAGGTTACGGCGCTCATCCAAGTCGGTGGCGGGAAGATCGCGATTCTTGTTCGTAAGCGTGGTGCCCTTGCCGATCTCATTATGAACGAATTGGTTAAGGAGGAGATGCCATACTTCAACGGGCTTTTCTCTGATACAGCCCCAGAGTTCATTGAATTCAATGCGTTTGCTTTATCCAGGATTACCGATGCAGCGTCTGGAGAAAAGGGCGTCAGCCTGTCTGCTGCGGACAAAATAATTGACTCCGTCTCTAATGAACTGCTGACTGGCTCCAGGAGATTCGAGTATGGGCGGTCCTATGCCATGCTTCTTGGGGCGCTGCGGAAACACCTTAAAACTGACTGCGTCGCGATGGATCCATCTGAGCGCTTCGACTATATCGTTAGCATCTTTTCCGAGGGCTCCCTGCGGCGTTTCTCCGATTACCTTGATGCAGACATCTCGATCATGACCATTCACTCTGCTAAGGGGCTCGAGTGGGACACTGTTTTCATTCCGGGCGTTACGCGTTTCGATTGGCCTGGAGGGATTTGCTCTCGTTGCGAAAATGCTGGTATATGCTTACGTTCTGCGCGAGGTTGCCAGATTGCTGATGCGAAGAAAATGCCAGATGGGCTTATTGAGGAAATAGGCCTGCTGTACGTCGGCGTCACTCGCGCCCGCAAAGCGGTATATGTCTCCGCTTCTATGCAGCGCAGGACAAATTACGGGAACTATCAGGTTGCTTGCCCCTCTTGCCTAACGTCTCTTCCGGGTATTGAACCTGTGAGCTGGTCGGTCATGGACGGAGAGGGGTGATTGCCGGCGGGATGGGGCGTGTCTGCTACTGACGCGAGGTCCGGTTGCGGCTCTTGCTGTGGTCTCATGGAGTGTGCCCAAGCTGTTCTTTGGCTAGAACGGCTTGGGCATTAGCGACTTGGTGGGCCGCGGCGTTTGTTTAATTAGCCACTGTTGAATATTGTGAAGCAGTACCGTGGCATTGCCGATCATTTGGCACCATAGGTTTAGTAAACTGCTATAGAAGCAGTTTGAAGTGGGGTTCTCATGATCCGAGTTCGAAAGTTGAAGTTATCGAATCATCCGGTTTTAGGTAATCTAGAATTGGACTTTACCGACTCGTCAAATAAAGCCGTCGATACTGTCATCATCGCTGGAAATAATGGCATTGGAAAAAGCAGCTTAGTCGAGCTGCTCTATCAAATCATGGCGCATAAGTATCACGATATGCCATGTTATGTCGATTCAATCGAAGTCGAATTTGACTCCGAAATTCGAACGTACGAGTTTTATGCCAAGGAAATTAATGGAAGCGATTATCTCTATGTCAAAGATGGCTTCGGCCTTGATAATTGGGTGGGCTCGGATGAATTTGCTGGGGTTTTCCCCACTTCTGCTATCTTTTCTGATGTCGATATTAATTTTAAGTCTGACCAAATAACGAATGTAACAAGTCGAAATATTGATGAATCTGTCGGGAGTATTCGCTCATCAAGCGATCTACCTACTGAAATTAATCAGCTTATTATTGATATTCAGGCGCTTGATGATGCCGATGTCGCTAGGGCTGCCAGGAACAATCTGGAAACTGGGCTCTTAGAACTTCAGGTTCCTCAAAGGATGCCTAGGTTTACCAAAGCCTTTGATCTGATGTTTGACGACCTGAAATACGACCGTGTTGTTAATCGCGACGGCCATAAAGAAATTCTCTTTAAAAAGAATGGCCACGATGTGCGGGTGGATCAGCTTAGCTCCGGTGAAAAGCAAATAGTCTATCGTGGGTGCTTTATGATGAAAGGTTCGAATGCGCTCAGAGGCTCTTTTGTTTTTATTGATGAGCCAGAAATTAGCCTTCATCCTTCTTGGCACGAGAAGATTCTTCACTTTTATAAATCGTTGTTTCAGGACGAAGACGGGAACCAAACTTCTCAAATCTTCTGCGTAACCCACTCTCCCTTTATTATTCATGATGAAAATCGATATAACGACAAAGTAATCGTTCTAGCTAAGAATGAGTCCGGTGAGGTAGTCGCTCAGACAAATCCGGAGTTTTACGGTCCTGGTACAGTTCAGGCGGTGAAGGATGCTTTCTCGGTTTCGTGGTTTGTGAGCGAAACCCCCACTGTTTATCTAGAGGGGCCTACAGATGAGCAGTATTTCAATAAAGCACTTTCTTTTGCGCATACTAACAACCACTTGCGATTTAAATGGATAGGAAAGAAGAGCTCTGATGGATCGTGCGAATTCACGGGCGCACCATCGCTTAATAAAGCAGCCGCTTATTTGGATGCAAATCCTCCATCGGTCTTCACTGCTTTCCTGTATGATTGCGACCAAAAGATTGCCGAGCGCTTAAGCAACAATGTATTCCGTACGAAAATGGAAACATACGAATCTAGAAAGCATTTTAAAAAGGGAATTGAAAATGCCTTAGTGCTGGATGATGATTTCGATGCGTCGGCTTTCTATCTGGAAAAGCAAACCATTGGAGATTATGGCGATAAAAAGGTAATTTCCGAGTTTCAAAAGCAAGCCTTTTGTAATCACATTTGTTCTCTGCCCGAGGATGAACTCAGGCAGATTTTGATGCACCTAATTGAGACCGTTGAGCGTATTGATGGAATGATCGCAAGGGCTAAAGAGCGGAAGTAATTTAACTGATATCAAGACCGTTCGATGCCTTCGGATTACCTGTATTCCTCTATTCTAAGTTCAGTAAACTCTTGAGTGACTAAACTTAAAGTCTATAATCAAAGAAAAACTCTGAAATATCTTTTCAAAATAATGAAAGGAATGTTGAGGACGATGCTTTGCCAGTTCACCTTCAGGAATTATAGATCCTATCGCGACGAGGCGGAGCTTTCCATGCAGGCGACTTCGATGAAGGAGTTTGAGCGCTCTCTCATCGCGTGTCCCGATGGGCAGAGCTTCTTACCGGTAGCTGCGGTTTACGGGCCCAATGCAGGCGGCAAGTCCAACCTTCTAGAGGCTCTCGACTACGTTCGTTCGGCAGTGGCTAGACCGGTCAGGATGCTGTCTGCCCGCGATGGGGGACTCGATGAGGAGTGTCCCTCGATGCCTCGATGCTCAGCTTTTGAGTTTGATGACGTGTCTGTTTCTGAACCTACTGAGTTCGAGCTCTATTACCGCGCAGGCAATCATGAGTATCGCTACGCCCTGTCCGTGCATGCGGATGAAATTGTGTATGAGGGCCTATGGCGACGTAAGCTAGGGGCGTCACGCTCTGCGATGCTGTTCGAGCGCGAGGGCGTTGAGATTAAACTTGGCCCCACACTGCGTAAGCTCGCGACAGCCGCAACTTTTAATCCGAGTCTTCCGTACCTGTCATTTCTCTGTATCAACTTCGATGCCCCGGTGGTCAAGGAAGCTGCCAGCTGGTTTCTTAACGGGGTGTTCTTGAACTATAACTGCTCGTTTTTGGAGCGGGCGCTTGAGCAGATACTCGATGAGGCTGACTCGCCTGAGATCGCGCGTTTTCTGAGCGCCGTTGACGTGCGTATCGATGGTTTCAGGGTGGAGGAGGCCTCGGAGGGCCGTAATCGACGCGTGTTCGTGAGGCATAACGTGGACGGCAAGCACTATGAGCTGCGTTTGCCCGAGGAGTCGGCCGGCACTCAGAAACTCTTGGGGCTGGCGGCTTTTTTACTGATGGCGTTCAATCGCGGCGCTACCGTTGTGGTAGACGAGCTCGATGCCAAGCTGCACCCGAAGCTCCTTCGCTATGTGATCCTGCTGTTTAAGGATCCTGAGGTCAACAAGAGTGGCGCGCAGCTCATCTTCTCGTCCCAGGATGTGTCAACCATGCGAAACGACGTGTTCCGCCGCGACGAGATATGGTTTGCAGCGCGCGGCGAGGGGGAGGCGAGCCAGCTGTGGTCGCTTGCCGATATCCACGAGGCAAACGGCAACCTGGTCAGCAGGAACGCGGCCTTCGACAAGCAGTATCTATCCGGCCGTTACGGTGCTGACCCGTACCTCACTCGAATTGAGGAGTGGGATTAGCATGGTGGCGAAGAAGTCGAAGGGCTGGCGTAGTGGCAAACGCGAGGTTCGCCCGCGCATGGTGCAGATGACTCGCCACCTCGTGGTGACCGAGGGCAAGGAGACTGAGCCTCGCTACTTTGAGGGTGTGCGCGCCGCTTTGTGTGCGGCAGACGAACGCAAGGTTGCCGTTATCGTTAAGGGAACGGGCAAACACACGCTCGACCTGCTCGACTTCGCCGTCGAACACTGCCGCTATGCGCCCGAGACGTTCGACCACGTGTGGCTCGTGTTTGACAAGGATGACTTTCCTGCGTCCGACTTCGACGCGATGGAGCGTAAATGCACTAAGCTCTCCGATGGCTCGAGGACCTTCCACGCGTTGTGGTCGAATCCCTGCTTTGAACTGTGGCCTCTTCTGCACTTTCGTTATACGTCTGCCCCCATGTCGGCCGCGGAGTGTCAGCGCGCCCTTGCTCAGGCGATGTCTAAGGACTTGGGCATCGAGTACCGCAAGAACTTGGGCGGGCTGTTCGAAGCAGTGGACGATAAACGGGGCGAGGCACTTCAGCGTGCTGGGCGCCTCGATACGCACCATAGGGAGCTGGGTAACCTCAAGCCCTCTTTGCAAAATCCCGCAACCAAGGTGGGCGAGATTTTCGATGTGATTGGGCCGTATCTGGTTGGATAGCCGGGCTCGATCGGGCTCGATAGGACTGGAGATTCATGAAAGATGTTGTTTTGGGTTTCCTGCCGTCTTTAACTGGATTGACCTTTTGGGACCCGATAGGATACTAGAGTAAACCTAGCGGTATTGACGCAGTCAACCCACGGGCCTGCGTCCTGCGGAGAGGCGGCTTTTCTTTTGAATGGCCGCCTCTTTTTATTATTTGTTTGGATGTACGTGGAAGCCGCCGATAGGCGGTTTTTGCGTTCAAGGGGCTATTTTCCGAGGAGTATTTGTCGCGTTTGGGGTAGTGTCGAGAAAGTTGGTGTAAGGGCCCTTGCGGCCCCTGTGTCCGATATCCGGAATCAGTTGATATCCTAGGCCGCCTCCACGCTGTCGGCAAGTTCTAGGCTGGATTCAATCATCTTCCTGGCCGCCTTCTCCAGCTCCGCCCAGTCGTGCTCGCCCGCGGCACCCATTCTGAACGCGGCGTCATGCATCTCGGCCATCTTCCTCTCCGAGAAGTAGCGCGAGCCGGACCATGTCTCGGCCTGGTCGCACATGACGGCGCCCACGAGCCTGAGCAGCGAACTCTCCGACGGGAAGACCTGCACCACGCGCGAGCGGCGCTTGATTTCCCTGTTGGCGCGCTCCTGCACGTTGTTGGTGCGCAGGCGCTTCCAGTGCGACGGCGGGAAGTCCAGGTACGCGAGCGCGTCGGGCTCCGCCTCCTCGAGCACCCTCGCCGCCCTCGGGCAACACCCCTCCAGCATCTCGCACGCCGCGTGGTACATGGCCACGGCGGTGGCGGCGTCCCTGGCGCGGAAGACCGAGGAGACGATGCGCCCCACGCGGCGCCTCAGCTGCCAGGAGCCGGCCTCGCGCATGCAGTCGCGCATCAGGTGCACGGCGCATCGCTGCCAGGCCGCCCCCTGGAAGACCTCGCCTATGGCCCTGACCAGGCCCCCGTGGGCATCGGATACGACGAGCTCGGTGCCGGTCGCGCCGCGGTCGCGCAGCTTCCGCAGGAAACCGAGCCACGATTCGTAGGACTCCGTGTCCACCACGGATACCCCCAGCACCCGCCTCCAGCCGGACTCGTCGCAGCCTATCGCCGTGACCACCGCGGTCGAAGCCACGCGGCCCCGCGGCGGCACTTGACGTAGGTCGCGTCGAGCCAGATGTAGGGTATCGCGCGCGCATCGAGCGGCCCCTCCGCGAGGTCGGCTATCTCGGCGTCGAGGGTCGCGGCGATCGCGCTCACTCGGTCCCTGCCGAGCCTCTCGATGCCCATCTTCTCGGCTATCCTCTGCACCTTCCTGGTGCTGGTGCCGGTGGCGTACATCTCGGCCACCGCCGCGACGAGCGCGCGGTCGACGCGCTGGTAGCGCTCGAGGACGTCCTCGGGGAAGAAGCTGCCCGTCCTGAGCTTGGGGATTCTCAGGTTGAGCGTGCCCACGCACGTCTCGAGCGTGCGGTTGCGGTAGCCGTTCCTGCTGTTGGCCCCATCGCCGCAGAGCTGGTCGGCCTCCTCGTCCATGATGGCGTTGACCACCTGCTCGGCGAGCAGCCTGAGCAGCGACTGGATGTCGACCATCCCGTCGGTCGACCTCGGGATGGCGGCCCTATCCGGCATCGCGTCTGCTAATATCTCCATAGCGGTCCCTGTCCTTTCCCAGAACCTGTGTTATGTAGCAATTCCAGATTCTAGGACAGGGGCCGCTTGCGTTTGGCGGTCAGCCGTCGGCGCGCTTACACCAACATTTCCGACGCGATCGCGTTTGGCTTCCGGACACTCGCTTTTAGCGTGTTATTTCGGAAGTGCCGGGAAAAATCGAAACTTGCCGAGCGCAACCCGTTCTTCGGCAACAAAACCGCAGGTCAGCGGAGCTCAAAACAGGGGTCTGGCCGGCAATGCTCTGATTTTCCCCGCACTTCCGAAAACTCCTGCCGGAAGTATGCGGCAAATTCCGGAATCCCCGAACACACCGCCTTTTTCGGGTAAAGAAGCAGCAGGTAGAAGCGTTGCCGCTATCCAGTGCGGTCGGCATGTCTGGAATATGTCGCATACTTCCGGATTTAGCACAAGCTCGACTGGGTTGTTTATCGATTGAAGCTGCGGAATCTAGCATAAGCCTTGTTATTTGTATTTAAATAGATACACTTAACTTTTAAGTTAAGTGTATCTAGAAATGGGAGGTGGCCTTTGGTTGAAGGATATGATCTTGTCGAATATGGGGATCCCAAGGGCCGACCGTTTTGGGGCTGACGACTTCTCCTGACAACTCTCAATTCCAGAAAATGTTGACAGACCCTAAAAAGAAGCTTGCCGCCCGTAAAATGATCGATCAGATTTCAAAATCTATGATTATGGGTTAAAGGTTGCGAGTGGGACCTTAAGGCTAAGATGCATTGATTCTAAGATTGGCCTCTATGAACATAAGGGGTTAACGGGGTTAATCGAGGGATGATTTATGCCATATGTTAAGGCGTAGACAAAATCGTTCTTCTATTATGGTTAAAAGGGCATCAGGGATCGGGAAATATCAGCAGGGAAATCGAGCGGGCCAAGCGACTGGCCGTAATAGCGCGTCAGCTTCTGGAGCCTGGGCGCTGACTTTTATGCCTGGCTTCTGAAACGGAGAATACAATGAATAAAGTAGATCTATCTGATTTTTATGCCGAAACAGAAAGTAGCGAAACGCGCGCTTATGAACATGCACTAGATATTGAGTTTATTGTTCATCGCGAAATGAAACGTTTGGGATTGAGCAAAAGTGAGCTGGCAAATCGTATGGGCATAAGCCTTCAGTCGCTTTCTAAGCTCTTGAATTCTCAACCTAATATGACTCTAAAGACGATTGCAAAGTTCGAACTTGCTCTGGGCATTAAGATCGTTCCGCAGGTTATCGTCAGCTATTCCAAAGAACTGCCGTTTCTTTCATCCAACTATTCCGTGCGAGAGCAATGTGCATTGCCTGCCATTCTCCCTGCAGAGCTGTCAGCAGATTGCGATGTGCCTTTTCAGAGCGAATAGCAGCCTCTCAATGAGCCTGGGTCGGACGAGTTGCCATCCCCACATCCCCTAAAAAAGTTCTTAAAACAGCCTTAAAGGCGCCTTGGCTCGCGTTGACAGCGTACAATACGCATGTTTGACTATGACAAATGTGGAATTAAGGGGAGGGGTGCGCCATGGAGGTGCTGGTTGTTGGCAACACCGCATATGTTGACGATGACTTTTGTGCCAAGGCGTTCCCCGGGGACCATGTCCAGGTCGTCGCTGCCGCGGAAGCGCGCCGCGACGAGTCATCGCCCCATGCCTCGTGGAAAGAGCTTCTGCAACACCTGGATCAGGCCTACGAGTTCGACCGCGTGGTCTACCTATCCAATTACCTTACCCCACATACCGATACCGTGGGCGATATCGAGACGCTGCGCTCGGTCTTTCGTGCGTGCGCGGGTCGCCGGGTCCAACTGCTGTATATAGCAGGTCCCGCAGGTGCTGAGGGTGCCGCCGATGCCGCGGGGCGAACGGGCAAGGGTATTATCGCGCACGCAGCCAACGACCTGTGCCGCTACTACGCTGCTCGCGAGGGCGTTCAGACCAAGATCCTGCGCGTGCCGTTCCTGTATACCGCGTCTGCCGCGCTGGAGGACCCGTTTTTGGTGCCGCTGTTCGACGCGTGCTCAACCGGATCGGTCGCTCTGCAGGGCGCGCAGGATGCGGCGTTTCCCCTGCTGTGTGCCGAGGAGCTTGCGGTGCTGGTACGCCGTATCTTCGATAGCTGGGATGGTAACTTTGAGACGCTCGACGTAGCCGATACCTTCCATCACACGGCGGGTGAGGTGGGCGACGCCCTCAAGGCGCTGTTCCCCGGCCTTGCCGTTGCCTATGGCGTTTCTGCCGGCTACGCCCTGCCCGCCAGCGACGTCGCTCGCGTGCGCTATGGCTGGTTTCAGCGCTATGACTTGCTGCGCGATCTCTCGACCATTCAAGCGCGTTGGGATGCTGGCCGCGCAAAGAAGGTCAACCCCTTGCGCGCCGCCATCGACCGCATCCAGATGCGCACGCTGCCTATTAAATGCCTGGAGACGGCAGCCGCCTGGGTCCTGTTCGAGGTGCTGGAGCATCTGTTCTCACAATCGGCCCAGCTCAACGTGCTCGATTATCGCCTGCTCTACGTGGTGTTGATCGGCACGCTGTATGGCTTGGACTTTGGCCTGGTTGCGGCGCTGCTGGCGTCGGTGGGTTTGGCCGCGAGCTACTTTACTCAGTACGGCTATACCTTCCAGGGCCTGTTCTACGAGCCGTCCAACTGGCTGCCGTTTATTGCGTACTTTGTGGTGGGTGCCGTGTGCGGCTATGTGCAGCTGCGCAACAGCGAGGCCATTAGGGCGGAGCGCGATCAAAACGAGCTCGTGCGCAACCGCAATACGTTCCTCACACAGCTCTACCACGACGCGATCGAGGACAAGCGTGCGTACAGGCGCCAGATCGTGGGTCGCCACGACAGCTTTGGCAAGATCTTTGCCGTGACGCAGGAGCTCGACGTGCTCAACCCACGCGACATCTATCGCAAGTGCTGCGAGCTTCTGGGCGAGATCCTCGAGAACGATTCGGTGGCGATCTACCATGTTTCGGGCGGGGCATTTGCACGTTTGGTGGCAGCAAGTCCCGCGATTGCCGAAGATGCCGCACGCTCGCTCACGCTTGAGCAGCTTGCACCTCTTTTGGGCGACGGGGGTCGTTCGAACCTGTGGGTGAACCGCGAGCTGACGCCGGGGCTTCCCATGTTTGGATACACGATCGAACGCGACGGGGCACCCGCCGTGTTGATCTTTGTGCGTTGTGCGGCCGAAAACCAAATGACCCTCTATTATCAAAACCTGTTCCGTATCTTGTGCGGGTTGGTCGAAAGCGCGCTGGGCCGTGCCTTTGACTATGAGGCGGTGGCGCAGGATAAACGCTGCGTTGACGGCACTTGCGTGCTCAAGCAGGCTGCCTTTGGCCAAGAGCTCGCGGCGGAGCAGGCGCTGGCAGATAGCAAGATGGGGAGTTTTTTGCTCCTGCGCGTGGTACCGGGCGTGGAGCCTGTCGGCGAGCTGGTGGGCGCAATTGGGTCGGCAATCCGCGAGAGCGACGCGGCGGGCTTGGTCGACGGCGACGTGCTCTATCTGCTTATGCGCCAGGCAAAGGCGTGCGATCTGCCCATTATCCGCGAGCGCCTGAGCGCCAAGCAGATTGCGGTGGAGCCCGTCGACGGCGAGGACATCGTGGCGCTGCTGCAGCACATCTCTTACACCGGTGACGGCGAGGGGAGTGTCGCTTGATCTCGCTTGTCGTTGCTGCCGTCTTGTTGCTGATTCATGCGCTGGTTTGCCTGATGCTGTGGACGCTCATGAAGTTGGGCCTGCTGCCGGTGCGCGGGCACATGCTGGCTGTGATAGTGCTGGTACCGCTGTGGGGCCCGTTGCTGGTGGTTCTGCTATCGGTCCGCAGCGCGGTGTTTGGCGAGGGGCTGAAAGAGTCTGCGCTGGAGTCGCTGCGCTTCAACGACGAGCTCCATCGCAGTATGTCGGTACCGAGTGGTGAGGACGATGCAGGCGTAGTGCCGCTCGAGGAGGCGCTCATCGTCAACGACCCGGCATACCGGCGCCGCCTAATGCTCTCCATGCTCACCGAGGAGCCCGACGCGTACCTGGCGCAGCTGCAGGCGGCTAAGCTTAACGACGACGTTGAGGTGGCGCACTATGCCGCGACGGCGGTGGCGCAGATCTCCAAGGAGTCCGACCTTAAACTGCAGCAGCTGGAGCGTGCCTTCAAGACGGACCCGAGCGCGCAAAACCTCAACGAATACTGCGATTTTCTTGGTGAATACTTGGGCTCGGGCTTGGCTGAGGGGCGCGTGGCTCAGATTCAGCGCCAACAGTACGCGCGCCTGCTTGCGCGTCGCTGCGAGCGCGAGGACGCCCTTGAGCTGCGCATTCGATATGCGACGGCGCTGGCCGATGTCGGACAGATCGACGAGGCGCAGGCCGTGACCGACCAGCTGGTGCTCGACGTGCCCGAGGAGCAGGAGGTTTGGATGCTTTGCCTGCGCCTGGCCGTGATGCGCCGCAACGGTGACGAGGTTCACCGTGTGATCGATGCGATTGACAAGCAACATGTATATTTGAGCGCCGACAACCGCGAAAAGTTGGCGTTTTGGCGCGACGGGGAGGAGGCCAGATGAGCGTGGCGCAACATATCCGCGACCGTGCAGGGCGCTTTCGTTGGATGGGGCTCCTCGTGGTGTGGGCGGTCTTTATTGCCATGGCCGCCGTGCTGCTGGTGGAGCGTGCCGGCGTGCAGTACAGTGCGGGCCAGCATAAGCTGGGGATGCTTGCCGCCAACGATGCAGTGCCGGCCTCCTCGGCAATCTTTGGCCAAAAGCCCACGTGCCTGGTCATTACCGACTCGGACCAAGATAGCGTCGACGATGTTAAAGACCAGTTCGACCAGATTTTGCTGGACATGAAGATTGCCCATCGCGATGTTGATATTGCCACCGACGGTGCGGACGCGATCCCATCGCTCACGTCGTTTGATCGCGTGATTGTGCTTATGCCCTCGCTTGACGGACTGGGTACGCATCTGACCGATCTGATGAGTTGGGTGAGTGCGGGCGGCTCACTCATGCTGGGCATGACGCCAGATAACTCGAACTGCCTGCAGGCTATTGCTTCCAAGCTTGGGATCGAATCGGCCGGATATGACTATGCGACAGCCGAAAGTATCGTTCCGAGTGAGGACTTTATGCTGGGAGGGGGAGAGCGCTACGAGTTCTCGGATCCCTTCGATTCTTCACTTTCGGTTTCATTGCGCGAAACGGCGCACGTCTGGGCAAAGACCGGTGACGCGGGCACGCCGCTCATTTGGTCTAACGATTGCGGCGGTGGTCACACCGTGGTGTGCAACATTGGCATCTACGACAAGGTCATGCGTGGGTTCTATGCTTCGGCCATAAGCTTGCTGGGTGATACCACGGCCTATCCGGTCATCAACAGCGCCGTGTTCTATTTGGACGACTTTCCTAGCCCCGTGCCCTCGGGCGATGGTACTTATATCAAGCGTGACTACGGCCTTTCCATTGCCGATTTTTACACCAAGGTCTGGTGGCCCGATCTGCAAAAGCTCGCGCAAGAATACGGCATTCGCTATACCGGCGTGATGATCGAAAACTACGAGGACGCGGTCAACCAGACCGAGCCCGCGCGCCAACCCGATACCACGCAGTTCCGCTATTTTGGCGGCATGCTGCTGCAGATGGGCGGAGAGCTGGGCTTTCACGGCTACAACCATCAGCCTCTGGCGCTCTGGGATACCGACTATGGCACGCTGTATGACTACAAGACCTGGAAGAACAAGGAAACGCTCGTCGCATCGCTCAACGAGCTTATCGCCTTCCAAGATGAGGTGCTGCCCAACGCGCACGGCTCGGTTTACGTGCCGCCGTCAAATATCCTTTCGGCCCGTGCACGCAAGCTTATCGGCACCGACGTTCCGCGCATTAAGACCATCGCCAGTACGTATTTTGAGGACGGCACCGACCTGCCGTACGTGCAGGAGTTTGGCGTGGCGAGCGACGGCATTGTGGAGCAGCCGCGCATTGTCTCGGGCGGCATGGTCGACGATTCCTATATGCGTCTGGCAGCCGTGTCCGAACTCAACATGCACTATGTGAGCACGCACTTTATGCATCCGGACGACCTTTTGGACCCCGATCGCGGCGCCAAGGAGGGCTGGGAGGTCTACAAGGGCGGCCTGGTCGACTACCTGGAGTGGCTTACCAAGTCTGCGCCCGACCTGCGTCGCCAGACCGGCTCGGAATGCTCGGGTGCCATCCAACGCTTTTCGTCCGTGACGGTGAGCGTGGATACAGACGCGAATGCCTGGACGCTCAGCCTGGGCAATTTCCACGACGAGGCGTGGCTCATGTTCCGCGCCAATAATGGCGAGCCGGGTGCGGTGACGGGTGGCGAACTGACGCACCTTACGGGCAATCTGTATCTGCTCAAGGCAAATGATAAGACCGTGACGATCGAGCGCAAGGAGGGTGGCGACAAATGAGAATCTGCTTGGTACTCGAGGGTTGCTACCCCTATGTGCACGGCGGCGTATCTACCTGGATGCATGGCTACATTACGGCCATGCCCGAGCACGAGTTTGTGCTGTGGGTGATCGGCGCGCATGCTGCCGACCGTGGCAAGTTTGTCTACGAGCTGCCCGGCAACGTGGTCGAGGTGCACGAGGTGTTCCTCGACGATGCCCTGCGGCTTTCGGGCGAGCAACATGAAGCCAGTTTTAACGACCGTGAGCGCGAGGCGCTACGCCGCCTGGTGTCGCTCTCTAATCCGGACTGGGACGTGCTGTTCGATATCTTTCAGCGCCGTCGCGTGCATCCGCTCTCGCTTTTGCAGAGCCGCACGTTTATGGACATCTTCCGCGACGTGTGCCTGGCCGAGTATCCCTACACGCCCTTTGCCGATGCATTCCACACCATGCGCTCCATGTTGCTGCCCGTGCTTTACCTGTTGGGCAGCGAGGTGCCGGTGGCCGATGTGTACCATGCCATCTCGACCGGCTACGGTGGCCTGCTCGCCTGCCTGGGCTCAAGCGTTCACCATGCGCCGGTGCTGCTGACCGAGCATGGCATCTACACCCGCGAGCGCGAGGAAGAGATCATTCGCGCCGATTGGGTGGTGCCGTCGTTTAAGGACCGCTGGATCCGCTTTTTCTACCTGCTTTCGGAGGAGATCTACCGCCGCGCATTCCGCGTGACGAGTTTGTTCCATAACGCCCGCAAGACGCAGATCGATATGGGCTGCGATGCGGACAAATGCCTGGTCATCCCCAACGGCATTCAGTTCGACCGCTTTAAGGACATTCCTTTAAAGCCCGATGACGGCTGGGTGGACATTGGCGCGGTGGTGCGCCTAGCGCCCATCAAGGACGTCAAGACTATGATCTATGCCTTCTTTGAGCTGCACGAGCGATTGCCCAAGGTGCGCCTGCACATCATGGGCGGCGTGGACGACGAAGAGTACGGCGCCGAGTGCCACGCGCTGGTCGATACCCTGGGCGTGCGCGACCTGGTCTTTACCAGCCGCGTCAACGTGGTCGAGTACATGGAAAAGCTCGACTTTACCATTTTGACGAGCATCTCCGAGGGCCAGCCGCTCAGCGTGCTGGAGTCGCTTGCAGCGCGCCGTCCCTGCGTGACGACTGAGGTGGGCTGCTGTCGCGAGCTTCTCGAAGGCGCCCCGGGCGACGACTTTGGCGTGGCGGGTTTTGTGACGCCGCCTATGTATCGCAAGGGCTTGGCCGATGCCATGGAACGCATGTGCACAAGCCGCGCCCGCCGTATCGAGATGGGGGAGCGCGGCCAGCGCCGCGTTGCCACGTGCTTTTTGCACGAGCAGATGCTCGCCAACTATCGCGCGCTGTACGACGAGACGGCGTGTGCGTTTAACCTGCCCAGAGAGGGGGAGTAGCCGGTGGCCGGAATTGGTTTTGAGCTCAAGCGCCTGTTTAGACGCAAGGGTCTGTTTGCCACGATGCGTGCCTATGGCTACGCCGGCATTGTGTGCACGGGTCCCATGCTGTTGGGCGTGCTGCTCCAGGTGGGTATCTTGGTGCTGTGCGGTCTGTGGGGTGTGGGCCGTGCCAACCAGGATCTGCTGGTGTGCATGGTGACCTATACGCTGCTGGCCTCGCTTACGCTCACGAGCTTTTTCTCCATGCCGGTCACGCGCTTTTTAGCCGACATGCTTTTTGCCGAGCTCGAGGATGAGATACTGCCTTCGTTTTGGGGCTCCAACGCCATCATGCTCGTTGCGGGCACCGTGCTCTACGGCGTCTTTTTGCTGTTCTCGGGCGCCACGCTGCTGCAGGGGCTGCTGTGCCTGTGGCTGTTCAACATTATGATCGTCAACTGGAACGGCATGAATTACCTCACGGCCATCAAGGATTACCGCGGCATCCTTTGCAGCTTTGCGGCCGCCATTGGCGTGGCGTGCCTGTGCGCCCTGGCCGCGCTGGCGCTGGGACTGCCGCCGGTCGAGGGTCTTTTGGCATCAATTGCTCTGGGCTACGGCGTCATGCTCGCCTGGGACGTGGTTCTGCTATACCGGTATTTTCCTCAGAGCGACCGCAGCCCCTGGCTCTTTTTACGGTGGCTCGATCAGTTTATGCCGTTGGCGCTCACGGGCTTGTTTACCAACCTGGGCCTCTTTGCGCACTTGGTGATAATTTGGGCCGGTCCCATTGGCGTGCAGGTCAAGGGCTTGTTTTATGGTGCGCCCTACTACGATGTGCCGGCGCTCATCGCGTTTTTGACGATCCTGGTCACGTCCGTCAACTTTGTGGTCTCGGTCGAGGTCAACTTTTATCCGCGCTACCGCGACTACTACAGCCTGTTCAACGACGGTGGCGTGGTGGGCGACATTGTGGTGGCCGAGGAGGAAATGCTTGCCACGCTCAACCGAGAACTACGGTTTTGCGCGCTCAAGCAGCTGTTTGTGACGGCGGCGGTCATCTCGCTCGAGACCACGGTGCTGTCGGCCCTGCCATTGGGCTTTAACAACCTGATGCACGGGTATTTTCGCACGCTGTGCGTGGGCTATGGCCTGTATGCCTTGGGCAATATGGTGATGCTTATCTTGCTGTACTTTACCGACTACAAGGGGGCCGTGCTGGCCTCGGGGTTGTTTGCCGGTGTGGCCGGGCTGGCGACTGCCGTTTCTCTGCTCTTGCCGCAGCAGTTTTACGGCTTTGGCTTTTTGTTGGGTGCAGCGGTGTTTTTTATCGTGGCGCTGCTGCGGCTCGATACCTATACCGCCAACTTGCCGTATCGTATCCTGAGCCAGCAGTCCATTGTGGCTACTGACAAGACGGGCTGGTTTACCGAACTTGGCCGGGTGCTCGACCGTGTTGAGCAACGCTACGAGGACAAGCGCGTGGGCGGTGATCCGCGCAGTGCGTTTGAACGTATGGTGGTTCGCCTGTTCCAAAAACATTGGGGAGGTTCTGATGATCGATAAGTTGATGTCTTGCCGCTGCCTGATCGAGGCGGCTGCCGGCGCGCTGTTGCTTTCGGGCTGCTCGTCTCAGGACGAATCCTCGACTAAAAAGGTCAAAAAGCAGGGCAAGATTAAAAAGGCCGAGGCCTCCGACCAGTCCAAGCACCTGCGCGATAAGGACGAGCTGTACGAGGTCTACGACGACTCGGGCATTGTGACCATGTACCTGACGGTCTCGCGCGGTAACAGCTCCGAGAACACCGATCATAGCTGGGCCGAGATCAATACGTACTCGGTGTATGACTACGCCGACATGGGCGTGACGCGCTATCAGGTAATGGGGCTTTTGCAGGCGGGCGACGAAGACGGCCCGGTGGCCGGTGAGGTTGGCTATGGCGAGGAAGCGCCCAATGCTACCGTGCAGGTGCGTGGCCAGACGTCGAGCATGAACTCGCAAAAGAATTACAAGGTTGAGCTCAAAAAGGGCAAGGGTAGCTGGCGCCAATAGCGCGCGATTGCGCTCAACAAGCACATGGGCGAGGGTATGCGTTTTCGCAACAAGATGGCCTACGACCTTATCCGCGGGATTCCCCAGATGATGGGCCTGCGCACGCAGTTTGTGCATCTGTGGGTGTGCGACCAGACCGAAAAGTCCAACGACACCTTTGAGGACTACGGCCTGTTTACGCAGGTTGAACAGCTCAACAAGACGGCGCTTAAGGCACATGGCCTGGATAAGAGCGGGCATCTGTACAAGGTGAACAGCTTTGATTTCCATCGCTACGAGGATACCATTAAGCTTGCTGACGACCCCGACTACAACCAGGCAAGCTTTGAGGGCATGCTCGAGATTAAGGGCGATTCGGACCACACCAAGCTCATCGAGATGCTCGATGCGCTCAACGACGAATCGCAAAAGATCGATGACGTGCTCGACACCTACTTTGATACCGAGAATCTGGTCTATTGGTTGGCGTTTCAGATCCTGACGGGCAACTGCGATACGCAGAACCGCAACTGCTATCTGTACAGCCCGCTTAACTCCAAGGTCTGGTACATCCTGGATTGGGATAACGACGGCATGCTGCGTAAGCTTGAGCTGAGCCTGACGGGGTTCTCGGTTTATGCGAGCTGGGAGCGCGGCGCAAGCAACTACTGGGGCAACGTGCTATTCAATCGTGCGCTGCGCAGCAAGGCGTTCCGCGGTGAGCTCGATCGCGCCGTCAAGGACCTGCGCTCGTATATGACCGAGGCACGCCTGACCAAGATGATCAAGCACTACCGCGAGGTGACTGAATCCCTGGTCTTTGCTTCGCCCGATATCGACAATCTGCCTGTCACCAAGGACCAATACGAGCAGATCGCCGCGTCGATTCCCTCCGAGATCGAGGAGAACTACAAGAGCTTTCGCGAGAGTTTTAAAAAGCCCATGCCGTTCTACATCGGCGTGCCGCAGATCGATAACGGTAAGCTGCGCATTAACTGGGATGCGTCCTACGACTTTGAGGCGCGCGACATTCGCTACACCGTAGAGCTTGCGCGCGACTATGCCATAAGCGACGTGTTCTTTAAGGCCGAGGACGTGCTGCTTCCCGAGGTGACCTGCGATGCGCCCGATGCCGGCCAGTATTTTGTGCGCGTGCGTGCCGCCAACTCCGACGGCTTTACGCAAGATGCGTTTGACTACTATGTGACTGACGACGGTAAGCACTACGGCATGAAGTGTTTTTACGTGCAAGACGGCGGTAAGGTCGTGGAGGACACGTATGAGGAGGGCTAGCGCGCTGCTTGAGCGCTTGGCGGCCCCGCCTGTGCGTGCCACGCAGGAGCGTTACCGCCATGAGCTCAAATATCTCATTAACGAGGGCGAGCACGCCGCGCTTGCCTGTCGCATGGCGCCGGTGTTTAAGCTGGACAAGCATGCGCGGGCGGGCGGTTACACTATTCGCAGCCTGTATTTTGATGACTACCGAAACTCGGCCTACGAGGAAAAAGACGCCGGCATTCTCATGCGCAAAAAGTATCGCGTGCGCATCTATAACGGCAGCGACAAGGTGATTAAGCTTGAGCGCAAAAAGAAGTACGGCAGCTGGATCTACAAGGAGGACGCGCCGCTTACGCGCGGTGAGTTTGAGCAGATTCTGGCTGGCGACTACGACTTTTTGCTGAGGAGCCCTTATCCGCTCTGTCGCGAGTTCTACATCGAGTGCATCTGCAACATGATGCGCCCACGGACCATCGTGGACTACGAGCGCGAGCCGTGGGTGATGGACGAGGGCACCGTGCGCATCACGTTTGACATGAACGTGCGTGCCGCGGTGGGTAGCTTCGACATCTTTGATGCGACGCTGCCCGCGCTGCCCGTGCTAGAACCCGGCAAGCTGGTGATGGAGGTCAAGTTTACGGAGTTTTGCCCGCAGCTCGTGCGCGATATGGTGCCGCCGGGCGCGGCCGAACTCACGGCGGTCTCCAAGTACTGCCTGTGTTACGAAAAGACCGCCTACCTGCGCGGATTTAATTGCTGGGAATCGGATTTTGAGAACCGAGGGGATATTTAGACCATGAGCACCAGGGACTTTTTTAAGAACTCCGTCTTGGAGGCGTTTGGCAAGGTCGACCCTGCCAAGATCGGCCTTTCGCTGCTCGTGGCGCTCGCCATGGGCATCCTGATCTATTACGTGTACAAGCGCTTTTTTACCGGCGTGGTGTATTCGCGCAGCTTTGCCGTGACGCTCGTGGGCATGTGCGTGCTCACCTGCATGGTCACGCTTGCGATCTCGACCAACGTGGTCATCTCGCTCGGTATGGTCGGTGCTCTGTCAATCGTCCGCTATCGTACGGCGGTCAAGGACCCGCTCGACCTGCTGTATCTGTTTTGGGCCATTACCACGGGCATTACGGCCGGCGCCGGCATGTATGCGCTCGTGGGGCTCACTGCGGTGGTGATCGTGGTGATGATCGCCAGCTTTGCGAGCCACCAGGACAAGTCGCGTGTGTACATGATGGTCATTCACTACACGGGCCAGACAACCGGCGACGATATCGTGCGTGCATTTGGCCGCACCAAGTTCACCGTTAAGTCCAAGACCATGCGCGGCGACAAAGTCGAGATGGCCGTTGAGGTATTCTCTGACGGTGTGGATATGCCCTATGCTGACGCCATTCGTGCACTCGACGGCGTGGAAGACCTAACGTTGATCCAATACAACGGCGAATATCACGGCTAGAACCCTAGCGAGCAGATCGCCCGGCAGATGCCCGCGCAGCGTCGAGCAGTCCGGCGTTCGTCAGAACGCCGGAACGAACAGGTATCATGGTGAAAGCGATTTCAATGACAGGGGTGCTCGTGGTAAAGATGAAAGATGTGGCCGAGCTGGCGGGCGTTTCGAGCGCCGCCGTCTCGCGCTACCTCAACGGTGGATACATATCGGCGGACAAGGCCGAGCGCATTAAGAAAGCGATTGAGCTGACAGGATACGTGCGGTCCAGCCAGGCTCGCGCGCTGCGCACCGGTTCCACCAAGCTCATCGGCGTCATCGTCCCCAAGATCAACTCGGAATCCGTGAGCCGCATTACTGCCGGCATTGGCCAGGTGCTCGGTCGTCGTGGCTACCAGATGCTGCTTGCCAACACCGACAACGCGGCCGATCGTGAGCTCGAATACCTCGATTTATTCCAAAACCACCCGGTTGACGGCATTGTGTTGGTGGCAACCATGATTACCGACGAGCACCGTCGGGCGATTGAGTCGTGCCGCGTGCCCATTGTGCTGATCGGTCAACATGTCGAGGGCGCGGCGTGCGTGTATCACGACGATTGCGAAGCCGCTTTTGAGCTGGGCCGTGCGCTTGCGGGTCGCGTGGACGGCAAGATCGCCTACATTGGAGTTACCGAAGAGGACCGCGCAGCCGGTTTCGACCGTCGTCGCGGTTTTGAGGCCGGCTTGCGCGCCGCGGGCGTGGTGCTTGATCCGAGCCTGATTCGGCAGGGATCCTTTACTCTTGACTCGGGCTATCGCGCTGCGCGCGAGCTGCTTGCCGATGTCCCCGATGTTTCGTTTATCGCGTGCGCGACCGACACTATGGCGGCCGGTGCCCTGCGCGCTCTTGACGAGGTACGTGGTATGGGCGAGGGCATGCGTCGCGTGAGCGGTTTTGGCGACAACGCATTTTTGCGCGCGCTGACGGGCGGCATTCCCACCGTGCATTACGGCTACCTGACCAGCGGCGTTGAAGCGACCAATATGTTGCTCAACACGCTCGATGGCGTGGAGGGGGAGAGTGGTCTAAAGACGCTCAAGCTCGGCCATCAGCTTATGAATGTCTAGGCTTTGGCACGTCTGCCCGCCTCTGAGACCTCCTGTTTTGCCTTAAAACCACCATTCGCCGGCTTATTCCTACCGTTCATCCTGCTATGAAAACGATTACAGACATATGAAACTGAAAACGATTACAGTGTAAGTGTCAAAGATGGCCGGGTGCACATGCGCCCGTTGGAGGAAAGGGAAGTCATGGACTACCGCAAATCAGCCCAAGAGGTGCTCGACAACATCGGTGGCGCCGACAACGTCGTCTCTGCCGCGCATTGCGCCACGCGTTTGCGCCTGGTGATTGCCGATAACGCCAAGGTTGACAAGGAGGCTCTCGAGAATATCGACGGCGCTAAGGGCGTCTTTGAGGCCCAGGGCCAGCTCCAGATTATTTTTGGCACCGGCACCGTCAACAAGGTCTACGAGGAGTTCATCGCGCTCAGCGGCGTCGAGGCTGCCACCAAGGCCGAGGTTAAGGAGGCCGCGGCGCAGCAGCAGAACATCTTTATGCGTGCCATTAAGGTGCTCGGCGATGTCTTTGTCCCCATCATCCCCGCCATCGTGGCTTCGGGCCTGCTGCTTGGCATTATGAGCGCCCTCAACTTTATGGCCTCCAACGGCTTTATCGCGCTTGACACTAATAACTTTATCTACAAGATCGCCGACCTGGTCTCGGGCACGTCCTTTGGCATTCTGCAGATCCTGATCGGCTACTCCGCGGCTAAGGCCTTTGGCGCCAATCCGTACCTGGGTGCCGTCGTCGGCGGTGCGTTTATCAACTCCTCGCTGCAGAGCGCCTACACGGTTGCCTCCGAGGGCGTTCAGACCATGGTCACCGTCATTCCCGGCGTGTACAGCTTTGAGTGGGTCGGCTATCAGGGCCATGTGATCCCCATCGTCATCGCCTGCGCCATTCTGGCCTTCCTCGAGAAGCGCCTGCACAAGATCGTTCCCGAGATGTTCGACCTCTTTGTGACCCCGCTTGTCTCGGTGTTCGTGACCGTGCTCGTGACGCTCGTTGCCGTCGGCCCCATCTTCGTCTGGGCCGAGAATGCCATCCTCGGTCTGATCCAGGCCCTGCTGACCCTGCCTTTCGGCATCGGTTCCTTTATCGTCGGCCTCTTCTATGCCCCCACGGTCGTTACCGGTATCCACCAGATGTACACCGCCATCGACCTGGGCCAGCTCGCCCAGTACGGTGTGACCTACTGGCTGCCCATCGCCAGCGCTGCCAACATCGCTCAGGGTGGCGCCGCGCTCGCCGTTGCCTTTAAGACCCGCGATGCCAAGATCAAGGGCTTGGCGCTTCCTTCGGCTCTGTCCGCCTTCATGGGCATTACCGAGCCGGCCATCTTTGGTGTGAACCTGCGCTTCTTTAAGCCCTTCATCGCCGGCTGCATCGGCGGCGGTTGCGGTGCCCTGGTCTGCGCGCTCACCTCGCTTGCTGCTTCCGGCACCGGCGTTACCGGTATCTTCGGTATCCTGCTGTGCCTGGCCCAGCCCGTGCAGTACGCGATCATGTTTGCGGTTGCCGCGGTCGTGTCCTTTGCCATCTCGTTTGTCCTGTACAAGGACGAGCCCAAGGCTTCCGAGCAGGCCTAAGAGCTTTTGATTGAGGGGATGCCCGCGGGCTGTATGCTCGCGGGCGTTTCCCGTATCTGGTACCGATCTCTGGTGCCTTGTTACTTTCGATCCGTTAGGACTTTGATATGTCTAATGCACTTGGTCGCGACCTTGCAAAGCTGGTTGCCGCTGTTGACGCTGCCGCCTCTGAGTGCGGTCATGGCGCGTATGGCCAGCACTTCCACATTATGCCGCCGGCGGGTTGGCTCAACGACCCCAACGGTCTTTGCCAGGCGGGCGGCGTGTTCCACGCTTATTTTCAATATGCTCCGTTTGATGTTGAGGGCGGCGTCAAGATGTGGGGCCATGCCATAAGCCGCGACCTTATGAACTGGGAATATGTTGGAGCGCCGCTGCTTCCCGACGAGCCGTTCGACTGCCATGGCGTGTACTCGGGCTCGGCTTTGGTCGAGGACGGTCGCATTCGCGTGCTCTATACCGGCAACGTTAAGCTCCCCGATGCGGACGGCGTCTTTGACTATGTCAACTCCGGCCGTCGCGCCGATACCGTGTATGTCGAGAGCGCCGATGGACAGACGTTTAGCCAAAAGCGCGTGGTGCTGGCTTCCGAGGATTATCCCGAGGATTTGACCTGCCACGTGCGTGACCCCAAGGTGTGGCGCGATGATGATGGGCGTTACCACATGGTGCTGGGCGCGCGTCGTCGCGTGGACGGGCCGCATGTCGAGAGCCGTTTTTGCGCCATGCATGGCGAGGGCGCCGGTCGTGATGTGGGCGAGATCTTGGTGTACGGCTCGGCCGATATGCTGAGCTGGGAGCTCGAGAGCCGTGTGTCTACGCCCGAGCGTTTTGGGTTTATGTGGGAATGCCCGGGGTATCTGGAGATTGAGACGGATGGCGGTGTACCGGCGAAATGGCTGTCCTTCTCGCCCCAGGGGCTCGAGGGCGGTCGTTGGGACCGCGGTAATGTGTATGCCGCTGGCTACTTGCCTGTAACGGGTGACATCACCGGTGGTGACGGTGCCTATGAGCTGGGCGAGTTCCGCCTGTGGGACGCCGGTTTTGACTTCTATGCTCCGCAGGAGTTTACGTCCGAGGACGGTCGCCACATTTTGATCGGCTGGATGGGCATGCCCGATGAGCCGACCTATGGCAACGCGCCCACCGTGGTGTGCGGCTGGCAGCACTGCATGACGGTGCCGCGCGAGCTTACAGCCGGTGCCGGCGGCGTGGTGCTGCAGCAGCCGGCGCGCGAGATTGAGCACCATTATGCCTCGGTGCGTGTGGGGGAGGGCTCGTTGGAGGTTGCCGACGATACCTGCTTTGACGTTGTTGTCGACGGTGTCGACGGCGCGTTTACCGCGATCGTTGATGGCGAGCTGAAGCTGGCGTTTATGCCCGCCGAGGGCGAACTGCCCGCGCGCTTTGAGATGCGATTTACCGATGAGAGTCGCGCTTCTGCCGGCTGCGGGCGTACCGTGCGCTGGGAGCCCGTCGACGAGGTTCGTAACGTTCGCATTGTCGGCGATGCCTCGTCGGTCGAGGTGTTTGTGAACGATGGCTCGCTCGTATTCTCGACGCGCATCTATCCCGAGGCCTATGGCGTGACCATTGACGCTCCGGGTGCGAGCGTGAACTATCACACGCTCAACATCTAGGCGATTTGTCGCATATCGGCGCTATACTGCAGCCGTTGCCCACGATGCGGGGAACACCCGCATCGTGGGTTTTTGTTTATGAAGGGACGGTGCCTTGTGGATGTACAGCAGCTAGAAGAGGCTTGGGCTTTGAGGGCCGGCTCGCGTGAGGCGCGTCTTGTTGCGACCCCGCATGTGCCGGCGGCGCTGTCTCTGTTGGGGATTGTGCGTCCCGGTGATCGTCTGGTTGCCTTTGCGGACGACTTTGCCGATGCGTTTGCGCACGGCTTTGATGCCTGCGACGTGGCTATGGTGGGGGAGCCGTCGGCTGCCGCGTTTGCTGCTGCGTCCGAGGGCTTTGATGCTTCGTTTGATGCCGAGGGGCCGCACCTGTGGTGGTTCGTCAACTCTATCGGCGGGTTTGGTTTGCTCGTTCCCGATCTTCGTGCGTTAGGCCGCGCAGCGCGTGAGGCTCATGCGCTGCTCGTAGTGGATAACACCGTGGCTGGCCTCTTTGGGTGCGATCCGCTGCGTTTGGGTGCCGTCCTGTCGCTTGAAGCACTCGACCGTGTGTGCGCCGGTAAGGCTCCTCGCAAGCTCGTTGCCGTATCGGTCGCACGCTCGCAGCTCAAGCGCCATCGTGTGGATGCTGCTGCCGAGTGCGCGCATGCGCTGCTCGAGGGGTGCGGATTGGCCGCACTCGACTTGTCCTCCGATGAGGCTGAGGTTCTAGAGCACGGGCTCGATACGCTCGACACCCGCATGCAGGCACACTTCGACCGCGCGCGTGCACTGGCCGAGTATTTGGCCGCGAACGAGATAGTGCACGGCGTGCGCTATCCTGGGCTGACCTCGCATCCCGACCACGCGGTTGCAACGGGAATCCTCGAGCACGGCTTTGGCCCGGCAGTTGAATTTGACCTGATGGACTGCACCGCGGGCGAATTCTTCAGCATGCTGCCGGATGAATTCCGCACATCACCCGCAGGCGGCCCAACAACGCGCCTTTCGGCTCCACGTGGCAAGCAGGGGAGCACCATCCGCCTCTTCGCCGGCACCGACAACCCCCTGATCGTGGCCGCCACCCTAGACAACGCCCTCCGCAACTAGCTAAATCATCCTCGACTCCATAAGTTGCGGTGAAATAGGGATTGATTTACGGCTTTAACCGCATAAACAGTCCCTATTTCACCGCAACTTATGAGAAGGGGTTGTGCAGCTAAAAAAGCCCCGTCCCAAATTAGCTACTTTTTGATGCTGGCGATGAGGGCGTCGGCTTTTGTGGCGATGACGTTGTTGATGTCGGCCTGCAGCGTCTCGTAGGCCTCGATGGCACGCTCGCCGGCCGGCGTGAGCGTTGATCCGCGCGCGCCGTCGCGCTCGATGAGCTTGCAGCCCAGCTGACCTTCGGCCTCGTTCACGATGCGCCAGGCCTTGGAATACGCCATACCCATGCTCTTGGCGGCGCGGTTGAGCGAGTGCTCGCGGGCAATACCCTGCAGCAGCAAGACGCAGCCGTGGCCGAACACGCCCGGCAAATCCTTGTCGCACGCTTGAATGACCAACTTTGCCGTCGTCTTGTACTTCATACGCTCCACGTCTTCCCGCTAAAGTGTTTGCTGGGCAAACGCAAAGCCTGCGTCAAACCCTCGTGTGCTCTTCTTAAATCATGCATTGTAGCAGCCAAAGTGCGTTAAGATACTTCCCCAGTATTGGGCGCCCAAGGTTGGGCTGGGTCCTACGAGGCCTGCAGCCGACCGGTCGCATGGAAAAAGGAGAAACATGGCTACGTTCTTTCCCGGTGAGTCCCACACGTTTTCGGAGTATCTGCTGGTCCCTGGTTACTCGTCCTCGCAGTGCATCCCCAACAACGTCTCTCTCAAGACGCCGCTAACCCGCTTTAAGCGCGGTGAGAAGCCGACAATCACCCTGAACATCCCCATGGTTTCCGCCATCATGCAGTCCGTCTCGGGCGTCGACATGGGTGTCGCGCTCGCTACCGAGGGTGGCCTGTCCTTCATTTACGGTTCCCAGAGCGCCGAGTCCGAGGCCGCTATGGTCAAGGCCGTCAAGGATCACAAGGCTGGTTTCGTTCAGTCTGATTCCACGCTGACCCCCGACATGACCCTGGAGCAGGTCATCGAGCTCAAGGAGAAGACCGGTCACTCCACCATGCCGGTCACCGACGATGGCACTCCCAAGGGTAAGCTCCTTGGCATCGTCACCAGCCGTGACTATCGCCCCAGCCGCGATGACCACCAGACGAAGGTCTCCGAGTTCATGACCCCGCGTGAGCAGCTCATCGTGGGCGACAAGAACATCAGCCTCAAGGTTGCCAACGACGTCATCTGGGACAACAAGCTCAACGCCCTTCCCATCGTCGACGACAACGATCACCTCATGGGCATCGTCTTCCGCAAGGACTACGACAGCCACAAGACCAACCCCAACGAGCTGCTCGACGGCGATAAGCGCTACATGGTCGGCGCCGGCATCAACACCCGCGACTATGCCGAGCGCGTGCCGCTGCTCATCGAGGCCGGTGCCGACGTCCTGTGCATCGACTCTTCCGAGGGCTTCAGCGAGTGGCAGAAGCGCACCATCGAGTGGATCCGCGCCAACTACGGCGAGGACGTCAAGGTCGGCGCTGGTAACGTCGTCGACGCCGAGGGCTTCCGCTTCCTCGCCGACTGCGGTGCCGACTTTATCAAGGTCGGTATCGGCGGCGGTTCCATCTGCATTACCCGCGAGACCAAGGGCATCGGCCGTGGCCAGGCCACCGCGCTGATCGACGTCTGCCGCGCTCGCGACGAGTACTACGAGGAGACTGGCGTCTACGTGCCCGTGTGCTCCGACGGTGGTATCGTCTACGACTACCACATGACACTCGCCCTTGCCATGGGTGCAGACTTTATGATGCTGGGCCGTTACTTCGCCCGCTTCGACGAGAGCCCGACCGAGCGCGTCAACGTCAACGGCCAGTACATGAAGGAGTACTGGGGCGAGGGTTCCGCGCGTGCCCGCAACTGGCAGCGCTACGACCTGGGCGGCGCCGCGAAGCTCAGCTTCGTCGAGGGCGTCGACTCCTACGTCCCGTACGCCGGCTCCCTCAAGGACGGCGTGGGCGGCACGCTCTACAAGGTTAAGTCCACGATGTGCAACTGCGGTGCCCTCTCGATCCCCGAGCTCCAGGAAAAGGCACGCCTGACCCTGGTCAGCTCCACCTCCATCGTCGAAGGCGGCGCCCACGACGTTGTCGTGAAGGATTCTCAGCAGTCCGTATCTTATCGATAAGGTAAGAGCCTCACATAAAGGTTGAGTATCAACCACGTTATTTAGATAAAGCGAGATGCATGCAAGTCGCAGGCATCTCGCTTGTCGTATTTGCTATCATCAGTCAAGTTAACCTTAGGGTCGGTCGGTTTGGCTTTGTTCGCTACAAGTTCCGCACGCAAAGAAGACCACTTAATGTGCTCTTCGTCTTGCGCAGGACTGTCCGCAGTAGCGAACAAAGCCAAACCGACCGACCCCAGCTAAGATTAAAGGAGCTGATATGTGCGATTGCACAGATCATAAGGACGAGATCCCTGCCTACGACGCGCAGGCCATTGAGTCCAAGTGGATGAATGCCTGGGAGGACTCCGACCTCTTTGCCGTCGACACCGACGATAGTAAGCCCAAGAAGTACGTGCTCGAGATGTTCCCGTATCCGTCGGGCGACCTTCACATGGGCCATGCGCGCAACTACACCATCGGCGACGCCATGGCCCGTCAGGCCCGCATGCGCGGCTACGACGTGCTGCACCCCATCGGGTTCGATGCCTTTGGCCTGCCCGCCGAGAATGCCGCCATCAAGCACAACACGCAGGCTGCCGCCTGGACGTATAAGAACATGGATCAGGCGCTTGCCACGATGAGGCGCATGGGTTTCTCCTACGATCTGGATCGCATGGTCAAGACCTGCAGCCCCGACTACTACCGTTGGGGCCAGTGGATCTTTGAGAAGATGTGGGAAAAGGGCCTGGTCTATCGCAAGAAGAACCCGGTCAACTGGTGCCCTACCTGCAAGACTGTTCTGGCCAACGAGCAGGTCACCGAGGGCAAGTGCTGGCGCTGCGGCACTGAGCCCGAGAAGCGCGACCTTGAGCAGTGGTACTTCAAGATCACCGAGTACTCCCAGGAGCTGCTTGACGACCTGGAGAAGCTCCCCGGCTGGCCCGAGCGCGTCAAGCAGATGCAGGCCAACTGGATCGGTCGCTCCGAGGGCGCCGAGGTCGACTTTACCCTGTGCGACAAGGATGGCGAGCCCATCGAGGGCGACGAGGGCAAGATCACTGTCTTCACTACGCGTGCCGATACCCTCTTTGGCGTCTCCTTCTTTGTCCTGGCTCCCGAGTACGCTCGTCTGCACGAGCTCGTCGAGGGCACGGAGTACGAGGAGGCTGTCACCAAGATCGTCGAGGACTCCAAGCATATTTCTGCCGTCGAGCGTGCCCAGGGCACCCTCGAGAAGCACGGTGCCTTTACCGGCCGCTACGTGGTGAACCCCGTCAACGGCGAGAAGGTCCCCGTGTGGGTTGCTGATTATGTCGTTGCCGACTACGGCACCGGCGCCGTCATGGCCGTTCCCTGCGGCGACCAGCGCGACTTTGAGTTTGCCCGTAAGTACGACCTGCCGATCGTTCCGATCATCCTTGACGATGAAGATCGCGCTGCCGTCGAGGCCAGCGGCGAGACCATCGATACCTTCCATGCCGAGACCGTCGACTGGGATTGCGCCCACGCTGCCGAGGGCACGCTCGTCCAGTCCGGCAAGTACACCGGCATGCGCGGCGGCAAGCACTCCGAGGGCGAGGCCGCCATCGTGGCCGACCTCGAGGCCATGGGCTGCGGCCGTCGCAAGGTCGAGTTCCGTCTGCGCGACTGGCTCATCAGCCGCCAGCGCTATTGGGGCAACCCCATCCCGGCCATCCATTGCGAGCACTGCGGCATCGTGCCCGTGCCCGAGGACCAGCTGCCGGTGACGCTGCCCGAGAACCTGGATCTGGGCGCCGGCGAGACCCTCGCCGAGTGCAAGGACTTCTACGAGACCACCTGCCCGGTCTGCGGCCGCCCGGCCAAGCGCGAGACCGATACCATGGACACCTTCACCTGCTCCAGCTGGTATTACCTGCGCTATACCGACCCGCACAACACCGAGCTGCCCTTCTCCCGCGAGGCGGCAGACCGTTGGATGCCTGTCGATAACTACATCGGTGGTATCGAGCACGCCATTTTGCACCTGCTCTACAGCCGCTTCTTTACCAAGGCGCTGCGCGACCTGGGCCTGCTGAGCGTGGACGAGCCCTTTACCAACCTGCTGTGCCAGGGCATGGTCAAGGACGAGAACGGCGACACCATGTCCAAGTCCAAGGGCAACGTCGTGCCCCCGAGCTCGGTCATCGAGCCCTACGGCGCTGACACCATGCGTCTGGCGATCCTGTTTATCGCCCCGCCCGAGAAGGACTTCGACTGGGATCCCAAGGCCGTCGAGGGCGCCAACCGCTTTATCAAGCGCGCCTGGCGTATCGTATGGCAGCTCGTCCAGTCGGGTGACGCCGGCGTGGCCTTCGACAAGACCATCCTCGACGAGGTTGCTATGAAGCTCTATCGCGAGCGTCACCGCACCATCGCCAAGTGCACCGAGGACTTCGACCGTGGCCAGTTCAACACCGCCATCTCGGCCGTCATGGAGCTCGTCAACGCGGCGAGCGCCTACCTCAACGCCACCGAGGATGCCGACCGCGACAAGGCGCTGTGCTACGGCGTGGCCAAGGACATCGTGAGCGTCCTGGCGCCCATCTGCCCGTTCTGGGCCGACGAGCTGTGGCACGAGGCACTCGGCTGCGAGGGCAACGCCTACACCGCCGCCTGGCCCGAGTTCGACCTGGCCGAGTCCATCGAGGACACCGTGCAGATCGTCGTCCAGGTGCTCGGTAAGGTCCGTGGCCGCATCGACGTCGCCCGCGAAGCCTCCAACGAGGAGATGCAGGCTGCCGCCGAGGAAGCCGTTGCCAAGTGGCTCGAGGGCAAGACGGTCGTCAAGGCCATCTGCGTGCCTGGCAAGCTGGTCAACCTGGTGGTCAAGTAAGCACTGCGCGCATAGTTGACATAAAAAGCGAGGGACGATTCCACAGGGAGTCGCCCCTCTTTTTGGTTATGGATACTTGCGACAACACCCAATTATCCATTTCTTGTGGAGAACCTGTGCTCACGCTGACCTGCGGGTTTGTGTTGTGGTTGCACGTTTGTGCAGGTATTGGTATAGTTTGCTTGCAAATGAAGTTGTAATTGAAAGAAGTGGGGTTTCGGCTCCGCTTCTTTTTTGTATGGATGGAGGTGCCGCAATGGTCAAGACCAAGACCGAGCAGGCGATTATCGACGCGCTCGAGGCCGTCGCTCCCCAGCACGATGTCGACATTGTCGATGTGGAGCTCGTGGGTGCCACCAAGGCCCCCTGCGTGCGTGTGCGTATCGAGGGTGCCGAGGGCCAGAGCCTGTCGCTCAACGACGTCACGGCCAATACCAAGTGGGTCGGCGACGTGATCGAGGAGCTCGACCCCATCTCTTCGAGCTATACGCTCGAGGTGTCGAGCCCGGGCATGGCGCGCCCGCTGCGCCGCCCGCGCGACTTTGCCCGCTTCGTGGGCGAGGACTGCGAGCTTACCTCCACCGCCACCGAGGGCCGTCGCAAGTATACCGGCAAGATTGCCGCCGCGACCGAGACCGACGTGACCCTCGAGCTCGAGGACGGCGAGTCCATCACCCTCGATTTCTGTGATGTTAAAAAGTGCAAATTGAAGCCCACCTACGACTTCAAGCCCGCGAAGGAAGGAAAGTAACATGGCAGCATCCGACATGATGTCCGCCCTGATGGAGCTTTGCCAGGATAAGCACATCGACCAGCTCTATCTGATCGACCGCCTGGAGCAGTCGCTCGCCAAGAGCTATGCCGAGATCCTGCATCTTGAGTGGGGCGCCAAGGTGACCATCGACCGCACCACCGGTAAGATTTACGTTTACCGCCTGGAGCCGATCGATGATTCCATGGACGAGGAGGGCAACTTCACCGAGTTCGAGGAGATCGACGTCACCCCCAAGAACACGAGCCGCATCGCCGCCCAGCACGCCAAGGCCGAGATCAACGCCATCGTTCGCAACTCCGCCCGCGAGCAGATCTACGAGGAGTTCTCCGGCCGCATCGGTGACCTCATCAGCGGTACCGTACTGCAGTCCACGCCCGACTTCACCATCGTCAAGATCCGCGATGGCGTCGAGGCCGAGCTGCCGCATTTCGACCAGCGCCGTTACGAGAACGAGCGCAACGAGCGTCCGATGGGCGAGCGCTATCTGCATAACCAGCACATCAAGGCCGTGATCATCGACGTCCGCGACCCCAACTCCAACCTGCAGCCGGTTCGCGGCGAGCACAGCCGTCCGCCGATTGTCATCTCCCGCACCCACCCCGAGCTCATGCGTCGTCTGTTTGAGCAGGAGGTGCCCGAGATCTATGAGGGCACCGTCCAGATCAAGTCGATCGCCCGCGAGCCCGGCCAGCGCTCCAAGGTCGCCGTCCACTCGCTCGACGACCGCCTGGATCCCGTGGGCGCCTGCGTCGGCCCCAAGGGCAGCCGCGTTCGCGCCGTCGTGGGCGAGCTCCGTGGCGAGCGCGTCGACGTCATCCTGTGGGATGCCGACCCGGCCGTCTATGTCGCCAACGCCCTGTCGCCTGCTAAGGTCACCCGCGTCCTCATCGACGAGGAGAAGGCCTACGCCGGCGTCATCGTGCCCGACGACCAGCTGTCCCTCGCCATCGGCAAGGAGGGCCAGAACGCCCGCCTCGCTGCTCGCCTGACCGGCTGGCACATCGACATCAAGTCCGAGACCCTTGCCGCCGACATCCTCAAGAACGTCCCGGTTCACGAGGAGCCCGCTGCCGACCTGATCGGTGACGAGGAAGACGACGACGTTCGTCGCTGCGAGTACGTGTCCGAGGACGGCGTCCAGTGCCGCAACCAGGCCCGTCCCGGCTCCCGTTTCTGCGGTGTCCACGACACCGACGCCTTCGATGATGCGGAGGACCTGATCTAGCGCGCGGTCGCGCCGGGCGGGTCCCGGCGCATCTCCCACGCTCGTTCAGTCTCTAGGCACCCTAGGTGCCAGAAAGGGTAGGTGAAGTCATATGGCAAAAGTCCGTGTGTCCACCCTGGCCAAAGAGTTCGGCATGACCTCCAAGGAACTGATGGGTCATCTCGCCGAAATGAAGATTCCCGCTAAGTCCGCTTCCTCCGCCCTGGAGGACGCCTACGTCGCCATGGTCCGCAAGCAGCTCGCCCCGGTGATCGAGGCCCGTGCCCAGGAAGTCGAGGCCGCCAAGCAGGCCGAGGAGGAGGCAGCCGCCGCCGAGGAGGCAGCGCGCGCTGCCGAGGCCGAGCGCGAGCGCATCGCCGCCGAGAAGGCACGCGAGGAGGAGCGCCGCCAGTTCGCCGCCGCCCAGGCTGCCGAGGAGGCCGCCCGCGCCGAGGCCGAGGCCAAGAAGAAGGCCGAGCAGGAGCGCCTTGCCCGCGAGAAGGAGGAGGCTGCCCGCGAGGCCCAGCGCCGCGCCGTTCCCGCTTCCGACTCCGGTTCGCGCTTCCGTTCGCTGCTCGACCAGATCGCCGCACAGGAGACCGTGCTCAAGGAGAAGAAGGACGCCGAGAACAAGGCCAAGGCCGAGCGCTCCTCCGAGCGCGGTAACCGTCGCGGCAATAACGACCGTCGCGGTGGCCGTCGTAATGACCGCAACGCCGCCGATAACAATTCCGAGCGCAACGCCTCCGAGAGCCGTCCGCACAGCCATCGCACCAACGCCAGCAATAACATCGCTGCCGGCATGGACTTCCCCAACCCCGATAAGCAGGGCAAGGGCAAGAAGCGCAAGGGTGGTCACAACAACGAAGAGGACCACTACAGCCGCATGGCTCGCGAGGCCGAGGAGTACAGTCGCGAGAAGGTGCTCGAGGAGGCCCGCGCCGCCGTCGAGGAGGCCTCTCGCGAGTCCACCGGTCGCCGCAAGAAGCGCAAGGAGAAGCGCGAGCGCGAGGCTGCAAAGGCTCAGGAAGAGCGCAAGATAGAGGAGGCATTGGCCCAGGGCGTGAACCCCGAGGAGCTCGATGCCATCAAGGTCTCCCAGGGCGTTACGGTCCAGGAGCTCGCCGAGGCGCTCGATGTTCCGGCTAACGACATCATCAAGCGCCTGTTCCTGCTGGGCACGCCGCTCACCATGACGCAGTCCATGTCCGACGACCTCGTCGAGCTCGTTGCCGACGACCTGGGCCGTCAGATCAAGATCATCACCCCCGAGGAGGAGAACACCTTCTCGTTCTACGACGATCCCGCCGACCTTAAGCCGCGCGCCCCGGTCGTCACCGTCATGGGTCACGTCGACCACGGCAAGACGAGCCTGCTCGACGCCATCCGTCACACCGGCGTCGCTGCCGGCGAGGCGGGCGGCATCACGCAGGCCATCGGCGCTTCGCAGGTCATGATCAACGGCCGCAAGATCACCTTCATCGATACCCCCGGTCACGCCACCTTTACGGCCATGCGTGCCCGCGGCGCCAAGGTGACCGATATCGTCATCCTGATCGTGGCCGCCGATGACGGCGTCATGCCCCAGACCATCGAGTCGATCAACCACGCCAAGGCCGCCGGCGTTCCCATCGTCGTCGCCGTCAACAAGATCGATAAGCCGGGTGCCAACCCCGACCGCGTGCGCCAGGAGCTCACCGAGTACGGCATCATCCCCGAGGAGTGGGGCGGACAGAACATGTTCGTCAACATCTCGGCCAAGCAGAAGATCGGTATCGACGACCTGCTCGAGACCGTGCTGCTCCAGGCCGACGTGCTCGAGCTCAAGGCCAACCCCGACACCTTTGCCTCCGGTAACGTCCTCGAGGCCAAGCTCGACAAGGGCCGCGGTTCGGTTGCCACGGTGCTCGTGACCCGCGGTACCCTGCACGTGGGTGACACGCTGGTTGCAGGCCTCACCTATGGCCGTGTCCGTGCCATGCTCGACCCCAAGGGCCACGCCGTTACCGAGGCCGGTCCCTCCGACGCCGTCGAGATCCTGGGCCTGCAGTCCGTCCCCAACGCCGGCGATGAGTTCCGCGTGTTCGAGGACGAGCGCGAGGCACGTGCGCTGGCCGACGAGCGTTCGCTCAAGGCCCGTATCGAGGAGCAGAGCCGCGTGAAACACGTGACGCTCGAGAACCTCTTCGAGACCATCGCCGACGCCGAGGTCAAGGAGCTCAACCTGATCATCAAGGCCGACGTCCAGGGCTCCATCGAGGCCCTTCAGGACTCCCTCGACAAGATGGATCAGTCCGAGGTGCGCATCAACACGATTCACTCCGCGGTCGGCGCCATCAACGAGACCGACGTCGTCCTGGCCGACGCCTCCAACGCCATCATCATCGGCTTTGGTGTGCGTCCCGACGGCAAGGCCCGCTCCGCCGCCGAGCGCGAAGGCGTCGAGATCCGTTGCTACGACGTCATCTACAAGTGCCTCGAGGAGCTCGACGCTGCCCGCATCGGCATGCTCAAGCCCACCGAGGTCGAGGTCTCCACGGGTTCCGCGACCGTCCTGGACACCTTCAAGGTGCCCAAAGTCGGTATCGCCGCCGGTGTCCGCGTCGAAGAGGGCGAGATCGCCGCGACCGATTCCGTGCGCCTGGTGCGCGACGGCATCGTAGTCTTCAACGGTAACATTGCCTCGATGCGCCACTACAAGGACGAGGCCAAGAGCCTCAAGAGCGGCTCCGAGGGCGGCATTGGCCTGGAGAACTTCCAGGACATCAAGCCTGGAGACACCATTGAGGGCTACCGCATCGACCAGGTTGCCCGTACCGAGTAGGGGGTAGCGCTATGAAGCAAACGCAGGCAACCCGCCGTCTGGGCGAGCAGCTTCGCGAGAAGCTCGGTTATATCCTGCTCTTTGAGGTTTCCGATCCGCGCCTCGACCTGGTCACCCTGACCGCGGTCGAGGTCGCGGTGGACCGTTCGTTCGCGCGCGTGTACGTTTCGTGCGATGCGAGCCGCTACGACGAGGTCATGGAGGCGCTCGCCAGCGCCAAGGGCCGCATCCGTAGCCTGTTGGCCCGCTCGCTCGATTGGCGTGTTACGCCCGAGCTCGATTTTCGCATCGATCGCTCGACCGATGAGGCCGAGCGCATCACGCACGCGCTGGAAAACGTTCCCGCCACGCTTGCGATCGAAAAGGACGAGGACGGCTATCCAATAGCGGATGCCGCCCAGGAGGCAGCTTTAGATGAGTAATTCCGCCGACCTCACATCGTGCGAGTCTGCAGATATTCAGCGACACATCCTCGAGCTCATCGAGGGTGCGTCCTCCATTGCGATTTCGGGACATACGTCTCCCGATGGCGACGCCCTGGGCTCCGTACTGGGCCTGGGCCTCTCGCTTATGAAGTTCTATCCCAACAAGGACATTGCCCTGCTGCTTGCAGACGATGATCCGGTTCCGCGCATCTACCGCTTTATGGAGGGCGCCGACCGCCTGATGCCCGCATCTGCGTATGCCGGCAATCCGGACCTGTTTATCTCGGTGGACGTGCCGGTCGTCGAGCGTCTGAACAACTCCGCCGAGGTGCTCCGCCGCTCGTCGCATGTGGTGTGCTTCGATCACCATCCGGCGCGCGAGGAATTTGCCGAGCTGAGCCTGAGGTGCGTCGACGCCGCGGCCTGCGCCATGATCATCGACCGCTTTTTGGATAATTGTGGCATTGTGGCGCGCGATAGTGTCGCGACCTGCCTGCTGTGCGGCCTAGTGACCGATACCGGTCGTTTTCAGTACCAAAACGCCGATGCCGCTGCGTTCCATGCCGCCTCGCGCCTGGTCGCGCACGGTGCCGATCCGGTGCGCGTTGCGCTCGAGGTCTACCAGAGCATGCGCTTAGAGTTCTTGCATCTCAAGTCCATCGTTATGGGCCGCATCAAGACGGTGGCGCATGGTCGCGTGGCATATAGTTATGCGTACCAGAGCGATCTCGAGGCCTGCGGCGTCACTTCGGACGAGTGCGACGGCCTGGTCGATGTGGTGCGTTCGGTGATGGGTGTGGAGGTCTGCCTGTTCCTGAAGGGCATTGAGGGCGATACCAAGGTACGCGGCAACCTGCGCTCCAAGGGCGACCTCAATGTTTCCGAGATCGCCGCTGCTTTTGGCGGTGGCGGGCATCCCGCGGCCGCCGGTTTCTCTAACAACGGAACGATTCTCGAGACGCTCACCGCGGCACTCCCCATGCTGGCCGAGCTGGTAGGGGAGGATCCCGCTTCGGTGACCGTCGAGCTCTAACATTTTGGATGGTACATGGCTCGTCGTACGCCTTCTCAATTGAATATGCTGCTCGCCGTCGATAAACCGGTGGGCTGTACCTCCCACGACGTGGTTTCGCAGTGCCGGCGCGCCCTCCATGAGCGGCGCGTCGGCCATGCCGGTACGCTCGACCCCATGGCCTCGGGTGTCATGGTGGTGGGCGTGGGCCAGGCGACCCGTCTGCTGGGCATGCTGACCCTCGATACCAAAAGGTATGTCGCCGACATTTCGTTTGGCGTCGAGACCAATACCGATGACGCGGAGGGCGAGGCCGTCCGCACGGTGCCCGTTGCCCCCGAGCTGCGCGATCTCGCTTACGCCCGTGAGCAGCTGGCCGCTATGCTTGGCCCGCAGTTGCAGGTGCCGCCTGCGTTTTCGGCCATCTCGGTCAATGGCGTTCGCGCCTATAAGAGTGCTCGCGAGGGCAATGCGCCTGCCTTGCCTCCGCGCCCCGTCGAGGTCTATGCCGCCGACCTAATTGCCGTGAGCGGCGAGGGCGATACGTGCGTCTGGACCGTGGCGTTTTCGGTAAGCAAAGGCACCTACATTCGCGCGCTCGCTCGCGATCTGGGTCGCGCCTGCGACAGTGCCGCGCATATTTCCGCCCTGCGCCGTACAGCCTCCGGCGTTGTTTCCATCGGTGCCTGCCATGCGGTCGAGGAGCTTTCCGCCGAGTCCGTTGCCGGCTTTGCCTTAGATCCCATTGCTGCACTGGGTGCCACGCGCGTCGACTTGCCGGGCGATCTTGCCGACGATCTGCTGTGCGGACGTCGTATTCCTACTGAGCGCGCGCTTGCGGGCTTCGATGTGTCGAAGGCGCCGTTTGCGTTGGTACTCGATGGCGGGCTCAAGGCACTCGCCCGTATCGAGGGCGGTCGCTTTGTGATGGAGCACGTCTTTCCGCAGGCGATCGGCGGTGTTCGATGATGCTGGCGCCTCACGAGCTCGCGCGTATCTTTTTCGCGGGTGAGTTGGATGAGGCCCGTATCGTTTCTGCCGATGCATTTGATGATTGCGCGTGCCTGGGTGCCGCGTCGATCGCCATCGGCGTGTTCGATGGCGTGCATCGGGGGCACCACAGGCTAATCGACGCGGTCGTTCGCGACGCACGCGCCCGCGGCTGCAAGGCGGTCGTGGTCACCTTTGATCCCGATCCGGATGTCGTGGTGAGCCCTTCGCCCGCTCAAAAACTGATGACGACGGCCGACCGCCTGCATGCCCTGGCTCAAACCGGGGTCGATGCGGTGGTGGCCGTTCCCTTTACGCCTGCCGTGGCGGCACTCGACCACGTGGGCTTTCTTAAGCTTGTGTCGCACGTCGTCGATATCCGTTCGATTCGCGTGGGCAGTGACTTTAGGTTGGGACGCGGCGGCGCCTCGGGCGTTGCCGAGATGCAGGTATGGGGCGCCGAGCACGGAGTTGACGTCTATGGCCACGAGTTGCTGTGCGTCGATGGACAGGCGATCTGTGCCACCCGTATTCGCCAGGAGCTGCGCCAGGGTCATGTTGAGCTTGCCGCCGAGCTGCTCGGCCGCCCCTATATGCTGCGGGGCGTCGTTGCCGGCGGTCGTCACCAGGGCTCCGACATGGGTTTTCCCACGGCAAACATCCAGGTGCCCGATGGCATCCAAGTGCCTGCCGATGGCGTCTATGAGGGTCTGGTGTTGGTCGACGATACCGTATGGCCTGCTGCCGTCAACGTCGGCCTGCCGCCGACCTATGCCGATGATGCCGCCTCGGCGCATCTCGAGGCCAACTTGATCGGGTATGCGGGCGACCTGTATGGCGCCTCGGTGTCGCTGGCGTTTACGCGCTGGCTGCGTCCGTCTCGCGTGTTCGATTCGCTGGACGAGCTAATCGCGACCGTCGAGGGTAATATCGACGATATCCGTCATAACTTGGGTGAGCAGGGGGTGAGCATCCGTGATTAGCGATGAGGAGAAAGACCAGGTGCGCGCGGCGTCGGACCTAGTTGCCATCGTGCAGGAAACGGTTGAGCTCAAGCCCCGTGGCCATGAGTTTTGGGGCTGCTGCCCCTTTCATGGCGAAAAGACCCCGTCGTTTCACATTATCCCCGCCACGCAGGTGTGGCACTGCTTTGGCTGCGGTGAGGGCGGCGACGTCTTCACCTATATCATGAAGCGCGAGAACCTGAGTTTTCCCGAGTCGATCCGCTACCTGGCCGATCGTGCGGGCATTGAACTGCACGACACCGGTGTACAGCGCGATCGCGGCACCAAGCGTGCCCGCATCTATGACCTGTGCGCCGAGACGGCTCAGTTCTACCACACCATGCTCATGCGCGGTAAGGACAGCCGTCCGCGCGAGTACTTTGCCAGCCGCGGTATGGGCGGCGACGTCTGTCGCCGCTACTGCCTGGGCTTTGCGCCGGGTCGCAACGCGCTGGTATCGCATCTGTCGCAGGCGGGCTTTACCCCGCAGGAGATGATTGACGCCAATGTGGCCGTGAGCCGCGGGCGCGGACAGCTCGCGGACCGCTTTTACGACCGCGTGATGTTTCCCATTTTCGATGAGCAGGGTCATAACATCGCCTTTGGCGGGCGCATCATGGGCGATGGTCAGCCCAAGTACCTTAACACCGCCGAGACGAGCGTGTTTCATAAAAAGCGAAACCTCTACGGCTTTAACTGGGCCAAGGAGTTTATCGTCGCGCAGGATACCGCCATCGTGGTGGAGGGCTATACCGACTGCATCGCCTGCTGGGAGGCGGGGATCAAAAACGTCGTCGCCACGCTGGGCACGGCGCTGACGGAACATCACGTTAAGACACTCACCCGTTTTGCCAAGCGCATCGTGTATATGTTCGATGGCGACGCCGCCGGTCAAAAGGCCGCGCGCCGCGCGACTCAGTTTATCGAGCAGGATTCGATGGACCTGCGCTGCGTGGTGCTGCCCGATGGCAACGACCCCATGGAGTTCATCACGGCGCATGGTGGTGAGGCGCTGCAGGCACGTATCAACGCCGCCGAACCCCTCATGGACTTTGTGTACCGGTCGCTGCAAGACTCGAGCGACATTACTACGCCGGGCGGCCGCGCCAAGGCGCTCGAGGATGCGCTGACGCTCATCTATCCGCTACGCGACAGCTACATGATCGATACGTACTTTATCCAGATTGCCGACCTGTTGGGTTTAGACCTGGAGACCGTGCGCGCGAGCTCGGGCCGTGTGTTTCGCGATGTCGCCAAGCGCGAGGACGCCGAGCGCCGGCGTGAGCAGAGCTACGAGCGTCAACGTGCGCAAGCTGAGCGCGCGGGCGGTTCGCAGGGACGAAGCTCGGGCGGCGGTGCGGCTGGTGCGCGCAGTGCCGTCCGCGGTGCCTGGGCCGCGGGTGCGACGCCGCCGGTGTCCGCATCGGTCGAGGAGGACCCGTACGACTACGTTCCGCTTGATGCCTATGGGGCCGTGCCGGTGGAGGTCGACGAGGATCTGTCGCCAATCGATGTGCCAGCGGAGATGGAAAGCGCTGCGCCCGTTGCCGATAGTTCAGGCGCGACGGCTGCTCCGTCGATACCGATTGTTTTGACCGATCTGGAGCGGAAATCCCTGGCAGGTGAGCGCGAGCTGCTGACGATGCTCACGAGCTATCCCGACCTGTTCCGCACGTATGCCGACCGCATCTGCTCGATCGAGTGGGTGGATCCGCGCCACGAGTCCATCGCATGGGCCGTGTTGGCGACGCCGCCGGGCACCGACCCCGCGGCGTGCATGGATGCGGCGCGCGCGGTGTGTCCCGAGGCAGCGTCGCTTGTCAGCGCCGGGCGTATTTCGTCGACGAGCAAGCATCCTACCGAGACGAACATCGTTTTTATGCTCGACACCCTCGAGCTCTATACCATCAAGCGCCGCATGCGCGCCGCACAGGCCAAGCTGCGTCAGGACCGGTCGCTCGACGATGAAGCGCGCCGCGTGCTGACGATGCAGGCGATGCAAGATTCTCAGCGCCAACGTGAGCTTCAAAAGTCGATCGGTGGTGTGGCTGACCCGTTCAATTTGATTGGTTTGGAGACGGCGGGCGCCGAGCAGGCCTAGATGTTGTGGTCAACCAGCGTATTCTCGCCTATATCCAGTCCTCTTTTTGGGTATAGACGTCCATGTGTGTGCTAAAGTATTGAGTCCTGTGGACTATGAAGGGAGAATCTGTGCCAAAAAAGACTGAGAGCACGGGTACTGGGCTGGAATCCTACGTTGCAAAGCTCATGGGCAACGGCTCAAACAGGACTTCGGTAACCGAGGACGAGATTCAGGTCGCCCTGAAGGATATCGATGTTTCTGACGAGCAGCTCACCGCGGTGTATTCCGCGCTGCGCAACAGCGGCATCCAGATTATCTCCGCGAGCGGTAACGACGACGCCCCCATGGACGTCGACGATGACGATAACGATAGCGATACCGACGATTTCGATGATGACGACGAGCACGATTCCGGCTCGCTCGATGATCACGAGCTCAAGATGGCCCGTCAGGCCGACGCCGAGATGGGTTCTTCCAAGAGCAAGAAGAAGCGCACCGTGCGCACGTCCCGTTCACGCTCGCGCGTGCGTGGCATCGATGCCTCCACGGTGATGCTGACCGGCGATCCGGTCCGTATGTACCTCAAGGAGATCGGCAAGGTTGACCTGCTGACCGCCTCCGAAGAGGTCGATCTGGCCATGAAGATCGAGGCCGGTCTCGAGGCCACCGAGAAGCTCGAGGCCCACGAGGCAGGCGAGCTCGAGCTCACGCGTGCCGAGATGCGTCGTCTTACGCGCATTGAGAACGTGGGCCTCGAAGCCAAGCAGGCACTCATCAGCGCCAACCTGCGTCTGGTCGTCTCCATCGCCAAGCGCTATGTCGGCCGCGGCATGTTGTTCTTGGACCTCATCCAGGAGGGCAACCTCGGCCTGATTCGCGCCGTAGAGAAGTTCGACTACCAGAAGGGCTTTAAGTTCTCCACGTACGCCACGTGGTGGATCCGTCAGGCTATTACGCGCGCTATCGCCGACCAGGCCCGTACCATCCGTATTCCCGTGCACATGGTCGAGACCATCAACAAACTCGTCCGTGTGCAGCGCCAGCTTCTCCAGGACCTGGGTCGCGACCCGACCCCCGAGGAGATCGGTGCCGAGATGGACATGAGCGCCGACCGCGTCCGCGAGATCCAGAAGATCTCGCAGGAGCCCGTGTCGCTCGAGACCCCCATCGGCGAGGAAGAGGATTCCCAACTGGGCGACTTTATCGAGGACTCCCAGGCCATCGTTCCGCCCGATGCCGCCAGCTTCTCCATGCTGCAGGAGCAGCTCACCCAGGTGCTCGACTCGCTTGCCGATCGTGAGCGCAAGGTTATCGAGCTGCGCTTTGGCCTTGTCGACGGACATCCCCGTACGCTCGAGGAAGTCGGCCGCGAGTTTGGCGTCACGCGCGAGCGCATCCGCCAGATCGAGTCCAAGACCCTGGCCAAGCTCCGCCACCCGAGCCGTTCGAGCAAGCTGAAGGACTATATCGAAAGCTAGTCAAGCAAGAAGCGCCCTCAAGCACATCCGCTTGAGGGCGCTTTCATGTAGTCGTTGGGGACGTTCTTGAATGACTAGTCGTTTAAGAACGTCCCCAATGATTAGGTGGTTGATTTCCGATCTCAGCCGAACACATTGAGCAAATGGGCCGTTCCCGCAGTTAGCTGAACGCCCCCGAGGCCCTATTCAGGCCACGGGGGCGTCGTTTTCCCAGTTGAAGGAATGGTGGAGATGTGTTTCGATGGGTCCGGTGGCCATGCTCCGCCCGCCGCCCGGCACCTCTTCCCAGACTCAGCCGGACGGTCGGCCCGTCTATTCCGTTTTTCCTCTAGGCTAGGCCAGCGGGGCATCGCCCCTCTCTGCGCGCGCCCTCTCGATGAGCCCCGGCGTCAGGTCGAGATCGCCGAGCGGCACGTCCCCCACGCCGTAGGCGTCCAGCAGCGCCGCCGCGTCCTCCCCGAGCATCGCCCTGAAGGCGCGCGCGGGCGTCGCGAAGCCGAGTGCGCCGCGGGGCTCGGAGTTCACGTGCGACATGGCCAGCGCCAGGTCCG
>JAUMOL010000025.1 GCA_031295385.1 Collinsella sp.
GTCGCGGTCGCCGAACTTGTTCATGAGGTACTCGAGCTGCATGAGCTCGTCCCAGGTGCCGCCGACGCCCATCAGGAACACGGCGTCGTAGCCCTCGTCGGCGACCTTGTCGGCGAGCGCGGTCATCTTCTTGCCGGTCTCGTAGAGCGCCTTGCCGTCCTCGAGATAGCCCTCCTGGTCGAAATGCATGATCTCGATCTTCTCGGTTTCCTTCATTTGTCTCTCCTTTCTGGGGTTGTTTCCACATCCCCCATGCCAACGGGCATCAAAACCCGCTTACATTCCGTAACACTCGGCCGCTTTGGCCTTAAGCGCATTGACTGACTCTTCGTAGCCCTCTGCCTTGACCTCCATTTGCTTGGAGACGGCATCAAGATACGGGTGCACGTCCCATGACTTCAGACGCTCGGCTATCATGGCCGCAATCGTCTGGAAGAACACAAGATTGGGAATTGCGCTGAGCAGCGGAGCCACCTGAGGCACCGCAACCTCGTGAGCCCTACCCTTGGGATGGGCCGTGAGCAGCACCGTTTTTGTCGTAACGTTCGATAGCGCATCGGCGATATTCGCAAGACGCTCCGACCCCTGCGGATCGTCGACGATAAACACCAGATAGCCCGGAACGATCTGCATCTCGGGACCGTGGACGAACTCCTCGCCTTCGTGATGCATGGCAGGAATCTTGATGGTCTCGCTCAGCTTGAGGGCCGCCTCTTCGGCAACGCCATAGTTGGGGCCGTTGCCGACGACCATGGCGGGCGTGTGCTCAGAAAGCTCGAGCATGTGGTCTTGAACATATGCCTCGGCTGTCTCGCACATGGTGGCGTTGGCTCGAATGGCCTCGCGCAGGTCGTCAAGACGTTGGGCAACGCCCTCGACATCAATCGTTCCGCGCGCTTGACCGCCGTAGATGCCAAAGAGCACCAGGTACTCGACGAGGACCTCGACGCCCAAGGTCACAAAGTCCACCGACTCGACGCCCACGCCGTAGTCAAGAACGATGTCAGTGTGCTCCTTGATGGGAGCCTCGACATTTGCCGTGAGCGCAACCGCAGGCATATCGTGCGCGCGCATGTAATCGAGCGCCGCAATCGTATTGGTCGAATAGCCGCTCTGAGAGACGGCGATGTTGAGCGCATGCTGCGGATAGATGTGCTCAAAATCGACGAAGGCCTCGGGCGTCACAACGGATACCTGCATCTGCAGCGCGTCTTGCAGGTAATCGCGGGCGCAATCGGCGGCATGGCGCGACGAACCCGAAGCAACGATGCGCAGTGCGTTAAAAGAACCAGACTGGAAAATATCAACGAGCTGCGCTACCAACTCAGACGAACGCTCGAGGTTCTCCCCCATACGCACATGGGCAAGCTGAACGTAATCGAGCATCTTCATCGTCTCACCTCGTAACAAATCATTAGTATTTGATACCAATCACAGTTACAGGTTACGGCTTTTTGATACCTCTTTGTCGATTAATTTATCCCCATCGGCGAACGGTCGATTTTGAGCCCTGTAAGGTTGTATATACAGCTGACCCAACGATCAAAACTGGTTAGTTTCCCAGCCGTTATTCACAAAATACCAGCTAGTACGTATAGGTGTAGCCGCCCGTATCGCCACGATTGAAGGACTTTACATACTCGATAGCCTGACCGCTCGCGTCATAGCTCACGCATTCCAAAAGCAAAACAAGATCGCCCTGTTCCAGTCCAAGGAGGCCGGCATCTCGTGCGCCCAGCGCTTCGATATCGAGCTTTTCCTGTGCCATGACTGGCTTTCGGCCCAGCATCTCATAGGTCTCGTACAAACTGAAGACCGACACGTCAATATCTTCGATGGTTGGGAACAGCAGGCAGGGAATCAGCGCCGTCTCAATCGATACGGGGCTACCGTTTATGCAGTTCAGGCGTCGAACGGAATAGAGCAGGTCGTCCTCGGCGATGCCAAACAGGTCGGCGTAATATGGCCCCGCATAACGCTTGGAACGCGCGAGAATACGGACGGACGGCTCGCCGCCCGAAGCACGGACCGATTCACGGAAACCGACCGTGCGTTCAAAAAAAGCAGGTACTTTCTGCGCCACAAAGGCACCTTTTCCCCGAACACGGCGAATCTGCCCGCGCCGAACCAGCTCATCGACAGCGCTTCGGATGGTCAAGCGTGTCGTACCAAATTCCTCGGCAAGGTCTTTTTCGGACGGAATCATGGAACCCGTGGGATATATACCGCGCTCGATACGTTCCTCGATGCGGCGTCGAATGCGCATATAAACCGGGGTGGCATCTACTGTTTCAGCCATTGTTCACCTGGCACGCTCCTCACGCCGTTCTCTTCGCCGTTATCGGCAAAGCGGAACTTTGTGGGCAAAATCACCGATTTGCAATGCTCCACAAAACGCATGTCCTTATCAAATTCGATCGAGCTCTCATAGAACACCGGCGTTCCCTCTTCTTGCTGGAGCAGCTCGGCCTCTTCGGCGTTCAAACGCGAGATGGAGATATGCTCACGTCCATGCTCAACACGCACGCCACCTTCTTTGAGCAAGACATCGTAAAGGCTCTCACACTCAAAATCGTGCTCGGGAAGCGCGGGGCACAGGGACAGGTTAACGTGAGCGGTCTCGATTGACGCCGGCTCGCCCTCAATAAGTCGAACGCGCTGCATGCGGAGTAAAGGAGCGCCCACAGCCACCCCAAGCTTGTCGGCAAGCGCCTCATCCGCCTCGATGGTCCCGGTGGAAACCAGACGAGAAGAGGGGTGCAGGCCGGCAGTCCGCACAGCATCGGAAAAGTTATACGTTTCCTGGAAGATATTCAGCGGCTTGGGAGGACACACATACGTACCCGATCCGCGACGGCTCTCGAGCGTTCCACACGAGATGAGCCGCGTGATACCGGCGCGCAACGCCGTACGCGAAACGCCAATCTCTTCGCACAGCACGCGCTCAGCCGGCAGGCGATCGCCGCCGGCAAGCTGGTGGTGCTGGATATACCAAAGAATTCCCTCAACAGCACGATCTTTGGGGGGAATTGCATAAGATTCGCCTGCCATTGCACAGACTCCTCATTCAGAAACGTATGCCGCCAAAATTAGACCAGCCCTCCCATGGCATCAAATTCGGCCTTGATCTTCTCGGCAACATTCCGATACGACTTATATAGACTTGAATCGCGTTTGACTTCGTCGGTCATAACGGGAATCTCTAATTTGGAAACCTCGTCTTTTCCCGTCTGAACCGCCACAACAACGCCCATACCAAGACACATATTACGCTTGGCAGCGTTTATTTTCGCCGCCTTGGCAGGATTTGCCAGGATACGCTGGGCAAATTCCTGTTTTGAGACCACTTCCTCGGCCTCCGGATCGCCCGCCTCGGCCACTTCGCACTGCAACACGTCCGCATAGTCAAAAATCTTCGGCTCGCCGCCGCGCTGATGCACGGCCCACTTGCGACGCGTGGCATCCTGGTAGATAGCCGGCAAAAACGTAAACCGCGGCGGGTCCAAAATCGTATCCGTGATGGTAAACACGCTGGGGTCAAAGGCATCCTGCGGGTTTTTCTTCTTGAACAGCCCCATATCAGCCTCCCGTACTAGCATTAAACAACTCAAGCCGAATATAGCACCAATTTCAAGCCGCTGCCTTACCCTATCGGTGCGCGGCGTCTATGGCTCGCCCAGCGGAAGAGTTTACGGACGAGGGCCGGGGTGTCTGCTTTGTTTTGAGAAGTGGGCTCCGCGAACTTCTCAAAACAAAGCAGACACCCCGGCCCCGCCGGCAAATAGCGGACACTCCGCATGCAATCTATGCAAACAAACAAGTGCGCTTAGCTATATTCGGTAAGGTCAAGCACGCTGCCCTTCACGATAAGCGCCGGCTCCAGAACGACCTCTTCGGCACGTCTACCGCCCCTACCGGCAAGACGCTTGGACATGCAGCCAAAAGCGTGCTCCGCGAGGACACCAGGATCCTGCTCAATCGCGGTCAGCGCCGGCTCAAAGAGAACGTCGGCGGCCGAGTTGTCGTAACTCACCACCGAGATATCGCCCGGGATGCCCTTCCCCATCTCGTGCAAGCGCTTGAGCAAGCCGAGGGCAATGTTATCCGAGCTTGCGAACACGGCGGTGGCATCGGTTGCAAGCACAGCCTCCGAGGCCTCGTAGGCGCTCGGGATGTAATATTCGCTCTCAAACTCCAAACGTGCGTCGATAGGCAGGCCAACCTCGCGCAGCGCGCGCTCATAGCCGGCAAGTCGCTTACGCCCCGTATTGGAACGGCGCGCGTTAACCAAGCAGGCAATGCGACGGTGGCCCTGCTCGATCAGATAGCGGGTGGCCATGTAGCCACCCATCTCGTGGTCGAACATCACCTTGTCGCACTCGAGCCCCTCAATGGCACGGTCGACCATCACGGCAGGGATAGGCAGATGGCTGACCTCCTCGCGCAGGGCACGGTCGTCCGAGAACTCGTCGCCTACCACCAGGAAGACACCATCGACGCCGCGCGTCACCAGTTGGCGCAGCAGTTCCAAATCGTCATCGGCGCTTCCACCCGAGCTGGTAATAAAGAGCGCGTAACCGTCCTCGCGGCAGCGCTTTTCCAAGCTACCGGCAAGCGAGGCAAAAAAGCGACTCTCGATATTGGGAACGATAAGGCCCAGTGTGCGCGACTCGCGCATGACCAGGCTGCGCGCGATCTGGTTAGGAACATAGTGGTTGCGCGCCGCGACCTCCTTGATGCGCTTGCGGTTTTCTTCCGAGATGCGACAGGGCCGATTATTGAGAACAAGCGAGACCGACGAAGGGGAAAGCCCCACCTCCTGGGCGATCTGCTTGAGGGTGACTTTGTTGGCCATCTCGCTCCTTCCGGGTTTACGCGCAATCTCTTGAAAGTATAGCGACTGCCCATCTACCTCGGTGATAAACACTTTACCAATCCGGTGGACGGCTGTTTTATCGCCGCCAGCGCACCAAATCCGTCCAGGTGGGGTATATTGCAATCGATTGATGACAACAACCACCAAAAGGCGGATATTCGTATGCACGAGAACGACTTTTTTAACGAGGACCTGCTGTGCGCGCTTGCTGGCGTTGCCGGCGAGGACAACGTGCTGATGAGCGAGCCCATGCGCGAGCACACCACGTTTAAGATCGGCGGCCCGGCCGACGTCTTTGTCACGCCCGATACCGAGCAGGGCCTCGTCGCCACGCTCGATACCTGCTATCGCTGCGATCTGCCCCTCACCATCGTGGGCAACGGCTCCGACCTACTCGTCGGCGACAAGGGCATCCGCGGCGTCGTCGTAGCGCTGGGCGAAGGTCTCTCCAACATCACCGTCAACGGCACGCACGTCACGGCGGCAGCCGGCGCCTTGCTTTCCGATGTCGCCGCGGCGGCAGCCGAGGCCGGCCTCACCGGCATGGAGCCCATCTCGGGCATCCCCGGATCGGTCGGCGGCGTCTGCTACATGAACGCCGGTGCCTACGGTGCCTGCATGGCCGATGTGCTGGAGTCCGTGCGCGTCTACAAACCCGCTCGCCAGCTCGACGACGGCACCCGCGGCAGCGGCAATATCATTGAGTTCGATGTCGATGAGCTCAACCTGGGCTATCGCAAGAGCCGCATTGCCGACGACGGCTTCATCGTGCTTTCGGCCACCTTCAATCTCGCTCCGGGCAACGCCGCGATGATCAAGGCCGACATGGACGACTACCGCCAGCGCCGCGAGGACAAGCAGCCGCTCGACATGCCGAGTGCCGGCTCCACTTTCAAGCGCCCCGAGGGTTACTTTGCCGGCAAACTCATCATGGATGCCGGCCTGCGCGGCCACGCCGTCGGCGGCGCCCAGGTAAGCGAAAAACACTGCGGCTTCATCGTCAACGCCGACCACGCCACCGCCGCCGATGTCGACGAACTCATCCGCCACATCCAGGCAACCGTCAAAGACCAATTCAACGTAGACCTAGAACCCGAAGTCCACCGAGTAGGCGAATTTTTATAAAAAAGAAGGCCCCGAAAGGGGCCTTCGCCATATTTATTCAGATAACCCAGTCCGGCGTGTGACGTATTGGACCCGAGAGGTCCGTGGCTGCCCGAAAGGCATTAGGTTGATCGCGAGTTCCGCACGAGCCGGAGAGCACTTAATGTGCTCTCCGTGCGAGCAGGACTGTCCGAGCAGGCAACCTAATGCCTTTCGGGCAGCCACGGACCAACTTACTTCAAACCACCGTTACGACAGCGCAATACCGCCGAGCCAGCCCCAGCGCACGCCAGAGCCAGTGCCATAGAAGCTAATAAACGAATCGAGCGACTTCGATGTAATGGCGCCCTCGTTGCTCATAACGATGCCGCCGCCAACGTAGATACCCACATGACCGTAGATAAGGCCCGGAGCACCCGTGCCGCTGTGCGAGGAATCGGCCACGATCATGCCCACCTGCAGCGCCGAGCGGTCGGAGCTATAGCACCAGGCGTTAAACATGTCGCACGCATTGCCGCCAAAGTAGCCAACGCCGGCGTTACGGAAGACATTGGTGACCCACGCCGCGCACCAGTTCTGACCCGGCGAAGGCGTGGAGTAGCACGCGTTGACGACAGCCTGCTGCTTGCCCGAGCCGGCATTCTGCTGCGGAGTTCCGGGCGCGTACGATCCACCACCCGAGCTCGAACCACCCGAGTAGGAATTGTTCTTGTTCGCGGCAGCCGCGGCAGCGGCAGCCTTCCTAGCGGCCTCCTCAGCCTGGGCAGCAGCGAGGATCTCGGAATCGCGCTGAGCCATGAGCTCCTTGACGTCGTCGGAAAGACCGTTCAGCACGGTCTGGACTTCTTGCTGCTTGGCCTGCATGTCCTGCATCTGGGCAGTCTGCTGGTCCTTGAGCTTCTCTAAGTCGGCCTTCTGCGACTCGAGCTCGGTCTTTTGCGCATCGAGCTCTTCCTGGATGGTCTGAATGTCCTCGATGGCGTCGCGGTCGCTCTTGTTGATCTTCTCAACGTAATGCGCGTTGGCGACGAGTTCCTCAAACGAGCCAGAGGCCAGCAGCAGCGACAGGATGTTCGTGCCGCCGGACTTGTAGCTGGCGGCCACGCGATCGGAAAGGTCGTTGCGCTTCTTCTTGAGCTCGGCCTTCTTTTCATCGATCTGGGCCTGCGTGTCGTCAATCTTGCCCTGGACATTCTCGATGTCGTTGAGGGTCTGGGCATTCTTGTTGGCCAGCGCCGCATACTCATTTGCGATGCTGTCGAGCTGGGCCTGAACCTCGTCGAGCTGGGCCTGGGCGGCATTCAGTTTATCGGTGGTTTCTTTGGAAGCCTCCGCCGCATGGGCGCGAGCGGGCAGGCCAAAAAGAACTGCCGCAGAAGCGGCGCCGAAAAGAGCCTTAAGGGCAGTGCGGCGCGAAAGCTCCTGCGTAAAGATGGAATCGTTGTTTGGTGACATATGTACTCCGTTACATGCTTATTTATATGTCGCTCAACTCAAACATATTAACGCACATCGCGCTTGTCCCAACTATTTCCACGAACGGCTGGAAAAGCATGGTCAGCGGCTCGCAAATACGCCCCGCGCCAAAGGTAAGGATTATGCAAATAACACCCTATGAGTACGTTAACATCAATCCTCTGGTTTTCCTTCCCCGCGTGTTTTGGGCGCCCCCAGCTGCGCTATACTCCCCTCAAGAAGTGTTCCTGATTCGATAGGAGACTACATGTCCAAAGCACTCGACCCCAAAGACACCTGCGTCCTCGTTACCGGCGGCGCCGGCTTTATCGGCTCGCACACCGTCGTTCAGCTGCTCGAGGGTGGCTACCAGGTTGTCGTCGTCGATGACCTCTCCAACTCCAGCGCCGTTGCCATCGACCGCGTCAAGACCATCGTGGGCGACGAGGCCGCCAAGAACCTCACCTTCTACGAGGCCAACGTGCTCGACCGCGATGCGATGAACAAGATCTTCGATACCCATCAGATCGACCGCGTCATCCACTTTGCCGGCTTTAAGGCCGTCGGCGAGTCGGTGAGCAAGCCCGTCGAGTACTACCACAACAACATCGAGAACACCCTGGTGCTCATCGACGTCATGCGCAACCATGGCTGCAAGTCCATCATCTTCTCGAGCTCCTCGACCGTCTACGGCGACCCGGACAACCCGCCCGTCACCGAGGAGGATCCTAAGAAGCCCGCGACCAACCCCTATGGTTGGACCAAGTGGATGATCGAGCAGATCCTTATGGACGTCCACACCGCCGACCCCGAGTGGGACGTCGTGCTACTCCGTTATTTCAATCCCATCGGCGCCCATCCGTCGGGCCTGATCGGCGAGGATCCCAAGGGTATCCCCAACAACCTGGTGCCTTACGTCGCCCAGGTCGCCGTCGGTAAGCTCGAGGCCGTTCAGGTCTTTGGCAACGATTACCCCACCCCCGACGGCACCGGTGTTCGCGACTACATCCACGTCTGCGACCTGGCATCTGGTCACGTGGCCGCCCTCAACTGGATGAACGGCAAGACCGGCGTCGAGATCTTTAACCTGGGCACCGGCACCGGCACCTCGGTACTCGAGGTCGTCGCCGCCTTCTCCAAGGCCTGCGGCAAGGAGCTGCCCTACGTGATTCGCGAGCGCCGTGCCGGCGATATCGCCGCCAACTGGTGCGATGCCTCCAAGGCCGAACGCATGATGGGCTGGAAGGCCCAGTACGACATCGCGGACATGTGCCGCGACAGCTGGAATTGGCAGAGCCATAACCCCAACGGCTTCGCCGACGCCGAGTAGCACTCAACCGCGGTAGATTTCTAGGCATATTCCAAAATCTACGGGCCCCGGCCTCCAATGTGAGGTCGGGGCCTTTTAGGAGCTCGTTCTCGGGCTCGAGCTCGCGCATGCACTTGCGGCCGCCGCGACCGGGTGGTTGGCCAGTTCCTTCTTTCTGACCGTCACCCATCTTCCCAGGATCTTCTCATTGATGCCGAGGTCGGCGGCCACTTGGGCGATGGGCTTCCCCGACGCGACGGCGAAGTCTGCGGCCTCGGTGCGGTGCCCCGCTGTGCAGGAGAGCCTATCTGCCATGACTGAACACTCCTTTCTTTTTGGCGCTGAAACGATTATCGCCGCTCAACGCCATTCCTCTAAGTCAAGTGTCCTGGGATACAATACAGTTCAAATGGACGAGGAGGATCCGGCGCTCCTCTTGATGAGCCCGGAGAGGCCCCTGGTCGTCACCCTTCCCCGCGCGAACGCAAAGCGGACGGCGGCGAGCCATGTCCTCCCCGCGCGTTCCATTTAGGGAGTCCTCGAGAAGTCGATCTCCCTGTGCGATAATCGAGCTATTGAGTCTCGCGAGTTTAGAGCTGGTGATATGCATTGAAAATCAAGGTGGAAAACATCGGCAGGGTCGCTGAGGCCGATATCGAGATTAATGGCATTGCCGTGATCGCCGGGGAGAACGGGACGGGGAAAAGCACGGTTGGAAAAGCGCTTTATGCGGCCTTCAACAGCATGTCCGATTCGGAGAACAAAATCGACCGCATGAGGCGCAATAGTGTTGAACGCGCCATCAGGAAGGCATATGTGGGAGGCCCTCTCGACTCCACGTCTCGCCACAGGCGAACTGCTGGAAGAATGAATGGTTTCATCGACAGGGTTTTTTCGGGCGAGTGCACGAGGGACGAGCTTATTGATGAGATAAAGGAGTATTACGGGGAGGAGATCTCCCGTGAGATCGAATCCGATTTCACGAATGGCGTAGCAGGAGTTGCCGATCAGATTATCGAGATCATGGATATCTCCGATGATGAGGTATTTCGTGCGATTGCGACAAACAGGTTCCAAAGCGAGTTCAACGGCCAGATCAATTCGGTTTTCGGCGAAGAGCCCGGGAAGGTCGAACTCCAGATAAAGGACGCATCTACGGTTTTCTCGGTTGCAGGTGACGAGGTGGCGGAGGTGCACGATAGGAGGGTTTTGCGATTCAGGGCGCATTATCTGGACGACCCGTTCCTGATCGATTCTCTCGGAGGGCCCTACGGCCCCGCTTTTCGGTTCAGGCCCCTCCTTGGACACCAGGAGGAGCTGCGGCAAGATTTGATTCAGGCGACCATCCGTAACGATGACAGCGAGTCCTCGCTGTTCGACGAGATCGCGAAGGAGCGGCACCTGAAGGTTCTCATGGACAAGGTCTCCTTCTTATGTCCGGGGTATTTCGAGAGGAGCGAAAGTCGCGGTCACCTTACGTATCTCGAAGAGGGCTTCGCTCGGGGGTTGGAGCCTGGGAACCTTTCTGCTGGCTTGAAGACGTTCGCCATCATGAAGGTGCTCTTGAAGTCCGGCGCGCTAGATGCCGGAGGGACTATTATCCTCGATGAACCCGAGATTCATCTTCATCCTGCATGGCAGCTGGCCTTCGCCGAGATAATCGTGCTGCTCCAGAAAGAGCTCGGGATGCACGTCTTAATGAGCACCCATAGTCCATATTTCTTGAATGCGATCGAAGTGTATTCTAAGAAGCACGCTGTTGATGGATTGTGCTCATATTATCTTGCGGAGACCTGCGCTGATGGACGCTCTCGCTTTGCCGAAATAACCGGCTCGACTGAGGTCGCCTACGAGAAGCTGGCGGCTCCTTTTGATACGCTTGAGAGGGAGGAGTACGGCCTTGAGTAGCGACCTGTGCGCCTCCTGCCCTCATCCGAACTCTCCCGTGGTGCCAGATGGCAGCGATGGTTGCTCCCGTTGCAGGACCTGTATCCTAAGGGACTGCACGTCGACCATCTCCAAAACATCCAGAGACGGGAGCGTCTCTCTTGTGGATGACGATTTGCCTGTTGTCAATTTTGACTCTGTTAAAGAATGCTACTGCAAGAAGGTCAATAGGTGGATGCAACTCCCGCGCTCCGCCGATGCGCTGTATTGCGATCGGGAAACGTTATATCTAGTCGAATTTAAAAACGGCAGTCTGAAGGAAACGCTGGGGAAGAGGCTCAATCCCAAGGATGACGAAGAGCTTGGTATCAATCTTGGCCAAAGGGACGCCCTCATCGAGAAGTGCAAGGACAGCGTTTTGATCTGCTCGGACCTGTGGGGAAAGAGGACGAGATGGTTTCGCGAGCACTGCGTCTTTGTTTTGGTATACAACGAGGACAAGAACAAGACCGCGTTGAAGCGGGTTGCCAGCTCGATTAGGAAAAAAGCGCGTTTTGGGCTTCCTGACAAATTGAAAGGTTTTTGCGTGAAGGATGTCTTGACGCTAACCGAAAAGGAGTTTTCGACATCGCTCCTTTCAACTTGGCGAGACGCAGAAGAAATCGCGGAGGTCGACGCGTAGGAGACCGAAAAGCATCCGGTGGCTATTTGCTCCCGATATCGATCGTTCGTCTGCAGTCGGTTTTCTTTCCGCTGCGCCCGCCAGTTTGCGATGAGTCGCGCACCGTGTGAAGCTCAATACGGATGAAATACAAATATAATCCCCCCTTGCACTGTGTTGATAAATATTGCTCGTCGAACTCATCTGAACTGGGCTTTCTTGCATAGAACTGCCTGAACCTGAGCGTTTTCGGGTATCGCATTGCCCGATCGAGCACCATCGCGACCTTCTCAAGCTTGTCCTCGGGCGGACTCATAGCCACAGCCCCGCATGTCGTCCCGGTTGGAGCCGGGATGAGACCTCAGGAAGCACTGCATGAAGTAGCGCATCCGGTTCACGGGCCCCAGCGGGTTCTGGCCGTCGGGAACGCCCTTGAGCAGCTTCGCGTTGTAGCGCTGGCTCTTCAGTGACAGATTGTTGACGGGAGCCGTGTGGCGCCCGGCTCCATGTCGTGGATGAGCGTGGAGCCGGGCGCCACACGGCTCCCGAACGTCGCCAAGGTCTTCGCCCTGCTTGTCTTGCCAAGGTCCTCCCGGATGAAGATTGAATTGCCTGGCTCATCGCAGCCGAGCGCGACACGGGCTCTACCCGAGACCATCATCTCTACACATAGCCCATCATTCGACAAGAACGCGCAGTTTGTCCTGCATAGGCGCATGGTGTCCCCCTCCGCCGCAAGAGGTGAGCAAAAGAGAGGCTCCCCTCGCCACTACCGGACAAAGGGACCTCTCTGGGGAAACACGCTATAAAACCTTCTTGCCGGGCGGTCGAGTACAGCACCGACGGCGTACCCGTGGAGACCTACCCAGAGCCCACGCCATTTCAAGTTTCTTGGTCTTCAACGCCACAATCCGATAATCATCCAGCCGTCGAAATGACCTCGTCACAGGCGGCAAGCATCTCCTCGTCATGAGTGACAACGATTACAATATGGTCTCTCTTAATTTCATGAAGCAATTTGATCAGCGCGCCTCGACTCTTCGCATCAAGTGCTGAGGTCGGTTCATCAAAAAGCATAACGTCCGGCGATTTCAACAGCTGTCTCACAATTGCAATCTTTTGCTTCTCGCCGCCGGACACCCCTCCTTTCCCGCCGTCAAGCATCGCCGTTGCCCCGTTCTCCACAGAAGCAACCATTTCGTCTAGCCCCAATATGACAAGCATCCGATTCAGCTTATCCATCTCGTAATCATCAGAAAGCAGCGTAAGATTATCGAGAATCGTCCCCTCAACGATAGGGGGTTCTTGCTCCGTAATGCTGACTCGACACCGCCGCAATGCATATCGATCGATGCAACGCTGTGACACCCCGTTGTAGCGAACGGCCCCTTCTGTGTCATCTGGATATAGCCCCAATATCACTGACAGCAGCGAGCTCTTCCCCGAACCATTCGGCCCCGAGATTCCATATAGCCGACCCCTGGAAAACGCGAGCCCCTCAATGCTTAACGCGACCCTTTCCGCCCCTGGATAACGTAGCTTGATGTTCTCTAGACGGATTTCCTCAATCGGACCAAGCGCCAATTTGCCATTCGCTTCCACCGGGACATCCCAAATTCTTTTCAGCCGCTCATAGCATACGCGATTAGTCTGGTAATCCCTTCCCCAGCCCAACAAATACTGTACCGCTGAGCTTAAGTTCGAATAATATCCAACAGCAGTCACGAGAAAACCAGGCAACAGTCTCCCGCCCATCACTTCAACCGCGCCCACAGCAAGAAGACATCCTTGAGCGGCGGAAGCGACCAACGCGTTGCCAAAGGTAAATCTAGACCCTACTTCCTGATTTGCTCTCATCGTTGGATAGAGCCCATTAAAAGCTTCGACCAGTACAGCGCGGGACCTATCGAACAAAGCATGTTTGCGGATGAAATCAACTTTCTCCAACTGATCTTGTAGACAGGAAAAAAACCTCGCGCTCTGCTCTTGTACGTCAAAACTTCTCTCAAACAGCCTTGCGCGTGAAACCGCATAAAAAGCGGCACTCGCTGCCGCAAGAACAAGGCAGACCACACTCAACTTGATATTCAGGCTACCGAGAACAAACAGGGCGGACAAAAGGGTGATAACGTTGCTTGAAACCCCCACAACCGAGTTGATTACGAAGATGACAAGGTCATTAGCGTCGTGATTGATTTGCTGGTTATAATACGACGCGTTGAAGCCCTCGAAGAATGCCTGGGGAAGGTGCTTCACGTGCTCAAGCGTATCCGCATTTAAGCCGAACCCCGCATGCGACTGAAGGTTGATGTACAGCATCTCTGAGCAATACGCTAGTCCCGCTCGAACCGCTTGGACCGCAACCAAAATAAGGCAACAAACGAGAACGGCGGCAAGATCGGCGCTGGCCGGCATCGCCAATCGGTTTACCACTATGCCGGTAAGAAAGGGACCCGCAAGCGCAAGCAGCCCGACCAAAACTGTTACGACAAGATAGGCGTAGAATCGACCGCCCAGTATATATTTTCTACAGAGATTAAGCATCAGCCTCATTTTGCCCCGCACCCCGTTTTGCCGTATTCATCATCTGGGAGAGCAGCATTTTTTGCTCGGCATCATACCGGAAGGAAACGCAACGTTTCCCCTCACCGTTTAAGGCGTGGTTGGGGCACCCTCCCATGCACATGGGAAAAGCAAAGCACTCTTGGCATTCCGGGTCATCCGGCTCATATGCCATCCAGTTAATCATGTTCTTGCTCAACATTGGCGGCTCGAAAATAGTTCCGACCCTCCGCTCCTTCATTCCAATGTCATCCCAGCACTTATACAAATCTCCGACGGGATCAACCACGTACGAGTTGATTCCAACGGCGCAACATATCCCGAAATTCGTCCCACCAAAAGGTTGAACTTTGAAGCCCCGCGCAATTGCCCTTTTATAAAACTCAGTCTCCTCATACGAGAACTCTTTTACAGTAAAGCAGTGGCTGTCGTTCGCACATACCTGATTGATATCGTCAACAGGGGCTAAATAGAAGTGAACCTTATTCATCAGGCCATTTAGCTCGAGATAATCCAATAGCTCTTGAGCGGCCTCGATGTTGGTCTTGTCGACGTTGCTCCTTATCGAAATATCGATGATGTCGGCACACTCTTTGACGTTCTTGAGAATACGTTCGTATGTAGGGCTTCCGTCGTGAAGAATCCTTCTCGAATCGTGATCCGACTTCGATCCATCTATAGTCACTTGCGCGCTCGTCACACCACATGCCGCGAGCCTCCTTGCAACATCAGGCGTCAGCAGATAGCCATTTGTCACTATCGATGCGGAATATTCACACGTTGGCCCCACGACATCTTTCAGATCCGACGTAATCCGTTCGATCATCTTCATTCCGAGCAGAGGCTCGCCGCCGTACCATCCAACTGAGAGACTTGCGATACCAGGATAGTAATCTTTCACGAACTTGGAGAGCTGTGTCAAAACCTCCTCGCCCATCGTCGTGTACGCCTGTCCCTTTTCATAGCAGTAGGGACAGCAAAAGTTGCAAGCCATCGTTGGCGCAATGGTAAGGGACAGAGCAGTATTCGCAAAGCGCGCGGCGCGACTTTGCAACCTGATCTCCCCAAGCTCGTCCCTCTCCTCATTGACTAGGATGCCTCCCCTTATCAGCTCCGCGACAAGATCATCGGCATCCCGAACGTCCCCTTCTTGAATCCTTTTGAATTTCTACGCGTATTCCGGATTTAACGACAGGATGCCGCCGGTTCGCGCATTCATGATAAGAAGACTTCCGTTATGTTCATGCACCACATTAAATTGCGACAGTTTCACTTCGCACCATCTCCATTTCCAATCAAATCCATATCGACCCTCAGACGCTGCGCATACGCCAGCGCACTACCTTCTTCGATAAAAACTGCACGAAAGCAGCAATAGACATGCGAGCGACACGATGACCGCATGGCCGCATGCAGCCATCAGGACCGTCCCGCCGGCAGCCCCGCACGCCCTCATCCAATAAGCCATGTGAACCGGGGGTAAAACGGTTGGGAAACTCATTGCGATAACAAGGCCCGCGAACGTTGCGACCAGCAAGGCTCCCGACACAAGAGATCTGATCCTGAACACCTCATATGCAACCGCAACCATCAGCGTATAAGCGGCGTCTATAACGATATTCGACAGGAGTGCCGAGGTCACATTACCAACCGTAAGGCTGTCTAGACCGCTTCCGGAGCACACGGCAAAGACCGCAGCGACACCGAGAGTAAACACGATGTAGGGGCACAGCGTATACACTTCGCAAGCCAATGTCTTTGCCGCAAACAGCTGCCAGCTGCGGAAGCCCCGAGCAATCGAAACTCCCCTTGCCGACACGCTCGTCGCATCACCGAATAGCGTCCCCGCCACAACAACAGAGACGATTGGGAAGAACACCGTATGCGCCATGGAGACGACACTTAGCCAGGAAGAGATACCCGTTGGCCCAACCCCTATCGAGAAAAGATAGCCCGGATCGGCGGAAAAGCCAAAGAACTGGCCCTCTCCCCCTGCGGAGACCCATGCGCCGGACCCGGCAAACACATAAATCCCCGCGATGCCCAAATACATCAGCGCTATTATCACGGCGAGTTTCATTCTCCTTGCGCGGAACAGTTCCGCCCTGACCGACATCCCAAGATTCATCGAACCGCCGTCCTTACAAATAGCGAGACGAGCGCAACTCCAACCGACACAAGCACAGTGCCGCCCGCATACAGCAAAACCTGAATTACACCAACATTCTGCATACTCAGGGAACACAGGTTCATCAGGTAATACACGGGCGAGAGCATGAGCAGCAAGCTGGGCTGACCGCTTCCGTATGTACTTGGGAACCACACCATCACAAATGTCGAAACCGCTATTGCAACGACGCTGCTCGCCACCACACTCCTCGTGAGCAAATACAGGGCGAAGGTAGCGGCGTACATCGAAATGAGCAGCAGCGCGATCATCAGCGCAATCGATACAAATTGGGCAAACCCTGAGCACGAGGCCCCAACGTCCCATTGGGCCATCTTGGTTAAATACAGCGCAGTCGTAGAAAGAAGATACACGGCACCGACCAGAGTGCAGTTCACCAACAGCTTCGTGATCACAATCGCCGCCTGCGACACCCCTCGCGATCTCGATACGGCGTAAGCCACGGATTCAAAGTCTCTCGACGTAGCGTAAACCGCGTAGAGAATCGTCACCGGAATCCAGACCACTGTAGACGCAAAAGACGTCCGGGCAACAGAGCCCAAAACGTCCCCTGCATCCACTAGGTTTCCAATAAAACCTATAGCCCCTCCAAGCGTATACGGGTCATCACCGGCGACCATGATCAGCACCTCAGACGAAGTCGCAGCCGCAACCACATACAGCACAGCCGCAAGCGCAATCATCAGAGCGGTCGCCGGGTGCCTGGCGAGCAACCATACCTCGCTCCGAAAAGCTGAGATGAACTCGCGTTTCATCACAGCTCGCTCTCTCGACCGATGAGCTCCGAATAAAACTCCTCAAGGCTCTTCCTATGAGAATACGCCTCCGCAACCCTCACACCTGCGGTCGAGAGCGCTTCGATTGCAATGCCCCGCCCTTCCTTTTTCTCCTCATAGCGCATAAGGACGCTGCCGTCCGGCAGAAAAGAATGTGAGGTCTCATCTCCGAGAACCGATCTCGTTCGCTCCAGATCGTCCACATGCAACACGAAACCACCGCGGCATGACTTTTCCAGCTGAGGTGCGGTCATCCTTCGAATGAGGCGACCATGACTTATGAAGAGGTAATCAGTTGCCAGCTTGTGCATCTCCTCAAGATTGTGGCTGGATACGAGAATCGTTTTACCTTGATCTTTGTTAAGATGCGTAAGGATTTTTCTTACTTCGACTATCCCCATCGGATCCAGGCCGTTTGTCGGCTCGTCCAGGATCAACAGCTCCGGATCGCCCAGCAACGCTATGGCCAGATCGAGACGCCTCCTCATTCCCATTGAGAAGTTCTTCACTTTCTTCCCGCCGGCCTCCCCCAAACCGACGGTTGATAACACACCGTCGATGGAACGATCGGTGGGAAGCCCCCACTCAATACAGCGAACGACCAAGTTGTCTCGCGCGGTCAGATTAGGATACGAAGCATTGAGGTCGGGCATATAACCCAGCCTTTCCCTGCAGCTCCGTATTTCACGTCTCCCGGTTTGCCCAAACATCGAGATCGTTCCTGACGATGGCTCCGAAAGCCCCGTGATCAATCGAATTAACGTGCTCTTGCCGACACCATTCTCCCCAATGAGTGCACACAGCTCGCCTTCCATTAAAGAGAACGAGACTGATTTAACCGCTTCAAACCCGCCATATCTCTTGGATATGGCACGCAATTCAACTGGGACTTCCCGCATGGACGACATCCTCCCCGTCAATAAAAAGGGACGACATGGCAATTGTGCGGGGTTATAGGTAACGTCGGTTCGCCCCCCCCATATTGCAATGCCACATCGCCCCTCAGGCGCTGCTGGCCAAAATATCTTTGAACAGTCTGTGCACGCCGTACGGCGTGCACTATCCGCTAAAAGCGGATAGTGCACTCCTGTGAAGAACACTTGGTGCTGCAGCTGCCGTGCGCGTAAAAGAAGCAATTGTTGCACATGGGCTCAGCCCCGGCTGACGGCTCGGTAATCCATTCCATTTCATTCCCCTCCTTTCGCGGTAGAAAGCCAGTTCATCTCTGCCCCCTAGAAACGGAACGTGCAGGACTGATTGGGGCACCTCTTCGTGCATCCCCCGTGCGCGTAGAAGAAGCAGTTGCCGCACGCGGGTGCAACGCCTTCCTCCGGCTCGTTAATCCAATCCATCTCTCCCTCCTTTCCTTGCATACCGAATTGATAATGTTATTCTAATTCGATATGTATCATATTTCAATATAAGCTTATTTATATATTACACAAGGTAAGCACCCCCCTGCATCCAGCACAGGAAATGACTCTCTCGTTCCCCAGTGACGCGGCGAGAAATACAGGCCACTGCAGGACGTTGAATGAACAGCCCGTGAAAACCGTTGTTTTCACGGGCTGCACCTGCTCAATACTTTTTTATTCTCCAGCCTCAGTCGTCTCTAAGATCGACCACGTAAACATGATCTGACTCCAGGACCGGGTCATCACCCGTCGCGGTCGCCCTGCTCAGCGCGTTGCGGGCGCGCCGCGTCGCCAGTTCCTCAAGTTCTCTTTCGTTGACGCGCTTAATAAGATCGCCAGGCTGGCAATCAAGCTCTACGCAAATATCCAGCAATGTCTTTAACCTAATTGCCTTCACCTTGCCATTTCGTATTTTTGAGATACTTGCCGGTGTGTGCCCGGTCGCCCGAATGATATCCGTACTCGTCTTTCCGCGTCGAAGCAATAAGCTTTCAAGCTCAATAATCAGATAGTCCATGCCGCCCCTCACACCAAATCCTCGGTCTGGTCTTGAAGCAGAGCTCCGTAGCGCCATATCGCAGAAATCGAGAAGCAGCAAACGGCCCCCAGCACAGCACCAATATCTATGGGCAGGGCCAGGTTTTCAAACATCGAATAGGCGTTCCCCAGCAAGTCGAAGGGGCCAATCACTATCGAAAGAAACCCCGGAGAAAACAAGAGGTCACCTATTGCTGCTGCAACAAACAGCCACCCGATAATCGAGATTCTTCGAGCATGCGAAAGGGTAAAGGGCGATTCGCCATGAGCCATGTCCATGCTGATTCCCCGCAGGGTCCATGTGGCCCCTCCGGAAATCAGAAGATACATCAAAGGAACCACTACGGAAACCGTCTTTGATGGATCATATAGGTTTCCTTGAGCAGCCATAAGCCCAATGGAAATAACCACCACCACCGAACAGCAACACACCGCTATAAACAGCGCCGTAAACAGAATCCCAAGCCTTCTTCCGAGAGTCATCATCTTCTGGATGGACTTATCGATCTTCTGGGCGCTATTCACCACAGCTCCTCCTAAAGCAATCAGAGGTCTTCTTACTTACTGTTTTTCCTACATTGTAACGAACTCGATAAGAAGAGGGTCGCTTCACGCCGCGCAATCCCGAACTCCAAGCGTTTCTCATCAGCATTGCCCATCTTTCGAGTCGAAATTCAAATCCAGTTTCTTATCGCATGCCGAAATCAACCCGAACTGGATGTGACTGGAAAACAGCGCGCTGCGTCGGTCGCGCTTTCCCGAGCGACTCTGGCACAACAGACGATATGAGTTGGACATTGGGGCCTCTCCCCTTGCAGCTCTCTCGTGGGTCGGGCGACAATGGTCGTACCATCAACCGCGGCCGCGCGCTGCGGGCCCTCGGCCTCGGCTGCGTCGTCGGGGCGGTCCCGAAGATGCACCGGCCCGCGGCCGACCGCGGCCGCAAGAACGACCGCCGCGACGCCGAGTGGCTGGCACGCATGCTGGCGCGCCGCAACGTCGTCGAGGTGTGGGTCCCCGACGAGCGCCCTCGAGGACGCGCGCGACGACCTGCAACACGCCAAGCAGCGGATGTCGAAGTTCCTGCTGCGCCACGGCCTCGTCTTCGACGAGACGACGCCGGCCGGCAGGCGCAGGGGCGCCTGGACGGGGGCCTACTGGGACTGGACGGAGTCCCTCTCCTTCGACGAGCCCGACGACGCCGCGGCCTACGAGCACTACATGGACGGAAATGACCTGGTAGAGAACCCTCGCACCGTCTACGTCGCAGGGGACGTAGACGAACTCGTCGAGCACGAGCAGCCTCGCGGGCGACACGTCGTTCAACAGTTTCGACAGCGTTCCCTTGCGCTTCGCGTTGCCGAGCTCGAGAACCAGCTGCGCGGTCTGCCAGAACCTGACCGACATGTCCGCGGCGACCGCGCGCATCGTGAGGGCGACTGCCATGCGCGTCTTGCCGCGCCTGGACTTACCGAAGAAGACGAGGTCTTCGCGCGATTGTTTGTGTCAACGGCCAACTGAATGTGAACCCTTCTTGCATTGTTGCAACCTGGCTGGCAGCCGGTCTTTAATGACGACGACCATTGTCGCCCGACCCACAAAAGAGCCGCAAGGGGAGGAGCTCCCAATGTTCAACTCATATCGTCTATGGCGCACTACCATTCACCGAAAGTCGGCAACTTTTTCATTCTCTCTATACATGTTTAAACAACATGTTCTACAATAGGGACAATAGAAATGGAAACTCGGGACGAGCCGTCTATCCATCTACGGCGCAGTCCCTTATTCAAAAGGACGGTGAGCACATCCATGGAGCGTGCAAGCGGTGTTCTCATGCCCATCTCGTCTCTGCCCGGACCGTACGGCATCGGCGGCTTTGGCTGGAACGCCTACGACTTTGTCGATTTCCTCGCCTCGTGCAAACAACATTATTGGCAGATTCTGCCCCTTACGACGACGAGCTATGGCGACTCGCCCTATCAGTCGTTCTCGGCCCGTGCGGGCAACCCCAATTTCATTGACTTTGCCGAGCTTATCGAGGCCGGCTATCTGGAGCAGCGAGATATCGACGGCGTGTACCTGGGCTCCGACCCCAGCAATGTTGACTATGGCGCCATCTTTGGTGGCCGTCGTCAGATTCTCGACCGCGCCGCCGAACGCTTTGCCGCCGACAAGCCGGCCGACTTCGACGACTTTGTCCAAACCAACAAAGACTGGCTCATCCCCTACTGCGAGTTCATGACCGTCAAGGAGGAGTGCGGTCTCAAGGCATTTTGGGAGTGGCCCGCAGAGCTCCGTACCCGCGGCGAGGCTTCTGCCAAGGTCTGTGCCGCCCATCCCGCGCGCATGCTCTACCACCAGATGACGCAGTACTTCTTCGATCGTCAGTGGAGCCGCCTCAAGGCCTATGCCAACGAGCGCGACATCCTCATCATCGGCGACCTGCCCATCTATGTCTCGCGCGACTCCGTCGAGATGTGGGCCACACCCGAGCTCTTTAAGATCGACGCCGCCGGTAATCCCGTAAGTGTCGCCGGCACGCCGCCCGACCAGTTCTCGGCCACCGGCCAGTACTGGGGCAATCCCATCTACGACTGGGACGCCATGGAAGCCGACGGTTTCTCCTGGTGGGAGGGCCGCATCCGCGCCGCCCTCAACATGTACGATGTCATCCGCTTGGATCACTTCCGCGGCTTCGAGGCCTATTGGGAAGTGCCGTTCTCCTCACCCGATTCGTCCTACGGTTCGTGGACGCAGGGCCCCGGCCTCAAGTTCTTCAAGACGCTCGAGGAAAAGCTCGGCACGCTGCCCATCATCGCCGAAGACCTGGGCTTCCTCACCCCCGGCGCCATCGACATGCGCGACAACTCGGGCTTCCCCGGCATGAAGATCCTGCAGTTTGCCTTTGAGGGCACCAACTCGTACTACCTGCCGCATAACTACATCGCCAACACCGTCGCCTATGTGGGCACCCACGACAACGAGACGGCGCGCGGTTGGTTTGAGGGAACGGCCACCCCGCGTCAGCGTGAGCAGGCAGCCCTGTACACCCATCAGCAGGCCGGCGAACCCATGGCAGATGCACTCAATCGCACCATCGCCGCCAGCGTGAGCGACACGTGCATCTACACCATGCAGGATCTGCTCAACTTGGGCAACGAGGCGCGCATCAACACCCCTGCCACGCTGGGCGGCAACTGGACCTGGCGCATGCTCGACGGCGCCATCACCCGCGAGCTCGAGCACAAACTCACCGACTGGACCGAGACCTACTTCCGCATCCCGTCGGAAGCCGAAATCGAGCTTCCTCAATAGGAGCTACCGCGCCCGACCCCTCCCCACCGTGCGGACGCGCTTGCTTTTCCCGCGCGAGGCCACCCCAATCCCCTCGCGCGGGCTTCTTATGAATTGCAGACATGAAACAACCCATCACAGGAGAAAACATGCCCCAAATTAACCTCATGGAACTCGCCGAGCAGTCTTTTGGCACCTCGCTCGAGCAGCTCGACGACCGTCGCATTTACAAGCTACTGGTCAAACTCGTGCAGGAGCGCTCCGCCGCCCGCCCGCTCAACAACGGCAAGAAAAAGCTCTATTACATTTCCGCCGAATTTTTGATCGGCAAGCTGCTCATCAACAATATGATCGACCTCGGCATCTACGACGAGGTTAAGGACCAGCTCACCGCCGCAGGCCACGACCTCAACAAGATCGAGGAGTTCGAGGTCGAGCCGTCACTCGGCAACGGCGGCCTGGGCCGCTTGGCCGCATGCTTCCTGGATTCCATCGCCACGCTGGGCTTGACCGGCGATGGCGTGGGCCTCAACTATCACTACGGTCTGTTCCGTCAGCGCTTTGTCGACAACCAGCAGAAGGCCGTCCCCGACGAGTGGCTCGGTGAGCAGGACATCCTAGTCGACGATGACCGCTCCTACACCGTCGAGTTCGGCGATTTTGCCGTTACTTCCAAGCTCGTCAACATCGATGTGCCCGGTTACGGCCAGCCCACCAAGAACCGCCTGCGCCTGTTCGACCTGGCGAGCGTCGACGACGGCCTGGTCCCCGGCAGCTCCATCGACTTCGACAAGACCGAGATCGCCAAGAACCTCACCTTGTTCCTCTACCCCGACGATTCCGACGAGCAGGGCCGCCTACTTCGCATCTATCAGGAGTACTTCATGGTGAGCAACGCCGCCCAGCTCCTGATCGACGAGGCCGTCGAGCGCGGCAGCAACCTGCACGATCTGGCCGACTATGCCGTGGTCCAAATTAACGACACGCACCCCACCATGGTCATCCCCGAGCTCATTCGCTTGCTCACCACCGAGCATGGCATCGAGTTTGACGAGGCCGTGACCATCGTACGCTCCATGGTCGCCTACACTAACCACACGATTCTTGCCGAGGCGCTCGAGAAGTGGCCGCTCGCCAGCCTGCAGAAGGTCTCCCCTGCCATCGCCGACATTATCGTCAAGCTCGATGAGATCGCGAAGGCCGAGCACGATGACCCGCGCGTCGCCATCATTGACGAGCACGACACCGTCCACATGGCCCACATGGACATCCACTTTGGCTTCTCCATCAACGGCGTAGCCGCCCTCCACACCAAGATTCTGGAGGACACCGAGCTTCATCCGTTCTACGAGATCTATCCCAAGAAGTTCTCCAACAAGACCAACGGCATCACCTTCCGCCGCTGGATCCATGGGGCCAACCCCGCGCTCGCCAGCCTGCTCGACGATGTGATCGGCACCGACTGGCGCAGCACCGGCGATCTGAGCAAACTCGCCAAGTTCGCCGACGACAAGGACGTTCTTGAGCGCCTGGCCGCCACCAAGGTCGAGGCCAAGGCCATCATGCGCCAGTTCATGGCGCTCGAGCAGGGCGTGACCATTCCCTCCAACGCCATCATCGACGTCCAGGTCAAGCGCATCCACGAGTACAAGCGCCAGCAGATGCTCGCGCTCTACATCATCTGGAAGTACCTCGATATCAAGAACGGCAACAGACCTAAGCACCCCGTCACCATCATCTTTGGCGGCAAGGCGGCGCCTGCCTACACTATCGCGCAGGACATCATCCATCTGATCTTGACGCTGTCGCAGTGGATTGCAAACGACCCCGACGTGGCTCCCTACCTGCAGGTCGTCATGATCGAGAACTACAACGTCACCGCCGCCGAGCGCGTGATCCCCGCCGCTGACATCTCCGAGCAGATCAGCCTGGCCTCCAAGGAGGCGAGCGGCACCTCCAACATGAAGTTCATGCTCAACGGCGCCCTAACCCTGTGCACGCTCGACGGCGCCAACGTGGAGATTGCCGAGCTCGTGGGCGACGAGAATATCTATACCTTTGGTGCCTCGTCCAAACAGGTCGAGCAGCTCTATGCCGACGGCACCTATGACGCCGGTGTGCTCTACCGCAAGCCCGGCATTAAACTGCTGGTGGACTTCATCACCAACCCGGCCTTTATGGCGACCGGCAACGTCGAGCGCCTGCAGCGCCTGCACGATGACATTAAGGGCAAGGACTGGTTTATGGCCCTGCTCGACATCGAGGAGTACATCCAGACCAAGGAGCGCGTGTTGGCCGACTACGAGGACCAGGACGCCTGGATGCGCAAGACGCTCATCAATATCGCCAACGCCGGCACCTTCTCGTCTGACCGCACGATCTCCCAGTACAACGACGAGATTTGGCACCTGAGCTAATTTCGCTTCCCTTACCCATCCTCTTGAGAAACGGAGTCGTGGCAACACGGCTCCGTTTTTTGTGCCCGCACGTTACCCTGCGACCCAACTCGGCCAAACAATCTCGATCTGTAACAACTACTCGGTAAAAACGGTCCCAGCTGTTACAGATTGAGACATACCGGCCCCTCCCCTTGGGTTTATCTCGATCTGTAACATCTAGCAGCTGAAATTCACCTTTGGTGTTACAGATTTAGATGAAATGGTTAGCTCAGCGGAACCGTCTCGATCTGTAACATCTAACGTCCGAAATCAGCCTCACCCGTTACAGATCGAGACAAACGACCGGTCAGACAGCCCCAACACAAAGAAAGGCTCCCCTCTCGCCCAGTGGACGGGAGGGGAGCCTTATATGTGACCGCGGCAAAAGGATGGCAATACCGCAGTCGCCCAAAGGGAGGGCCTGGATGCACCGGGCCTAGATAAGGTTCTTGCCAGAGACCTTATCGAAGAGGTGGGTCGCGTTCTTCTCGAACTTGAACCAGATGGTGTCGCCAGCCTTGAGCGCGCCCTTGGCCTCGAGGTCGACGACGGGGATAATCAGAACAAACTGGCCGTCGGGAGCGGTCACGTGGACATGCTCGGTCGAGCCCATGAGCTCGGTCACCTCGACGGTACCCTGGAGCGCACCCTCCTCGTCCTTGTCGGCAAGCAGAATCTGCTCGGGGCGCACGCCGGCCGTGATCTCCTTCACGTCGCCGCCGTCCCAGTTGAGAGCAAGCTGAGCGCAGGTCTCGGGAGCGAGCGCCACATTCATGTCCTCGGTCTTGACGGTAAAGCCGTTGCCCGAGTGCACCAGCTGGGCATCGAAGAAGTTCATCTGCGGCACGCCGATAAAGCCGGCGACGAAGATGTTCGCGGGGTGGTTGAAGACCTCCTGCGGGGTGGCGATCTGCTGGACGACGCCGTCCTTCATGACCACGATACGATCGCCGAGGGTCATGGCCTCGGTCTGGTCGTGGGTAACGTAGATAAAGGTGCCCTTGATCTCGTGACGCAGCTTGATGAGCTCGGCACGCATTTGGTTACGGAGCTTGGCGTCCAGGTTAGACAGCGGCTCGTCCATCAGGAAGACCTTGGGGTCACGCACGATGGCGCGGCCGATGGCGACGCGCTGACGCTGACCGCCCGAGAGCGCCTTGGGCTTACGGTCGAGGTACTCGGTAATGCCCAGGATCTCGGCAGCAGAGCGAACCTTACGGTCGATCTCGTCCTTGGGGACCTTCTTGAGCTCAAGCGTAAACGCCATGTTCTCGTACACCGTCATATTGGGGTACAGAGCATAGCTCTGGAACACCATGGCAATGTCGCGGTCCTTGGGCGCCACGTCGTTGACGCGCTTGCCGTCGATGAGCACGTCGCCCGAAGTGATGTCCTCCAGGCCAGCGACCATGCGCATCGTCGTGGACTTGCCGCAGCCAGACGGGCCAACGAGAACGACAAACTCCTGGTCATGCACGGTGAGATTAAAGTCCTCTACCGCGAGCACGCCGTCCTCGGTAACCTTGAGGTTGTGCTTCTTCTCCTCGGTCTTCTTCTTTTTGCCAAAGAAGCCCTTCTTTTTGGACTCGTTGTTGGGATACACCTTCTGAACATGTTTGAGAACGATCTCGGCCATGTCTTTACCTTTCGATATGCGGCGCCGCGCTGAGGGGCGCCGCAGAAACTTGCAAAACAGTTACGGCATCAGCCCTTGACGGCACCTGCCACCACGCCGTCGATGATGTACTTCTGGCAGAGGATGTACATGATGACGATGGGGATAACGACCATCATGATGCAGGCCATCATGGGACCGAGCTCGACGTGGCCGTAGCCGCCGCGGAAGTACTGGATCAAGATAGGAATGGTCCTGTACTTGGTGGAGTCGAGGGTAAGGTAGGGCAGCAGATAGTCGTTCCAGACCCACATGGTCTCGAGAATGCCGACCGAAAGATAGGTGGGCTTCATGATGGGAAGGACGATCTTAAAGAACACCTGAACCGGGTTGCAGCCGTCGATCATGGCCGCCTCTTCGATCTCGAGCGGAATGTTCTTTACAAAGCCGGCGAACATAAAGACCGCCAGGCCCGCGCCAAAGCCAAGATAGATAAAGCAGATGTTGAACGGCGTGTTAAAGCCGATGCGGTCCGCCAAATTGGACAGCGTGAACATGAGCATTTGGAAGGGCACGACCATCGAGAAGACGAACAGGTAATAGAAGAAGTTCGAGATCTTGTTGTTGACACGGACTACGTACCAAGCGCACATGGAGCAGCACACCAAGATCAGAACGACCGACGTGACCGTGATGATGAGCGAGTACATAAACGCCGAGGCAAAGCCCTGCTCGTTAAGAGCGTGCACGTAGTTTGCGAGACCGTTGAACGTCTCGGGCGTGAGCAGATCGAATGCCGTGGTGGTGCTGATTGCAGTTGCCTTTTTAAAGGAATTGAGCGCAATCATGAACACGGGGTAGATCCATGCGAGCGACAGGATCGTAAAGAAAATCGAGAGCGCGCGGTTGATAGCCTTATCGCGTTTCATTACTGCTGCACCTCCTTGGACCTCGTGGCCTTAAGCTGAATCATGGAGATAGCGACGACCAGGATGCAGAAGATAACTGCCTTGGCCTGACCGATGCCCTGCCATGCGATACCGGCACGCGAGTAGAACGTGTTGTAGATGTTCAGGGCGAGCATCTCGGTGGAGTGTGCGGGAGCGCCGCCGGTAAGGGCGAGGTTCTGGTCGAACAGCTTAAAGCCGTTGGTGATGGACAGGAACAGGCAGATGGTGATCGTCGGCATCAGATTGGGGATCTTAACCTTCCAAAACGTCTGCCATGCCGTGGCGCCGTCGACCTTGGCGGCCTCGATGTAGTCGGACGGAATGGACTGCAGACCAGCGATGTAGATGATCATCATGTAGCCGACCTGCTGCCACAGGGTCAGGATGATAAGGCCCCAGAAGCCAGCAGCAGAGTTAAGGGCGATGAGCTGGGCGCCCACGTTGGAGAGCAGGCAGTTGATCAGAATCTGCCAAATGTAGCCCAGCACGATGCCGCCGATCAGGTTAGGCATGAAGAAGATCGTACGGAAGATGTTGGTGCCCTTGAGCGCCTTGCGGGTGAGCGCCTGCGCAATGGCCAGGGCGATCACGTTGATGAGCACCGTCGACAGGAAGGCAAACGCCACCGTAAAGAAGAACGACGTGGCAAACTGCGGATCGGACAGCGCGCGTACGTAGTTCTCGATACCGACAAAGTGCGCGTTACTAATGATAATAAACTGGCAGAACGAGAGATAGAAGCCCTGGATAAAAGGGATCACGAACCCGATCATAAACGCCAGACACGTGGGCAGCATAAAGAGCGGCCACCAGCGCTTGAGTGCTTTGCCCATAAAAGGGTCCTTTCAATATGCAGGGGGCGGGCAAACCAACGTCTGCCCGCCCCCTGTCGCTAATCAGATAGCTTGGGCAGCAACTGCTTACTCGGAAGCGGCCTTCTCGGTCTTCCAGCCATCGACGAAGGCGTTCTTGACGCCGTCCCACTTGCTGTTATCGGCAGCGTAGGCAATCAGAGCCTGCTTGAGGTTCTTCTTCCACTCCTCGGAGGGAATGTAGACGAAGTCCCAAGCGACGGTCTTCTTGCCGTCCTTGGCCATGGCAACGGCCTGCTGCGAGAAGACGTTGGTGGTCTCCTTGGCGCTCTTGAACGGAGCGGTCAGACCCATCTTGTCGGCGATGATGCTGGTCGGGGTGTCAGCGGTGACGCACCAATACATGAAGTCCTCGGTGGCCTTCTGGGCATCCTCGGAAGCCTGGGAACTGACGCACCAGTAGTTCTCGCCGCCGGAGCACAGGCCCTGGTTCTCCTCGCCGTCAACACCGATGTAGATGGGCATCATGCCAATCTGATCGTCGGTCATGCCGGCCTTGACGAGGTCAGAGTAGGCCCAAGAGCCGTTCTGGTAGAAGACGGCCTTGCCGGTTGCGAACTCGTTGGTGGCGTCGTCGCCGGTCTTGGAAGCAAGCTGCGAAGGATCGCAGGTGGAGTCGGTGATGTACAGGTCGAAGATCTGCTTGTAGTTGTCGAGGAACTCACCCTTGATCTCGTCGTCCTCCTGGTTGTGCTCCTTCTCAAACTCGTAGTAGAGCGGCATGTTGGCAAGGTGGGTGGTGTAGCGCCAGCTGGAGGAGTCGTCCATGCCGGCGGAAGTGAAGGCACCCTCGACACCAAGCTCGTCCTTGCGGGCCTGGATGTCGTCGGCACAAGCCTTCAGCTTGTCGAAGGAGTTGATGTCCTCGGCCTTGTAGCCAGCCTTCTCGAGCAGCTGCTTGTTGTAAATAATGCCGAAGCTCTCCTGAACCCAGTCGATGCACACATCCTTGCCGTCGGACTGCAGAGCCAGGGAGTCGTCAATGAGCTCACCGCGGAGCTTGGTATCGGACAGGTCGGCGCAGTAATCCTTCCAGTTCTTAAGACCGGTGGGGCCGTTGACCTGGAACAGGGTCGGAGCGGAGCTCTTGGACATCTCGGACTTGAGCTTCTCCTCGTAGGTGTTGGAGGCGGCGGTCACGATCTTGACCTCGACGCCCTTCTCCTTCTTGTACGCCTTGGCGATCTCCTTCCACTCCTTGTCGACCTCGGGCTTGAATTGGAGGAAGTAGACCTCGGCAGCGTCACCAGAAGCAGAGGAGCCGGAGCCGGCGGAGCCACCGCAGCCCACGAGACCCAGACCAAGAACCGCAGCCGCGGAACCAGCAAAGCCCAGGAACTGCCTTCTGCTCATTTCGTTCTTCATTACAATCCACCCTTTCACACCGTGGCGGCACCCTTTGCCGCCGCCTTCGGAGATTGGCTCGGGGACTTTGCCCCTTTTGCTGATTTGTACAATACGCTATTTGGCTAGTTGTTTGAACAAGTATTACTAGAGCGGTAGAAAAACTTCGGTGAACGGTAATTTCAACTTGATACTTGACAAGTTTTGTATAAACAATTATTTGTTATCTAATGCAGAGAAAACGCCCGGTCAAGCCGATGTACCGTCGGTTTGACCGGGCGTTTTCTCTTTGAGGCCATGAGTCTCGTCAGGCTGCGAGCTAGCCGGCTATCGCTTGGAATTGACGCGGTAATGGAAGATCTCGGGGTGTGTGCGAGTGTGCGTCACCTCAAACAAGATGCCATCCGAGGTGTACGACTGACTCTCCATGACGGCAACGCAGTTGTATTTGCCGAGGTCAAGATAGCTGCAGTCCTCATCGTTGGCGAGCTCGACACTCACCGTACGACGGCTCGCCATCACTTTGACACCGCGCTTGTGCTCCAGATAGCCGTAAATAGAATCTGCCGCGATCTCGGGAGTCAGGCCCTTGGCGATCGACGCCAAAAAATAGCCATGGTCCACTTGGCGCGCGTTGCCGTTGAGGCTTCGGACACGCACTACGCGAATCAACTCCTCGCCCGCCTTAAAGCCCAGGTGACGAGAGAGTTGCTCGGTGCAAACCAGATGTTCGAAAGACTTAACGTCCGTCGATGCAACGGCATTGTTGCGCTTTGCAAACTCGCCAAACGACTCAACCTCTTCGAGTGCGCCCAACATGTCGGTTTCGCCCTTAAGCCAAATAACGCGCACGCCCTTGCCGTGTATGGGCTGCACAAACATCCCGTCGGCCAGCATGCTCAAAGCGCGGCGGACGGTATTGCGCGTGCAGCCAAATTCCGCGGTCAGCTCGGCTTCGGTTGGCAGCATCTCCTGAAACGCATAGGTCCCATTAATGATGCGCGAGCGTATTTCTCGGTAGATTCCTTCGTATATCGCTTTTGGCATTGTTTCACCTCTACATTATTCATTTCCGGCTAGGCACGATAGCATTTCTTAAAGTTGTTTAAACCGAATATCGGTAAAGCGACAGGATTTAACCGTTGACGGTTTCTGTCATGCCCAAATCGGTTTCGCTCAAAACTGCCGGTACGACAATCGTCTGGTCCTCTACAATGAATCCATTGTTTAAACGTTTCCCCACGCGCAACGCGCCTCGATATTCGGAAGGCAGAACATGCTGCAAAAAATCCAACGCTTTGGCGGGGCAATGTTCGCGCCCGCCATGCTGTTTTCTATATCAGGCCTCATGGTCGGCGTCTCCGCTCTCGCAACGACTGCGGACATCGTCGGCGATCTCGCCGTATACGGAACCCCTTGGTACGTTTTTTGGACCATCATCCAGCGCGGCTCGTGGACGGTCTTTAAACGCCTCCCGCTCCTTTTTGCCGTAGCGCTGCCCATCGGTCTTGCCCAAAAACAACCGGCTCGTTGCTGTCTCGAGGCTCTCGTCGCCTATTTTGCCTACTGCTTCTTTTTGAGCGAGATCATTAAGCTGAGCGGAGACAACCTTGGACTTGAGTACCCGTCATCTTTGACCTCCGCCAGCGGTATCACCGTCATCGACGGCATCAAGACGCTCGACACCGGCATTATCGGCCCGCTGGCGGTATCGGCAACCGTCGTTGCCATCCATGACCGCTTCTACGATGCCAAGGTTCCCGATTGGCTCGGCACCTTCTCGGGCTCCTCGCTGGTCTACCTCATCAGCTTTTTTGCCGTGTTTGCCCTTGCTGCTATCTCGGCCGCCATCGTGCCCTACGTATACGATGTAACCGATACGCTGCGTCACGCGCTTGCAGGCGTCGGTCCCTTTGGCGTGGGCATCTTTGTCTTTTTAGAACGAGCACTCGAGCCCTTTGGCCTGCACCACCTGCTCTACATGCCGATCTACTACGACAACCTGGTCATTAACGACGGCATCTACGCCACGTGGAGCAGTTTGCTCCCCATCCTCTCCCATAGCACGCGCCCCCTTAATGAGCTTGCGCCGTGGGCCGGTTTTACCGCCACCGGCTGGGTCAAGCTCTTTGGCCTTCCTGCCATCGCAGCTGCGTTCTACTCCACCGCAAAACCCGAGCGCCGCGCCGGCCTCAGGGTCATCCTTGTTCCCGCCATCATCGCCTCGGTGGTTTGCGGCGTTACCGAGCCACTCGAGTTTCTCTTTATGTTCACCCACCCCGGGCTCTTTTTGCTCTACGCCGTCTTATCGTCTTGCCTTGCCACAACCATGAATCTCTTTGGCATCGTCGGCATCTTCTCGGGCGGCCTGATGGAGATGGCAGCCTTCAACTTTATTCCGCTCATGCGCACGCATGCCGGTGCCTATCTTTTGGCGCTCGGTATCGGCCTTGCCTTTAGCCTCATCTTTTTTGTTAGTTTTCGAGCACTCATCTTGGTCTATGACCTTAAGACACCGGGCCGCGAGGATCATGTTGCCAATCGCGCGGCAATCGATTGTTTAACGGGAAGCGACTTTGCCAAAGAGCAATCCCCCAATGACGAGGTCGATAGTCGATCCGATCAAGATCACGTCCTCGCTGAGCGGGTAATTCAGCTTTTAGGTGGCGTTGGCAATATCGTGGGCGCAACCAACTGCGCCACGCGCCTGCGCGTCGAGGTCGCAGACCCTTCCATCGTTGCAGATAACGCGTCGTTTGTCGCGGTGGGCGCCAAGGGCCTCATCATTACGGGCAAGACCGCCCAGGTGGTCATCGGCATCTCCGTTCCCCGCGTTAAAGAGCATTTTGACCAGATCATGGGCCTCGAGCCGGAATTTGTGCCCACCACCTCGGCCTCCCCTGCCGCCAGCGCAGCCCATAAGCGCGGCGATATTTGCTTCTTCGATATCGACGGAACGCTCGCCTGGCAAGACCCCAGGCTCGCCCAAGACCTTCCCGAAGACGAGCGGGACCTCTCCCCCTATCCCAACGAGGCGGTTTCGCAGGCAATCCGCGAGTTTGTCGCCAACGGCAACATGGCCTTTATCTGCACGGGACGTACCCTCAGCTGCATCCACCCCAAACTTCTTGAGCTGCCTTGGACCGGCATCGTCTGTCTTGCGGGCGGTTACGCCGAGATCAACGGACACGCAATTCGCGATCTGTCGATGACGCCCAGCATGCTGCAGCATCTTGCCCCCTACCTTGAGCAATCGGGCGAGGTCATCCGCTTTGAGGGCCTCAACGGCGTCGTGCGCATGAGTGCCGATGCGCCCGATGCTCCCGGATACGCGCGCACCCTGGGCGACGCAGTCACGCAGCTGCAACATTACAGTGTCTACAAGATCTTGATGTCTACATCGCTCGCCAACCACATCGCTCAAGATAAGGCACTTGAGCCGCTGCTGTGCTTTAACGAGCTCGAACTCGAGGTAACCGAAATCTCGCCCCGCGAATGCACGAAGCGCGGGGGCATCCAGTCTGTACTCGACGCCCTCGACCCCCACCACGGAACCGTATACGGCATTGGCGACGCCAGCAATGACGTCTCGCTGATGAACGCCGTCGATGTCGGTATCGCCATGGGCAATGCGCCGGACTATCTCAAGGATAAGGCCGATTACGTGACCGACACCGTCGATCATGACGGTGTCGTTGCGGCGCTCGAGCATTTTAGGCTGATTTAGGCACGCTCCATCAAACGCACGCCCGTTGTCCTAAATCGCCAAAACTGCCGCGCCAAACGCCCTGATGTGGCAATATGTTGTCTGCATATTGCATCAATGCAACCTCAGAAAGAATGCGAGAACCCGTGTCCAGTCCGTTTACCAGCTTTTTAGCCCAGCACTTTGACCAGATTAACGACTATCTGGCCACGTTCTTTGACGGACAGGCGACCTCTGCCGATATCGAGCGCTACCTGTATGCGCCGCTCTCGGCTTTTACGGCCAACGCCGGCAAGCGCCACCGTCCGCTTATCTGCATGCTCGCCGCAACCGCAGTGGGCGGTAGCTTTGAGAGCGCCCGCAGCGCCGCGGCAGCTATCGAGCATTTCCAGTCGGGCGCGCTCATCCACGACGATATCGCCGACAACGGACAGCTGCGCCGCGGCAAGCCCTGCATGCACCTCACCGAGGGCACGGGCCTTGCCATCAATTGTGGCGACCTGGCGCTCACCATGGTCACCAAGACGGTTCTCGACGACCCCACGCTGGAGTCCGACGTAAAGTTGCGCGTACTCCACGAGCTCACCGAGATGATCGTCCGCACCATCGAGGGTCAGGCACTCGACCTGGGTTGGGTCCGTGACGGGCGCTTTGATATCTCGGTTGATGACTACCTGGACATGGCGACGCACAAGACCGCGTTTTACAGCGGAGCCACGCCGCTTGCCGCCGGAGCCATTATCGGCGGCGGCAGCGATGAGCAAATCGAAGCGCTGCGCGCCTTTGGCCTGCACACGGGCCTTGCCTTCCAGATCCAAGATGATCTGCTCAACTTGATCGGTACCAAGGAGGCCGCCAACAAGGACTTCCGCACCGACATCACCGAGGGTAAGCGCACGCTCGTTGCCGTGCACGCTCTGTCAGACGAGCGCTATCACGACGAGATTGAAGCGATCCTCTCCTCGGGCACCGAGGACCCCGCGCAGCTCGCGCGTGCCGTGGACATCTTCCAAGAGACCGGCTCTATCGATTACGCCCACACTTACGCGCTCGACCTGACCGCTAAGGCCAAAGCGGCCATCGAGAACGTTGAGCTTGATCCGCACGCACGCGAGCTGTTCCTCTCCATGGCAGATTTCTTTGTGGAGCGCCTTAACTAGCGGGGGTTATAAAACCTGTCAGCAGCGTATTTGGGTACAACTTGCTACACTGTTGAGTGCATGTTTATGCATCTCTTTGCGTTGTCTATCCGACACACGCTCAAATAGTACGAATGGTACGCCGAAAGGGGTTCGTTCATGGAACCTATTACAACGGGCATGCAGGGAGCAGCCGTCGAGGACGTTCAGTCCCGCCTTCTGCAGCTCGGCTATACAATCGATGACACCGAGGTTGCCGACAAGCGCTTTGGCACCACCACCGAACAGGCTGTTGGCACCTTTAGGCTCGATAGCGGCCTTGCCGCTGGCTGTTCCGTCGATATCCCCTGCTGGAGCGCCCTGGTCGACGCCTCGTATAAACTGGGCGACCGCACCCTCTACCTGCGTATGCCCAATTTCCATGGCGCCGACGTGCAGGCCCTGCAGCGCGCTCTCAACGTTTTGGGCTTTGCCTGTGGTGAAGACGACGGCTACTTTGGTCCGCATACCGAGGCCGCCCTGCAGCAGTTCCAGGAAAATGTCGGCCTGTTTGCCGACGGCATGGCCTTCCAGGACACCTACGCCTACATCAACCGCCTGCACCATGTGTGGGAGGGCAAGCCCTCGGTCACCGAAGCCGAGTCCCGTATCGGTTTTGCTCGCGCCGCCAACGTGCTCGAGCGCTTCCAGATTGCCGTTATCGGCGAGGACCCCATCGCACGCAGCGTTGCGTCGCGCATGTGGAATATCGCCACGGCAACGACCGACAACAGCGGCATGATGCTCTGCGACTCCGAGGTCCCAACCGACGTTGACCTGGTGCTCGAGATCGCAAGCGATGAGCTGCCCGCCGACGCCGCACCGCGCGCCACGATTGCCCTCGCCGAGTGCCACAACCTGGCCCAGCGCATCCGCACTGCCAATGTCGCCGCGCAGCAGAAGCCGGCTCGCATTCGCATTGAGCTCACGGGCATGACGCGCTACAACGGCACCTTCACGGCCAGCGACGCGCAGACACTCGCCGTACGCCTGCTCGATGGCGTTTGCGATGCCCTCGCAGATTAGGTAAACTAAACGAGTTGCTTTTGGGCAACACCACACATTGGGACGTAGTTTAACGGTAGAACTCCGGTTTTTGGTGCCGGCTGTTGGGGGTTCGAATCCCTCCGTCCCAGCCATTAAAATTGAGCGCCCTGAGCCCATAACGGCCCTGGGCGCTTTCTTGTGGACAAGCGGAGGGATTCGAACCCGCAAGGGTGCGGAGCTGAGGAAACGCGAAGGCGCCCCAAGCCCATTAGGACCAAGAGCGCCTAACATCAAGAAAATATCAGCCCAGTTCCGAAAAGCGAGCCGCTTGCGACAACCAAGTAGCCACAGGCCCCGGGAGAGTGGGGACACCGGCTTAGGTTTATCGCGAGTTCCGCACGAACAGGAGGCCACTTAATGTGGCCTCCGTCGTGAGCAGGACTGTAGAGCAGGAAACCTAAGCCGGTGTCCCCACTCTCCCGGGGCCGAACGCCCTAGTTGTTGAGCATGCGGTCGAAGCTTCCCGAGTCGCCATCCCGATAGTCTGCGGTCATCAGAATCTCCTGCGGAATGCGCCCGCCCTCGCGCAGCACGTTGCGGAACTGCACGCGCGTAACCATGGGCAGATCCTTGATCGTCGCCGCCAGGTTCTGCGGCACGCCCTGGTTGGCAGCCGCGGGCTCGCACTCGCCGCCGGCCTTCACGCGACGCTTATGCTCGGCGAGCATGGCACGGTACATGCCGGCATGCAGGCGAATCTCAACCACATTGGCATTGCGAGCCTGCTCGACAATGCGCGCGCCCTCGCGATCGATGTCGCCTACGTAGTAGACGTAGTTAAAGCGATAGCCAATCTCGGCCAGATAATCGTCCAGGGCATGCGAGACGCTCGCCTTGCATCCGCCGCCAAAAATCACGCCGCCCACCTTGATGCCAAAGAGCTTGGCGTGCTTGCGGCCACGCAGCAGCTTGACAATCTCGTCGTAGGTGTCCAGGTTCTCGACCATAATGAACGGCTTGTCGGCGCCCAGCGTAAAGAAGCCCGTAAAGTGCACGGGGCGATTGGGGGCGACCTTGATCGCCTGCATGCTGATGCCCTTTTCGGTCATACGCCTGATCAAGCGCTCACCGTGCTTGCCGTCAAAAGCCTTCTCGTCGTTAAAGATCTGGTAGGCACGCTGGCGGCGCGAGGCAACCGGCGTATCGGCACCTCGGTTCTGCTCGATCCAAGCCTGGATGATTGCGATTTCCTCGGCAATCTTGCGGTTGGACATCTCGTTGTGCTGAGTGCGCTGCGGAGCCTTTTTGCCGTCCTTGCCCTCGACCTTTACGATCTGTGTCTGCTGCTCCTTGATCTTAGAGAGCGCCGTAGGCGTAGGGACAACCTTGAGCAGCTGCCTGCCTAAAACGCGGGCAAGGGCAAACGCCGAGACCTCGCCGTGGACGGACGACTTGGGCTGCTGGGCAGCAGTATCTGCTGCGGCAGACTCCGGCTTCTTCTGAGACTTGCGCTTAGAATCGCCTTGGGAATTGCGCTCGCGCTTCGGCATAGGCGCCTGCTTCTGCGGACGATCGGACTTACTCTCCTTCGCTGGCTGGCGCTTAGGCTGCCCCGAAGAAACCTCGATCTTCGCATCCTCGTCCTGCGGCGTGGTCTTCTCGGCCGCAGTCTCGGCATGGGAACTGCGGCCCCCACGATGGCGACGGCGGCGAGGCTTGCTCGACGCGCCCTGCTCCGTCTGCTCATCAGTAGGCTGCTGACCCTTGGCCTCGGCATCAACCTCAAGCTGCGGCTCAACAGGCTTCTGTTCGCGAGCCGCCGGCTCAACGGCCTTCTCGTCCTGAGTGGTCGAAGCCGGCTCGCTCTTCTCCTGACGCCTTACGGGATACGCGCGTCCCGCAAAACCGCGGCCGGGACGACACGAACCCGGAGCCTTCTTGACCGGTTCATCGGACGCGTCAGCAGCCTCGACGGAATCCTGGACCTCGCACGCAATACCTCGCTGCTCGGCCTTAAAATGGGCACCGCGGCGACGCTTGGGCTCCTGGATCTCAGCATGCTCTTGAGTGCGAGTCGGCTCCTGCATCCCGACGGACTTTTCCTCGACGGCCTCAGCATCCGTCTCACCCTTTTGAGCAACGGCGCGACGGAAGCGCTCCTGCTGGGCGCGGCGCTGCGCATCGCGCTTGCCGCCCCCGCCAAAACCGCCGCGTCCTGCCTTGGCCGTAAAGGCACGCACGACGTTCTCATCGAGCAACTCATCGGTATCGACATGCTCACGCGGAGCAGCTTCTTCCACAGCAGGCACGTCAGCGGAATCCTCGACGACAAAATCCTCGACGGACTCGGCAGGTTGCTCCTGGGCATCGCGGATCTCGGCATTGATGGTATAGAACGCCGGGCGCCCGTTAATGCCGCTACCCTCGATCTTGGTCACGATATTTGCCGCGATAAGCTCATCGCGCATCGCCTTGGTGTCACATTCCTTATCGACGGAGCGGAAAATCTGCGCCAGCGCACTCGACTTAATCTTGAGCGCCTTGCGGCAGAGCAGGTCGTAGGCAACCAGCTTGGCACGCTCGGCAGAAAGCGACGTCTGGCTGCTCAGACGTTCAGCCAGGGCATCGACATTATTTTGGTTATCGGAATATACCGTCTTGGCCACGGGGCCCCTTTCATATGCACACATATACGTCTATATGGTACAACGCGCGCCCTTATCCACGCAAAACATCTGCGAGAACACTCGAGCGTCACCCGCTTTTGCATGAAAAAAAGACCGAGCCCGCGAAGTCGCGGACCCGGTCTTTCCAAGTCATATGGATGAGAGATTCAACCCGTCCGACCGACTAGGCCTTGACGGCCTCGGCGTCGACGGGAGCCTCGGCAGCAGCAGTGCGGCCATACTCGGCCTTGCCCATCTCGGACCACTCGGGCTCCTCGTCGGGCATGGAGCCGGCCTCCTTGCCGAAGAACTCCTTGAGGCAGTTAACGGCGACGATGAGGCCCAGGACCATCAGCAGGACGGCAAAGACGAGCTGCAGGCCCTTGGTGGCGGCGACGGAGACGGCGGCCGTGGTGGCGGTAGCCGGGATGGTACCGAAGAAACCGTAGGCCTGGACGGCGGTCATGCAGCCCATGGCGCTCTGGACCAGCGAGGTGAAGGTGCAGCAGAGCAGGAAGACGACGGGCACATAGAGCATCCAGCCCTTGCGGCCGGTGCACTTGCAGAACACGGCGAGGGTGATCATGGTCATGCCGCCGAGCAGCTGGTTGGAAGCACCAAAGAGCGGCCAGATGTTGGCATAGCCACCAAAAGCGAGGGCGAGACCAGGAAGCAAGGTAACGACCGTGGCGAACCAGGGGTTGCCGAGGACCTTCATATAGCCGGCCTTGGACTCGATGGCCAGGGCATCGTTGGTCTGGGCAAAGAACTCGGAGAACGAGGTGCGGGCGATGCGGGCGACGGCGTCGAGCGAGGTCAGGGCCAGAGCGGAGACGTTCATGGTCATAAAGACGGTAGCGAGCGTGCCGTCAACACCGAAGGCCTGCATACCGCGAGAGATGCCAGCGGCGAAGATCTGGAACGGGGTGGAAGCGACACCGGCGTTGAGGGCGCCGGTACCGGCGGTGTTCATGTCGGAGAACATGATGCCGGCGACGATGATGGCAAGGATGCCGACGAAGGACTCGACGATCATGGCGCCGTAACCGACCTTGACGGCGTCCTGCTCCTTCTCGACCTGCTTAGAGGAAGTACCGGAAGAAACGAGGCTGTGGAAACCGGAGAGAGCGCCGCAAGCAACGGAAACGAACAGGACCGGGAACATCATGCCGGAGGCACCAGAGAAGCCAGTGAAGACCGGAGCGGTCATCGTAGCCTGGCCGTGAACACCCAGGACGACGATGCCGAGGACAGCGCAGGCGATCATGACGATCATCATGATGGAAGTGAGGTAGTCACGCGGGGTCTTGAGCATCTGGATGGGCATAGCGCCAGCGAAGACCAGGTAGACCATGACGACGGCGAACCACTGGAACTTATCCAGGTAGACCGGGAACTGCATACCGACGGCGAACATGAGAACCATGAGGACCACGCCGGTGACGAACTCGGCAGCGCCGGTGAGGTTGAACTTCTTCTGGGCCCAACCAAAGGCGATAGCGACGAAAGTGAACAGGATGGAGATGGTACCAGCGCAGCCGGCGGCATAGGACTTGGTGAAGTCGACGGCACCGGTAGCAGCGCCAGAAGCGTCAACGGCCGGGGTAAACATGAACGTCTTGCAGACCATGTCGGTGAAGGCGGCGATGACGATGATGCAGAACAGCCAGCAGAACAGCAGGAACAGGCGACGGCCGGTCTTGCCGATGTACTTCTCGATGAGCTGAGCGAGCGACTTGCCGTTGTTCTTCATCGAGGCGTACAGGGCACCAAAGTCGTGGACGGCGCCAAAGAAGATGCCGCCGACGAGAACCCAGAACACGACGGGCAGCCAGCCAAAGGCCATGGCGACGATCGTACCCGTGACAGGACCGGCACCGCAGATCGAGCTGAACTGGTGCGAGAACGCGGTGAAGGCGGAGACAGGCGAGAAGCTCTTGCCGTCCTTCATGCGCTTGGCCGGCGTGAGGGCCTCTTTGTCAACGCCCCACTTGTTGGCCAGCCATCGGCCATAGCCCAGATAGCCGCAGGCGAGCACCGCCGCGGCCACAACCATGAGCAAAACTCCGTTCATTACATTTCCTCCTCTAAAAAGAACTACTCAGACATAAAAAATGAGGGCCGTCGGTTGCGCTCGACGGCCCTCATCTTCATCAGCCGCCCGTTATCGTACGGGCTAGCTGTATGTGCTAACCCGCATCAGATAATTACTACGCTGATAATGTCTAGCTGATGCGTGAACATGTCTGAGAAATCCTCTTCAATCATGATGTGAACGATCCGTGCGTGTTCACATCCCCCAGTGGTTGAAAAGGAGTATGAAACTTTAGTTACCTAAAGTCAACGCAAATATGTAATGAATTTTCAACTTTTTTTGAATTTCTCGGTATAAAACGCCACTGACCTCGGACTTTACCCAACGACAGTTTTTGCTTGAGAGATGCCCCCGAGAGCGGCGGGAGCCGGGCGGCGCATATGAACTTTCCTGCTCTACAGTCCTGCGCAAGACGGAAAGCACATTAAGTGCTTTCCTTTGCGTGCGG
>JAUMOL010000029.1 GCA_031295385.1 Collinsella sp.
CGCGGCAGATTTATACCCGTGCCCGAGCTCGAAGAGCCCTATGGCCGCCTTCCTGGCCTCGACATCATGCTTCACCCTCAAATCAACGCGCATAAAGAAAGCCTCCCATTTCTCATGTCCAAGAAATGGGAGGCAGTTCAGAGGGCAACGGGCTTCTCGATTTAAATGGTGCCCCCAGCGGGATGTCCGCGTGCGGCTGACGCCGCCCGCTTTCGCCGCGTCGCTTCGCTCCTTGCGTGCTGCGCTGGAAAACGCTTCGCGTTTCCTCAGCTCCGCACCCTGTCGGGTTCGAATCCCGGCATTTCGGTAGCAAAAAGCCCGCTACCGAATTGGTAACGGGCTTCACATCTCAAATGGTGCCCCGTTTGCAAAAATACTCGAACGATGATGGCTGTCCTGAACGGGGCCGTCTACCTGCGCTTCAGCCGCGCGGCCTAGCTCGCGGGCTTCATGACGCCAGCGGTGACCATGGCGTCGCGCAGGGAGATGAACTCGGCCTTGGTCGGCGTGTCACCGGCGGGGTCTGCGACATAATCGACCTGCTTTACGCCGCCGAGCGCGGAGGCCGACGCGGCCGGGAGCGTGTACTCCTCCGGAATCACGCCGTCGGCGATCTTGTCGGCGGTCACGGCCTTGGGGGCGAGCTTGTCGGTTGTGATTGAGCCGTCCTCGACGGAGCCCCCAGAAGGAAGCCCCTCAATGTAGAGGCTCACTTCCTGGGCGCCCTTCTGCTTGGCCGGGGTGTACTTGGCGTTGATCGTCTGCATGGCTTCCTCCTAGTACTTGAGCTTCTGGCCGGGATAGATGGTGTACGGCGACGAGATGCCGTTCTTGCTCGCTATGCCCTTCCAGCTGACGCCGAGCTTGGCGCCGATGCCAGAGAGCGTGTCACCGCTCTTGACGGTGTAGGTGCGGGACTTCCCGTTGATGATGTCCTGCGCCTCCCGGTACTTGCCTCCGCACGCCTCGATGACGGTCTGGCGAACCGGGTTGTTTCCGTACTTCCCGGCCCTGATCCACTTGGCGAGCGTGGACGCGGAGGCGTCGTGGGTGTCGTTGATGAAGCCCTGCACCTCGTCGTAGCGGCTGCCGCAGTAGTCCCTGCGGGCGTCGCCATTAATGTCGTTGGTGACGATATGGTACACGAGGTCGAGCGTGGAGCCGGACGGCGCGGAGTCCGCCGGCTGGGACGGGGACGGCGCAGGTGTCGAGGTGCTTCCGCCGGGGTTGGCGTACTTCTTCCACGCCGCAGCGTCCATGTACGCCTTGTTCAGGTCGAGGTTGCCGCTGTAACCGGAGAGGCGACCGCACGAGCTGTACTGGCGGATGGCGCAGCTATACGTGCCCTCGTTCCAAGGCGCGTCCTGATAGCCGGTCGCGTTCATGTTGGCGTACTGGGCGATCCACAGGGCGCAGTTGAGTGCGTCCGCAACGGGCTTCACCTTGGCCATGCGGCTCTGCTGCACGTAGATGATGGGAGGGATGCCGGTGCGGTCGATGACGCGCTGTGCGACCTGACGTAGGTAGTCCTCGTTGCCCCATGCGGCGTTCTGCTGGCTCTCCCAGTCGAGGCACAGGACGCCCTTGCCGATCCAGTTCTTGATGTTGTCGATGAAGAAGTCGGCCTCGCCGATAGCGCCGGAACCGTCGATGTAGTGATATACGCCGAAAAGCTTGCCACGAGCGCGGGCCTGCTCGACCTGACGCGCGCAGTCCGGGGAGACGTAGGTCTTGCCCTGCGTGGCCTTGGCGATGATGAAGTCATAGGGAACGGCGTCGAGGTTGATGCCGTTCTGCCAGTTGCTGATGTCGATACCGTTCATGGACATTTCTAGCCCCTTCCGATCGAGATGAAGTAGTCCCAAGCGACGGCGTTGAACTCGTCGTAGTCGAGTGCGACGGGATACGCCTCGCACGGGTCGTGGATTGTGATGTGGCCGTAAAGGTTCTCCGTTATGAGCACCACGTGGCCTCCGTACTCGCGCCCGTCCTCGTGGAGCGCGCCCTCCATGGTTCCGAACACCAGACGCCCGGCGGCGGACTCCTCAAGCGCGCGCTCGCGATCCTCGTAGAGAACCGTGTAGTTGAGCGTCGGGTCTTGCTTCGCCATCCACTCGCAGAAGCCGGGCATGTAGTTCTGCCCGTCCTGAACGTAGTCGTTGCCCACGAGGTTGAGCAGCATGGCGGGCGTGCACGTCTCACCGGAAAGCCTCTCCCATGCCATGGCGGCGCACGTGAGGCCGCAGCCGCTCGTTGCGAGGTCTGCGCCGGCGTAGGGAAGCCCGCCCCACCGCTCGTCCGTCTGCATGTAGAGCGGGACTTGCGGCTCGGCGGGCGTGTCGTACACCACGGGAAGCTGCTCCGGCTCCTCCTTGACGGGCTGCGGCTGAGTCCATACCACGAGCGCGCCGAAGAGGAACAGGGCCACGAGAAGGAGCGCTACTGCTGCTTGGAGAGCGGGCTTGCGCCCTCCTCCACCTCCGGCACGCCAACGATGCTCGTGAGCACCGACGCGACCGCAGCCGTGGCCGCGAGCGCCGCGATCTGCGGCCAGTCCAGCGCGGTAATGGAGACCACGGTCGTTCCCATGGCGGCGAGCGCCGTCTGGGCTGCGGTCTTGACGGCGCGGACGCCCGCCGCGACGAACCACTTCTTGATTCCGTCCTTGGTCATGGTTGAACCCCTTTCTAACCTTCATCGCCCGCTCCCTTGCGTCGGACGACGATTGCGTGAACCTCGTCAATCTGCTTGGCCATGTGCGAGGTGGTCTGGTCGATGCGCTGGGCGGTGGCCTCGGTGTGCTCCAAGCGCCCGCCCATCTCGTGGCTTCGCTCCTTGGAGTCGCCGACCTGCGTAGAGAGCACCTCTAGGATTCGCGTCTGCGCCTGCTGGCCGTTGGAAAGCGTCTCGATGACGCGCGTCTGCTCGTTCTGCGCGGCCACCTGCTGCTGGGTGGTCCTGATGCGCTCGCGCTCGCGGGAGTCGAGGGCCTTGTCCGCCGTCTCCTGCACCTCGATGCGGTAGCGCTCGATCTCAAGCTTCTTCTCCTCGATGGCGCGCTCGTTCTCAAGCTGCTTCTCCTTGAGGGCGCGGCGCTGGGGCATTCCCCACTTGACGACCACGAAGCAGATAGCCGCAACGGTGAAGGCGAGGAGGGCGGCAAGCGGCTCGGCTATGGCGGCGGCCTCGAACCCTCCCGCTAGGGCATCCCCGCTCATGCCTCCTCCGGTACATAAGCCGAGGGGGCCGTCTCAAGCTCGGCCTCGCAGGCGTTGATCTTGGCGCGAAGCTCCTCGCGCTGGGCCTTGACCGGCTCCCATTCCTCATCTGGCATAACGCCGTCAGCGTGCTTGAGGGCCTTGTAGTCGCTCTGCACGAGAAGCTGCTTGTAACCGTTGATCTCGGCCTCGATGGCCTCTCTGGTTCGCTCCATGGCGCACTCCTTTCATAGGGTGCGCACATCGTATGGGCGGCGTGAGATTACGCGGCGGCCTTGAGCCTAGTCAGGGTCAGGATTTCCGCTCCGGGGGGGGGGTATTCATTGCCGAACAGCTCCTTGTAGAGCCTGTCCATGCTGAGGACGGTTTCGTGCGCGTAAAGCCTGAGCATGCCGCCGCGCCAGCTCTGGTATGACTGGTTTATCTGCCTCAGCGTTATCTCGCCACGGTCTAGCATACGGAGCATCGCCTTGAGCTTGCGGCGCTCGCGGGTTATGGCCTCGCGGCTCGGGCGCACGACGACCTTGCCCGTGGGGCCGTAGTAGAACCGCTTCTTGAGGAACCTGAAGCCGCGCGATAGCTTGACGATACGAGTCTTCTTCTTGTTGATTGTGATGCCGAGGTCATCGCACAGTATCTCGATGCAGGCCAAGACCAGCTTGAGCTTGTCCTTGCTCATGTCGATGTAGTAGGAATCGTCCATGTAGCGGCCCGTCGCCTCAAGCCCCGCCATCTCCTCCGCCCAGTGGTCGATGGGGTTCGGGAGCGCAACCGCGAGTATCTGGTTCGGCTCGCTTCCGAGGCCGAGGCCCACGTCGCCGCATGCGTCTATGAGGCTGTTTGTCAGCGCCACGAGACGTTCGTCATCGAGGGCCTTCATCACGAGCCGCTTGGCCGCGTCGTGGTCGATGCGCGCGAAGTAGTCGCTGAAGTCCACGAGCAGCACGTAGCCATCGGTTCCGTGCCGCCGGTAGTGGCGCGCGAGCTGGTTCTTGAGCCGCGCTATAGCGTAGTCGACGCCCCTGCCCTTCATGTTGGCGGAGTTGCCGGCGGTGAGCGTCGGCATGATCGCGGGGACGAGCGCGTTCTGGCTCAGCGACTTGTGTACGACCCGCTCGCTGAAGTGCACGGACGATATGTGCCGCAGCTTGCCGCGCTCAATGAGGTCGAACTCGTGGAAGCCGCGCCGGATGTCCTCGCCGTTCAGAAGGTCTTGGCGAGCCTTGTAGACGTTCCCCAGAACGTGGAGGCAGTAGCCCTGAACGGACGCCTTCCACGACACACCGCGCCTCGACTTCAGGGCGGCGTCGTAGAGCGCGTCCATGTCGGCGATACGCTCAAGCGTGAGGCCGTCTATTCTCTCGGCCCTGTTGCGGGCGCGCTTTTCCTCGCGCCTAGCCCTGCGGGCAGCGCGCCTGTCGTCTGAGTTCATGGAGGGCACCCCGCACGGCTAGCAGTGGCGCTCGAACAGCCGCTTTGCGGGGAGGCCATGAAACCGGGCTGAGCGCCGGAGCGCCCGGCCATGCAAGAAGCGTCCGGCTCCCCGCGCGGGGTGCATATTTACGGCGCTGAGGCCGATGGTCGCGCCTTCCTTCCTCTTTGCGCTCGGCTTTCGGCTCTCGCTTACTCGGTCTGGCATTAAAAGGGAATCCGGGGCGGGGCCGCACCCACGTGTTGCGAGGGGAGTTGTTGTTGGCGTTGCCGTTGTTGTTGCAATAGCAGACGTTGGACGCCGACCCACCCACGACGGAGCGAAGCCACCAATTGACGCGAATAACAAAGCGCAACCGCTACGCATTATAGCCGCCCGGCTGTTCGAGCACCACGGCCTCTAGGCGCTCGGCCTCGGCCCTCGCGGCGGCAAGCCTGTCCTCCGCCGACTCCCTGCCGATTATGCGCGTGTACTTGCGCTTTTTGGAGACCTTGTCCGCCTCGTCGCGGATCATTCCGGAGATGCGCTCAAGCTCGCTCGCGGTGGTGCACTTCATGGCGATGAGGCACTGGAAGTCCTGCTCAAGCTGGTCGCAGTCGGCCAGAGCGAGGCCGAGGTAGCGCTTTCGCTCAAGGACGTTGTACGAGTTGCTCGGGTAGAAGCGGTTGGCCCTGTTGACGTTGTAGACGAGCGAGCGGGCGGTCTCCGCGATCGGAGCGCCCAGTATGAGCCGCTTGCGCTTGGGGACTACGCTCTCGCGCATCACGAGGGAAAGAACCTCGATACGGATGTCCACGGCGAGACTCAAGTAGTCGGAATCGGCCTCTTTCCTGTTTCGCTCGAATACTTGGCTCATTTCGCCTCCAAAAATCGGCCCGCTTCGCGGGCATATAAAAACAAAAACAAAGGGCGACCGCGCAAGGCGGTCGCCGTAAGTATAGCTATGGTTCAGCTGAAGTCTCAGCTGAGGAGGAAGCCGGGGCGGGGCCGCACCCACGCGCTGCGAGGGGAGTTGTTGCTGGCGCCGCCGGCGCTGCTGCAACAGCAGACGCTGGACGCCGACCCACCCACGACGGAGCGAAGCCACCAATTGACGCGAACTTTCACGCGATCCTTGGTCTGGCGGAAGATGGGAAGCTGGCAGCTCTCGCCCACGGAGTAGCCCTTGGTTCCCCACACGGGGCAGCCGTAGACCTCCATCTCGTTGAGCGACCAGACCTTGCCGAGGTTGGCCCAAGACCAGCCCGTGGACTCCTCGACGTTGCCGCTCGCGCTGTAGCGCTCCTCAAGCAGGCACCGGCGGTCGATGATGCGGTTGCGGAGCGCCTGCGGGAGCTTCGGGAAAAGCCACTCGGTCTCCCACTTGTGCAGGTTGCTGTTGAGGTACGGGTGCTTCTCCTCCGCCGTGCCCTGATTGCTCTCGGTGTCTCCCCAGTAGAGGTACTGCCCGTCCGTCGTCTGCCAGTCCGGGTCGGTAATGGCGATGGGATCGAACAGGCACACGAGATGATGCTGGGTGAGCTGCGTGTCCATGGCGTTGAGGTAGGTGTCCATGCCCGCGATGCGAACGGTGAGGTTGCTGCTCTCGACAGGAACCGTGAAGTAGTCGCCGATCTGGAGGTCTCCGAAGCCGATGTCGCACAGCCCGCCGAGGTAGGCGTAGAGGTCGGACTGCCCGGAGAAAAGCGAGTTGAGGTTGCGGCCCGCGTAGATGCCGCCGAACTCCTGACGGTTGGACTCCGCGTCGGCCGATGCCTGCGTTGCGGCGTCTCGGGCCACTTGGTCGATGATCGTGTAGTTGGTGCCCTTCACGTTCATTGTCTTTGCGTCTGCCATTGTGGTTTCCTTCCTATGCGAGGGTGATGGTCGTGCCGCTTGCCGAGCACGTCTGTCCGAATGTGAGGGTGCTGCCCTCGACCGTGACCTTCGATGCCGGGCAGTAGATCGTGCCGTCCATGTAGAAGAAGTCGTCGGTTGCGTCGGCGATCATCGAGCCAAGCGTGTCGATCTGCCCGCGCATCTCTGCAACGTCCTCGTCTCCGACCACGCTCGATTGCAGGTTGTCCGCGACGCTGCGGGCGTAGGCGGCTGCGGTGTTGGCGTTCGATGCCGCGCCGTTCGCGGAGTTGATGCCGTTCTGAAGCTGCGTCTTGAGGCTCTGGTACTCGCTGACGCGCTGCTCCTCGGCCTCTACGCGCGCGGTCTCCTGCTCGACGCGGGTGTTCTCTGCGTTCTGGCGGGCCGTCTCGTTGCTCTTGCGGGCGTTTTCCGCGCTCACGCGCGCGGCCTCCTGCTTCTCCGCCTGCTTCTCGTAGGCGTCCCACTTCTCGTAGAGCTTGGTGAGCATGTCGTCGTAGAACCCGGCGGCCTCCTCCGGGTCGGAGGTGTCCACCGCAGGGAGCACGCGAAGCTCGAAGCCCTCGGTAGACTCGGCCTTGGTCGAGCCGCTGTAGAGCACGAAGTGCGCGAGCCTCGCGAGGCCCGGCGAGGACACCGCCTGAGACGGCAGCGTGCAGCTGACCGTGCTGCCGGAGACTGACGCAGTGCAGCGCGCCCACGTGCCGTCGGCCTTGAGGATGTCGAGGCGCGCCGTCATGTTGCTCGGCGTGTAGGCCGCTCCGTCGTTCATCAGCTGCGCCTTGATGGTCTGCGTTGAGACGTCCCCCTCGCGCACCACGACGCGGGGCGGGACTAGCGCCGTGGTCTTGTTTACCTCAAGGATTATGTTGTGGGTTACGGCCATACGCTACTCGCCCCCATGTTCCATCATCCAGTCGATTGCCATGATCTCCTCACCGCTGAGCACTCCTATAACGTCATCGGGGGTCGCCTTCATGATCTCGACATCGCGCTCGACCTCGGACACCTCACCCAGACGGCGAAGGAACTCTTGGTATCCCTCGCACTCAGGCGTTACGGCGAAGTTGACGACGTTTCCGCTGTCGTCCCTCACCTCCGTACCGTACTCGTGGATAAGCTCGTTTCTGAAGGCCTCGTAGTCGGCGATTGCATCCATGATTGCGCGCATGTTCACGGCGGCCTTGTATCCGACGAGCGTCCTGCTCTTCATCACCGGCTCTAGCGATTTGGCCATCGCTTCAAGCTGAGCGTTCGTGTATGTCATTTCGCGTTCACCTCGTTCATGTCGATTCCAAGGGCTGAAAGAATCAAGTCGAGCTTTGCGTCCATGGCTGTCAGGCTTGCCCCGGTGCTTTCCGCAGGTGTCTCGTCAACGGGGTCTGAAGGGTGGTTAGGCCCCTCCTTGGCTTGGATAAGGATTTCGTCCATGTCGTTCCTTCCCTAAATGATCACGCCGTTTTTCACGTTCACGTCCCAGTAGGTTCCGCTTGGGGACGTGAGCCGCACCGTTCCCATGCTGCTGCCCGATACGAGCGTCTTGCCTCCAGAGACGCCTCCGCTGTTGGGGTCAATCCAGAAGTTGCGTGCCTTGTAGTTCCTTCCGTCGAGATCGCACCCGATTGCGACCGTATCGGCAGTAAAGCCTCCGAACGCCTTGTTGATGTACGAGAGCTTCATCGTGTACGAGTCGTCGGATGCTGCCTCTCTAACCGACCAGGTCATGTACGCGCCCTCGTCTTCGAGGTCGAACACGAGGCCCCTCTTTGACGAGTCGCCCGTGTATCGGTTCGTGCCGATCTTGCCGACCTCGTAATCGGAGTAATAGAAATGGATGCCGTTGCTCATGAGCTTGAACGTGCTGTTTCCGATGTAGGAGTTCTCTATCGTGAGGCCGCCGATGTAGCCCGATGTGGTTCGCAGGTACCCGCTCGATAGGTTCCAGTAGTTCCTTCCTGAAGCGTCCGATATGGTTCCGGTCGCGATGTACGAGGCGTTGATGTAGAGCCTTTTGTTCGACAGGTATATTCCTTGCGTCTGCCCGTTGTTCGTGAGCCTGTTGAAGACCTCCTGCTGCGTGAGGTTGTCGTCAAGATCGTCGGTTGACTGGTTTCCAGACGTGAGCGCGCGTGCGAGCGTAGGCGTTGTGTACGTCACCGTTCCGTCAGACCACGTTATGCGGCTGCGCGTCCAGTAGTAGCGCCCCTTGACCCAAGTCGGCTGCGTGCTCTGCCAAGAGCCGCCCGTCTGGGCGGTTTGGCTCGTTGAGAGGTAGTACTGCTCAACGACCTCAGCCGCGCCGATGCCCTTGTCGTTGGTGATGCGGCGCGGGGTCGTGTACTGCACCGAGCCGTCCGCGAGCGTCATCTTCACGCGCGTCCACATGTGCTTGCCCTGCTGCCAGAGGGCCGTGGTCGTCCAGCTCGTGGGCTGGGCCGACGCGCTGTCGGAAAGGCCGTACTGAACGTCAGTCGAAACCACCATCTCGCCGGCGGTCTTGTTTCCGACCGACGCCGTTGCGGAGATGACCACCTCGCCCGAGTCGAAGTCGGCCATGAAAACGGGGTCGTTGGGGTCTCCGACCAGAAGACGCCCGGCCTTGATGAGGTTGGCTAGCAGCGTGCCCGTGGTGATCCAGTCAGCCACGAAGCCCGCGCCGGTGCCGAAGGTGCGCCAGTCGTAGGAGCCGTCGGCCTTGGTTCCGTCCGCAATCCTGAATCCGAGGGAGCAGAGCTGCATCGCCGTACCGCCCGTTGCCGTGGGCTGCCCGTCCTCGTCAAGCGGCACGCTTGAGAAGATGAAACCGTTCTGGTAGCTCACGTGCATGTAGCTCATGCCGTTCACGTTGAACTGCTCGTTGAGCGAGTCGATGAGCTGCTGGAGGAACGCGGGCGTGGTGCTCGCAACCGCGTCCCAGCTTCCCGACTGGTTTTGCAGGTTCGCTATCTGCTGCTGTTGCTGCTGCAAGATGTCGGCGATGCTCTCGATGACGTTGCCCAGCGTGACCGTCCGCGTCTTGCCAAGCATGTCGATGACCTGCTTGGTGACGCGGCCCTGACAGCGCAGGGTCGGCTCGAAGCTTCCGTCTACCATCTGGGTATCGTCGCCGACGCCCACGCCCTCCCACGGGCGGCCCATGGCCACGAGGTCAACCACGTCGGCCTCGTAGGTCACGCCCGGAATCTTGTGCTCGTCAAGGTAGGCCTGCGTCTCGCTCTTGAGCTGGCCCGCGTCCTCGCAGCTTGAGTTCTCGTACTTGCCGAACACGTGGGCGAAGCCGCCCTTCCCGTCGGGACGGCCGTAGGTCTTGAGCGCGGTTGCGTCCTCAACGTAGTCCTTGCCTCCGTTGATGTCGCCGAACGTGAGCTTGCGCCCGTAGCCGCCCGTGTCGGTCTCGACGCCCTTGCCGTAGCCGTAGCACGCCGTGATAGCTCCCCAGTGCTCGGTGCGCTTGATGCTGTTGATGTCCTTGCCATAGCTGAACCTGCGGTGCCCGTTGGCCTCGCCACGGTGCTTGAGTATCGAGACGCTGCGGCCCGTCACGCCGTTCGCCCCGACGGTGATGGAGGTCTCAAGCTCGCCGCCGCACGCAAGGATGTCGTTAAGGGCCGTGCGGCAGTCCGTATGGTAGAAGGTGAGGCCGCTTGAGACGGTTCCCGGCTGGTCTACCGTGCCGACATCCCAGCGGGTCGGCTCAAGGCACACCTCAAGCGCGCGCTGTAAGCTGTAGCCGTAGGGGCGCTTGTCCTCTATGTAGTCGCCGAAAAGCTCGCAGATGGAGTTGAGCGCCGTGTCGCTGTAGATGGGGAGGCCCGCCGCGCTCGCGCCCTGCGGGTCTTGGCACACGTGCTCGTGCGGCACGCCGTTCAGGTCTTGCCACACGAGGCGGTAGCCCTCCTTGAGCGGGAAGGTCGTGGTGATGTCCACGGTGTCCTCGCCGTTGAGGCAGTCCGTCCACACGAAGCCGAGGAGCTGGCGCGAACCGATGGTTCCCACGTAAGCGTCATGGCGGCTGTACACGTCAACCCTCATCACAGCCACCTCTCGTCCCACTCAACGGTGGCGGTTCCGCCCGACACCATGAGCGAGGCGTCCCCCTCGATTGAGAAGAAGTCGCTCGTTATGTCCACGGCGTGATCAGTGCCGTTGACGGTGCAGCGCTCAAGCCCCATGTCGAGCACGACGGTCTGTGAGCCGGTGAAGCTCGCGAGCACGCGCACGTACTCACCGGTTCCCACGTTGGTTATCTGCCACTGGCTGCCCTTTGGCGGCTTCACCGTGACCACGGGGCGCGCCGGGTAGCTCCCGCCCACGCGCACGCTCTTGGTTTCTGTCACCTCGGCGCTGCGGTGCTGCCCGTAGGCCACCGGGTCTGAGCACAGGAACGTGAGGTCAACGTCCGGCACGTAGGCAGGCTTGCTCAACTCGGCCCCGCCCTCGTATAGGGCCATGAGGTAGGTTGTCGGGTCATCGGGGAGCACCAGGGGCGCAGGCTCGGAGGACTTCAGGCACGCGGCGAGGGCCTTGCGCGCCTCGGTTACCTCGCTCATGAGGCGGCGGGTGATGCAGCCGCTCACCGTGACCTCTATGGCGTCCAGCTCGACGGAGGACACGAGCGCCCCGTCCATTCCGGGCACCTGCGTCTGGGTGATGCGCCGCTTGGGCACCACCTGACGCTTCACATCGGTAACGAGCAGGTACGGCGATAGGTCGTTGCCGTCGAAGCGTATGGTCTGGTCAATGCTCATACGGCGTAACCCCTTCCTCGTGCCGTGATCCTGCTGCTCTGCGCCAGTGCGGTCGACACCGCGTCGACGCCTATGTAGGCGTTGGTGTCCTTGGATGCTATCTCGCGCAGAAGATTCACCATCTCGCCCAGCATCGCCATGACCTCGGCATCGCTTCCGCCGTCCTGCTGCGCCGTTCCGTACCCCACGGTGCGCACGCCGGACGAGAAGCCGCCGCCGTTTGCCTCGAAGTACGAGGCGCTTGCGAGCCTTCTTGCGGCGTCGGAGACGGTTCCCTCGCCCTTGAGCATGCCGCTCGCGAAGTTCTGCGCGAGGTGCAGGCCGGAGGTCTCGCCGCCCTTCTCGGCGCCAGACCACGGGCCTTCCTCCGGGACTGAGAAGCCCATGGCGCGCTTGGCGGCGCTGACAATGCTCCAAGCGGCGTTCGAGACCCACGTGATACCAGCGCGGATGCCGCTGGCGAAGTTGCTCGCGAGGTGGCTGCCCCACCCGTAGGAGTTGCCCGCGTTCTGCATGTTGCTGGCGGCGCTGGCGAGGCTCCGCGCGTTGCTGCGGGTGGAGCCGACGCCGGAGCCGATGCCGCTGGCGAAGCTGCTTGAGGCGCTGCGGCCCTTGCTCGAAAGGTCTGAGGGCGTGCCGGAGACGCCGGACGAGGCGCTGCTGGCGAGGCTGCGGGCGCTTGAGGACACCGCGCCGATTCCCGCCGCGAGGCCGGACGAGAGGCCGCTTGAGGCTCTGCTGCCCGTGCTCTGCGCGTCCCCCGGAAGCCCGCTGATTCGGTCGATGAGCTGCTGGCCGAGCTGCGCGATCGAGCTGAGCGGGCCGTCCGTGTTGCCGCTGATGCCGTTCGAGAGGCCAGCGTCCACGTCGGAACCGATGCGGTAGAAAGCCTGAGACGGCGAGTGCGATTCCAGCGTGTCCTTGGCCTTGCTGATGACGTCCTCGCCGAGTAGCGCAGCCTGCTCCTCGGAAAGCGTCCCGTTGGCGATGCCGTTTGCGAGGCCTTGGTCGATGTCGTGGCCGAGCAGCTGCGCAGCCGCCGGCACGTCCCCGCCCGTGAGCTGAAGCGCGATCATGGAGAGCATGGTGTTGGTCGCGCCGGATGCCGTGAAGCTGTTGGCGGTGATCCCGTCCGCCACGCTCTGCGGGAGGCTGATTCCCGCGTTGCTCATCTGGGTGGAGACGCTAGACCAGTCGCCGGTCGCCGCTGCCTTGAGGATGCTCGTCGCGGTGTCCACGTTCACCGTGCCGCTCTGCATGCCGTTGGCCAAGGCGGTGGCGGCGTTGAGGCCCGCGTCGCCCATCTGGACGCCCATGTTGTCAAGGGCGTCAATGATGCTTTGGGTGGTGCCATCCCAAGACGTTGCAAGCTGAACAAGCTGTTGGTCGTTTAGGCTGCGGAACGTTTCTACCGAAACGCCCGCGTTGCTCAGGTCGGTGGCGAAGTCGTTGATGTCAGTTCCCATGGTGTTCATGGCCGTCGAGACGGTTGAGCTTGACAGCACGAGGTTCTGCATGCTGAATGCGTTGCCGTCGGCTATGGCGGCCTGCGCCGTCATGGACGATGACACGTTGTTGATCGAGGTGTTGGTCGCGTCGAGGGCCGCCTTCGCGTCCTTCACCGCCTGCCCGTACTTGGAGTTCTCGGCGGATGCCTCCATGGTTGCGCGCGCCTGCTCCATGGTGATGGGAACCCCTTGCGCAGCCATGGTGTTGTAGTAGTTCTGCGCCATGGTGTCCATGTCGCCGTATACGTTGTTGTACTCCTGCTGCGCTTGCGTCAGTGCGGTGATGTTCTCTGCCTGCTGCTGGTAGAGCGCGGAGAGGTTCTGCTGCTGCGCGTCGACCTGAATCTGCTGCATCTTCTGGTCGATGTAGCTGCCGAGCGATGCCGTGACGTCTTGAATGGCACCGTTCTCGTCCGCCAGCTTGCCGTTGGCGGCGTCCGTGACCTGAATCTGCGTGCCGCACAGGTCGTTCACCGTGTCGACGGCGGTGCGGAGCCGCGCCTGCGCGTCGTTGGCGAGGTCGGTGTGGTTGGCGTACTGCTGGATGGTCGAGTAGGCCTGCTGAAGCTGCGCCATCTGGGCCGAGGCGCTGGTGTTGGTGTCGCTGATCGTCTGGGCGAGCTGGGCTTGGGACTCAAGCATCTCGTCAATGTCGACCTTGGCGGCACCCGCCGACGATCCGTAGCCCTCCAAGGCGTCAGCACCGGCGTTCGATGCGCTCACGCCCTTCTCGGTTGCTGCGGTAAGGCCCTCGGTCGCGGCCTTCAGGTTGTCCTCGTGCTCCTTGGCCTCTTGGAAGACGCCGACCAAGGCGGTGATTCCCGCGATGATCGCGAGCGGCGCGATGGTCGCCAGCGCGAGCTTGAGGCCGGTTGCCGCTACGGATGCGGCCTTCATGGCCACGCTCTGGGCGGTCACGGCGGTGGTGCTCGCCTGCGCCGCCGTGGCCGAGGCCCTGTATCCCTCGACGGTTCCCTTGGCGGCGTCCATGGCGCTCTTGCGCTCGGACACCTCCTTCTGAAGGCTCTCAACAAGCTCGGAGTTGGCCTTGCTGCCCTTCTTCTGCTCGCGCTCAAGATCGCGCACGGAGGCGTTGTACTTTGACTGCGCCGTGTTGGCCTCGGTAACGGCATCGATGTACTTCTGCACGCCGCCCGCCGCCTTCGCCGCCGGGTTCTTCTCAAGCGCCTTCGCCAGCTTGTCGTTACCCTGATAAGCCTTGAGTGACGCGACGTTGGTCGTCGTGAGCGCGTCGGCATAGGTCGCGATGTCCTGCTTGGCCCTGCCGAACGCCGTGACAACGGAGCCTACGCCCTTGGTTATGCGCCCGGTGACGGACAGCACGGGGCCTGCCGCCGCCGCCACGAGGCCGAAGCCGATGACGGTCTGCTGCGTGCCCTCGTCCATCTGGCTGAAGGCGTCGGCAGCGCCGCCAACGGCCTCTGCGGCGTCGGTCACCGCCGGTGCGAGGGCGCTGCCCACTTGGATGGAGGCGGTCTCGATTGCGCCGTTCATTTCCTCGATGCTGCGCTGCGTGTCGCCCATCTGGGAATCGGCGAGGCGCTGGGCCGCCGTCTGGTCGTTCGTCGCTGCGGTGTAGCGCTGTATGCCCTCGGTGCCTTGGTTCATCATCACGAGGGCCGCACGGGACGCGTCAGCGCCGAAGATGGTCTGGATCGCGGCGTCGCGCGTCGCGGAGTCGAGGCCGCTCAGCTTGGCCTGAAGCTCGCCCGCGACCCCGGCGGCGTCGAGCATGTTGCCGTTCGCGTCGCGGACGTTGATGCCAAGGCTCTCCATCATGGCGGCGGACTTGTCCGTGGGGGCCGCGAGGCGCTGAAGCATCGTCTTGAGCGAGGTTCCCGCGTCGCTTCCACGGATGCCGGCGTCGGCGAAGGCACCGAGCACGGCGGTGGTGTCCTGAATCGACCACCCGGCGCTGTGCGCCTGAGCGGACACCTGAGATAGGCCCTGCGTGAGGTCTGCAACGTCCGCAGACGATGCGGCAGCGGCACCCGCTAGGGCGTTGGCCGCCTCGCCGGTCTCGTCGGCGGTGAGGCCGAACGCGCCCATGGCCTGAACGGTCACGTTGGCCGCCTCGGCGAGCTGAAGGCTTCCGGCGGCTGCCAAGTCCATGGTGGTCTTGAGCGCGCCGCCCTTGATGTCGGCTGCGGTCAGTCCGCCCTTGGCAAGCTCCTCCATGGCGGCACCGGCCTCGGACGCGCTGTAAACGGTGTCAGCGCCCATGTCCAAGGCGAGCTGTCGCAGCTCCTCCATGTTGGCCGAGGGGTCGTTGAGCGCGCCGGAAACGCGGCTCATGCTGCTCTCGAAGTCGATGGCCGTCTTGGTGGCAGCCGTGCCGATCGCGGCGAGCGGGACGGTCACCCCGGCGGTCATGGCGTCGCCCGCATCGGCGACCTGCTGCCCGGCGCTGTAGATGCGACCGCCAGCCTCGGCGGCCTTGGAGCCTGCCTCGACCCAGCTCTTGGACATGGAGCCCTCTGCCGCTGCGGTCTTCACCGCGAGGCGGTCAAGGGACTTCTCGGCCCTCTCGACCGCAGAGGCGTTGTAGGAGCCGGATATGGCGATGGAGATGCTTGCCTTACCCATTGAGGTACTTCCTTATGGTCTGCTCGATACGGGTCTCAACCGCGTCCACAACGGCGTCCTCGTTGTCCAGTACGGCCTTCACGAGGGCGCGGGGAGGGTTGCCCTGCGGGACTCCGACGGGGAGGCCCCTGCGCCTGCCCGAAAGGTAGACGGCCCCGGCGTTGGCGAACTCGATGGTTCCCGCGCCGGGGTCGGTGCTCTGTATGCGTATTCCGTTCGAGATCGCGCGCATGGCCATGCTCGACGCGTAAGCGCCGGTTCTGGCGATTGACTGGGCGTTGTTTCGCGCGTCGGTGAGGATGGGCTTGGCGTCCTGCTTCAGGCCCTTCTTGAACTCGCGGGGAAGCTCCTTGTTGATCGAGCGCAGGGCCTTGATGGTCTCCTGAAGCCCCTTGGCCTCGATGCGGACGCCGCCGCCGTGAGTGAACGCCATCATTTCCTCCCGCGATTGAAAATCCTGTTTACCCTCGCCCTTCGCGCCTCCATGTCGGCCTTGCGCCCCCGCTCCTCCTGAGCGTCGTAGAACATGTCCACGTACTCATCGAAAACAGCGGGGTACTCGTCGCACAGCCTCGCTAGGTCATACGGCGAGCACCCCGTTCTCAGGCTCAGCGCGGCTATTCGGGGCGCGCGTCCGCTAAAGGGGCGTCGGGCTTGTTGTCCTTGATGAGCACGTCGTAGGTGTCCGCAAGGGCCTCGACGGCCTCATCGAACTCCATGCCGTCAAGGCCAAGCTCCTTGAGCTTCCCAGCGCGCTTGGCGGCAACGTAGGCCCACGCGAAGTCGAGGCGGTTCTGGTTGGTGACGCGGTCAGGCCAGCCTGCGGCGTTCTCCTGCGCCTCCCAGAGGGCGGAGCGGCCGCCCTCGATCTCGAAGCTGGTGCCGTCCTCCGGCTTGGTGAACACGAAGGCGTATTTCATCGCTGCTCCTTACTCGGTGATGTAGCTCTCGACCTTGTTGACGATGGTGATGGTGACGGGGGTGCCGTCGGCAGAGTCGATGCCGATGTCATCGGCGCTGAACTCGACCTCTGCGGCGTTGCCCTCGGGGTCTACCTCGGGCATCTCGAAGTTCCACGGCACGTTGGTGAACGCGACCTCAAGCGTGCACTTGGGGTCGGCGCTGTGGGTGAACTTCCAAAGCGAGGAGCCGTACACGATCTTGGAGGAGACCTTGGTTCCGTCTGCCGCGCCGGTGAGGCACTTGCGCATGAGCGCGAAGTCATCGGGCACGACGGTCATGTTCACGGAGGTGGTGAGCTTGCCCTCGGCGAGGATGGTGGGAACAACCTGACCGGCGGCGCGCTTGGCCTCGAGGCTGTTGGACATCTCGAAGCTGCCCTGCGTAACGGTCACGTCGCCGGGGGTCTGGCTCGCGGTGTCGATCTTGAACTCCCCGCCGGTGGGCACGAAGTAGCCGTCGAAGCACGAGGGGTTCACCACGTCGGCCCAAGACTGGAACAGCGTTGCGTCGATGCCCGCAGCCGTCACGCTGATGTCCAGAGGGGCGTTGCCCTCGAAGGTGAGGCCCAGCGTGTCGATCTTGCAGCCGTCAACCTTGTGCACGGTCTGCTGGGCGGTGTCGCCGATCTGGCCCCAGAAGGTCAGCAGCGGGAGCACCGAGCCGAGCGTGATGACGTGCTTGTGGTAGCCGGGATTCTCGTCAACGGGGGTCGAGACGATGTTGCCCATGGCCGCGAGGCAGTAGAGGGCAAGTGAGTCGGCGTAGGCAAGCGTCTCGAAGTCGACTCCCATGTTGACCTCGGAGACGTACGCGCCGTTGGCGGCGTTGGCGCGCAGGCCGCACGCCACGGCCTTCTGCTCGATGGTGCGCTCGGGGTTGACGAGGCCGCCGCCCGTCAGGCCGTGCTTGATTGTGGGCTGGGTGGCCGGGATGTCTCCGTCCTGAAGCGCCACGCCCAGCATGCCGATGGAAACGTTAATCATCGTTGGTCTCCTTCTTCCGTGCGGCGGCGCGAACCGCCCCCTGCTCCTTGAGCGCCCTCACGAGCGCATCGGGCGCTTTCACCTGCGCGCCCTTCTTGAACCGATACGGGTGCCCGTTGAAGAACACCGCTACATCCTTGGCGGCTATCACTGCGCTACCTCCCTGAACTTCTGCGGGCACTTGGCGAAAACGGAGCACTGCACGCCCACGGATGCAGCGGCCATGTGGTACTTGGAGCTGTCGCCGGAAACCCCGGCGGCCTCGATGGACGGGAACGAGTTGTCCACGGTCATGCGGAGGCGCTGGTCTGCCATGACCGCGTTGAAGACCGCGTCCACGTAGGCGAGCAGCGTGGCTGATGCCGTCGCTTGGTCGGAGTGCCGCGCGAAGCACATCACGTGAACGGTGAAGTCGAGCTGACCGGCACCGGGAACGGCGCGCCCGCCCATGGTCGCGGTGTCAACGATGGAATCGACCGCGATGTAGAACGGCGGCTCGCTGGTCGGGAACCCGTCGTAGACCTTCGGTGCCTGCACGCCGGGGTAGAGGTCGGCGAAGCCCTCGGCTACCTTGGCCATGCGCCGGTACAGCTCGTCGCGCGCCTCCTTGAACGTCACCATACGAGGTTCGCCCCCCGTCCGAACTGCTCGATTGCCGCGTTTACCTCCGGGATGTCGGTAGCGCCGTCCTGCCCTGCGGTCGTGAAGCGGATGAACCCGGCGTCGGTGCTCTCGCCCGTGGCCCCGATGGGGCGGTTGGACGGTCGCAGCATGTAGGCCGCAAGCTCCAAGACCGCGCGGGACACCTGAGCCGGAAGCTCCTCGTAGCCGTAGACGTACTCGACCCAGCACGGGCGCGGGAAGCACGCCACGGGCACCGCTTGGCAGTCGCTCGCAAGCTCGTAGCCCTCGGTGAGCAGCTCCCGCACGTCGCCGTGTTCGAGGGTCACGCACCGCTCGCGCCCGTAGTCCTTGGTGCGCCCGATCCGTGCCACGAAGGAGCGGCGGGCGTTGCGCTCGAACACGTCGGTCGCGGCCTGACGCGCTTGGAAGAGCGTCTCCTCGGGGAGTTTGTCGAACTCGTCCTGACCGTCGCCGTAGCCCTTGAGCGCGTCGAGCCTGAAGTAGTGGCGGGACACCACCTCGATGTAGGTGGTGAAAAGCGTCTCGCCGCCCTTCTCCCAGTCGATGCGGGCGGTGTCCGGGGCCTTGAGCGTCGGCAGCGTGACGGCGTTGTCCTCAACGGGAAGACCCTGCTCCCCGCCGAAGCGGGGGCGCAGGGTCGCGGAGTCGATCGAGGCGTCTGCCTCAAGCTGCAAGACGGCGGTCTCCGATGCCGCGACGCGGACGGTTGAATCCGGCGCTACGAGCATCACTCCTCCTCGTCCTCGGACTCTTCGGGGGCGTCATCGGGCTTTGCCTTGCGGCGCGGCGCCTTGCCCTTGGGCTTCTCCTCCTTGAGGAGCCCGCGCTCGCGCGCCTCGTCGTCGGACATCGTCTCGCCCTTGTAGGCGACGAGGCGGCCGTCGCGCGTGACCCTCTTGGTGCTCGTGTACATGGCTCCTCCTTACGCGGTCTTGTCGAGGTCGGTCTTCTCGGCGTAGCAGAAGCCGTCGGGGCGGCGCACCTGAAGCGCCTTGGTCCACTCGGCGAGGATGGACAGCTCGTTCTTGATGAACTGGTCGTTGTAGTAACCGATCTCCACCGAGACCCCGCCGTGGATGGCGCGGCGTCGGGCGGCGAAGGAGTCGTACACGAGGATACCGGGGCAGTCGGGGTCTTCCACGACGGGCATGCCCCAGTAGATGTTGGTGCCGAGCGTCTGGTAGAGGCCCGTGGCGGTCTTGTAGAGGTCGATGGCCTCCTTGATCTCGGGCGAGACGGCGACGTGCGTGGGGATGCAGCGGCCGTTCTTCATGACGAGGGTGCGCATCTTGCGGATGGCCTCGTAGTAGTTGCCGCCCATGGCGGTCTCGAAGGTCTGGATGCCGGTGACGTTGGTGATGCCCACGATGCCGGTGGAGCTGTCGCCGGTCCAGTACTTGGAGTTGGTCTTCATGTCGAGGTCGAGCAGGAGGTCGTGGTTGGTGACGTCCATCAGCTCGTCGTAGTCCTTGAGGGACTCCTTGGAGATGGGGACGTAGCCAGCGATGGTCTCCTTGTTGGCGACGGCGTCCTTGTAGGAGTAGAGCACGCGGCTCTTGGTCGCGGAGTTGCCTGAGGTCACGCCGCCCCACGTGTCCGGGGAGCCGGTCTGGGCGCTGCGCTGCTTGTAGCTGACGGAACCGGCTGCGGGGGCCTCGAGGAGGGTGTCCGCGAAGGTCTGGAACGGGGACTCGGGCTTGGCCGGGAGCTCGAGCTCGATCTCGGTGGGCGCGCCGACGGTGACGACGGTGGCGTCGTTGCGCGGGCCGACCTCGGCGGAGTTCTTGAAGCCGACCTCCACGCCATGGAACTCGTCGCGGGCGCCGAAGATGCGCTCCGCGAAGGAGGTGTTCTGCGGCTTGGGCTTGGGCGCGTTGCGGAGCGCGTCCTCCATGTCGATGACGTGCTCGAGCGTGACGTCGAGCTGCTCGATGTGGCCCTGAATGACGAGGGCCTTGTCCTTGTCGCCGGAGTCGGCGGCGACGCGCTGCTCCTCCGCGAGTCGGCTGCGCTCCTGCCAGAGCTGCTTGGAAGTGATGACTGCCATGTTCTACTCCTTTGTTCGGTAGACCCTGTTTCCCAGCACGAGGAGGCGGCACCCCTCGTTTTGCTGCATGGTATTTGCGGCGTGAGATTTGCCCGGCTCGTCCTCCGGATCGGTGGGCTTGGGGGTGGAAAGCGCCTCGATTGCCGCCTTCGGGGCATGCTTGTAGCGGGCCAGCATGGCCGGGTCGATGCAGGCCGCCACGCGCTGCTCGGTCTGGATGATCTCGTCCGCGAGGCCCGCGTCAACTGCGGCCTGCGCGTCGTACCACGTCTCGGCGTCCATGGCGGAACGCACGTCCTCAACGTCCATGCCGGAGCGTGCGGCGATGATGCCCGCAATGGTCCCGTCCACGGCCTCAAGGCGCTCCGCCGCCACAAGAAGCTCTGCCGCGTTGCCGCTCGTGTAAGTCCATGCGTCATGAATCATCAGCTGCGCGAAGTCGCTCATGATGACCTTGTGCGCCATGACGGCGATGTAGGAGGCTGCCGAGGCCGCGATGCCGTCAACGTATGCGGTGGTCTCGCCCTCGTAGCGCTGGATGGCCGAGGCGATGCCGAAGCCCTCGTACACGTCGCCGCCGCAGCTGTCGATGCGGATGTCGAGCGGCTTGGGACTCAGCTCGTCAAGCGTCGCGGCGAAGTTCTTGGCCGTGTTGCTCGAATCCATGTCCCAGAAGTCGCTCCCGATGGTGCCGTAGAGGTACACCGTCGCGCGCTGGGCCTCATTCTTGATTTGAAACATTCGTGCCTCCTACTCCCGTCTGGCTCCCGTCTCCGGGTTCCTTCGGCTTCTCTGCGTTGGACGAGTTGAAAACGTTCACGGTTCCATCAGGGTTGACGGTTCCGTAGTTCAGCGGGAACAGCGGAAGCCCGATGCCCTCAAGCGGGTCGAAGTCCTCAAGGTCGCGGACGTCCTCGCGCGTGATCGCGCCCAGATAGCCCATCTCGCGGTAGTACTGGGTGCGGGTGGCGTCGTCGCCGCGCATGAGGCCCTGAACGCGGAACTTGGCCTGCGCGTTCGGAAGCCCGCAGGACGCGAGAACCGGCTGCAACGCGATCTCGATGCACCGCACGTCGGGCACGATGGTGTCAGTCACGTAGTCGATGTTGGACTGCTGTCCTCCGGCGTAGGTGGTCTGGTCTCCGTCGTAGACCTTCCAAGGCGGCACGTTGCAGGCGCGGCACACCTGATGCAGAACCCACTTCTGCTGCTCGATAACGGAGGCGTCCTTCATGGTCTGCTGGTCGGCAACCCACTTGGCCCCGTAGCCGAAGATGGGCGCGCGCCCCGCCTCGGTGATGCCGCTCTTCATGTCGATGGCCGTGCGCAGCGCGTTCAGCTTCTTCTCGTCGTTGATGACGTTCCCGGCTGGCAGCTCGACGTGGCCCAGATGGTGGTTCCCGTTGCGGAGCATCGAGCGGTAGAACCGCTCAAGGTCGAGGCTCAGGCCGATCTCCTCGGCGGCGAGCTTGGCCAAGGACTTGCCCTTTATGCCGTCCTTGGTCACGTGCGTGCAGATGTTGACGACCTCGTGGTTGAAGTACGTCCCTGCGGGCACGTGGTCATCGCCCGGCGCTACGGTGTAGGTGGTGCGGTAGCCCTTCGGCGCGTCGCGGTCGTAGTTGTGCTGGACGGTCGCGGTGATGGGCCAGATGGCCTCGATGCGCCCACGGTTCCATTCGATGAACCAGTATGCGTTGCCGAACGTGTCACGACGCAGCACCGTCCACGCCATGAGCGCCGGGGCGGTCATCTCCTCGTTGGCCATGCCGTTGAGGAGCTTCGCGAGCGGATGGTTGGTCAGGCGCTCCGATCCGCTGCGCCGGTGGTTGACCACGCTGAACGGAAGAGACGCCATTGAGCGCGCCTTGGTCTGCTCGCACGCGGCGTAGTCGATTGACATGAGCGCGCCGTATCCAGCCGGTGTGGGAGCGAACCCCGGCGGAAGGTTGACGCGCACCACGTCTGAAAGCTCGGGTTCCTCCCCGCGCTTGTAGAACATGTCGTAGAAACGTCCCATGCTGCCCCTTTCTTCTGGCGGCATGGTACGGGCGGCGTGAGATTAGTAGATTTCCGGGGCGTCCTCGCTTCCAGACACGAGCTTGTTGTAGGCGAGCGCGGCTATAGCCAAGGCGATAGCGCCGTCTATCTTGGACTTGCGGGAGTCCTTGCCGAATCGCGTTCCGTATGGCTCGCGCTCCTCCTCCACGGTGTTCTCCAAGTGCTGCCGAAGCTTCCTCTCTCCCTTGAGCTTGAGCCGCCTGTCCTTCACGAGGTTCATCACGATCGAGGTCGCTTGGCACATGGTGGCGTTGTTCTGGGCGAAGGACACGGTCTCGATGCCGTAAACGTCGTTGAGCTGGCTGCTCATGACGATCATGCGGTTCGGGTCGATGCCAACGACCTCCGGGTAGTGCTCTTGGCACACGCCCGCCACAAGCTCCATGATCTGGTTGAGCGGGTAGTGCCCGGTGTCCTCGTCCGGCGTGTCGAATATCCAGCTTTTCGTGTAGCCGACCATGGTTCCGCGCTTGTTCTTGCGCTCCTGATAGGCCACGATCGCATATGAGTCGCCAGCCGTGGCTCCGTCGATGCCGATGGTGAACGGACTGTCGAAGTCGAGCTTGTTCGGCCCGCGCTCGCATCGGTCGAGCTGCGCCGTGGTGAAGCACGAGTACGCGTCCCTGTCGGACGGGAAGCGGTTGGCGGTGTAGCGCTCGAACGACCTCTTGGACGTGGCCATGCCGCGCTGGTCTTGGATGCTCTCCCACGTGACCCAAGAGGCGCACATGAGCGGTTCCCAGCTCTCGCGCTTGTCGATGTCCGCGCCGTCATCGAGGCCCAACCAGTAGAGGTACATGCCGGGGTCGTCGTCGGCCTTCTGCAAGGTCTCCCACAGGAAGCCCTCGCGCGCGTCGGCTGCGGTCGTGATGCCGATTGAGAGCGGGTTCCAGAGCACCTTCTGGCCCTTGAGGCCGGCGTCCCACACCTTGCTGTCCTTGTAGACGTGCAGCTCGTCAAAGATGAGCACGTTGAAGTGCCAAGACTCAAGGGCGTCCGGCTTGTTGGGAAGCACCATGATCTTCGCGCCGGTCTCGTTGTGGGTGATGACGTCCTTGCCGATGTCCCACTGGCTCTTCCACGTGTCGTTGAGCTTTATCATGGTGGCGATCTTCTCGAAGATGTTGCGCACCTGATCCTTGGAGCTTGCGACCACGCCGTACTGCCCGTTGTGGATGACCTCCATCGTCGCCACGGTGAGAACGGTCGCTGCGGCAAGCTCGGTCTTACCGTAGCCGGAAGGCAGGCCGATTATCACGCGGCGGAAGCGGCGCTTGAACCGCCCGCCCTCCATGCTCCCGGTAGCGAATATCGGCTTCCAGATGTTCTCGCGCTGAAACGGTTCGAGGAGGAAGGGCTTTCCGTAGTAGCTGTCGTTCGAGACGTGGTGGCACATGGAGGAGAGGCACTTCTCGTAGTCGCGCGCCATTATCAGGCCATCGCGCGAGTACGAGGTCTCAGTCCTCCGCATCCTCTATCACCACCTCTGATTCCGGCAGCTCGTAGGCCGCGTCGATGCTCTTGAACATTGCTGCGGTGTCCGCCGCCGTCTTGGTCGCCGTTGCGTCCATGAGGCCGATGCGCGAGCGCGCCAAGGGCGATAGGCCAAGCATGTCGGACAGCGCGCGAATCTCTGAGCTTGCTTCCTTGAGGATGGTGAGCGCCGGGTTCTTGCGCACCAAGGGAATCTCGCGCCCGTCGGCGTTCTTGAAGGGCTTGACGCCTATCTTGTCGAATATGGCTATCTTGCCGTCCTCGGAGTGTATGGCCTGCTCGGCCTGACGCGCCACGGCGTGCCAGTATGTCAGGAGCCGCAGCGTCGGGATGTCCTGCTCGGTGAAGCTGTTGACCGGCGGGGCGAGCCACGCCCATATCTCGCTCTGCACTGGGTCTTGGGCTATGTCCCGAGGCATGAGCACCCCGGTGCCGCCGTCATGCACGGCAAGGCCGTATGAGTCCGAGAGGCCCCGGCGTATGGCGTTGTGCTTCGGCTTCGCGCCCTTCACAGTCCCTCACCCCTCAGTGCGTCCTCGATCCTCTTGGCAGCCCTGCGCAGCTTGAGGCACAGGGGCGATGACGTGAGCATTGATGCGCGCGAAAGGTCGCTCGCCGCCACGTGGGCGCGCTGCAACACCTCTAGCACCTCGTCATCCGTCATGGATGCGGACGGGGCGGGAGCCTGAAGCTCGCCCGTGTAGGCGTAGCCTCTGGCCGCGCGCGAGCGGCACGTGGCGGAGCAGTACCGCGCCGTGCTTCGCTGGGCCTTGAACTCCCGCCCGCAAACCTCGCATCTCTTTATCATCGTGCCTCCTTACGGTTACGCGGCCAAAGCCAAACAACCCGCTTGCATCGAAGCGCGCGGGATAGGTGAAGCCGGTTTGAAAACGACCGCGCAAAGCCTCAACGGCTTATCTGTGAGAGGTGAACCCCCCCATAAACGATTCGCAGTATGTAGTCAGGAATCTTTCGGAGCTTCGGGCTTTTCCGCAGCTTCTCGAACTGGTCTTCGGTCGGGACGGCGGTCTGTCCTCCGGGCGTCGTGCATAGGTAGTGCGAAGCCATCTGCGTTCCGGTTAGCTCGTTTACCTCCTTCGCCTTTATCCCCGTTGACTTGAGCCATCGGGTGAAGGAGAGCGTTTCCTCCTCGGAGTGGAAGCGGGTTTCGCGCTCGTAGCTCTCCGCCTCCTTCATCATCTGGGATGCGAAAGCCTCCTTTGCGAGCATGAGCGACGAGCCGGGCGACTGGTGTATGGCCTTGAAGCAGTGCGCCGTCCCAACCTGCTGCATGCGATCAGTTGGGGCGCACTCGATGCCGTTCAGAATAGAAACGGCGTTGAACCTGTTTCCCTCGAAGCCGGGAAGGTCGCCGCACCCGCAGCACGCGGGGCTGTCCCCCATGGGCCGAAGCCGGTTCTCGGCGCAGAAGAAGGCAAGCCCGTTGCCGTGGCAGGCGTCACGGATAAGCGCGTAGTGAGCCTCAAGCAGGTCCTCCGGGTAGCAGAAGTCGCCGCGAACCTTCACGAGCCCTTTCTTCCCGCGCTTGAACTTCATCCCCTCGACGGTAACGCCGTAGGCACCGGCCTCGGCGAAGCGTGGTATGTTCGCAAGGAACTCGCGCTTTACTCCGGTGATGTACGGTTGCGCCCTCACGATCACGCGGCGGCAGTTCCCCGCAAGCTTCGAGACCATCGAAAGCCGCTCCTCGAACGTTGGCGCGCCCGGCTCCATCTTGTCGTATGAGGAGCAGACCATCGAGATTTGAACGACGGCGTTGCACTTGCGAAGGAGCGAGATGTACGGCTCCTCGGTTATGAGCTTGCCCTTGGTCGATATGATGACCGGGTAGCCGGTCTCTGCGAACACCTTGAGGCATTCGAGCGAGGCCCCGGCCTTGCGCTCGATGGGTTGGAAAGGATCGGAAAGCCCGCCCCAGTGCAGCGGTATCTTCCAGTCGCACCACTTGGTGACCGCCGTGCGCTTTCCCTCGATGAAGCTCCTGAGCTGCTTAGCGCAGTTCTTCATCGTCACCTTCTCGATGTCCACCTTTGTGCGGGCGAAGCAGTACTTGCAACCATGCGAACAGCCGGAATACGTGTCGAGCCTGATGGGGTACTCGCACAGGACGGCCTGAGAACCGCACTCTACTCCCATTCCTCCGCCTCCTTGATGATCCGGGCGGAAAGCTCGTCGCGACCGATTGCCTTCACGTAGGCCTCAACGCTGTCTTTCACGTCGATGGGAAACACGAGCGAGAACGAGAACGTGTCGCCGTTCCCCTTTGTGGCGTTGGTGGCGAAGTCCTCAGTCATGAGGTCTTCGATTGCATCGACGCTTGCTCCCTTGTACAGGTACTCATCGAAGCCGAAGGACTCCCAGTCAGCGTTCAGGTTGTCCATGTCCTCGGTAAGGGTCTCGTAGTCGAAGCCGCTTGAAAGCGTCGTCTGGTTGTGGACGTGCGTGTAGGCGCGCCGCTGCTCGTCCGAGAGGTGGTCAAGGGAGATGACGGGGGCCGTTTCGATGCCAAGCTGCTTCAGCGCGAGCACTCGACCGTGGCCCTCAACGATCTCAGGCTCTCCGTTCTCGTTGTGCCACACGGCAATGGGGTCGCAGTTTCCGAACTCGCTTATCGAGGCGGCTATCTGGTCGACTTGCTTCCTCGTGTGGATTTTCGCGTTGTTTGCGTACGGAATGAGGGCTTTTACCGGCGTTTCCTCGATCTTTAGGTCTGGCATAGGGCGCAAAACGGCCTCCTTTCGTAGGGTGAAAGGAGGCTATCGCGGGTGTGAGATTTAGCGTTGCGTTTTTTGGCGTCTTAGCGTTGCGCCCTCGCTCAGGCCCCCCGAGCCTCCAATTTCGTTGCGATAGACGCCGGTGGGTTGCGCGCGGGGTATGAGGAGGCGTTTCGGATTTTGCAAGGGGTTAGGGGGTCTTGCGCCTGAGCTTGGCGTCCTTCAGGCCGTGGCAGCTCTTGCAGCGCAGGGCCAGGTTGGCCGGGTCGTTCGTGCCTCCCTTGCACAGCGGCACGATGTGGTCGACCTCGCCTCCCATGCCCGCAGTCCTCCACCGCTTGCCGTCGTGCCATGCGCACACCCTTCCGCAGTCGGTGCACCTGCCCTTGGTTCTCGCTATCGCCTTCTGCCTCGCGGCTTGGTACTCGGCGCTTGAGTAGTTGCGCCTCCACGGCTCGCGCTTGGCTCTGGCCTTGTCGCCTTGTGTCGGCTTGCGCTTGGGTCGCGGCCTGCATGCGCAGCGCTGGCCCGCCGGGACTATGCGCCCGCAGTGCGGGCAGTACGTGCGCATGCGGCTCATTGTGCCGCCTCCTTCAGCAGCCTCTTGGTCTCGTGGATGGTGATCTCAAGCGCCCGCGCTATCTCGCCCAAGGTGCAGCCTATGCGCCGCATCCTCTGCGCGTGCTTGGCAAGCTGCTCGCGCGTCCTCTGCTCGTTATCCATGGCGCTCTCCCGGCTGCGTGTTCTTGCTCGTGAGGTGCCACGCATGGCAGTAGGGGCAGCGGTACCAGTCCTGCCCGTACCGTGCCCCTACCCGCATGGCCGCAAGCTCGCTGTAAAACGCTGCCTTCTGCGTGCACATGCGGCGCTTGCGCTTGGTCTGTCTGCGTCTGTGGTGCCTGCTGTGTCCCATGGCCATGCCTCCTTGGTTGGGATGGTATGGCCAGCGCAAGACCTAGAACCTTCCGCGCCTTCGGTTGCGCTCCTCGCAAGCCCGCATGATCGGCTCCATGTCGTGCACGCCCAGAGCGGCAACGAGGTTGAGCGTCGCCTGTATGACATCTGCGCACTCGTCTATGACGTCTCCTGTCGCAGCCTTTACGGAAGGCTTGAACGGTACCGCTCTCGGGTCTTCGTCGGTGCGGTCGTAGAAGACGAGCTCCTCGTTGAGCCTCTGCCAAGCGCCGAAGACCTCGGCAGCCTCCTCCAATGGTTTGAGCGCCTGTGCCTTACTTGCATCCAAGTCCTTGAACACCGCCACGCTTCCAACGTTCACCGATTCCATACGCACCCCTTGCAGCCCTCGTCTTCATCGTCCTGCATGTCGATAAGATGCTCGTTGATCCAGTTGGCGCACTGCGCCGTTCCGCACGTCTCGCCCAACTCGTCCAGCATCTGGTTCTGGCACACGCCGTAGTCGCAGCACACCTCAATGAAGCGGCATTCGCTCCAGTTCTCTCCCTTGGCCATGGCTACGCCTCCAAAGCCTTGAGCGCCCGGCGGGCGTTGTCCGTGAGCTGCCGCTGCCACGCGCCGTTCTTGGGCGACCACCTGAACCCGTTGGCCTTGAGCCTTTCGCGCGTGCCGTCCTCCGGCTTGCCGTCGAACACGAGCTGAAGCCGCATGATGTCGGCGTTCTCCACCACGGTGCAAGGCTCGCCGTTGACCTCGGTCTCGCGGTCTTCGGTGTCGGCCTCCTTCTCGCGCTGAAGCTCGGCGATGAGCGCGCGGGTGCGCTTGATCGTGGCGAGGTTGTTCGACAGCTGCCACGACGGGAACGGCTGGCTCATCCCGAAGCGCTCCATGTCGTGCTTGACGTGATCGGCCTCGTCGTGGTCTACGCCGTCGAAGCCCTCAAGCGTGCCGTGCTTGCGGTAGTGGGCGTTTGCGCGCTTCATCATGTCCTGACGATCCTCTAGCCGCTTGGCCTTGGCCTCAAGCCTTTCGAGCGCATTCGGGTCGCCCGCTTGGATGCCGCCGGTTCCGATGGACGCGATGCGGCGCTTGATGCCCATGACCTTCTCGTAGCGCTCCATGTGCGAGCTTCGGCGGGCGTTCTGGCGCTCCTTCTTGCGAACAGGGAAGTTCCCGCCGCCCGAAACGAGGATGCTGGGGCACATCGCGTCGATGCGGTAGCCCTCGTTCAGCCACTCTGCGTACTTGCGGGCGAACCTGTCTGCGAGCGCGTAGGCCTTCTCCGCAAGCTCAGGGAACCGCTCGGCCTGCTCCTCGGCCATTCGGTAGGCCTCGTCCACCTGCGCGCGGTAGCCCTCGGTCTCGCTGCCGACCTTGAACTCGCGCATGCTGTTCGCCTCGTGCGCCGCGCGCGCATCTGTCTCGTTTATCTCGTAGTACCTTGCCATGATAGAATCCTTTCGTCCGGCGGGGCCTAGCCGCCAAGCTCTCGGCCCCGCCCGCATTGTCAACTCAGCCGGCGATGATGTCTCTAACGAGCATCACGATCTGGTAGCCCGCGAAGACGGTAAGCGCGTCGAGCGCGAGGCTCGCCAGCACGAGGAGCAGGCACCCGCATAAGCCGACCGGCTTCCTATCCTCGGTCAGGCCTTCGCGCCACTCGTCCTTGGTGAGGCTCATTCGGGCACCTCCTCGACCGTTATGCGGAAACGCTTGCCCTTGGTGAACGTGGCCGTCTTGAACTCCGGAACCGGGAGGTACACGTCAACGGTCGTTGCGAGCACGCCGAACTCCTCCGATGTGTAGGGCGAGCGCTCTAGGTGCATGTCGCCGTTGCCGAAGTTGTACTCGTAGACCTCCGCCTCGAACGTGACCCTCATTTCAGCTCCCCATCAATGATCGTGGGCATCACTTCGCCCGCCATGTCCATGCACGCCTCGCACTTGTCGAAGTCCGGCTCCGGGCCGCTGATGGCCTCAAGCGCCTCGGTAAGGTGCTTTCGCGCCGCGTCGATGCGGATGCGCGCCTGCTGCACCTTGCTGTCGTTCATGTGGTCTCCTCTCATGCCATTACCGCGAGCGCGCACAGGAACAGCAGCCCGAGCGCGAGCAGCTGAAGCGTCTTGAGCGCCGCGTAGATGATTGCAACCGGTAAGCTCACCGCCGCAGCGATGGCGATTGTCGCAAGCGCTTTCCTCACTCGTCCCCCTCGCTTTTCGCAGCATCCGCGTCGAGTTTGTCGGCGTATTCGAGCAGATTCTTCTTGAGAAGTTCGAGTCCCAGTTCCTCAAGCTCTTCGGCCCGGTACGCAGGGAAGTACTGGCCTCGGCAGGCCTTCTCGTCATCCTTGCAGACTCGAGCCTCGGTCATGTCGCGACCACTGTTGAACACGTCCATGACGAAGGTCTGCGTGCCTGTGCGGAGCTGGCACGGCCATATGCGCGTATCGACGCTCATGGCCTCCTCGCGGCACCAACCCACGCGCATGCGGGCAACCTCTCGAAGCCCTTCCTCGGTCGCGGACTTCTCGCGCGCCTCGTCGGCGGTGAGGCCGAGGCAGTGTTCTCTGTTGCGGAAGTCGTACTCGTTCTTCACCGTGAGGTAGGCCGTCTCAAACGGCTCGTTGAGCTTGAAGATTTGAACCTGCCTCGGCTCAACCTCTCCGTCCGGACTTTCCGCCTTCTTCGCGTCCGCATCCGCCGCCGCCTGCTCAAGCTCGGCGATCCTGCTGCGCAGGGCCTCGTTCTCAACCTGCGACGCCTCAAGCTCGGCGAGCACGTACTCCTCGCAGGTCTTAACGTCGGTGAGGACGGCTTCCTTGCCGTTGATGGTGAGCTTCATTTCACATTCCCTCCCTGATGGTGATGGTTCTGCCGGTGTCCCGGTCTTCGATCTCCCAGCGTCCGTAGTCGTAGAGGCCGGGATGGTGCGGCGGATATAGCTTCAGCAGAAGCCCGTCCCACCACTGCTGCTCGTACTGGATGTTGTCCCAGACCCAGCGGGGGACGTATCTGCCGCCGCCGTGGAAACCGTTGTGGCACCCCGTGGTACCTGAGCCGCAGAGCGCGAGCAGCGGGCTTCTAAGGCTCCAAGTTCCGTTGGGCGTCACGAGGTTGAAGCGCTCGCCGCGCCCTATCGGTACGACGTGGTGGCAGCTCTGCGCGGGCCTGCCGCAGATGCAGCACCACTCCTGCGTGCGCTCGTACGATCTGGCGCTCTTGCCGGTGTAGCGCGCCCCTACGTGGGGCTTGCCGTAAAGCTCGGCGCGCTCTAGGGAGTGCCCGCACAGCTGGCTCATGGCTATCATGCGAGCCTCCTGTCCGGCCCGGTGACCTCGATGCGCTCGCACGCCCCGCCGAGCCTCGAAGCGATGCGCGCGCCGGGCATCCCTCCCCACAGCTCGCGCAGCTGCCCGAGGCTGTAGTTGCTCGTGACGATGGTCGGAAGCCCCTCGGCGGTTCTGGCGTCTATGAGGCCCGTGAGCGTCTCGATGGCCCAGTCGGTGGGCCTCTCCGCACCTAGGTCGTCAAGCGCCAGAAGCGGAACAGTCTCGGCCCTTCTCAGAGCGTCGCGGTCTCCTCCGTTGAAGCCGTCGCGGATGCTGTCCAGCAGGTGCTTGGCGCTCACGAGCTTCGCGGGCGGCTTGGTGCCCTTGGAGCGCTCGACGGCGACGCGCACCGCATGGGCCGCCGCGTAGGTCTTGCCGCGCCCCGTCTCGCCCCAGAGGTACGCGCCACGGCCCCGCTCCACGATCCTGCACACGCGCTCGCCGATGTCGCTCTGGGCGCGCATGTAGCCGCCTCGAAGCCCGGCCTTGCGCAGCCTGCACTCGCGGGCCTTGCGCATCATCTGGCGGTACTCGTCGGTCTGCTCGAAGGGCACGGGCTTGGCCGGTTCGATGCCATCCGGCACGTCGAGGCCCTTGAGCGCGTCAGAGATTCGAGTACTCGTCATGGCTGGCCTCCTTCCTGTCGCCCTGCCGCTTCTGCCATGTGGTGCAAGCCGCCTGCCACGACTTCATGGGGTTGCGCCCGACCTTCCAGCCCTTCGACTCGTAGAACGCCACGAAAGCCTCCGGGTCGAACGTGTAGCCCTTCTCCGCGCAGTAGGCGCGAACCTCGTCAACTGAGGGCGGGACGAACCTCTTCTTTGGCTTGGTATGGTTTGGCTTGGTATGGTTTGGTTTGGGTTCGGCATCTTCCAAACCCCCGTTTTCGGTTTCCAAAACCCCCGTTTCGATGTAATCGCAAGCGAGGTTTGAGAACTCGGAAAGGGGGGTTTCGCTGTTTGCAAAGGGGTCTTTCGAGTCGCTTGAAGCACCCTTCTTGTTTCCGCGTCCCCCCGTTCCACCGCTCGAAATGGCGCGCTTGGAGTTGTCGATGTCCTCGCGCAGGCTCTCGAAGATGGCATCAAGCGGCCACTCAAGCTCAGGCTCGATGCCGTAGGTGCCGTATTGGGCCAAGGCCCAGAGGATCGCTCCTCGCTGCTCCTCCGGTACCTTGGCCACCGTTGCGGTGAGCTTTGGAAACCATGTGAACTTGGCTTCCTGCATGACCTAACGCTCCCAGTAGTAAGCGCCCTCAAGCGCGTTGACTGACACGGTTGCGCCGGTGCCGATAAGCGCCTCGATGACATCGAAGCGGAGCGCGTCCACCTCGGGGTGCTCAACGAGGAAGCACATGGCGATGTGCTGCAAGCGCTTGTAGCTGAACTCCGGCTCCTTGGCCTCGCCGCGCTGGCGCTTCGCCGTCACGATCACGAGGACGGTCACCTCGCCGTCCTTCACGACGACGTCGGCGGTTCCCTCGTCGCACACGTACTTGCAAGCGCCCTCGGCCTTGAGGCCCTTGGAGTTCAGGTACGCGATGGCCGCGAGGTGCGCGATTGAATAGGTGTTCATGGTCTCCTCCTAGAACGGGCAGTCGTCGTCGTAGACGTCTGCGGGCTGATCCTCTGCGGCCTGCTCAGAGCGCTTGCCGCCTTGGAAGTCGATGTCCTCGCCGATGACCTCAAGCTTGCTGCGCTTCTGGCCCTCCTTGGTCTCCCACGTGTTCTGGCTCAGCCTTCCGGCGATGGTCACGTGCGAACCCTTGGCGAGGTACTTGGCGATGCTCTCGGCGCGGTTGCCGAAGAAGACCACGTCGACCCAGTTGGCCTTATCCGACCACTCGCCGTTGACCTTCTGGCGCGTGTTCACGCAAACCGCGAGGCTGCACACCTGCGTGCCCGACGCTGTTGCGCGAAGCTCCGGGTCTCGCCCGAGGTTGCCGCTAATCGTCACTCGATTGATGCTCATCCGTATCCTCCTTGCTGTGGTCTGAGTCCTTGGCGATCTGCGCGAGGTACTTGCCCCACTCGGTCACCTGCTTGATGCTCAGCTCGCTTGGCTGAACGTCGCCGAAGCTGGCCTTATACCAGCCGTCGAGGCCGCTTTCCTTCACGCCCTGAGCCATGCACTGGGCCTTGAGCTGCAAGCAGCGCGTGAGCCACTTCTTCTTGTCGGGAGCGGCCTGAGCCTTGCCGGTGGTGTTCCACAGCGGGTGGTTGCGCGGGTTTGCCGGAGGCGTTGTGCCGCCCGCTCCGGTGTCTCCGTCCGTGTCGTCATCGCCAGCGAGGCCGAAAGCCTTGAGCAGCGAATAGCGGCGGGCATATGTCTCGCGCTTGCCGAACTCCTGCGGGTCGCTGTCGTACTGGTATGGGGTCACGTCGAGAACCTGCATGGTGTCGCCGTACATGACCGCCGTGTGCAGCAGCATGCCGTTCTCAACCACCTCGGAGTGCTGCGAGAGGAACACGCCGTTCTCGTTGAGCGCCGGGCGAACCACGTCTAGAACAGCGTCAAGCGTGGTGTAGTTGTAGGTGTACTCGCCGCCGGTACGCGTGCGAACCTTGGCCGTCTTGTCCTTCTTGGGGTTCTGCATCTGCTTCTGCGCTGCGCACAGCGCCTCCGCGAGCGTCTTGGTCTCGGCCATCACTGCACCTCCGTGAGCTTCCTGTAGTGGTCGCAGAACTGGCAGGCGGAGCAGTAGTCCATGCACTTGGGGTCTTCGCCGGGGCGGTGCTCGACGTAGAACTTGCCCTTGCCGTTGGCGCTCTCCTGCTCCATGCGGGCGTTGGCCTCCTCCTCGCTGTCAAAGAGGCGGATGGCGCTCTTGCGGCCCTCCTTCATGACGGCCCACTTGTCGGCGCGGTGCCAGCGCTCGCTCTCGGTGCACATGGGCAGCTGGTCGTCGGGAAGCTTCTCGGCGGCCTCGATCTCCTCGAAGCGCTTCACCAGCCACTCGCCGCACCGCTGAAGCTCCTCGTCGGTGAAGTCCCACGCGATGCGGTAGACGGGGTGCTTCGGGTAGTCGGCCTTGTTCTTGGCCTCCGACTTCTTGTGGTCTTTGAGCAGGGCCACGATCTCGCCGCGCTTGGCGTCGAAGCCGATCTGGCGAAGCATCCAGCAGTAGATGAGGGTCTGCTTGCGCCAGTCCTCGAACTCCTCGTCATCCTTGGAGCCGAACACGGCCTTCCATGCGGATGCGGTCTTGTAGTCGGTCACGGTGCCGGTGGCATCGTCGTACAGGTCGAAGATGCCGGACAGCTGGTAGCCGTTGGGCATATCCACGACGATGTAGTTCTCCTTCAGCTGCGTCTCGGTCTCCTCTGCGTTCTGAAGGATCTGGTGCACGGCGGAGCCGAAGATGGCCCACACCATGTCGGCCACGTCCTGCGTGATCTCTGCGTCGTGGCGGCGCTGGAGGATGGCCTCGCGCGTACCCTTGAGTATGGTCGTGGCGCTGTAGCGCTTGGGCGTGTACTTGTAGTCGCTCTCCGCAGCAGAGACGAACGGGCGCGGAAGGTTCAGGGAGTTGGTGAGGTTCATGCCTAGCACCCCCCGAACAGGATGCCGAAGATAGCCTTCAGCTCGTCGCGCCGTTCCTCGATCTTCTGCATATCGCTGCGCGCGTTGGCCAGCGCCTTCTCGGCAACGTCATCGGGGTACTTGGCGATGATCGCCTCGCAGATTGCGATGGTGTTGTACGCGGACTGGCACATGTCAACGTCGGCGCTGCGGGTCTCGTCCGCATCGTGGGTGAGCATGAACACGATGTTGCTCTCCACAACGCCTGCGGCCTTGTGGAGGTTGTCGTGCAGGTCGTGCATGTCGACGCCGTTCATGATGTTGCGCCCGAAGTACTTCATGGTTAGTTGCTCCCTTCGGTGAGCATGTGGTCTTCGTCTTCAATGGGGTCGTAGATTTCGCCGGTCTCGGCGTCCACGTTGGCGGGGCGCTCCTCGTCAAACGGCAGCGGCTCGGCCTCGTACTCGTCGCCGAAGTCAAGCTCCTGCTGCTCGCTCTCGATGGTCAGAACCACGGTGCGGCCCGCCTGCTTGATGACGTCGAAGGCGCCTGCCGCGTCGGTAAGCACCTCGAGCTGAAGGACGGCGACGCCGCCCTTGACCGTGGCCTGCTTGAAATGGGCCTTGATGGTTGTGGCGCTCATTTGGCCTCCTTCTCGTATCGTTCGCTGTAGTACTCGACGCGCACCCGGATGAGGCACTCGTCGCTGTATGGGGTTCTTGGGTCGAAGGTCACACCGAGCTGCGTGATCTGGCAGTCATCGCGGTACGCGAGCCCGTTGAGGCTGTCGCAGATGACCTTGGCCAAGTTGTCCGCATCCGGCTTCATGAGGTCGGGACGCCCCGCCCAGTACTTGGGGTTGCTCTTGGCCAAGGGGCGCTGAACCTCGATGAAGACGCGCACCTCGGTGGCGAAGTCCTTCCAGCGGTCGCCGGCTGCGGCCTCCCACTGGCGCTTGATGGACTTCTCGGCGTGCCGGGTCTTGTCCGGCGTGTAGGTGCGGAACCGCTTGGTGTCGAACTTCGGTCGCTGCTTGGTGGGAACCTCCGGGAAGCACATGACGCACTCGGCCACGCCGACGCGCTTGGTCTTCCAGCTCATCGGAGCACCGCCGTCGTGTATCCGTCGGCGTCGCTGCGCGCGACCCTCATGCGGATGGTCTTGTCCTGCTCCATGGCGATGCGCGCCAGATACGGGGCGAGGTGGTTGGGCAGCTCGATGCTGAACTTGATGCGCATGCCGTAGAGCGCGCGGTTCGGGCTTGCCTTGCCGTCGTGGGTGCGGGCGCACTCCGCTCGGGCGTTGTCCTTGTACCACCCGAACTCGACGGGATGGGCCTTCACCCATGCGCGGGCGTCAGCCATCCGCTGCTCGCCCTTGGGGTCTAGCCCCGGAAGGGCCATCTGGTTGTCCGGGGTCTCCATCTTCCTCATGCGATCATCCCCTGTGCGTTCGCAACCGCCGCGTCCATGGTGGGGATGACCCAGAGCCACAGGATCAGCCCGCACACGAGCGCCGCGACGCCGACGCCCAGAAGAAGCCCGGCCTTGAACGCCCGCATCTGGTTTTCCCGCTCGATTTCGGCAGGTATGCGCATCGTCTGAGCCGGCATGCGGATCTGGCGTGTTACGCTGTTCGTGGCCTGTCGGCCGTTCCGGGCGCTCGTGCTGTGGTAGGTGGGGGTGCCCGGATATTTCTTTTGCTTGGTCACGTTCTCTCCTTTCTTACGTTTCCGCAGTTGAAACTTGGTGTCACGAAAGTGTCACGACTTTTTGAGCTTTTTTCTGGCCCTGTGCTTCGCGCTGTAGAGCCTCTGTCGCTCGCGGTTGACCCTCTCCTCCCGTCTCACCTCCTCCTGAAGCTGCCGCACCTCTTCGGCGATCCGCTCGTTGCGAAGCTCGCGGGTGCAAGCGACGCACCAGCCCGTCTTGGGCGATAGCGGCGTGTGCACGCGCATCCCGCACTTCGGGCACTGCCACGCCCTGCGGAGTGAGAGTCCGTAGCGCTTGGCCTGAGCCTTGACGGATTGGACGGTGCGGCCAAGGGATGCAGCAACCGCCTCGGCGCCTTCGTCGGCGTGCTCTTCGAGGTACTTGATTTCTCGGGTAGTCCACTTCACCTGACCGGCTCACCTTCTTCGAGCCATTGCAGGTAGAGCGCTGTGAGGAAGTCGCGCATGTACTCGATGCGCTCGTTGATTTCCATGGCGAGCCCTAGCAAACCTGCTGGATAACCGCGAGGCGATAAAACTCGTCAAGCGAAATGCCGAGGATGCGCGACATGTTGAAAGCCTCGGAAAGGCTGAACTCGTTTGATCCGCGCATTTTGTTAAACAACGACGAGCGGCTCATCCCGAGCTTGTCGGCAAACGCGCCCATTGTCATTTGGTTGGCCTCGACATACTGGCCTACCTTCTCTTGCAGGGTCATCTCTCTCCCTTCTCTCGCGTACAAAACTTTGTACGCCTGTTAGTATTGTATAAAATTTTGCACCGTGCAATACTTTGTACGTGTAAATAATTGGACTCTAAGAGAGGCGTGAGATGGAGTACCGGGACGTGCTTGCGCACTACCTTGAGCAGAAGGGGATGACGCCTGCTGAGCTTGCGCACGCCATTGGCTCGCCGCGATCAACTATCAATGCACTTTTGAAGGGAAGGGCGAAGGAGCCAACGCTGGGGAAGGCGAAGGCTATAGCAGATGCCCTAGGTGTTTCGCTTGAGGAGATGGCACGGATGACATACGAGGAGGATCAATGAGCCTTACGAGAAGAGAGTTCGTTTTCGTAACAGGAACTGCCCTTCTGGGCCTTTCCGGTTGCACCGGCCAAACGCAAGAAATGGGCTCGAATCAGGTGAATGAGCCAGCAACCACAGATGCCGTGTCTGAGGCTGAGCCGATTGATCTTGAGGTCGTTGAGTCTGGCTTTTATTTCGACTCGTACGGAAGCGCGCACTTTGCAGCGATCGTGAGCAACCCGAACTCATCGTGGGCAGCGGAGAACATACACGTGACCGTTGCAGCTCGCGACTCAGATGGCAACGTTGTCGATACGCTTGACGACTACATCACCCTGATGTTCCCGGACGGTCAGACCGCCATTTGCGGCGACATGGGCGCACCGGATAGCACCGAGAGCCTGGACGTAACCGCTTCGGTTGGTTCGAGCGGTTGGACGAAGCAGGACATAACCCAGAAGGATTTCTACGACCAGCTTCCCATCGAGAACATCACCGAGAGCGTTGACGAGTGGGGAGAGACCACCGTTGCTGGTGAGATCGCCAACAACACAGAGGGAACCTTCTCGGGAACCAGCGTGCAGGTGGTGTTCCGCAACGCCGACGGCGGAATCGTGGGAGGCACGTACACGTACGTCAACGGCGAGCTTGCCCCCGGCTCAACGGCCCCGTTCTCTACGATTTCTCAGGAGGTTCCCGAGCATGAGAGCGTTGAGGCCTACGTTGACTGCGGCTGGCCTATGACCGAATAAAAGAGCCCCGGTGCGTCCGCCAAGACACATCACCGGGGCAGCAAACAAAGGCCTCGAAAGGAGGCATGAACATTATGTCACAGAAGACCGCCGTTCTATACGCGCGGTTCTCGTGCTCAAAGCAGCGCGAGGCGTCCATCGAAGACCAGCTGAGGGTCTGCCGTGACTGGTGCTCACGCGAGGGCTACGCCATCGTCGCCGAGTACTGCGACTATGCGATTTCAGGGCGCACGGACGACCGCCCGCAGTTCCAGAAGATGATCGCCAACGCCGGCGAGTCCGACATCGTCCTCGTCTACATGATGGACAGGTTCAGCCGCGATCCGTTCGACGCCCCCATATACAAGCGCGAGCTTCAGGCCCACGGCGTGAGGCTTGTGTCCGCCCTTGAGGCGATACCGGACTCGCCCGAGGGCATCATCTACGAGAAGCTCCTTGAGGGCCTTGCCGCGTGCGAGTCCCGCAAGACCTCGATACGCTCCCGCCGGGGAATGGAGGGCAACGCCCTTCAGTGCAAGACGAACGGCGTGCGGTGCTTCGGGTACCGGACGGGCGATGACGGGCGCTATGAGATTGTGCCGGAGGAGGCGGAGATAGTCCGCGAGGTGTTCCGCCGCAGGACGCACGGCGAGTCCGTCAACTCGATAGCGATGGACTTGCGTCAGCGCGGCGTCGTTTCGAGGGCCGGCAACCCCATAAAGGACACGTTCGTGAACAACATGCTACACAACGACAAGTACCGGGGCATCTACTCGTGGGGCGGGATAACCCAGAAGGACGGCATGCCGAGGATAATCAGCGAGGAGGTCTTCATGAAGGCTCAGAGGGTGAAGGGCAAGAAGCAGCGCCAGAACGAGCAGTGGGGGGACTTCGCGCTCTCCGGGCGCGTGATCTGCTCGGCGTGCGGGCGCAACATGCGCGGGGTCTCCGGTCGCGGCTCCTCGAAGCGGAAGTACGAGTACTACGCCTGCGGCAGCTGCAAGGAGGTCAAGCCCGTCCGCCGCGACTGGCTTGAGGGGCAGATCGTGAAGGCATTGAGGGAACTGCTGTCGCAGCCGGAGGAGGCGCGCAGAATCGCCGAGATGTGCGTTGACGGCGGTGAGCCTAAGGAGATAGCCGAGGGGCGCAAACGGGCCGCAGCGGCGCTGAGAGCCGCCCAGACGGGCCTTTCCAACATCCTCAAGGCGGTGGAGCAGGGCATCGTGGTTCCCGGAACCAAGGAGAGGGCCGAGGAGCTTGAGGCGCAGAAGGATCGCGCCGAGCGCGAGCTGGCCATGTACGATCGAAAGCGCATAGACCCGGAGAACTTCGCGCGGTTCCTTCAGTTCGGGGCCACGCTCACCGACGAGCTTCTCCTTGACGCCTTCGTGTATCAGGTGATGGTGTCGGACGATGCCGTCGTGGTGACGATGAACTTCGACGCAGAAAGCAACGAACCCGCAAGACTTGAGGTCTCACGGGTTCGTACTTTTTTCAAATGGTGCCCCCAGCGGGATTCGAACCCGCGATATCCACCTTGAAAGGGTGGCGTCCTTGGCCGCTAGACGATGGGGACAGCGGGAAAGAGTATAGCAGACTTTTTTAGCCGTTCACATATCGTTGGCAAACTGAAAAACCACCACAAAGGTGCCTGTCCCCTTTGTGGTGGTGAGGTGCTAGGGGAGGAGCTTCATGGCGGCGTCGTGGGCGGCGTGCTCGTAGGTGTCGTCGAGGGGCTTGAGCGGCAGCAGGGCGGCAGCCTGTGCATCGCCACGGCGCTCGAGGGCATGGGCGATCAACCAGTCGGCGAGCTCGGGGTTCTTGGGCAGCGCCGGGCCATGCAGGTACGTGCCGATGACGCCCTTGTAGATCAGGCCCTCAAAGCCATCGTCGCCGTTGTTGCCGGTGCCCGTGACGACGGACGTTCCGAGCGGCGTGGCATCGGCGTCCAAAAGCGTGCGGCCGCCATGGTTCTCGAATCCCACAAAGGGCTCAGGTGCCAGGTCGGTTTTGACGGCTACGTTGCCGATCAGGCGGTCGGAGCCGCGTACGGTTTCGGCAGCAATGACCCCCAGACCCTCAATGCGATCCTCGCCCATATAGTACGAACGGCCGAGCAGCTGATAACTGCCACAGATGGCGAGCAGCGAGCCGCCATCCTCAACATAGGATGCGACCTTGTCTTTTTGGGCGAGCAGCTCGTGTGCCACGGCTAGCTGGTCGCGGTCGGAGCCGCCACCCATCATGACGATATCGGCATCGGTGAGATCGAGTGACTCGCCCATACGGACCTCGTCCACGCGAACGGGGATGCCGCGCCAGGCGCAGCGACGCTCGAGGGCGATAACGTTGCCGCCGTCGCCGTAGAGGTTGAGGGCATCGGGGTACAGGTAGACGATGCGCAGCGGGCGCGAAAGCTCGACTGGCGCGATGCCGACGGGGACGGCACTGCCATCGGCACACGTTGCAGCGCGGGCAGCAACCGTGGCTGCATCGGCACCCTTCAGCCCATCGAGTTCTTTGACCAGCGGCGGGAAGGCCGTGTAGTTGGCGACGGCATAGAAAGTGTCGCCTGCGGCTTCATCCGCAACGGCGCCAATTGCCTGCGCGACGTCCGAGATAATCGCGGCATCGATGCCGGCGTACTTGAGGCGTACCTGCATGTCGTGCGCACGCGTGCCTCCGGCAAAGGCGACAAGACCCGGTGTGTCGGCGATGCGCTCGAAGTCGACGTCGTAGATCCACGAGACATCGTGGCCGTCGGCGTCGTTGTCGTTCAGGAAGAAAGCACAGAGCCTGCCGCCTGCCGTTTTAATGGACTGGATCTGGCGATCGAAGCCCACGGGATTTTTGGCCAGGTTTGCCTCGACGGTACGGCCGGCGATCTCCCAGCGGCCCATACGTCCGCCGGCGGGGACGTAGGCATCGAGCGTAGGCTGTAGAAACGCCGTGTCCACGCCCAACTCGCGTGCGGCAAAGAAGGCGGCGGCAACGTTATAGACCATGTACAGACCGTTGTAGCGTGTGGCGATGTGTACGGCAGCCGCGTCGGGCGCAGATCCAAAGACCAGGTCGAAGCCGTAGCCGTCGCAGCCGAGCTTCACGCCCGTCACACGGCGGACCAGTGCGGGGCGTGCCCAACCGCACGAGGGGCAATGGTATGCGCCAAGCTGGCCGTATTGCACGTAGTCGTACTCCAACGGGGCGTTGCACTGCGAGCAAAAGCGCGAGTCGCTAATGCGGTCGGACTCGGTGTCGGTGGCGCCGTCGATGCCAAAGGCAATACTCGCATTGGGAACGCGCGCGGCAATCGAGGCGCACAGCGGGTCGTCGGCGTTGTAGATGAGCGTCGTTGCCGGCGAAAGCTCCAACGCGTGGGCGATGACCTCCTGGGTGTGATCGATCTCGCCATAGCGATCTAGCTGGTCGCGGAACAGGTTGAGCAGCACAAAGTACGTCGGCTTGAGCTTGGGCAGAACGCGTACGGTGTAAAGCTCATCGCACTCAAAAACGCCCACGCGCTTGCCGCTGCTGGTGTGTTTAAGGCCGCCGCGGGCCTCGAGCAGAGCACCTACCACACCAGGCTCCATATTGTTGCCGGCACGGTTGCACACCACGGCAGCACCGCTGGCAGCAACGGCGTCGGCGATGAGGTTGGAAGTGGTGGTCTTGCCATTAGTACCCGTAATCACCACGCTGCGGTCGACAAGGCCAGCGAGGTCGCTCAGCAACTCGGGGTCGATCTTCATGGCGATGCGGCCGGGGAGTACGCCGCCCTGGCGCTTAAGGACGGAGCGCAGCCCCCAGCGAGCGATATCGCTCGAGGTGCAGGCAAGAGATGAGCGGAGGTTCATGAAACCGTTCCTAACGTAAACGACATGGTCGGGTCGAGTGCGTCACTAAAAACCGTAGCGGCGCGCAAATTCCTGGGCAAGCTGCGACACGTCTTCGCAGGCATTGGCCCAGGGGGCAAAGTCGGGAGTGTCCGAGATAATACCGTCCGCTTCCCAAACGGCCTGGTGCGAAAGATCCCAGGGATCGTGTGGCTCGGGCCGGCAGGGAAGGTACGGTGTCTGGTACATGGGGTTCAGTAAGAAGAACGCACCGCCCTCGCAACGGTTGGCAAACTCACGCAGCGCGCGTGTCGCCGGGCGCATCTTGTTTGTTTTGAACAGCAGAATCGTGCGGGCGAGCAGATACCAAGGAGAGTTCTCGAGCGCGTCAGCCCCGATCTCTTCCTCGAGCTGGTGGGCCAGGGCAAAAAAGCCGTCCTGGTCTTCCAGGCGAGCGAGGGCGAGCAACACGGTGCCTGCGGCTCGGGTGGGGTAGCCTTCCGCCTTAAGGACGCGGCGGGCGTAGTTGGCGGCAGCACGGTAGCGGGCGCTCGCCATGCACAGCTGCGAGATGGCCTCGAGCGTATGAAGCCACCCGATAAGAGCCGGCTCGCTTACGGTGAGATCGGCCGCTGTCACGCCGTCTGCCAGCACCTTGTTGGCCCAGTAGTGCGGGGCTTCCATGTCGAACCCGGGTACGCTTTGCTGCAGGTAATCGGCCGTGGTCGCCTCGAGCTTCATCAGGTCGCCCAGGCAGGCGTCAACGGGCGTGTCGGCCAGGATGATGGCGAGCAGCTGGGCATCGAGGACATGCGCATCGACGCGGACGATCTTGAGCAGCTCATCACGCATATCGTCGAACAGGCGGTTGCGCGTCTGCTCGAACTCCTCGTCGCTGCCCATGTCCTCGATGCGATGGAGCTCGTCGAGCAGGTGGCGGTGGACGCCGGCATAGGACAGCAGCGCCTGGGCATGCTCGGTCTGCGCATACTTATGAGGGTTGACGTTCACGTCGTTATGGACAAGATCGCGCGCTGCATCGGTGAGTTCGGGGTGCGACGCAACGTAGGCGCGCTCCAGGTAGGCGGGGATGTAGACGCTCGGATCCATTAGAGGTCTCCTCCCTTAAACGGCAGGCCCTGCTCGGCCGCGCGCAGGATGCGCTCGTCGATCTGGGAACGCACGATGTCGTTGGTGGCGACCCAGGCGGCAAAGCTGGCGTTGTCGGGGGCGCCCAGACCCTCCTGCAGTACCGGCGTCGCTTCGGACAGCGCAAGGACGAGCTCGTCGGTGGAGCCCACACCCACGTTGACGCGGGCATAGACGCCATCGGGAAACTCGGTTTGGAAGTAGAGCGCCTCGGCCGCGTGCGGACACGAGCGTGCAAGGATACGCAGGTAGTGCTCGGCACCCTCGTAGTCCAGCTCGCGCCAGGCTGCGCTCATCAGTGCGATGAGCGTCCACGGGTCCAAGTCGCGCTCCGCATCTTTGGGGCGGCGGCGCAGCGGGGTATTCGCGAGGTACGGCACGGAGTGGGCAGAGCGAAAGCGCTTGAGCTCCTCGGCGGGGTATTCGAGCTTTGCCATGGCGAGCATCGCGGTGTGGCGGACACCAGCGGGGTCGTTGGGCGCAAAGTCCAAGCTGCGGTTTGCGGCTTCGAGCGACATGCGGTAGCGGCCGCTAATGAGGGCGCGCGACGCAAGGGCGGCAAGCCAGCGCAGGTAGGGACGGCGGGTCAGGTCGCCTGCGGCCTCACGCTCGTAGGGGTCTTGCGCCGAGGCGATCTTGAGCGCCAGGTCGTGCTCGACCTCATCGCACTTGGACACCAGGTACTGTACGTATTCCTCGTTGGATTCGGCGGTGAGTGCCGTCAGCATGCGCTGGGCGTCCCAGTTGGCCGGATCGAGTGCGGCGGCCTCGCGAAGCATGTTCTCGGCAGCGGCCTCTTCCTGCTCGGCCTGGGCATCGTCGGGGATAAAGGGAATGCGGTAGTCGACAGCCTCGACCACCTTGGCAATGAGGTGCCCGGCGCGGTCGCGGTCGTGCACGATGAGCGGTGCGGGGTTGCGGGTGAATTGTTCCATCAGACGCTCTACGGCGGCAGCGTCGGTGAGCGGGATATTGTCGCGGCGCAAGGCCTCAAGAACGAGGCGATGGCAATCCTCTTGAATGGGATCGAATGCCATGGGGCCTCCTTTGCTGCGGTTAGGGTTCAAATATCTCTATATAAGGTTCTAGTTTACCCGCATGTGGCACACCGGGGGTGCCGCACTTGGACATGCACCTTTGCACCACGAAGACGGATGTCGCACAAATGTCGGCACCTTGGACGACTGAGTGGTATCACTGTGCCGCAAACGGTCGATTTTTGGCGGCGAACGGGGCGCATTTTGGAGGGGCACAGTCCTGCCCGGGATATGTGGTCAACCTTGATAAAACGTTTGCCCAGCTTGGGAGTATGGATGTCGCACAAGGGTCTTCAGGGATAGAAAAAACGTTTCATCATTGTTGGCTTTAGGTGAATAACTGACCAACCAGAACGGTAAAATAGTGTTTGTCTGAGCGTTGAGACGTTTAGACATCGCGCATTGTCATCGCCGGCAACGCGCAAACCGGTCCTAACGGAGCCAATTGGGTGCTCCGTTATATACGCAAGTCTAAGAGGGGCTTGTTTAGGAGGCACAGTATGGGACGTTTTACCAATCCTCGCGATCTGTACTTTGGTGAGGGCGCTCGCCACGAGGTAAAGAACCTCAAGGGCAAGAAGGCCATCATCGTTTCTGGCGGCAGCTCTATGCGCCGCGGCGGGTTCCTGCAGGACGTTGAGGCCGACCTCAAAGAGGGCGGCTTCGAGGTCAAGCTGTTCGAGGGCGTCGAGTCCGACCCGTCCATCGAGACGGTCATGAAGGGCGCCGAGGCCATGCGCGAGTTCGAGCCCGACTGGATTATCGCCATCGGCGGCGGCTCGCCCATCGATGCCGCTAAGGCCATGTGGGTCTTCTACGAGTATCCCGAGGAGTCCTTCGATAACATCATCCAGCCGTTCAGCTTCCCCGAGCTGCGTCAGAAGGCTCATTTCTGCGCCATCTCCTCTACCTCCGGCACCGCTACCGAGGTCACCGCGTTCTCCGTCATTACCGACTACGCCAAGGGCATCAAGTACCCGCTGGCCGACTTCAACATCACCCCTGATGTCGCCATCGTCGACCCCGAGCTCACCTACACCATGCCCGCCAAGCTGTGCGCTCACACCGGCATGGATGCTCTGACCCACTGCATGGAGGCCTACGTTTCCACCTGCGCCTCTATGTTCACCGACGCCAACGCCCTGCACGGCATCCGCGAGATCGTCGAGTGGCTGCCCAAGTCCTATGCTGGCGACCATGAGGCCCGTCAGCACATGCACGAGGCTCAGTGCATCGCCGGTATCGCCTTCTCCTCGGGCCTGCTCGGCATCGTTCACTCCATGGCTCACAAGACCGGTGCTGCCTTTGAGAACGGCCACATCATCCACGGTGCCGCTAACGCCATGTACCTGGGCAAGGTTATCCAGTGGAACTCCAAGGATCCCCGTGCTGCCGAGCGTTACGCTTACGTGGCCAAGGAGATCCTGCACCTTCCCGGCGAGACCAACGAGGAGCTCATCGCTGCGCTCGTCCAGAAGATTCGCGACCTCAACGACCAGCTCAACATTCCGCAGTCCATCAAGGATTACGCGAATGGTGGCGTGAAGGTCGACGCCGAGAACCCGCAGATGGTTTCCGAGGAGGAGTTCCTCGCCAAGCTGCCCGAGATCGCCGCGAACGCCGAGCAGGACGCCTGCACGCCCGAGAACCCGCGTGAGACCAAGGCTGCCGACTTTGAGAAGATCCTCAAGGCCTGCTACTACGACACCGACATCGATTTCTAATCGACTCTTGTTATCGTAACGAGGGGCTCCGCACGTATCTGTACGGAGCCCCTTTCTTTTTTATTTTAGAGAATGGGATAGTTATGGCTTCAATTTTCAATAGCCCCAGCAAGTACATCCAGGGTCCGGACGAGCTGGCCAAGCTCGGTTCCTATGTCGAGCCGCTCGGTGCTAAGGCCCTCGTCATCGTGACGCCTTCGGGCAAGAAGCGCGTCGGTGCCAAGATTGAGGGCGGTTTTGCCGAGGCCAAGGCCGAGCTGCTGTTTGAGGACTTTAACGGCGAGTGCTCCAAGGGCGAGGTCGATCGCCTGGTTGCGCTCGCTCGCGACAACGGTTGCGACATCATCGTCGGCGTCGGTGGCGGCAAGATCCTCGACACCGCGAAGGCCGTCGCCTATTACCTGGAGTCCCCGGTTATCATTTGTCCCACCATTGCTTCGACCGATGCCCCGTGTTCGGCGCTTTCGGTGCTCTATACCGATGACGGCCAGTTCGACAAGTACCTCTTCCTGAAGGCAAACCCCAATATCGTCCTTATGGATACGACGGTTATCGCGGCGAGCCCGGTGCGCCTGACGGTTTCCGGTATGGGCGATGCGCTCGCAACCTACTTTGAGGCCCAGGCGACGCATGATGCCGACGGCGGCACCTGCGCTGGCGGCAAGGGCGGCATGGCCGGCCTGGCGCTCGCCAAGCTCTGCTACGAGACGCTTATGGCCGATGGCGTCAAGGCCAAGGTTGCACTGGAGAAGGGCGCGCTGACGCCTGCCGTCGAGCACATCATCGAGGCCAACACGCTGCTCTCCGGTATTGGCTTTGAGAGCTCGGGCCTTGCTGCTGCTCATGCCATCCACAATGGCCTGACGATGCTGCCCGAGTGCCACGGCATGTATCACGGCGAGAAGGTCGCCTTTGGCACCATCGTCCAACTGGTACTCGAGGATGCCCCGACCGAGAAGCTCGAGGAAGTCTTGGGCTTCTGCATTGAGCTGGGCCTGCCGGTCACGATGAAGGAACTTGGCGTTGCCGAGCTTACGCGCGAGCAGCCCATGACTGTTGCCGAGGCCGCCTGCGCGCCCGATGACACCATGTGCAACATGCCGTTTGAGGTGACGCCCGAGATGGTCGCAAACGCCATCCTGGGTGCCGACGCACTGGGTCATTATTACCTTATGGATGAGTAAACTAAACTAAGGTAAGGAAGGGGCAAAGCCGACAGATGGCTTTGCCCCTTTTTGCTATGGTGCAAAGGGGTAAGGTTACTTTGCACCAATCGTTGTTTGATGAAGGGCGGATTCTCGTATGGCGCTTCCTATGGTTTACGGCGGTCCCGGCCGGTATGTTCAGGGGCCGGGCGAACTGTCGCGTCAAGGCAGGTATTTGTCATGGTTGGGCTGCGCTGCCTATGTCTTGTTTGACCAGGGCACCGAGGATCGGCTGTGCAGGCAGATCGTCGATGGATTTCTGGATGAAGATCTAAGCGAGCCGTTCTTTAAGATTTACAACGGTCCGTGTACGGAAGATGCCGTTGTCGAAATGGCCAAGGAAGCCCGGGCCGAGTATTGCGACATGGTGGTGGGCATTGGCGGCGGCAAGATGCTCGATATCGCCAAGGCCGTTGCGTTTTATGCCGAGTTGCCGTTGTGCGTATGTCCCACGGCGGCGTCGATGGACGGTCCGTGCAGCGCGATTTCGGTGCTGTATCACGAGGATGGGTCGTTCGACCGCTACCTGATGCTTGAGAAGAATCCAGACCTGGTCGTGGTCGATACCAACGTGGTCGCGGCGGCCCCGCTGCGTATGACGGTCGCTGGTATGGGCGATGCGCTGGCAACGTATTTCGAGGCGCGTTCGTGCGCCGCGGCGCACGGCGCCAACGAGCACGGTGGCGCGCCGGGACACTTGGCCTTGGTTGCGGCTCGTGCCTGCTATGACACACTCATGGAGTGCGGCGTCGCTGCCAAGCGCGATCTCAAAAAGGGCCGTACATCGCCAGCGGTTGAGCGCCTGATCGAGTGCAATATTCTGCTCTCGGGTGTTGGCTTTGAGAGTGGTGGCCTAGCGCTTGCCCATGCCATAGCCAACGGCCTGACGATTCTGCCCGAGTGCAAGGCCATGCATGGTGAGGCCGTGGCATTTGGCCTGGTGGTGCAGCTGCGCCTGGAGCGTGCGCCCGAGCTTGATCAGGTGCTCGAGTTTTGCCAGCGCGTTGGTCTACCGACGACGCTCGCGGAGCTGGGACTTGGCGAGATTTCCGATACCGACCTGATGAGCGTTGCGGATGCGGTCTTTAGAAACGAGCGCAATATGGCCAACGAGCAGGCCAAGGTGACCAAACAGAAGCTCGTGCAGCTCATGTGCGAGGCATAGCTTGGCGCTTGATTGACCTTGTGCAATCGGGGCGGCGATAGGCCATGGGTTATTTCCCTCAAGGTGCACCGCGTGTAATTTGCCCGAGGTGTGGGCCGATAGCGTATCATTATCTCTTGCTTGTTTGCACTGCTCAGGGAGGGGCCGCGCATGGCGCAGGAACACGATCTGCTTGATGACATTATCGAGATCAGCAAGGGTTTCGACTTTCTTAAAAACCCGCTTGGCGGCGTGACCGATGCGCTCGATCCGTCGGCGCCGCAGTGGAATCCTGCCGACTACAAGGAGCGCCCGCGCGGCAACACCATTCCGTGTTTGACCTGCAAAAACGAAAAGAGCGGTTGCGCCGCGTGCATGGACGTGTGCCCGGTCAACGCTATCGAGGTCGAGGAAGACGCCATCGAGATCCTCGACTCCTGTCGCAAGTGCGGCCTGTGCGCCGCTGCCTGTCCGACCGAGGCGATCATCTCGCCGCGCCTGGCGCCTAAAAACCTGTATGACGATATCGTCTCCGCTGCTACGAGCCACGAGACCGCCTACGTCACCTGCACACGCGCCCTCAAGCGCATGCCGCGCGAAAACGAGGTCGTCGTTGCCTGCGTGGGCGATATTACGGCCGAGACCTGGTTCTCGGTACTGGCGGACTATCCCAACGTGAGCGTCTACCTGCCACTGGGCGTGTGCGATAAGTGCCGCAACACCGGTGGCGAGGACATTTTGGGCGAGGCCATTGCTACCGCCGAGGAGTGGGCGGGTACGGGCATGGGCCTGGAGGTCGACCCCAAGAGCCTCAAATGCCATAAGCGCCGCGAGTACGAGCGCAAGGAGTACATGGATAAGATTGCCCGCACCACGGGCCTGACGGTGACCAAGCTCAATCCGGCGACGGCGGCGCTGGCCTCGGTGACGCAGAAGTTGAAGGCTCACCGTCACCAGATCACGCAGCTCGAGCGCACGCTCAACACCATGTGCGGCACCACGACGACCAAGCGTCGCCGTTCGCTCACGCACGGGCGGCAGCTGGTGCTCTCGACGCTGCAGAACCACCCCGAGCTTGCCCAGAATATGCAGGTGAGCACACCGGAATGCGATTTTGACAAGTGCACGTCATGCGGCGAGTGCGTCAACGTGTGCCCCACGTTTGCCTGCGATTTGGTGGGAAGCGGTCGCTTTGCACTGGAGTCCACGTATTGCCTAGGTTGCGGAGCCTGCGTCAAGGTGTGCCCCGAGCATGCGCTCAAGCTGGTCGAGCACGATGCATCCAATCTGGTCGTTGTCGACCCCGAGGCCGAGGAAAAGGCCGCTCAGAAGGCCAAGGCCCACGAAGAGGCCCAGAAGGCCAAGGCCGAGGCAAAGGCCAAGCTTGACAAGATGCTCGATCAGGTGGAGAAGCTCGCGGACTAGTCAGCGAGCTCTATCTCTGCTTCATTTGCGCTGCCGCGGTGTCCGGATTCGCCCGGATGCTGCGGCGGCGCTATACTTATACGGTTTGAAGTACCTGTACCAAAAGGAGCTGTCGTGTCCCTTTCCATCGGTATCGTGGGCCTGCCCAACGTGGGCAAGTCGACGCTGTTCACCGCGCTTACCAAAAAGACCGGCCTTGCCGCCAACTACCCGTTTGCCACGATCGACCCCAACGTGGGTATCGTCGACGTGCCCGATAGCCGCTTGCAAAAGCTTGCCGACATCGTTAACCCGGGTCGCATTGTGCCGGCGACGGTCGAGTTCGTCGACATCGCAGGTCTGGTGAAGGGCGCTAACGAGGGCGAGGGCCTGGGCAACCAGTTCCTGGCCAACATTCGCGAGACCGACGCCATCTGCGAGGTTGTGCGCTACTTTAAGGACCCCAACGTCATGCGTGAGGTGGGCCGCACGGGCGAGTTCGTCGATCCCGCCGGCGATGCCGACACCATCATGACCGAGCTCATCCTGGCCGACATGGGCACGCTCGAGAAGCAGCTGCCTAAGCTCGAGAAGGAGGCCAAGCGCGACAAGGAGCTCATGCCCAAGTTCGAGGTTGCCAAGCGCCTGCTTGCCTGGCTCAACGAGGGCAAGCGCGCCGCATCCATGGAGATGACCGACGAGGAGCGTGCCGCCGCCAAGGGGCTGTTCCTGCTCACCATGAAGCCCATCCTGTATGTGGCCAACGTGGACGAGGATATGCTCAACGAGGACCTGGCGCCCATCGACGGCGTCAAGCCGCTGCCGATCTGCGCCAAGATCGAGGCCGAGCTTTCCGAGCTCGATCCCGAGGACGCTGCCGACTACCTGGAAAGCCTAGGCCTGGAGCAGCCCGGCCTGGACGTGCTCGCTCAGGCTGCCTACAAGCTGCTCGGCCTGCAGTCGTTCTTTACGGCCGGCGAGATGGAGGTCAAGGCCTGGGCGGTTCGTCAGGGCGCGACCGCCCCGCAGGCCGCCGGCGTCATCCACACCGATTTTGAACGCGGCTTTATTAAGGCCGAGGTTATTGGCTACGACGACTACATCGAGCTCGGCGGCGAGCAGGGCGCCAAGGCCGCCGGCAAGCTGCGCATTGAGGGCAAGGACTATGTCATGGCCGATGGCGACGTCGTGCACTTCCGCTTTAACGTGTAAGGACGACGCGCATGTTTAAATATGGAAAAAAAGCCGGCTACATGGGCATCGCGCTGCTGGTGCTTGCGGTGATTCCGCTGGTGGTTGCAGCGTGTGTTATCCCCAACATTGGTCCCGAGGTGGCAACAAAGTTTAATGCCGCCGGCGAGGCGACGCGCTGGGGCAAGAGCTACGAGTTGCTGGCACTGCCGGTGCTCAACCTGCTGCTGAGCGTGGCGACGTACTTTACGGCAGGACGCCAGGCTAAAAACAATGATGACTCCGCCGCCATGGCACGCATCGTGTGCGAGCGCTACCTGCGCAACGGTTGCATCACGGGTGTGTTCCTCAACGTGATCAACGTTTACTTTATGTACTCGGCGATTACCGGAACGGGCTTTGGCTTTGGTTTCTAGCTTGTCCTTTTAGGCAACGAGCCTGCAAGCATATTCGATGGCTGCTGCGAGGCCGCCGCTCGATCGTGGTTGAAAGACCACGTCGGCGGCGGCCTCGTTTTCGTATCCGGCGCCACGAAGGGCGAGTGCGATGCCGGCTTCTAGAAGGAGCGGCAGGCCGCGTTGGCTGGTTGCGATTACGGCAGTCTGATTGAGCAAGCAGCTGTGCGTTTGGCATTGAATGGCAAGTTCACCTTGCGCCGGGCAAGGGGCCAGAACGGTGGCGACGCGACTTGATAGCAATGCAAATGCTGTGCGCTCATCGGGCGAAAGGCATTCAGCTTCAACGACGACGAGCTTGGGCGGCGCGCTGTTTGTGCGAAGCGTGGCTCGGTACATGCGGACCGAAGAACCCGACATAGAAAACTCCTGTGTATTCGGGAAAACGTAAACTATAGTTTACGTTTATGTTCGGCTCCATTTCAAACTCGGCTGCATGGACGAACGTGCGAAACAGATTCTTGGCAGGCGGGTCGAAGAGACACGCAGGGACCTTGGTATCTCCAAGGTTGATTTTTGTGTGGCGACAGGAATCAGCCGACCCTACCTCGACCGAATCGAAGATGGGACGGCATATTTCACGCTCAAGGTTCTATTTAAGATCGCGCCCGCACTCGGCATGACGGTGTCAGAGCTTCTCGAGGGTATCGAATAGGGGATACCCGTCGACAACTGAATTACGCCATCGGGATGCGGTCGTGGTTGACTTGGCTGTAGAACAGGCGCTGAATCTCGTCCGCATCACGTGACTGGCCGAGTGCCCACATGGTCTTGGCCACGAGCGTCTCGGTGGTCATGTCGTCGCCGCGCAAAATACCCGGATGATCGGCGTAAGCTCGGCCGACCTCATAAACGCCCAGATCGAGGCCCTCTTCGGGGACCTGCGTGGTCATAACGACGGTGCGGCCCGAATCGACCCAGCGGAAAATTGCCTCTTGGAACGACTCGCCCGATTCACCAAACTCGGGGATACCGCCAATGCCAAAGGTCTCCAGAATCACGGCGTCGTAGCTATCGGCCAGAGCGTCCAGAATGCCAGGGTTCACGCCGGGCGTAAGCTTAAGGACAAATACGCGCGGGTCGATGCTGTCGTAGAAACGCACCGGGTTTTCGCCCTGATGCGTGCCGTGAAGCCCGTTGCGCACGATGCGGTCGTTGCGGATATAGGCGATGGGCGGATAGTTGACGCTGATGAACGCGTTAAAGCTCATGGTGCGCTGTTTGCGGGCGCGCGTGCCGGCAATGGCTACGCCGCCAAACACGATTGAGACGTCGTGCGAGTGTTCGTCGAGCGCATAGAGCAGGCTCTGGTACAGGTTGAGCTTGGCATCGGTAAAGGGATTGCCCATGGGCTTTTGCGAGCCGGTGAGTACGATGGGCTTGGGGCTGTCCTGAATCAGGTAGGAAAGCGCTGCCGCGGTGTAGCTCATGGTGTCGGTGCCGTGCAGAATCACGAAGCCGTCGTGGTCGGCATAACCCTCGACGATGACGTCGCGGATACGCATCCAGTCACTGGGGCGCATGTTGGTACTGTCGATGTTCATGGGCTGCACGACGTCGAGCTCGCAGAGGCCCGAGATCTCGGGGACGCTCTGGGCGAGCTCCTCACCGGTCAGGGCGGGGGAGAGGCCGTTGCCGTCCTCGGTCGATGCGATGGTGCCGCCCGTGGCGATGAGAAGGATGCGCTTCATGCTGGTATTCCTATCGTATTTGCCGCCGCAGGGGCGGAGCCGTTCGGCAGTATTGTGGCACAGGGCGTCCAATGTTCAAACGTATTACATCATCTGTAACGTCTGGTAACGCTTCAATTACCGTCAAATAGGGCCCAGGTCGTGCGTTTGCCGTGCGCTGATGGCTGCGAGGGACGAGAAACCCCATATAACGTGTACACTATGTAAGCTGTTTTCGTTTATTCGCGCGGGTGGGCACCGGCTCCCCGCCAACAAGAGGGGGAAACCATGGATCAAAAGGCTTCCGCAAAGGTCCTCGTACTCGACTTTGGTGCGCAGTACGGTCAGCTCATTGCCCGTCGCGTCCGCGACCTCAACGTGTATTCCGAGATTGTCCCCTGCGACATCTCGGCCGACGAGATTCGCGAAATGAACGCCTCTGCGCTCATCCTTTCCGGCGGCCCGGCCTCTGTGTATGCCGAGGACGCTCCGTCCATCGATCCTGCCATCTTTGACCTGGGCCTTCCCGTCCTGGGCTTTTGCTACGGCCATCAGATCACGGCCGTGACGCTCGGCGGCAAGGTCGGCCACTCCGAGGTGGGCGAGTACGGCCGCGCCACCATCACGCGCACGGCCGGCGCCAAGCTCTTTAACTCCACGCCCATGGAGCAGACCGTGTGGATGAGCCACCGCGACGCCGTGTCCGAGGTGCCCGAGGGCTTTACCGTTACCGCCAGCACCGACGTGTGCCCGGTTGCCGCCATGGAGTGCGTCGAGCGCAAGATTTTCACCACGCAGTTCCACCCCGAGGTCAAGCACTCCGAGTACGGTCAGCAGCTGCTGAGCAACTTCCTGTTTGAGATCTGTGGCCTGGAGCCCAACTGGAGCATGGACGACCTGGTCGAGACCATGACGGCCGAGTTCCGCGAGAAGGTCGGTGACGACCGCGTGATTCTGGCTCTGTCCGGCGGCGTTGACTCCTCCGTCGTGGCTGCGCTGGGCGCCCGCGCCGTGGGCAAGCAGATGACCTGCGTGTTCATCAACCACGGTCTGCTTCGCAAGGGCGAGCCCGAGCAGGTGGAGGAGGTCTTCACCAAGCAGTTTGACGTCGACTTTATTCACGTCCACGCCGAGGACCGTTATGCCGAGCTTCTGGCCGGCGTGACCGAGCCCGAGGAGAAGCGCCGCATCATCGGTACGCAGTTCTGGAAAGAGTTCTTCGCCGTGGCGCAGCAGCTCGAGACCGATGGCAAGCCGGTCAAGTATCTGGCTCAGGGCACCATCTACCCCGACATCATCGAGTCCGGCGCTCGCAAGACGGGCGGCAAGACGGCCACCATCAAGAGCCATCACAACCTGATCCCGTTCCCCGAGGGCGTGCACTTCGACCTTATTGAGCCGCTCGACCACTTCTTTAAGGACGAGGTCCGCGCGCTTGGTCTGGCGCTCGGACTGCCGGGTCACATCGTGTTCCGCCAGCCTTTCCCGGGCCCGGGTCTTGCCATCCGCATCATCGGCGCGGTCGACAAGGAGAAGCTCGAGATCCTCAAGAACGCTGACGCTATCGTGCGCGAGGAGCTCGACGCCTACAACCAGCGTCTGTTTGAGCAGACTGGCGAGCGCAACTCCGAGCACAGCTGCTGGCAGTATTTCGCGGTCCTGCCCGACATCAAGTCCGTCGGTGTTATGGGCGACGAGCGCACCTATCAGCGCCCGATCATCCTGCGCGCCGTTGAGTCCAGCGATGCCATGACCGCCGACTGGGCCAAGCTGCCCTACGACGTGCTTGCCCGCATCTCCGGCCGCATCGTTGCCGAGGTCCCCGGCGCCAACCGCGTCTGCTACGACATCACGTCCAAGCCGCCGGCGACCATCGAGTGGGAATAGTGATAGAACGTTTGTTCGTATTTTTCATACGGTTTCTAGCGGTTCCGATGGCGACCGATGACGACATTTCAGAACGTCCGCACCTGCAAACCGCATGATTCCGAAATCAGATAGAAACTCACAAGGCTCCTCGAAAGAATCGAGGAGCCTTCTCGTTTCCGCAGATAGACGCATGGTCGGTTGTCACCCCATGGCAAACGGGCATGGGTCGAACGAGCCTGAAACGACTCGAACAGAACCGAAGAGAACCGACACGACCGAAAAACCTACAAGCCAACGAGAGGCAATGATGGCGGGAGGCTTGCAAGTGCCGTCGAAAATCGACGAAACTCAAACGAAACTCACCCGGAAAAACGAAACTCAAGAATGACGGTTGCCCCTGGTGGAGAGCCTGGAAGCGTCATTCTCGCAAACTCACGAAAACGGGTTGGTTTCGCAACCACTCCTCCCGAGTAGTAACGCGAGGCTTGCGGGCCCCTGGCGCGCTCAGCCGTCGTTTTACTCGGAGGGATGACTCCTCGTCAAGTGGGAATAGAGCTTCTCGAAAGAATCGGCGGAGACGCAGTGCTCCAGGCGGCAGGCATCTCTGGATGCTTTGTCGGCGGCGACCCCGGCGTCGCGCAGCAGCCTCTCGAAGAAACGATGCCTCGCACTCGTCGCCTCAGCGATAGCCCTCCCCTCCGGCGTGAAGCCAACGTCATGGTCGACGACCTCGACAAGACCCGCCTCCGATAACTTCACGAGGGCCTTGGAGACGCTCGCCCTCGAGATGCCCAAGTGCCTCGCGATGTCGACGTTGCGGCATCGCCCATGCGAAGAGCGGATCTCCAGGATCGCCCTGAGGTAGTTCTCGGCGGATTCGCGCGACCGGGACGGCTTATTCCAAGGGCGGGTGCTTTCATTCTTTTCCATCTTAGACATGAAGGGGCTAGTCTTTTCGCGCGATTGCCACGCAGGAGGTGAGGCCGATCCGCCGCCAGCTCACGCTGCCGAACCACGTGCCGAGGATCTCCCGCATCTCGCCCTCGGAGTAGATACGCACGTCCCCCTCGGCGGAGTGCGGCATCCACGCGTTCATGACGGCGCGCGCGGGTGCCGGCTGCCATACGTCGCCGACGACGAAGGTGCCGCCCGGGCGCAGCGCGCGCCACACCTGGAACGCCGCCAGCGCCGGATCGGGGTAATGGTGGAACGAGTCGTTGCAGTACGCCGCATCAAAAGAATTATCGCGGAAGGGCAGGCGCTCCGCGTCGCCCACGACCACCTCCGCCCTCCCGCCGAGACGCTCGGCCGCCCGCTCGGCCATGTTCGCCGAAAGGTCGACCCCCACGAGGGCGCAGCCCGGGATCTCGTCGAGGACGATTTCGGCGAGGGCCCCGGTCCCGCACCCCAGGTCCAGCACGCGGGGCGAGTCGATGCCGCCGCACGCCCGGGCGACCTCGCCCGCCACGATGCGGTAGAGCCCCCGCGCATGGTCCCCCTGCATTCCGGCGTCGTAGGTCTCAGCCTGGGCGTCGAACGCTGCCCTCGACCGCGCCTTCAACTCGTCTGCGTTCTTCTGTTCCATGTCGCTCCCTTCTATTGAGCATTGTTCAACATCTAACGTCAAGAAAAGCCCCAACTGGAATTGGGGCGGTTATCTAATCTGCCTTCTCGCCCGACCTGAACTCGGCGACCAGGGCGGCGAAGTAGCGCTTGGCGGCTTTCACGGCGCCCTCGTCCGGCATGCCGGGCCCCGAAGCGAGCCCGATGCACCCGTATGCCATGAGGGAGGCGAGCCCGTCCGCGTCGCCCCGGGGGCCGCCCCTGAGCAGCGCGTCGAGCTCGAGCGCCGCGCGGAGATGGGGCTGCACCGCCTCGCACATGCCCAGCGAGAGCCTGTCGTGGAGCGCGCCGTTGCCCTCCGCGTGGAAGAAGTCGGCGTGGTCGAACGCGCCGGGGTCGGACCCCGCCTCGATCGCGCGGTCGAGCTTCTCGTCGAGCGAGAGGCCTCGGTCGTCGAGGATCGCGATGATGCCCTCGGCGCAACGCCGCGAGTACTCCTCGATGGCGGCGTCGAACATGTTCTGCTTCGAGTCGAAGTAGTGGTAGGCGAGACCCGGCGCAACGCCCGCCGCCCGCGCCACCGCCCTCACCGAGACGTTATCGTAGCCCTCCTCGGCGAAGAGGCGCATCGCCGTGACGAGCAGCTCCCGCCTGCGCTCATCCGGGTTCTTGACGATTCTGGGCATAGCTTCCACCTCCTCTAGCTCATGGTAAATCATTATTGAACATTGGTCAATAATGAGCTTGGCGCAATCACTTCAGATAGCCACTGGCGAACAGGCCCTTGGTCGAAGGATCTTCATTCAGCTGCATGCTGGCGGCGTAAGCCTCGAGCGCCCCGCGGCATGCTGCTTAGCATCCGCCGAACTCCCTCTTCCAGGACTCGTATTCCTCGGGGGTTATCTCTCCGCGGTCGAGCGCATCCACCTGGGATTCCCAGGCCTTGATGGCGGCGGCGAGCTTAGGCGCCTTCTCCGCGCCGGGCGCGACGGCGAGCCTGCCTCCACCGACGGGCCTGAGCCCGAACTCCTCCTCGATCCTGAAGAGGAGCTCGAGGGCGTCCCTGGCGGATTCAGCCTGGACGGGCATGAGGGCCTCGGGGGCGACCCCGAGGGCTCCTGCAATCGCATCCAGGGCGGAGCCCTTCAGCGCCCTCCTGCCCGCCTCGTAGTTCCTGATGGCCGCGTCGGTGCAGCCGGCCCTCTCAGCGAGCTGCCGTTGCGTCATCCCCCGCGACTCGCGCAATGCCCGTATGCGGCTTCCCGTCGTCATCTCTCCTCCTCTGATCGTTTCCCCCATGATACTAGAGAACAAAAACGTTCTCAATTTGTCTTGACCGAACATTTTCGTTCTGCTAGTGTCACGAATTACAGAACGTTCCTGTTCTGTTCATCGAACGAAGGAGGAAGATATGGAGCAGAATTCTAAGCCGGTGATCATGGGCGTCGAGGAGGTCATGCACGCCCTCAGCATCAGCAGGCCCTACGCCTACCGCATTATCAGGATGCTGAACTCCGAGATGGAGCAGAGAGGCTACACCACCATCAAAGGGAAGGTGAGCCGAAAGTATTTCTACGAGCGCTTCCACTGCGCCGACGGCGTTCCCAGACAAGAGGCCCGCTGATGCCCGCCTACATGAACGGGAAGACTGGCGCCTGGTACGTCCAGTGCTATTACAGCGACATCGACGGCAACCGCAAGCACAAGGTGAAGCGAGGGTTCGCGACCAAAGGAGAGGCGCTGGCATGGGAGACGGAGTTCCTGGCCTGCGCCGACGGGTCCATGTCGATGCCCTTCGAGGCATTCGTGAAGAGGTACTCCGAAGACGTGAGACCAAGGCTCAAGCTCAACACCTGGCTCACCAAAGAGCACATCATCCGCACGAAGATAGTGCCATTCTTCGGACCCAAGAGGATGTGCGACATCTCCCCCAAAGACGTGGTGGACTGGCAGAACAAGATGGTGGGCTCGTACGACGACGAGGGAAAACCGTACAGCGGCACCTACCTGAGAACCATAAACAACCAGCTGAGCGCCATCTTCAACCACGCCGTCAAGTACTACGGCCTGGGAAAGAGTCCCGCCGCCCCGACCATCAAGATCGGCGAGCGGCAGGGGTCGGAGATGAAGTTCTGGACGAAGGAGCAGTACCTCGCGTTCAGCGAGGAGGTGATGGACAAGCCAGCCAGCTTCTACGCGTTCGAGATCCTGTACTGGTGCGGCTTGAGGGTCGGCGAGCTCCTCGCCCTCGAACCGAACGACATCGACCTTGGAAAGTGCCTCATCCACGTCACCAAGAGCTACCAGCGGATCCGGAGGAGGGACGTCATCACCTCGCCCAAGACGCCCAAATCGAAGAGAGATGTGGTCATGCCGGAGTTCCTTGCGGACGAGCTCGCCGATTTCCTCGGATCCATCCCGGAGGAGCGGCGCGCCTGCCGCATCTTCTGCTTCACCAAAAGCTACCTGCACCACGAGATGAAGCGCGGCTGCGCCGCATGCGGGCTCGAACCCATCCGGATCCACGACCTTCGCCACAGCCATGTCTCGCTCCTCATAGAGATGGGGTTCAGCGCGATCGCCATAGCGGACCGGCTGGGGCACGAGACCTACGAGATGACGCTTCGCTACGCCCACCTCTTCCCCAGCAAGCAGTCGGACATGGCAGCGGCGCTCGACCAGAGAAGGAGGCCCTGATGTCCAGGCCGACCGTCGACTACAAAGGGCGCCGGCGCAGCAAGACGATAGCGTTCCGGGTCTCGCCGGAGGAGGACGAGGTGATAAACGCCCTCGTGGCGGCGAGCGGCATGACCAAGCAGGACTACATAACCTCCAGGCTCGAGTGCCGCGACATAAACGTCAGCCCGAACGTGAGGGTCTACAGGATGCTGCGCGACCAGATGAGATCCGTCTACGTCGAGCTCAGGAGGCTCAGGAGCGCCGACGGCATCGACGAGCGCCTCATCGAGCTCATGCAGGTGCTGACGCGCGTGTTCATCGACCTCGGCGCCGACGAGCTCGGGGCGGTCGGGGACGACGTGGCGCAGCAGGACGCGGCGGTCCTCAGGATGGCGAGGGGCTAGCTCCGCCGGGCGGTCCGGCAAGGGCTTCCCCCGAGCAGTCGACCCTCAGACAGCCTCCTGGGGGCATTCGCGGCACGGCGGGCTCCGTTCGATCGGATCGCCTTGCCTCCTCCTTGGGCATCAAAGGTTCGCACAGCCGCCCGATGCGCCCCGCAAGGGTTGCGATGCTTTTCCGATTTCTTTTGCCGCCCGAGAGAAAAGGCGAAAGCGGCAAAACAAAGCGCCCTCCGGGCTTCGGAAAACCAACGGCCCGATGGGGCGAGGAACGCGCCTTCGCTTCCTCCCTTGCAGGGCGCGGCAGGCGGTGCGGCCCCGATGCCACAAGGCGGGGCAAGGGGCTCCGCCCCAACCGAACGGAGGTCACCATGAACACCAATCCCACTCTCCAGGACAGGGCGGTCAAGGCGGCAGCCCGCTTCCTCGAGGTCCGCGGCTACGAGACGCTCGCGACCGGGTGGAAGTCGCCCGAGACGAGAGGAGCCATCGACCTGGTTGCACGCGACCCCGAGTCCGACGACCTCGTGTTCGTCGACGTCTCCGCGCGCCCGAACTCCGGCGCCGGCTTCGGCGACGGGAGGAACGATCGCGAGACGATGGAGCTGCTCGCGGTCTCCTGGCTCGCCGAGAACGACTTCGCCGAATCGGTCGGCGTGAGGTTCGACAAGATCAGCATGATCGTCGTCGGCGAGGACCGTGCGCTGCTCAGGCACCACATCAACGCCTTCGGCGAGGCCTAGGACCTCCGGGCCCGCCTGGGCAGGCCCCCTCTGGACGGAGGGGGCCGTTTGCAGGCGGCTCGCCCCATGGCGAACCGCCACCCCATGGCGAACGGTCGGTATTAACAGAACGTTTCCGTTCTGTATACTCGGGGTAAACGCCATCGACAATCGCAGAGAGGACGGAGGAAGCATGAGGACGCTCGCGATATCGAACTACAAGGGCGGGGTCGGAAAGACCACCACTGCGGTCAACCTCGCCACCATCTACGCCAGGCGGGGCCTGAGGACGCTCCTGATAGACCTGGATCCGCAGGCGTCCGCCACGGACTTCTTCGGGCTCTACGACCGCGCCACGGCCGAGCGTCGAGGAGCCGTCGAGCTCCTCTACGGGAACGCGCCCGTCGGCGACGTGGCCTTCGAAACCGAGGCCGACGGGCTCTCCGTCGTGCCCTCGACCATAGAACTCGTCGACCAAAACGAGCTGCTCCTGCGCGAGCAGCGTCTTCGTTTCGCGCTCGACGACTGCGCGGGCGACTACGACGTCTGCATCGTCGACTGCAGCCCCACGATGAAGCGCCTCGCCTTCAACGCCTACCTGGCCGCTGCGGGCGACGGCATGGTGATCGTGCCGGTGAAGCTCGACTCCACCGTCATGCGCGGCACCGCCCTCACGGTCAGCGCCATCGAGTCCATCTCCGACGCGCTGCGCGTGCCCACGCCTTCATGGCGCATACTGCGCACCTGCGTGCCCGGCCTCATGACCAACGCCGAGGCGACCGGGGCCGAAGTGCTGGACTCCTACTTCCCCGAAAACCAGTTCGCCACCGTCATACACGCGAGCTCCAAGGTGTGCGAGGGGAGCTGGCAGTGGCAGCCCGTGGCGACGTTCAAGCCCGACAGCCGCCCCGCGAAGGACTACGAGAGGCTCGCAGAGGAGGTGCTCCATGGCTAAATCGGTCGCATCCGGCTTCACCATCTCGGGCTTGCTCGACAGGAACGCGTCGACCCGAAGCGACTACCCCGTCGAGAGGATCCCCGTCGGCGAGATAGCCGACCATCCCGCCAACGCCGCCTACTCGATGGACGATGCGGGCATAGCCCAGCTGGCAAGGAGCATAAAGGAGGAGGGGCTCACCGACCTGCCGCTCGTCCGCAAGCTCGACGACGGGGGCTGGCAGATGGTGAGCGGGCACCGCCGCAAGGCGGCCTACGCCCTGCTCGCCGAAGAAGACGAGAAATACGCTCAGATTCCCTGCCGTGTCATCCGCGACATCACCGACGAGCAGTCCGTCATGCTGCTGCACGCCGCCAATTACTTCGTGCGCAGCCTCACCGTATCGGAGCGTGCAGCGGCGAGCCGCGCGCTCGGCGTGGAGGTCGAGCGCATGAGGGCAGAGAACCCGGGGCTTGCGGGCGTGCGCACCGAGGACATCAAGGCGGCGATCATATCCGAGCAGACCGGACGCAAGGTATCGGGCAAGACCATCCAGCGCCAGGAGTCTCTCGCGCGCAAGATCGAGGAGAGGCTCACGCCCCAGTGGCGCGAGGCCGCGCTCGCGGACGCGCTCTCGGCGGACGCCGTGGGGATCCTCGCCGATCTGGATTCCGATGCGCAGGACCGGCTCCATGCGGCATGGCGGGCGCAGCCCTTGGGCAAGAAGGAGACGACCGAGTTCCTCAAGAAGTCGACCGCCGAGCCCGCCGCCGAAGAAGACGCGAAGGGTCCCGCGCCCAAGCCCGCGGCGGCGCTCGCAAGCGCCCTTCGCGCGCTCAGGAGCTACGAGTCGAAGACGGAAGAAAACCCGCCGAGCGAGCTGGACAGGCAGGCGCTCGGAGAGATCGCCGAGACGGCGGAAGGGCTCCTCGGAGGCAGGTAGAACCCGCGCAGGCGCCCCGCAGGGGCTCCTGCGCCGTTTCCAGCAAGTAGCCTATCTCGTATACACGAGATAGATGGCGGCCTGGGCGCACGGCGCACCCCGCCCCGGAGCCCAGAGCCCGAAGCGGAGGCGACGCCGCCGGGCGCGCGAAGCTGCCGCAAGCTCCCCGGCCCGCGCCATGCAGGGGATGCCCCGCGCCCCTGGAAAGAGCGCCGCCCGAGCCTCCACCGCATCGGGGCGGCGGAGGATGCGAAGGATGGAGAAGATGACGAAGGTCTTGAGATACGACAACGTGCTGACCGCCCGCGTGAGCGACGCGGACTTCCGCGCGGTCTGTGAGCGCGCCGACGAGGAGGGACTCACCCGCTCCGAGTACCTGCGCTACGTCGCCCGCATGGTCGCGGACGATGCCGAGAACGCGAAGCGCGGAGGCGTGCTGCTCGACGGACTCTCAATGCGCAGGCTCTCCCGCGAGCTCGTCAGGTGGGGGCACCACTACAACCAGGGCGTGCACGCCCTCAACTCCATCAAGTTCGCGCTGGACCACGGAAGGGGCGACCTGGAGTGGGTGTCCAGCAAGCTCGACGAGTGCGCGCTTCTGCTCGCGCAGGTCGACGAGGGTCGCTGCGAGATGGCGGGCGAGCTCGCCTCGCTCGAAGGCCGTGCCATAGTGGGCGGAGACTAGCATGCCGCTGCTGAAGCCCATAGCCGGCCACACGGGATGCGCCGGCATAAAGCACTACCTCGAGAAGGGAGGGCGCGCCCTCGGGATCATGGTCATGAACTTCGCATGGCAGGAGGAGCGCGCCTTCGAGGACGTCTCGGCCGCCCCGGCCGGGTTCGACTGGGCGGACTCGATGGACGCGACGAGGCGCGCCTGCGGCAACGACACCCCGTATCGGGGCAAGCCGGCGAGGACCTTCAAGCATTTCGTCATGTCGCCCGATCCTCAAGACGGCTTGACCGCAGACCAGGTGGCGGAGCTCGCGAGCGCCTGGGCGCTCAGGCACTTCGCCGACTTCGAGGCGGCGATTGTCCTGCACGACGACAACGAGCGCAGGATCCCCCACGCCCACATCGTCGTCAACAACACCAACCTCGCCACCGAACGCAGGCTGCAGACCCCCGACCCGCTGGAGCTCAACCGCAGCCTTCAGGATCTCGCAGAGGAACGCGGATATCGCTTCATGCGCAACGACACCGTGAGGGAGGAGGACGAGGGGCAGACGCGCAAGGCGACGCCCGCGACGCTGCAGAGCGTATACATGCGGCGCGCCGAGCGGGAGATCCAGAAAGAGGGTGGCTACTCGTGGGTCGCAGACATCCGCAACCGGGTCACGGTGGCCAAGGCGCTCGCCCGCAACGAGGACGAGTTCATGGCCGTGCTCGAGGCGCTCGAAGTGGATGTTTCGCAGAACTCGGAGAAGTCGTGGCGACGTGACTGGATCTACTCGCTTTCAGACCACCCCACCTGGCGCATCGGAGGCGAGAAGCTGGGGCTCTCCTTCGGCCAGGAGGCGCTCAGGCGGCGCTTCGACAGGATCGCCGCCTGGCACCCAGCCCCGGCGGCATCCCGACGGATACTCTCCGAAGCCGAAAGCGCCATCGAGCTGAACGACCTGTCGGAGCTGGAACGTCTCGCCGGCGCGATAGAGGCGTTCATGTCCGCGAACGCGCACAGCCTGGCAGACCTCGACAGGAGGATCGAAAGGCTCGAAGGCCGCGCCGACGGCGATTCCGCCGAACGGGCGGAAGCGCTGCGCGAGGTGCGCGCATACGCGGCGGCGAACAGGCTCCTGCCCGAAACCGCGCAGACAAGGCGGCAAAGGCAGCCGCAGGGCGAGGAAGCGCCCGTCAGGCGCGGCGACGCGAAACCGCGTAGCCGCGAGACGCAGGCACAGCAGGAACGGCGGCGAGAAAGGAGGGAGCTCCGATGAGGGTGGAGGTCGCCTACCGCGGGCGCATCGAGGCGTTCGACACCGACCGTTTCACCGAGGCGCAGCCGTTCTCGGGCAAGAGCATGCTCGCCGATCTTACGCTCGACTACGCAGACGTCGAGAAGAAGGGCCTCTGGCTCACGGCGCACTGCTACGCCGCGAACGAGGCCTACCGGACAGACGGCGGAGAGGCCCCCGAGGCGAGGCGCGAGAAGGGCTGGAGGTTCCAGCTCGCCACCCCGAGAGAGGCCGCCGGAATCGAGAGCGTCACCCTGGACGGCTCGACGGTGCTCGCGAGGCTCTTCGGCGAGCTCGTGGACGTCGCCAGGGTAGATCGCGCTTGCGCCCTCTTCGTTGGGCCCGGAGGGTCGCTCGCCAGCCGCATCGTGAGGCTGAGCGGCTACCTGGCGAACGACGACGAGAGGCTGGCGGCAAGCCAGGCGCTCATGGCGGAGGCGGTCGGCGTCACTCCGCTTACACTCGAAAGGGCGGTCGAGGCCGAAGCGGCACAGGAGGTGCCAGCAGACGACATGGAAGACGATTGGATGGAAGGATTCGGAAATGATTAAAGCGGTGTTCAGGGGAATCGGGGCGTTCGTCCGCTGGATGTTCAAGGCGGTGTTCCGGTTCATGTAGGCAAGGCGCACCTTCCAATCGCCGTTTCACGCGCAATTGCATGCGAAAAGAAGGATAATTGAGAAACGGCGCGCATTCCGTCCCTCGAGACCGATCCCTATCCAAGCACGAAAGATCGAAGCTATGAACGAAATCGCAGAAGATAATAAAAGAAAGCCCAAGCTCACCGTCGAGGAGCAGATAGAGCACCTGAAGTCCAAGGGCGTGACCTTCGAGCTGTGCGACGAGGGAGAGGCCTCTCGCATCCTCTCCGAGCAGGACCACTACTTCCGCCTCGCGGCGTACCGCGTGCTCTTTCCCAAACGGGTGGGCGGCAAGCACGACGGCGAGTATGCCGGGCTCGACTTCGGGCAACTGGTCGACCTCGCGGGGATAGACCAGGAACTGCGCAGGTTCCTGCTGCCGCTCACACTCGACGTGGAGAACGCCGCCAAGACAAAACTCGTCGAGAAAATAACCGACAATCGCAACGAGGACGGCTACTCCGTCCTCGCCGACCACCTCACGCACCTCAACCACGCCGAGCGCAACAGGCGCGAAGGCGAGATCTCGCGCTTGGAGAACGACGCCTACCTCGGACCGCTCGTCGAGCGCTATCCGCTAGACGAGATGCCGGCATGGGTGTTCCTGGAGCTGTCGTCGTTCGGCGCGTTTGCCAGCTTCTACCTCTTCTGCGCAAACCGATGGGGCGATACGGAAATGAGAGATGACCATTACCTTCTCAGGCGAGCGAATTCGCTCAGGAACGCCGCTGCCCATTCGAGCGCCGTCATCAACGGCTTGGGTATCTCCTCGGCCACATCGACGAGATACCCCGCATCGGTCGCGAAAGCGCTCGGCGACGCAGGTGTCTCGAAGCGCCTGAGACGATCCAAGATGCGCAATCCGCGAGTGCTCCAGACGACGGTGCTCGCCTATGCCTGCAACCGTTTCGTCACCCGAGAAAGGCAGGCGAGAGCATACGACGGATTCCTGGCATTTAGGCAACGTGCAGAGGAGAACTCGGATTGGTACAGGGGGAACACGACTATCATCTCGGCATACGACTTTCTGTCAAAGGTCTTCCAGGCATGGCTGAGCCAACGGTGATACTGGTAAATCCTATATGCTCGATTTGACAAACGGGCCGCAATCACGATAATTATAGCCAGACAGAAACCTTCGGGTTTGCGGGGCGGGATCGCGAAAGCGTTTCTGCCCTATTTTTTTG
>JAUMOL010000014.1 GCA_031295385.1 Collinsella sp.
TCCCTCAACGCGACCCTGCGGAGCCGTGAGCGGGGAGGGAAGGTAATCCCGCCCTCCCGGCCCAGCTCATGCCAGCGCCACGCGCTAGTAGTTCACCACCTGCTCCTCAAAGTACGCCTTCGGGTGGTTACACACCGGGCACACCTCAGGCGCCTCGGCACCAACGTGCAGGTGCCCGCAGTTCAGGCACTTCCACACCTTTACGCCCTCGCGCTCAAACACCTCGCCCGACTCGATGCGCTCGACGAGTTTGTTGTAGCGCTCCTCGTGGGCCTTCTCGACGGCGGCGACGCCACGGAACTTCTCAGCGATCTCGGCAAAACCCTCCTCCTCGGCGGTCTTGGCGAACTCGTCGTACATCGTGGTCCACTCGTAGTTCTCGCCCGCAGCGGCATCACGCAGATTGTCCAGGGTATCGGGGACGGCGCCGTCGTGCAGATACTTAAACCACAGCTTGGCGTGCTCGGACTCGTTGCCCGCCGTCTCGGCAAAAATATTCGAGATCTGAACGTAGCCGTCCTTTTTGGCCTTGGATGCATAGTAGCGATACTTGGTGTGTGCCTGGGACTCACCGGCAAAAGCGGTCTCGAGGTTCTTCTTGGTTTGGGAATTCTCAAAATCCATAGGTGTACTTCCCTTCAACGCATGCCGCCCGTAGGCTTCGAGCGGCCTCGTCTTTAGGATGCCCTCATGCCGAAAATCTAAACCTTACAATCCTGTTCTTCAGATTTGCACGGGCTAGATGCTCAGCCAGCGATCGCCCTCAGCTCGGCAAAAGCCCTCACGCTCCAGGTCGGCTAGAATGCCCGCGATCAAGTCGCGCTCGACCGGCCCACGCCCAGCCGCCGCTTCCATCTCGTTAACGCCCACCACGGCATCAGCAAGCGTAATCCCCGCCGGCTGGCCATCGCGCGCTGCCAGCAACATACGCACGATATGCGCGCGCTTTTGGCGACGCGAGCCCTCAAACTTTGATTGACGGCTATAGCCCGCCGAGCGCCTGGACGGATTGGGCAACGTCTTTTTTAGATATGCGCCGTAATCTAGCAACGCGTAATACCACGCGCGCGGCGTGTCGGCATCATCGAGCGGCACGGCAAAGGGAGCGATCTCGTCGGTCGCTGCACCGGGAGCCGCCGGACAGGCGGCTTGGATCAGCGGCACCAGCTCGCGATCGGGAACAGCCGGTACATCGGGAAAGAAGTGATGCAGAAAGACTGTGCGCACATTGGTCTCCAGATACACGCCCGGAAGATCAAACGCAAACGACCGGATACCCTGCGCCGTTGCCGGGCCAATACCAGGCAGAGCGACCAAGTCACGCGTCTCACGCGGAAACTCCCCGTCCCAGTCTTCTACAACGCGCTGAGCGGCCCCATGAAGCGCCAGAGCGCGTCGGTTGTAGCCCATGCCCTGCCAAGCGTCCAAAACATCGGAAGGCGCGGCCTGGGCAAGCGCCTGCACAGTCGGAAAACGATCGAGCCACACCGGCATGCGCGCCTCCACACGCGGCACCTGCGTTTGCTGCAGCATGACCTCAGAAAGCCAAATGATGTACGGATCGCGTGTGCGGCGCCACGGAAGGTCACGATAACGCAGGACCCCTTCCGAACGAATCATCGAACGAAAGGGGTCCTGAATCATGGCTATGCTCCTTATGCGGCGTTATTCCTCCCGGTAAGCGCACTCGCAGGTGGCGTACTCGGGAAACGCTTCGCGGTCGGCGAACTTGGGATCGACGGCTGGGAACTGGCGGTGAGCGACGATGTCGCCGAGCGAAACGGAATCGAGGTAGTCGCGCATCAACGCCTGGGCTCCGGCCCACAGGGGATGATAGCAGCACGCGCCCATGCGCGCACAGTCACCATCGGGCGCGGTGCAATCGTTCATAACCATAGGACCCTGAACGGCCTCGACGACCTGGCGGATAGTGACGTCGTCCGGACTGACCTTGAGACGCATGCCACCGTGGACGCCACGCAGGCTCTCCACAATACCGGCCTGGACCAAACCGTGCTGAATCGAGCGGGCAAACGAATACGGAACATTGACCTCTTCGGCAGCGGTGCGAACAGAAAGTAAGCACTCCGGATCCTCGGCAAGCATCGCCAGCATACGAAGGGCGTAATCAGTCTTCCTCGATATGTCCATTTTTCCCCTTTCAAGGAATACGAACAGCTCGAACGAGCTCCGGGGCCGAGCTTGTGTCGAGACGCTAAATGACCGCCAGGACATCCAAATGGTAAATCGGATATCCACTGAGTGCCGCGCTTGGAGCGAAATGCATCAGATGCGACGCACAGTGCAATTTAGTATAACCTAACCCCCTGTCTCGTAGAACAGGTGTTGCGCAACAAAGCTGTTGTTCAGACAGATATACTCATTAGATTTTACTTGCGTTCCCGAAGGCGCGGGGGTTCTGGGCGAAGATGCACCAGGGCGATCGTTCTATCAAAACAAAGTGCATCAAACGCAAAAAGCCACGTCCGAAGACGTGGCTTTAATTGCGTTGGCGGGAAGTACGGGGCTCGAACCCGCGACCTCCGACGTGACAGGCCGGCGCTCTAACCAAACTGAGCTAACTCCCCAGGCAGGCGTTCGCGTTTGTTTCCGCTCGCGTGCGCTGCGGGGATTAGTATACACAGAAGTCTGTCCGGCGCGCAACAACTTTTTTGAAAAATTTTTTGGGGCCATCCGGGAGGGCTTCCGGGGCTGAGGGCGGTGGTTAAGTTTGCTGCTCTACAGTCCTGCGCAAGACGGAAAGCACATTAAGTGCTTTCCTTTGCGTGCGGAACTCGCGAAAAGGTCCGTTGCCGCCGCCCGCCCCCCGCGGCTCTCGGGGGCTCCCACCCCAAATGTGCGGAGCAAAGCTCCGCACACCTTCTTTTCTTTCAACTAAAGAACGCCGGAAATTCGACGCTGGATTGTTAACCTTGCTGGGCGTTGTCGACGCCAAACCAGCTCAGAAGCTATATCGATACAGAAAGGTCCCCGACCGGAGGGGCCGGATATAAGGTTTATCGCGAGTTCCGCACGCAAAGAAGGCCACTTAATGTGGCCTTCGTCTTGCGCAGGACTGTAGAGCAGGAAACCTTATGTCCGGCCCCTCCGGCCGGGGACCGCGCCTTTGCGACTACAGCGTCATGTTCGGATCGGCGTCGACGTCGAACGGCGAGATTTCTCCTCGATCGAATTTACGGCGGGCGACCTCCGCGATCATGGCGGCGTTGTCGGTGCATGCCGAGAGAGGCGGCACCGTCACGCGGATGCCCTGGCGCCCGAGCTTCTTGATCATCATCTCGCGCAGATGCGGATTAGCCGAGACGCCGCCGCCGATGCAGTATTCCTTGCATCCGGTGGCATGCAGCGCGTTCTTGGCCTTCTTGTACTGTACGTCAAAGACCGCGGCCTCAAACGAAGCCGCCAGGTCGGGCAGATGAATCGTACGCCCGGCTTTGGTCTCCTGCTCAATGTAGAGCGTCACGGCCGTCTTAAGGCCCGAAAGCGAGAACCGATAGTCTCCCCTACTATTGAGCGCACGGGGGAAGTCAATCGCGCGGGGATTGCCCGTCTCGGCCAGTTTGGAAATGATGGGACCGCCAGGATAGCCCAGACCCAGCGCCTTAGCCACCTTGTCGAAGGCCTCACCCACGGCGTCGTCGAGCGTCTCGCCGAGCACCTCGTAGTCGCCCCACGCCTTGACGTGAACAAGCATGGTATGACCGCCCGAGACGAGCGTGAAGATAAACGGCGGCTTGAGATCGGGCTGCGCCAGCAGGTTGGCAAACAGGTGGCCCTCCAGATGATTGACACACACGAGCGGTTTACCGGCAGCATAGGCAAAGCCCTTGGCGAAGGCGACGCCCACCACCAGAGCACCCACCAGGCCCGGACCCTGTGTCACGCCAACAGCGGCGAGTTCGCTCGGCGCGATGGCTCCGCCCTCAAGACCAAGCGATGCCGCGGCATCCTCGAGCGCCGCGTCCACGACGCTCACGATAACCTCAACGTGCTTGCGCGAAGCGATCTCGGGCACTACGCCGCCAAAACGGGCATGAAAATCGATCTGCGTCGAAACCTGATTGGCCAGCATATTACCGTTCGCATCGATAATCGCCACAGCCGTCTCATCGCACGAACTCTCGATGGCAAGCACCAGGCGGCGACGCTCAATTTCGGCGCGCTCCTCAACGGTGCGCTCGGGTGCAGGTAGCGGCCATACGCGCTGCTCAGCCGCCGTCGGCTCGGGCGAAGCGTTGTCAACCGGGAGCACCAAGGGCAGCGGCGCCGTCATGACGATGGCGTCTTTGCCAACACCGTAGTAACCACGGCGGCGGCCCGCCTCGGTAAAGCCCAGGGAAGCATAGAGCGCAATAGCGCCCTCGTTGCCATCCTCAACCTCGAGCGAGGCGGTCGTGCAGCCGAGCATCTGGGCATCGTAGCTCACGTGCGACAGCAGCTTGCGAGCAATACCCTCGCGGCGATGCTTCGGGTCGACGGCAACATCCAGAATCTGCACGTCACCGTCTACGACCATGCCACCGGCAAGCCCCAGCAGCTGACCGTCGTCGTGCGCCACCCACCAGCTGCGCGGCGCCGCAACATCCTCGCCCAGCTCGGACAGGAACATGCCCGGCGTCCACGCCTCGTGCCCGGCGTCTTCAAAGCAGGCGGCCTCCAGCGCACTCGCGCCCTCGGCGTCCGCCGCACCCATGGGGCGAAATTGCAGATGGCGACCGGCGAGCTCATCGGCGACGCCCGTAATTTCGCTCTGCGCGCTCTCGGCTAGACCGAGGCGTTTGCGCTCGTTTTCCTCGGCATCAGAAAGGCGCGTATAGATCGGTAGGACGCGGGCCGGATCGCCGTCACCCGCGGCATGCGCAAGGAGGAGGCCCTCGCCCGAAGGCCACCACAAGCCGCGCTCTACGCAGCGAGCGGCCTCATCCTCACGCAAAAGCTTGCCGTAACGTACCAAGCCGTCGCCCGTCAGCCTAATTTGATTCCAGTCGGTGGCCTCGCGCCACTCATCGAGCGCCATGGCTGCCTTGACCACGCCCTCACGCTCAAACTGACGCTCGGGGCCTTCGTCCCCCAGCACATACAGCGCCGGGTACACCTCGCCGCGCATGGCGTCGGCAAGAACACCAAGCTTGCCGCGCACGCCGGCCTTCCATGCCGTCCAGGCGCAAGCATCGAGCGTCGACACGCCCAGCAACGGCACATTGGCACCGCGCGCCAGACCCTTTGCGGTGGAGATGCCGATACGCACGCCCGTAAACGAGCCGGGACCGCGACCGACCACATAACAGCCGACATCGCTGCGATCCAGGCCAGCCTGCTTCAGCATGCCATCAACAGTATTCACGAGCTCCACATTGGCATGGCGACGACACATATGGTCGCCACTCACCAGCTTCGCCTCGCCCGTCTGTCCATCAATCCAGCTTGCCGCGCAGGCAAGCATATCGGTCGAAGTATCGAGCGCCACCACCAGCGCGTAATCGTTATGCAAGCTCATCTCGTACAGCCTTATCAATCAAATCGGAAAGCTCCGCTGCGCGCCCGCCGTGTGCCTCGAGCGTTATCGTTCGCACGTCGCTATCGTTCTCATCACGCTTAAGCGTTACCGAAAGATACTCGTCCGTCAGTTCGTCCTGGAACTGTTCGCCCCACTCCAACAGACAGGCACCCTCATAGCCCAGTACATCGAAAATGCCCGTATCCTCGAGCTCGTAAGCATGCTCCAGACGGTACAGGTCAAAGTGGAACAGCGGAATACGCCCCTGGTCATGAACAGCCATGAGTGCAAATGTGGGGCTCGTGACCATATGGCCGTCTCCCAGACCACGCGAAACGCCCTTGGTAAAGTGGGTTTTGCCCACCCCGAGACCACCGGTCAAGATCAGCACATCACCATCTTCCAGGCACGGCGCAACCAGCTCGCCAAAATGCTCTGTATCGGCAGAGCAAGCCGTTTTATAAATACCTACCCCCAGGCGCTCCAGGGACATATATGCTCCTTATTATTCCGAGGCACCCTCTGGCGCGGGATGCCGCTCCAGATAGTCGCCCAGCATCTTAAAGTCTTCCTCCAGCAGCTCCTGCCACGCCGGATTACGCAGCGCCGCCGCCGGATGGAACGTGGGCATCACCACAAAATGCCCCATTTGATGGAACCTGCCGCGCAGCTTGGTGATGCCGATCTCGGTCTTAAGCACAAAGTGCGTCGCGGGGTTACCGAGCGTCACGATGATATCGGGCCAAATGCTTCGAATCTGCTCACGCAAAAACGGTGAACAGGCCAGCACTTCCTCGGGCCGAGGATTGCGATTTCCCGGTGGGCGACACTTGAGCACGTTGGCAATGTAGACGTCTTCGCGCTTGAGGCCAGCCAGCGACAGAATGCCGTTGAGATCCTCGCCCGCCGCCCCCACAAACGGTTCGCCTTGCAGATCCTCGTTACGCCCCGGCGCCTCACCGATAAACATGACGCGGGCGTGGGGGTTTCCCACACCAAACACGATGTTATGGCGCGACTGATAGAGCTGGCAGAGATGACAGTCGCCTAAAACAGCCTCAATCTCCTCGAGCGCAACCTCGCGCGGCGCCTGGTGACTATGTCCGGGGATGTGCATGACACCCATAGCGGCTCCTACACGTAGACCTTGTCGAGACGCATGCCAAAGCCGCAAGCAACCTCGTAGTTAATCGTGCCGCGCAGGCGCGCCATCTCGTCCATGGTGATCTCGGCATCACCGTCGCGGCCGATAATGATCATCTCGTCGCCATACTCGGCCTCGGGAATCTCATGCGCCGGATTGGACTGGATGGCGACCATAAACTGGTCCATGCAGATGTTACCCACCTGACGCACACGTTCACCGCGATACAGCACGTCCATACGATTGGAGAGCGTACGCGAAAGACCGTCGGCATATCCAATCGGCAGCGTGCAAATCTGAACGCGTGTGCGCGGCACGCGATAGGTAAATCCATAGCCCACGCCTTCGCCCATTGCAGGATGTGCCACACGCGTCACGCGCGCATGAACGCTCATGACAGGGTCCAGCTGCATCACGCGGCTGCTCAGCTCGCACGGCTGCAGGCCATATAGACCGATGCCGGCGCGAATCATATCAAAATGCATCGAGGGATCGAGCATCGAGGACGGCGTATTGGCACAGTGCACGATACCGCACTCAAAGCCCGCGTCCTTAATGGCTTGAACGGCCTCGGTAAAGCGCTGGCACTGCAGCTTATAGTCCCAACCGCCAGGCTCATCGGCCGTTGCGAAGTGCGTAAAGACGCCATCGCACTGGATACCGCGATGGAAGCTAATGCCACGAACAAAGTCGAGCACCTGCGTGTAGTGAACACCGATGCGGTTCATGCCCGTCTCGATGGCTAGATGGTACTTGCCCACCTTGCCTGCCGCGACAGCACACTCGCCATAGGCAAGGGCGAAATCGGACGTATAGACCGAAGGCATGATATCGAACTCGAGCAACGTCGGAATGGCCTCGATAGGCGGCTCGCTCAGGATCAGGATGGGTTTTGTGATCCCGCCCTGTCGAAGCTCAACGCCTTCACTAACCGTCGCCACGGCAAACATGTCGGCACCGGCCGAATACATGATTTTGGCGCACTCGACGGCACCATGGCCATAGGCATCGGCCTTCACTACGCAGCACAGTCGCTGACGTGGATCGAGCAGATTCTTGTAAGCCCTCGTGTTGCGGCGAAGCGCCCCTCGGTCAATCTCAACCCAGGACCAGCGCGTCAAATCGGCTTTATTCATGATTAGTCATCCGACCCTTCGTTCATGATTCCCAGATCATCGAGTGCATCCTTTGCCGCCAATTCCATGGCAGGACCGATCAAGTCGATCAGATCGGTCGCAATAACACTCTTCTCACCGTACTCCGTTGCCGCGGCAAAACCCGCGTAGCTGTGAAGCGCAACGGCATACGAATACAGCAGCTCCCAGCGATCCATCTCATCACGCATGGTAGCCAGTGTGCCGGCCAAAATGCCCGCAAGAACATCGCCCGAACCGGCAGTCGCCAACGACGCCGGACCCGAGAGCGGCAAAAGCACGCGCTCAACGCCACAGATAGCCGTCGTCGGTCCCTTGGCAATAACCACGAGATTGTCGGAGCCGGCAGCCCAGACAACCTTCTGCGCGGCCGCGATTGCAGTCCCCAGATCGTTAACCTCGTCACCGGCAACCAAGCGCGAAAGCTCGCGATAGTGCGGCGTCATGACGAGCGGTTGCTCACGGCGGTACATCTCAGGGTTGCTATCGATACCGTCGATAGCAATCTTAGAAAGGCAGTTGAGCGCATCGGCATCAAGGATCAGCGGCACATCAAGCTCCAACAAGCCCGAAACCACCTGCATGGCACCGGCAGACGTCGTCATGCCGGGACCGCACAGTACGCAGCTGTACTTCTTTGCAATCTCGCACACGGTCATACGAGCAGCGGCACCAAAAGAGCCGCGGGAATCGGACGGAATAGCAAAAACCGGAATCGAGGGAAGTGCCATACGAATAAGATTGGCACACGCATCGGGCGTCGCGACAGCCACATAGCCGGCACCCGCGCGGGCAGCAGACTTGGCGGCCATAATAGCAGCGCCAGGATACTGCGCCGAGCCGGCGACAATAAGGACGGAACCGCGAGAATACTTATCGATATTCGTGGGCAGCGGAGCAAAGAAATCCACCAGGTCACCGGGCTCGACAATCTCGGCGGCATGGTCGACATCATCGATGACCTCATCAAGGCGATCATAGAGGCCACCGCACACCAGATCACCGGCGTACTCTGGGCCATCAGCGCTGTAGAGTCCGATCTTGGGCGTGATCATCGTGACCGTGCGCTCGGCACGGATGCAGTCGTCGTCGACAACACCGGTCTCGGCATTCAGACCCGAAGGAACATCAATGGACACCACATGGTCGGCGCAGTCGTTAACTGTCGGAATCCAGATGGAGAACGGCGCACGCAGATTCCCGTGAAAACCGGTACCAAAAATGGCATCGACAACAACATCGGCCTTATCGATCAAAACCTCGAGTTCGTCACGCGAAGGGCCGACGCAAACGTGCACATCGCGGCCGGCAGTACGACGAGCAACATGACGTGCCAGAGCAGCAGGAATCTCATCCGGCTCAACCGGAGAAACGATATCCACGTCCACGCCCTTATGGCTCAGGATATCGGCGGCAACCCAACCGTCGCCGCCATTATTACCAAAACCGACCAGAACGAGAACCCGATCGGGATTGAGCTTCAAGACCTCGTTGGCGGCAAACTCACCCGCTAGCTCCATAAGCTCGGCCTTCGAAGTCCCTTCGCGTTCGATGATATCCTCGAGACGAACGACTTCTTCGGTACTCAAAACCGGTTTCATCTATGCTCCTAGCGTATCTTGCGAAGCATCGCCCAGGTGCTCCGTCAATGCTGAATTCTGCAGCTGCTCAAGCTCATCTAAAACAGAGCGAGCCTCTTTAAATGTCTGCGCAACGCGTTTCTTGGTGCTCACCTTTTCCTCTTTTGGCTTAGGCCGAGCATCTTCGGTAATCGCGATGGCATTCGCAACGGCTAAGTCTCCTGTAAGCGTAATGGAAAGAGCAACCTCAACAACACCCAGCTCATGAGCGATCTCGAGTGCACGGCCCGAAAGCAGCGCTTTCGGTTTGCCGAGTTTATCACGCGTTACCGATACATCCTTGCGACCCACGCCTTGACTAAAACCCGTGCCGAGAGCTTTAAGCACTGCCTCGCGTGAAGCAAAGCGGCTGGCATAGTGAGCAGCGGGACGCGATGATGCATCACAATACGCACGCTCTTCTTCGGTAAACACACGCCGAGCAAACGACGGCGTCTTTTCAAGAATTGATTTCATACGGGAAATCTCGACGATATCAACGCCGATACCAGCTTCAGCCATGTTCACCTCCATATCGCACAGACTAAGTTATTGTAGCCCGTTCACAGAAGATGCGACAAACGAGGGTTATAAAACACAGCTACTATGTGAGACAAAAGCCCGTAAACGCAAAAAAGGGGGAGGCCGCGAGGCCTCCCCCTTCCAAGTTCAAGCGTACGGCTCGGTGCCGTCCACCGGTCAGCGGCGCCCTGGCCTCCCACGGGCTGACCCCGCAGTACTCTCGGCGCGATGGGGCTTAG
>JAUMOL010000020.1 GCA_031295385.1 Collinsella sp.
GCGGCAGATTTATACCCGTGCCCGAGCTCGAAGAGCCCTATGGCCGCCTTCCTGGCCTCGACATCATGCTTCACCCTCAAATCAACGCGCATAAAGAAAGCCTCCCATTTCTCATGTCCAAGAAATGGGAGGCAGTTCACAACGTTCTAGCGGGCTATTTGCGTTGACGGCTTAATTATGGCTATTCATCTTTAAGCCCAAAAAGGCTATCGGCTTCATCGTCGGATATATATTCCAGCACATCGCCCGGTTGGCAGTCGAGTGCCCGGCATATCGCGTCAAGAGTTGAAAAACGTATGGCAGAAACCTTGCCCGTCTTAATGCGTGACATATTGACCTGGGAGATGCCCACACGTTCCGCAAGCTCTTTGGATGAGATCTTGCGTTCGGCGAGCATGCGGTCAAGCCGCAGAATAATCATGGATTCCCCCTAGAGCAACTCGTCATCTTGCTTTTGCAGGATATACCCGTAGCGGAAGATGCTGGCAATCAGGCAAATAATCAGGCCTGCAAAGAGCATGGAGGGCTCGAATAGCTGGCCGACGAACGCATCCGTAAAGCTGCCGCCAAATCCTGAGAGTATCATTCCCGTGATTACGGCACCAAGAAGCCTCACGGCAACGCCGCCGATAAGGAATAAATGTCCTACTCGACGAAGTGTCTGGTTACATTCAAGGTCAAAGGGCCTGCCTTCCTTTTCAATGTTGAAGAAAAGCCTGCGCACGCTTATCGCGATGGTAAGCGCGAGGCATGTCATCAAGAGGCTCCCTATGGCAGTGTGACCATCGTGTGCGACGAGCATAAGTGGGGCCTGCGCATCGGTACCGACGATAGCAAGGCATGGCCCCTCGCCGGCTTGAAGTTCTACGGATTGGAGACACGACCCTTGGGAGAGGCCAGGCAATATGAGTAGAAGGTCAATCGCAATGACTGCGAGGAGTCCCAGGGCGAGCGCGGTGGTAATGCAGATCGTGGCCCATTTGCAGATGCGAGCGAGATTCCTCAGTTTGGCTATTGTCTGTTCGCGGCTGATGGCTTCATTCGATATAGATGCGCTTCGATGGAACATAACCCCTCCAATCGGCGTTTTGGATGATACTTGTATCATATCATACTTAACGATAAACGATAAATAATTACGGATAATGAGTAAGTAATGATTGAAAACGATTAACGTGAGCTATTAGCTCATTTAGGGTGCCGGAGTTTGGCGTTCGGGGGATGAGGACAAATGCCAAAACTTCCCGTGATCGCGCAAACGCTCTATCGGGTTCCCCTAATTCATCTGGGAAAACAACTGCAAACGATTGCAAGTAACCGGTGAACGGTCGAAAACTACCGTTCACCGATAATCTCAAAACTGGGTTCTAACTGGTATTAAGTCAAAAAGACCAATTCACAAATCTTCACAATGACCTGCAATTTTTCTTTACGCTATTTTTAGCCGCCCTGCGTTGTTTAGGCACAGGAAAAGTCCCGAACTTTTGCCAAAGCGTTTCGAAACGGTTTCAAAACCGCAGGTAGAAGTGTTAACGAGCGGTAAACGGTCGATTTATCACCGTGAGCGGTGCAAAAACGTTTTACCGTATGAATCAACGAAAGCGACCTCTTCTGTGGTGATATAGTGGCAACAACACGTCACGTGGTTACTACCAGTAGAGAAACCACTGGTCTTTAAAGAACGCTTTCCAAGAAGCTTTAAGGGCGATCGCCCGCTGGCTTCCGAAAATCATCGGACTCAGATCGTACACACCTTCGGAAGGGAAATTTGAATGGTTGGCTTTATTCTTACCGGTCATGGACAGTTCGCACCCGGCCTTGCAAGCGCTATCGCTATGGTTGCCGGCGACCAGCCCGCTTTTACCGTCGTTCCTTTCGAGGGCGACCAGGCTGCTTCCTACGGTGAGGATCTCCGCGCCGCTATTACCGCCATGCGCGAGGAGTGCGATGGCGTGCTCGTCTTTACCGACCTGCTTGGCGGCACCCCGTTCAACCAGTCGATGATGATTGCCCAGGATGTCGACAACGTCGAGGTTCTGACTGGCACTAACCTCCCCATGGTTATTGAGCTTCTGTTCCTCCGCGGCAATGCCACGCTCGCCGAGCTTGGCGAGCAGGCCGTGACCGTTGGCCAGACGGGCGTCACCGCCCAGACGGTCGCATCCGTTGCCGGCTCCGACGAAGAGGATATCTTCGGCGACGAGGACGGCATCTAATGGCCGATTTCGGAGCCAACGTCCTGAGCTCCTCGGTCGCTCTTTTGGGCCTGCTTGTCATCATGGGTTTGATTTACACCATCTGGTCGCAAATCAACATGAAGAAGAAGCAGAAGTATTTCAAGGAGCTGCACACCGAGCTCAAGCCGGGTCAGGAGGTTCTTTTCGCCGGCGGTATCTACGGAACCGTCAAAGGCATCGAAGGCGAGAAGGTCCAGATCAAAGTCCGATCCGGAGCCGTCGTAGATGTTTCGCGTTACGCGATTCAGGAGATCAAGTAACTGTCGTCAGCAAATAACGAAAGGAAGCTGATCAACATGGCAGAACCCAACATTCTTCTTACCCGCATCGATAACCGACTGGTCCATGGTCAGGTCGCTACCCAGTGGAACTCCACCCTGGGCTCCAACCTCATTCTCGTCGCCAACGACGACGTGGCGACCAACACCATGCGCCAGAACCTCATGAAGATGGCCGCTCCCGCCGGCGTCGCTACGCGTTTCTTCTCCCTGCAGAAGACCATCGACGTCATTGGCAAGGCGAGCCCGCGCCAGAAGATCTTCATCGTGGCCGAAACACCGGAAGACGTGCTTACGCTCGTCAAGGGCGGTGTGCCTATAAAGAAGGTAAACATCGGCAACATGCACATGTCGGAAGGAAAGCGCCAAGTCGCCACCTCCGTCGCAGTTAACGACGAGGATGTCGCTGCGTTTAAAGAGCTGCAGGAATTGGGGGTGGAGTTGGAGATCAGGCGCGTTCCGAGCACGCCTGTTGAGGACACGAGCAAGCTCTTCTCGTAATCCTCATGATCCACGTTGTCAGGAGTGAAACCCTGACATTCTGTACGTGAAATCCAAAGTGCGTACATACATTTTGAAAGGAGGAGCAAGATGGAATACACGATCTTCCAGGTCGCTCTGGTCTTCATCGTCACGTTCGTCGCGGCAATCGACCAGTTTAACTTCCTCGAGTCTCTCTATCAGCCCATCGTCACCGGCGCCGTCATCGGTCTTATCCTTGGCGACCTCAACACCGGTCTTCTCGTGGGTGGTACTTATCAGCTCATGACGATCGGCAACATGCCGATCGGAGGTGCTCAGCCGCCTAACGCCGTTATCGGCGGCATCATGGCAGCCATTCTCGCTATCGCTACGGGCCTCGAGCCCAACGCGGCAGTCGGCCTTGCCATTCCGTTCGCTCTGCTTGGTCAGCTCGGCGTTACCCTGGTCTTCACGCTTATGTCGCCGCTCATGTCCTCCGCGGACAACATGGCTCACAACGCTGACACCAAGGGTATCGAGCGTCTGAACTACTTCGCCATGGCTCTGCTCGGCCTGATCTTCGCTGTCGTCGTCACCCTGTTCTTCATCGCTGGCGCTACCATCGGTCAGACCATCGCTTCCGCCATCCCGACTTGGCTGCAGACCGGTCTCTCCGCTGCAGGCGGCATGATGCGCTTCGTCGGCTTCGCCGTCCTGCTCAAGGTTATGATGAACCGCGATATGTGGGGCTTCTTCCTCATGGGCTTTGGCCTCGCGCTCATCACCGTTGCCAACGATTCGCTGGCAACCCCTGCTCTGCTCATCCTCGCTCTCATCGGCTTCGGCATCGCTTTCTGGGACTTCCAGCAGCAGACCGAGCTGAAGGGTGCAGCTGTTTCTGACGGAGGTGACTTCGAAGATGGCATCTAATGAGTATGTGATCCCGGAGCACTACGAGGATCTCACTCCTGCTCCGCAGCTCGACCAGAAGACCCTCAACAAGATGGCTTGGCGCTCCTGCTTCCTGCAGGCCTCGTTCAACTACGAGCGTATGCAGGCCGCTGGCTGGCTCTACTCCATCATCCCCGGTCTGGAGAAGATCCACACCAACAAGAACGACCTCGCGGCTTCCATGAGCCACAACCTGGAGTTCTTCAACACCCACCCGTTCCTCGTCACCTTTGTTATGGGCATCGTGCTTTCGCTCGAGCAGAACAAGGTTGACATCCCCACGATCCGCGCCGTCCGCGTCGCCGCAATGGGCCCGCTCGGTGGTATCGGTGACGCCCTGTTCTGGCTGACGCTCGTGCCTATCACGGCCGGCATTACCTCCAACATGGCCATCAACGGCAACGCCGCTGCACCGATCATCTTCCTGGTGATCTTCAACGTCGTCCAGTTCGCTCTCCGCTTCTGGCTCATGAACTGGTCCTACAAGCTTGGCACCAGCGCTATTGACGCTCTGACTGCCAACATGCAGGCCTTCACGCGTGCCGCTTCCATCATGGGCGTCTTCGTCGTCGGTTGCCTGGTCGTCACCATGGGTGGCACCCAGATCAACCTCCAGATCCCCAACGGCACCACCCGTGGCCTCTCCGCTACTACCGTGATCGTCTCCGAGAAGGAGGCCGAGAACTTCACCGGTATGGAGGGCATCGATACCGAGACCGCTGAGGCCGGTACCATCGCCATGACCGATGAGGACGGCAACGCCCTCACCGCTTCCGATGCCGACGGCAACGCTGTCGAGTGCGGCGTCACCGATCTGGGCAACGGCATGGAGTCCGTTACCTACGGCACCGTTACCGAGGATCCGGTCAACTTCTCTGTTGCCGACACCCTCAACACCATCGTCCCGAAGCTCGTCCCGCTTATGCTTACGCTGCTGCTTTACTACATGTTCGCTAAGCACAGCTGGACCCCGACCAAGGGCATTCTCCTGCTCTTCGTCCTTGGCATCCTGGGCGCTGGCCCGCTTGGTCTCTGGCCGAGCATCTGGTAAGGCTCTAGCTTGAGGGGTGTGTCCCTACGCGGCTCACACCCCGACCCCTTAAGCCATGTGTATGTTAAAAGCCGCGTGCTCGAAAGAGCGCGCGGCTTTTGTTTTCTTGATGATTCGGGTGTGGCAGACAGATAATGCTAAACACCCTAGGTAGTTAGCCGAATTCGAGCAAAAGGGAGGATAGGATGGCGATCGGAGCGCGTAAGCAACCGCTGTACGATCAGCTGGTCGATATTCTGACCGAAAAGATCGACCATGAATATCGCGCCGGTGACATGATTCCTTCCGAGCGCGAACTTTCGGAGCGCTATGGTCTCTCGCGCACTACGGTACGCCTGGCTCTGCAGGAACTAGAGCGTTTAGGACTGGTGGTTCGGCAGCACGGTCGCGGTACCTTTGTGACCGACCGTTCGGCAAAGGCAACCAATCTTATGCAGTCCTACAGCTTTACCGAGCAGATGCGCGCGATGGGTCGCGACCCCGAGACCACGATTCTCGAGTTTTGCGAGATGGAGGCCGATAAGAATCTGGCCGAGCATATGGGATTGCGTATCGGTGATCGCATTTTTAAGCTTAAGCGCCTTCGTTCTGCCGACAATATGCCCATGATGGTCGAACGCAGCTATCTACCAGTTCGTCAATTTCTGTCCCTAAAGCGACCGCTGCTGGAGCGTAAGCCGCTTTACGATGTGATTGAGCAAGACTTTCAGCAAAAGATACGCGTGGCCGAAGAGGAGTTCTATGCGAGCATAGCCCGTCCCACCGACGCCCACCTTTTGGGAATTGTCGAGGGCTCGCCTGTGCTCGATTTGGTCAGGACTACGTATAACGAGTCAAACGAGGTTGTGGAGTATACACTCTCGGTTGCTCGTGCCGATCAGTTTAAATACAAGGTTTACCACCAGCGTAGCGACTAGTGTTCGCATCGTATCCATATGATGATTCTTTGCATTTAACTGGTTACTACCAGATAACCAACTGAAGTGTATAATTGCACGTCAGAGGATTACTTCTAGAGAGAGGTATTAGAAATGTTCGAGAAGAGTGTCGAGGAGCTCACCGAGCTCGGCGCCCAGATCACCACGGCCGAGATTGCTCAGCAGCCCGAGCTTTGGCGTGATACGCTCAACATCTATCGCGAGAACAAGGAGGCCATCGAGGCCTTCCTGGCCGAGGCTCGCGCTATGGGCGAGGGCCGTCTGTCCGTTGTCTTCACCGGTGCCGGTACGTCCGACTACGTTGGCGATACCTGTGCCCCGTACCTGCGTCACGCTGGCAACACTGATCTCTACGACTTTAAGCCCATCGCCACGACCGACATCGTGAGCGCCCCGCGTGACTTCCTGCGCGCCGAGGATCCCACGCTCGTGGTTTCCTTTGCCCGCTCTGGCAACAGCCCCGAGAGCCTTGCCGCCGTTGCCGTTGCCAAGGAGCTCGTCCACAACGTCAAGTTCCTCAACATCACCTGCGCTCCCGAGGGCAAGCTCGCCGTCGAGTCTGCCGATGATCCCAATGCGCTGACGCTGCTCATTCCGCGCGCCAACGACAAGGGCTTCGCTATGACCGGTTCTTATTCCTGCATGACCCTGCTCTCCACCCTTATTTTCGACACTGCCTCTGACGAGCAGAAGGCCGAGTGGGTCGAGACCATCGCCAAGATGGGCGAGGAGGTCATCTCCCGTGAGCCCGAGATCGCCGATTACCTGGCTGGCGACTTCAACCGCGTGACCTACTTGGGTTCTGGCTCCTTCGGTGGCCTTGCCCAGGAGAGCCAGCTCAAGATCCTCGAGCTCGCTCACGGTCTGGTCGCTACTTCCTACGACACCTCCATGGGTTATCGTCACGGACCTAAGTCCTTCGTCGACGATAAGACGCTCGTCTTCGTGTTCGTCAATAACGACGCCTACACCCGTCAGTACGACATCGACATCCTCAACGAGATCGGTGGCGACGAGATCGCTCAGCACACCATCGCCGTTCAGCAGGAAGGTGCCACCGTCTATGAGGGTGAGTCCTTCACCTTTAAGGGCTACGAGGCACTTCCCGAGGGCTACCTTGCTCTGCCGTTCGTGATGTTTGCCCAGGCTATCAGCCTGCTCAACTCCGTGCGCGTGGGCAACACGCCCGATACGCCGAGCCCCACCGGCACGGTCAACCGCGTGGTTAAGGGCGTGACGATTCACCCCTTCACCGCTTAATCGCGTCCCCCTGTAAGGGCGCCCGTCCGCTCATAACGGCGGGCGGGCGCTTTTTGTTTTACGTGAGCTGGGTATAAGCATCACCACAGTCAACTGCTTTAGAAGCAAGGAGTGCATATGAGCACGTACGCAATTAAGGCTGACAAGTTCTTCTTGCCGGCAGGCCCGCAACTGGGCGGCTATCTTATGGTCGAGGATGGCGTCTTTGGCGCCTGGCAGGCCGACGAGCCCTCTTGCGAGATTAAGGACTACACGGGATCGTGGATCGCACCGGGTATGGTCGATACTCACATCCATGGCTTCTACAACCATTCAACTACCGATAACGATCCCGAGGGCATCGATATCAGCTCGACCGAGCTCGCCCGCCGCGGCACCACCAGCTGGCTGCCCACGACGTTCACCGATGGCGTCGAGCAGATCAAGGACGCCTGCGCCGCCATCGCTCAGGCGGACGAGGGTCGCGGCCCCGACTTCTGCGGTGCTCGCATTCAGGGCATCTACCTGGAGGGCCCCTTCTTTACCATGAAGCACGTGGGCGCACAGAACCCCGCTTACCTGATTGACCCCTCCGAGGAGGTCTTCGACCAGTGGCAGGAGGCTGCCGGCGGACGTATCGTCAAGAGTGCCATGGCCGCTGAGCGTGATGGCGCTGCCGCCTATGCTGCCGCCCTCAACGCGAAGGGCGTCGTGACCAGCATCGGTCACTCCGACGCTACCTACGATGAGTGCATTGCCGCCATCAATGCCGGCGCCAGCTGCTTTACGCACACCTATAACGGCCAGCGCGGTCTGCATCACCGCGAGCCCGGTGTCGTGGGTGCTGCCATGTCCACGCCCGAGACCTACGCCGAGATCATCTGTGACGGCAAGCACGTAAACCCTGCCGCCATCAAGGCGCTGCTGCAGGCAAAGGGCTGGCAGCACACGGTGCTCATCACCGACTGCCTGGGTTGCGGCGGCATGCCTGAGGGCAGCTACACCAGTGGTGGCATGGACGTCATCATGAAGGACAACCTGTGCTGGCTCGCCGACGGCAAGAGCATTGCCGGCTCGGTGCTCACGCTTGCCCAGGGCGTCAAGAACATCGTCGACTGGGGCATCGCCAGCGCCGATATCGCCATTCGCATGGCAACCGAGGTGCCGGCACGCTCCGCGCACATCGAGGATAAGTGCGGCAGCATCATGCCGGGTCGCGACGCCGACTTTGTCGTGTTCGACCATGAGCTCACCCTCGTCGAGACGTATGTTGGCGGCCAGAGCGTCGGCAACGCCTTTACCGAGTAACGATAGAAAAAGACGGCGGGCCCGAATCTGCTCGGACCCGCCGTATGGGTTAAACGCTCAAAAGCACCTTAACAGTTACAGCTTGTTAGCGATCTTCTTTGCCGTGCGCTTAACGCCGGCCACCAGGCCTCCTGCAGGATGCTCCTTCTCGTATGCTAGGCGCTTCTCGCGCTTGGCGTACTCTTCGACGATGATGTCGCCATACTCGTCTTCGATCTTGTCGAAGAAGTCGACGGCCCCCTTAATTTCCTCAGCGGTCGGGTGTCCCTTTTGGACACCGCCGGCGAGTTTGAACGGCCCCCACGTATCAAAGCCGGGGCAGCCGTAGATACCCATAAAGATGGCCTGCCTCATGCGGCAGATGCCATCGATATCCTTGCCGTACCACTTGTTTTTGCCACCGTAGGTCATAAGGCCAAACACCTTGTCCTGCGGCTGCAGCACGTTCGTGAGCACGCGTGCCATGTCCTTGTCGATCTCGGAGTAATAGATGCCCGTGGCGACACCGATCAGATGATATTCGTGCAGGTTGGGATACTCGTTTTTACCGAGTGACTTCACGTCGAGGGTATCGATTTCGGGGTGCGCCTCGACGATGGCGTCCACGAGCTTTTTCGTATTGCCGTGATGGCGCGAGGCGTAGAGGATGATGGTTCGCATAAGAAGGCCTTTCAGCTGTAATTGCATCAATGTCTGTATGGTACCCCGTTACATGGCGGGGATACCGGACGCATCGATGAACGTGCGGGTTTGTCCTTTGGTCAGGGCCGAGACGGGTTCTTGCGAGCAAAAAGTAGTTGTTCGAAAGGATGGGCAATGGAATACGCTCTCTCCAACGATTCGATTTCTATTAAGGTGTCCACGGCTGGTGGTTCGTTTACCTCGATTGAGGCCGGAGGTCGCGAGTATCTGTGGCAGGGCGATCCCGCCGTGTGGTCCGGCCAGGCACCAATTTGCTTCCCGATTTGCGGAGGCTTGCGCGATAACAGCGCCATGACGTTTGCCGGGCATCATGTAAAGCTCGCTCGCCACGGGTTTGCGCGCAAACAGGAGTGGAGGCTGCTGAGTCAAGGCGAGAACGAGCTGGCGATGTGCCTGGCTTCGGAGGATAACGCCGCGCTGCTGAGCGATTATCCGTACCCGTTTAAGCTCGTCGCCCGCTATGCGCTTGAGGGGACTGCCGTTCGCGTCTCCTATGAGGTGACCAACGAGGGCACCGAGGACATGCCGTTCTTTATCGGTGGACACCCGGGATTTAGGTGTCCGCTCGATGAGGGCGAGGCCTATACGGACTACGAGCTGCGCTTTGAGAAAGACGAGGCTGCGGAGCTCTGCACCGCCGTTCCCTCGACTGGATTGATTGACGTGGCAAACCGCTCCAAGAACCCCATGGTGGGAAAGACGCTGCCTCTGTCGCATGAGCTCTTCGATTTTGCGGAGACCATCTTTGACGTGCTCGAGAGCCGTCAGGTCACGCTTTCCAAGAAGGGTGAGGACAAGGGCGTTCGCCTGAGCTTTGAGGGCTTCCCGTATCTCATTGTGTGGAGTAAGCCCGAGGGCGATTTTGTGGCAGTTGAACCCTGGGGCGGCCTTTCGACCTGCTCCGATGAGGACGACGTGCTTGAGCACAAGCGCGGCTGCCTTATCGCCAAGCCCAAAGAAACCATCGTGCGCTCGTTCACGATTGAGATCCTGTAATTCCGTTTTGTCGACTCGTATCGCGAGGCACAAGGAGCCTGCGAGATAAGGAGCTAAAAATGATCCTCACCGTTACGATGAACCCGTCTGTCGATACGCGCTATCAGCTCGATGAGCTCGTCATCGACGACGTCAACCGTGTGACGCCCGAAAAGACCGCCGGCGGCAAGGGCCTTAACGTAGCCCGCGTCCTTGGTCAGCTGGGCGACGACGTTGTGGCAACCGGTCTGCTCGGCGGCCACATGGGCGCCTACATGGCTGAGCTCATGGATGCCAACGGCATTAAGAATGATTTTGTACCCATCAAGGGCGAGACTCGTATTTGCCTCAACATCCTCCACGCCGGCAACCAGACCGAGCTGCTCGAGAGTGGCCCGACAATTGCCCCCGAGGAACTCGATGCCTTTACCGCCAAGTTTACTGAGCTTGCGGGCAAGGCCGATGTCGTCACCATCTCGGGTTCGCTGCCCCGCGGCGTCGAGGCGGACTACTATGCCAAGATCACGGGCATTGCCGAGAACGCCGGCGCCAAGGTGCTGCTCGATACCTCGGGTGCTTCGCTCGAGGCCGCCCTTAAGTCCGAAATTAAGCCCGAGCTGGTCAAGCCTAATCTGACCGAGATTAACGGCCTTCTGGGCACGAGCTTTACCATCGACGATGTGGACGAGCTCCGCGCCGCACTTGCCTCTGACGCCCGCTTCTCCGATATCCCCTGGGTCGTCGTGTCCATGGGTGCCGCCGGTTCCGTGGGCTTCCACAATGGCCGTGCGTTCCGCGCCAAGACTCCCGATATCCCCGCCGTTAACGCTACGGGCTCTGGCGACTCGACCATTGCCGGCTTCGCGCATGCCATTGCTGCTGGCGCGGACGACGAGACGGTGCTGCGTACTGCCAACACCTGCGGCAAGCTCAATGCCATGGATCCCATGACCGGCCATCTGGTCATGGACCGTTGGGACGAGGTCTACAACGGCGTTGTCGTGACCGAGCTGTAAGAGCTTGGGCGTCGGCCCCGGCATCGGTTGCTTGCTTGTGGATAGAGCCGATGACAAGTGCGGTAGCATTATGCCGGGGCGCGACGCCGACGTTGTCGTGTTCAATCCCGACCTTACCCTGGTCGAGACGTATGTGGGTGGCAACAGCGTCGGTAACGCGTTTGCCGAGTAGCTGCCAAAGAAACGATCCGAGAGGGGATTTAGATGATTTACGGTGCACTGGGCGATATCGAGGAATACCGCGGAATGCTCAAGAGCCTCGATGTGCTGATCGACTGGCTCGAGGAGAACGACCCGGCGCAGCTCGAGGTCGGCAGCCATCCGATTCTGGGCGACAAGGTCTTTGCGAACGTCATGGCTCCCACGACGCGTCCCGAGGCCGAGGCTCACTACGAGACGCATCAGCGCTATCACGACCTGCAGATCGATGTCGAGGGTCGCGAGGCCTTTAAGGTTGCCACGGGCAGCCTGACGCTGGTCCAGGAGTTTGACGAGAAGGACGACTACGATCTGGTCGATTCCGACGCTTCGATCGCCGGCGATCTTGCTGACGACAAGTTTGCGCTGTTTGTTGCCGGCGAGCCTCATATGCCCACGCTCGAGTTCTCGGGCGATGGCGCGCAGCCGGTCAAGAAGATCTGCTTTAAGCTGCTTGCAGACGCTTACTGGGAGGAGTAGCGAGCTGCTCGGCTGAGCTGTTCGTGTTGTGAGCGTTTTCCTTTGGAGGAGCGCGCTTAGACCCCGCTGATCGCGGTTCCTTTGCGGATTGCGGCTGGCGGGGCTTTCTGTTTTTGAGTAGGGGAGTTGAGGCCGTTACGATACGTGGATTGGCACGCACGCACTCAAAATCGGCAACAAAAAAGCCGTCCGAAGGCGGCTATCTTGTGCAATGGAGCCAGCGACCGGGCTCGAACCGGTGACCCCCGCTTTACGAGAGCGGTGCTCTACCAACTGAGCTACGCTGGCGGCCATGTGATGACGCAACTGAGGCGTCAACGGCTGTCTATGATACGGGACATCGCACATCCGCGCAAGTGTTCTGACGGCTTTTCTCACTTTAAATGCACTAATATTGGAAACGCGAAGTCTTGCTCTTATGGGTCTCAAACAGAATGGGGCTGCCATGGCTCAACCCAGGATCCTTCTTACACGTATCGATGACCGGTTTATTTACGGGCAAGACGTTGAGCTGTGGAATGAGGCGATTGGTTCCAATCTTGTCCTGATCGTTAACGACGAGATTGCGGCGGATTCGCGCAAGTGGGCGCCTATGAGGGTCGCGGCGCCCGAGGGCGTGTGGACACGGTTTTTCTCGGTGCAAAGGACCATCGACATCATCCATACCGCAACGCCGCGTCAATGGATTCTGATCATGGTGGCCTCACCCGCCGATGCACTCGCGCTGGTTAAGGGTGGTGTGCCGATTACCAAGATCAGCATTGGCCATATGCAGGCAGGGGAGGGCAAGCGTCCTGCAACGCCCGCAGTTGCCGTAGACGACGCAGATGTCGCAGCCCTCAAAGAGCTGCAGGCGCTCGGCATAGAGCTAGAAATCCGCTATCTCCCCAGCTCCAATCCCGACCCCATCCAACTAGTCATTTAAGAACGTCCCCAATGACTAGGTAGCAAAGCGCCCGTCGGCGGTGGTGCCGGCGGGCGCTGCTGTGCGATATGTTGCGTTGTGGGCTTAGTGCCTCATAAAGTGGTACTCGATCACATTGCTGTAGGGGTGACCCGGGCCCACAATGCCCTGCGGGAACAGCGGCTGGTGCGGCGTGTCGGGGTACATCTCGGCCTCGAGGGCAAAGCCGGCGCCCCAACCATAGTTGGCATCGTCTTTGGCGTGCTCGTCGCCCAGCCAGTTTCCGGTGTAGAGCTGCACGCCCGGGGCGGTGGTGTAGTAGTCCAGTTCGCGGCCGGTCCACATCTCCTCAACATGCATCGCGCGGCGCAGATTACGGCCGTACTGATAGCCATCGATGCACAGACAGTGATCGTAGCCACGGGCCTGCTTAATCTGCGGGTCATCGGCTTCCATGCCAGGAGCGACAGGGCGCAGCTCGCGGAAGTCAAACGGCGTGCCCTCGACCGGAGCAATCTCGCCGGTGGGGATGTTCTGCTCGTTGATGGGCAGGTAGTGGGCAGCGTTGGCAACAAAGAAGTGCTCACAGTCCATGCCGGCGTTATGACCGGCAAGGTTAAAGTACGCGTGGTTGGTCATGGACACGTAGGTGGCGCGGTCGCTCTCGCAGCCATACTCGATGCGAAAGACGCCGGTGCGTGTAACGGTAAACACGGCCGTAAAGGTGCGGTTGCCGGGGAGACCCAGCTCGCCATCCTCAAGCGAGGTGGTCATGCGCACGGCGTTGTGGACCTCGTCGAGTTCAACATCCCATACGCGCTTGTGCAGGCCGTGCTCAAGATCGCTGTGCAGGTTGTTGACGCCTTCGTTGGCCGGCATATGCCAGTCCGTGCCGGCGATGGTGATCGTGGCGCCCGCGGTGCGGTTTGCCACGGGGCCGATGGTCGCGCCAAAGCAGGCGGGGTTGTCAAAGTAATCCTCGAGCTTATCGAAGCCCAGAACCACATCGCGCACGTTGCCGGGAATGTCGGGCACATCGATACCCAGCACGGTGGCGCCATAGTCCATAATGCGAACGCAGATCTCGGGCCCGTTGAGGGTGTAACGATGAACGGGGGTACCGCACGGCGCGGTGCCGAAAAGCTCGGAAGTGATCATTTGGTTCCTAACATCGAGGTTTTTCCGACAAACTGTAGCGCGAACAAGCGAGATTATCACTACACCCCACTAAAGCAGGGGGTATTTTTCTCAAAAAAGTGATGATTGGAGCTGTGCGGGTGTTCATTTCTGACGCGCGCGAGTCTGATACAATTTGTTCGTTATTGTTTGAATTGACGTGAGCGTGGAACAGCGAGGACTCATCGTGATTAAAGCGGAGCGACAGGATAAGGTTCGGCAGCTGCTCGAGGAACAGGGAACGGTTTCGGTTAAGGAGATTTCGGATGCGTTAGGTGTCTCGGATATGACGATCCGCCGTGACCTTGAGGAGCTTGCGAGCCTGGGCGAGATCGAGCGCGTGCACGGCGGAGCCCGCAGTGCGCAGAGCCGTCCACACGCTATGCTGCGCCATGAGTATTCGCACAGCGAAAAGCGCACGAAGCATGCCGAGGAAAAGTTGCAGATTGCGCGCCGTTCTGTGGAGCTTATCGAGGAAGGCTCGACCATCTTTTTGGGCACGGGCACCACGGTTGAGCAGATGGCCTCGATGCTGCCGGCGTTTCGCCTGCGCATTGTGACCAATTCGCTTTCGGTGTTTAACCTGCTCGAGGCGCGCGAAGACTGCGAACTGTGCCTGGTGGGCGGCGTGTACCGCCGCCGCACTGCCGCCTTTGTGGGCCCCACGGCCGAGGACACCTTGCGCGCACTGGGGATCGACGCAGCCTTTATCGGCGCAAACGGCATTTTGGACGGCGACGTGTCTACGTCTAACATGGAAGAGGGCCGCATCCAGCAGCTCGCCTTTAGCAAGGCCGACTCGCGCTATCTGATCGCCGATTCCAGCAAGATCGGCAAGCGCGACTTCTACACCTTCTGCCGCCTGGACAGTTTGGATGCCGTGGTGTGCGAGCCGGGCATCGCCGCCGAGGATCGCGCCGCCATCGAGGAGCACACGCAGGTCATCTGCTAGCTAACGCTATGGGATGCCCACAAGCGCTGCGGGAGGACTTTTGTCTCCTGTCATTGTGGGGAATCAGCGCGTCAGCGCTACGCGATATGACGCGCAAATGAGGACTCCACTATCAAATTGTCTCAACCTGTGATATCTAGGCGGCCAAAAGCGAGTCAGATGTTACAGATCGAGATTTTTGGCTCGGCCTATTCCGTTTGTCTCGATCTGTAACAGCTAGGACCGAAAAATTCAGCTAGTTGTTACAGATTGAGATTGAGAGGATTGACCTGTGCATTCATCTCAATCTGTAACATCTAGACGTCCAAAACCGGTCTAAGTGTTACAGATTGAGACAATTCGGCGGGTCTACCTTGTTTGTCTCGATCTGTAACGGTTGGGACTTAAAAACTCGGCTACGTGTTACAGATCGAGACAAAAGAAAAAGAACATTAGGACTTGAAAATAAAGTTTTGATAAGGGATTCGCCCAGTTAAGACGGTGCGGCAGACAATTGAGATCAGTTTGCCTCCGGAGTCGTAAGCATAATGAGTCAGTTCGATGACCGGAAGTTTTGCAACACCATAATTACTGGCTTCGGAATCGCTAAGCTGACGTGCTCTATAGCTTTCCCTAACAGATTGGATAGACTTGGACAAGCCGTCCATGATTCTGCTAAATGCCTGAAAATCTAACTGGTTATTCGGAACGCGCGACTTTGAAATGAAGAACGTATCAGCGCCTATGAAGCTGCCTTCAAGTTCGTAGGTCAATTCAAGACGCTGAATTTCATCGCGACTTTGACATCCAAATTGTTGGAGCATCATTACGGAAATTGGACGACCTGATGTGAGGCCGCCGAAATGTTTGGTGATGGCATCCGGATCAACGCCATCGCAATGGCTTGCAAAGTCAAAGTCTAAAAGTGAATTGAGCTCGCTAACGCGTTTCGGTGCAACAAACGATCCCTTACCTTGGATTCGATAGATACTTCCACGACGCTCCAGCTCACTCATGGCAAGTCGGACGGTTGTTCTGCTTACGGCGTATTCGTCGCAGAGTTCCATTTCTGTCGGAAGTTTATCGTCTGCTTGATATTCATCGACGATCTGCTTGAGCAGCGCGTCGGTGAGCTGTAAATAGAGTGGCCGTTTTTCGTGTGTATCGAGCATTAGAGCCTCAGTTTGCATGTTGGTTATACCTGATGGTTGCCTCAGTCGGGATGTAACGTGGGCAAGGTAACCTTAACGTATCACAGAGCGGCTCAGCATGACGATCTGATGCCTGTATCCACGAAGGGCTTGTCCGAGCGTGAAGATATTCTGGGGCAGGCAAATACCGTTCATGGAGTCCCCGATATGTTGGAGGTCAGCGCCGGCTGCTTTTGCTGCAAGGCCTATTTTCTTAATGGTCTCGCTGTCGCAGGAGTCTTGACTCGTCCCGTTCGCCGCCATGACGAGAACCTTATCTTCAATTGACTTGCCTACGTTGTGGGATCGTACAAAGTCTACGATGGCGCGCAGGTCTGCTTCTTGGAAGCAAGGGACGGTGTAGGGGGCGGGCACGAGAAGGATATCGACGCCGAGGTCAACAAACTTGCGCGCAATTTCGAGCGTCATGACAGGTTCCGCAACGCCCGCTCCATGCATTTTTCCGGCTATGACCAGGCCATTGAAATGCTCTTTGGAGAGTTTAATCGAATGGGCGATTGCATCGTTGGAGACGCCGGTTCCAGGGTTGCCCGTCAGGCAGATAAAATCAAATCCGAGTTCGTTAGCCTTTTCTAAGGTCTTGGGAGAGACGCGACGACCCATGGGGATTTCCGTTCGGGATTCAGACATCTCTGCCTCGTTATCAACTGGCTCCAGATTGACGCCAATGGGCCTTCCGCATGCTCGCTTCACCCAAGTGACCGGGTTTTCATTGAGATCATCTGGAATACCGGCAATAACTGGATCGAACACATCGAGCGCGTTGAACAGAAGCAGGTCGGCACCTGCGGCACGTTCGATTTCTGCATTAGTAACGCCGCCGAGAAATTGGGAAGAGGGTACGTTTTCCGCCATGATGGTACGTCCCTCGGAAGCCAGAATTGCCTGCTTTAGATCCATGGGTGACGTGGCGGCAAAATCGGATGCGGACATGTTCAGTAATCGTTTGGGCATTGTTACTTCCTTTGACTAGAACGACAGGCTTGTGACATTGTCTCTAATATTGTTACAACAATATATTCAATATGTTATATCCAATCGGTGAACGGTTGCAAACTTATTGTACTGCTTGGAAAAAATAGCCTTTAGCTGGGAAAACCTTATATTAATCAACTACCGTTCACCGAATAAGTATTTGAATTCTTGACATATCGACAAAGCGGAAAAAGAATTGGTTATGACAAATCGCGCAAATGATATTACATTTCGCACGAGAATGTATTCACATATATACGTGGATACAAACGGGGACACGACGGTTGAGTCCGGATAAATCGTTGTGTGCCCGGGAATCATGAAAGGATGTGTTATGGACGCTATCGTCAAATTCCTTGAAAAACACCAGCCCCTCTTCGACAAGATCTCGAGGAACATTTATCTGGTGGCGATCAAGGATGGCTTTCTCTCGAATATGCCAATTGTGCTGTTCTCGAGCCTGTTCCTTCTTCTTTCGACGCTCCCTGCCTATGTAGGCATCACGCTTCCGCCTGAGGTGCTGGATTTCTTCAATAAAATCTATGCATATACCATGGGACTTCTTGGCATTATGGTGGCCGGCACCACGGCGAGCTCACTTGCCAAGTCGATGAACCGCCGCATGCCTTCGGGCAAATCTCTCAACCCCACCTCGTGCATGGTTTGTGCCATGTGTGGCATGTTCTTGCTATCGGTGACGAACGATGTTGTCTCGATTGGCGGAGCAGATACGTCTGTTTTTGAAACCGGCTACATGGGAACCAAGGGTTTTATCGCTGCGTTCGTATCCGCATTCTTGACCGTTAATATCTATAAGGTGTGCATTAGCCATAATGTGACGATCAAGCTCCCCAAAGAGGTCCCTGGCTCTATTGCGCAGAGTTTTCGCGATATCTTTGCGTTTGGGTTTTCGATCCTTGCGTGCGCTTTTATCGATCTTGCGAGCCGTAAGCTGCTTGCTGTGCCGTTCGCCAATTTGGTATCCGCTCTTATCTCGCCGCTGTTCTCCGCGGTCGACACCTATCCTGGCATGGCGCTTATCGAGGGCGCGGTCGCACTTTTCCAATTTATGGGCATTCACGGTGCCTCGGTTGTCATGACTCCGATCAATGCTGCGCTCTACGACAATACCGTTACCAATCTTGCGGTTTACCAAGCAGGTGGACACCCGTCAATTGCTCTCGCGCTGGACTTTACAAACTTCATCGGCGGTCTGGGCGGTTCTGGCTGCACGTTCATCGTTCCTATTATCCTGATCATGTTTATGCGTTCCAAGCAGCTTAAAGCCATGGGCAAGGCATCGATTATCCCGGTGATTTTTGGAGTTAACGAGCCCGTTCTCTTCGGTATGCCGATTGTTCTCAATCCCTATATGTTCGTGCCCTTCCTAGCGGCTCCTATGGTCAACGCTATAATCGGTAAGTTTTTCATTGACGTCATTGGAATGAACGCCCCCATGTATACCATGCCGTGGGCGCTTCCCGGCCCAATCGGTGCATTCCTCACCACAGGTCTTGATGTACGTTCTCTTGTATTGATTGCAGTGCTGTTGGTCGTTGACTTTGTGATTTACTATCCGTTCTGCAAGGCGTATGACCATCAGCTTTGTTTGGAAGAGTCTGCAAAGGAGACTGCAGGAACCTCGGATGCAGATGCTATTGCCGCACAGGAAAATGTCGCAAAAGCTCTCGAGGCGGTAAAGGACAAGGCGGAGCAGATCCGCGTGCTTGTGCTTTGCCAGGGTGCCGGCACTTCGACTCTCTTGGCAAATGCTCTTCGCGAAGGCGCCGCTGCTAAGGGTATCGATCTGGTTTCTCAGTCCGGTGCGTACGGAAGCCACTATGATACGATGGATCAGTACAACGTGATTGTTCTGGCGCCCCAGGCACGCATGTACTATGACGCTATGAAGGCCGATACCGATCGCCTTGGAATTAAACTGCTCACCACAAGGGGCAAGGAGTATATCGACCTTACCAACGATCCCGAAGGTGCAATTGACTGGATCGTTCAGGAGCTGGCCAAATAGTGGATGCACTTCGTCGTTGATTCGTCGGTGTATGGTACGGCCCCGCAGCTTATTGAGCTGCGGGGCCGTATTTCGTTGAGTATCTAATTGAGACAATGCGCGCAACCGTCGTGAGATCGCATTGGCGCTCTCCGAGTCACCGACAAACTGTCTTCCATCTATGTGACCAATTCGCTTTCGGCCTTTAGCCTGCTCGAGGCGCGCGAGGATTGCGAGCTGTGCCCGGTGGGCGGCATGTACCGTCGCCGCACCGCCGCCTTTGTGGGCCCCATGGCCGAGGATACCCCGCGCGCACTAGGGATTGACACGGCGTTTATCGGTGCCAACGGCATTCTGGACGGCGACGTGTCCACGTCCAACATGGACGAGGGCCGTATCCAGCAGCTCGCCTTTAGCAAGGCCGACTCGCGCTATCTGATCGCCGACTCCAGCAAGATCGCCAAGCGCGACTTCTACACCTTCTGCCGCCTGGACAATTTGAACGCCGTGGTGTGCGAGCCGGGTATTACCGCCGAGGACCGCACTGCCATCGAGGAACACACGCAGGTCATTTGCTAGCTAGCGCTGCAGGCGATACTTCTGCCCCCTGCCGGCGCGGGGATTATCGCTTCAATATGACGTGCAGAATGACACATATAAGTAAAAACACCATTTGTGCGTCAAATTTGATGACGCGTAAATCCGTTTGGGCTACAAGGAGGGGCCATTCTAAGGCAGGGTCAGATTCCGTATTTCGCTTTGATAACTCTTGAGAATGAATCGTAGTCTTCGTAGAGTTCGTCTCTGCTTTCATCTTCGGCGCGGTTCATGCGTTCAAGGAGTTTGTTCTTTGGGGACTCTTTTGTAATTTCTGACCTGCCGTCGGGTATTGCGGATTGCAAGAATAATTCCAGGGCGTGGACGTCTTTGAGTATGTAGCCCGTCGAACGACCCGCTCCTGTTTTCTCGATTGCGCTGCAACCAACAAGCTGACTGAGGGTTCGTTTAACGGTTACCTCGCTGATATCGGGGCAGTTGGACTGGATGTCGGATTTCTTGATGACGCCGGGTCTCTGTTGAAATAGAGCAGCTATACGTGCTTGCTTCGATATGGGGTGAGTGCCAGATTCAATCAGGGTGTGCTGCTCGAGCTGTCGGTAGGCCGCCAGGATAGTTCCGAGCATAAAACGTATAAAGGGCACTTCGGTGTTTTGATTTTCATTCCATCCAGTGGAGCTTGCGGAGAGGGCGTTGTAGTAAAGCGCTTTATTGTCTTCAATGAGACGTTCGATGCTGATGTAACGCGCAACGTCGTATCCAGTCTTTTCGAGCAGCAGCGTTGTGAGGAGCCGGCTCATCCTGCCATTGCCATCGTTGAAGGGATGAATGCTGACAAAATCGAAGATGAAGCGGAGTGATATAAGGAGGGGGTCGCAAACTTGACGAGATAAGGCGTCGTTGAGGGACCGACAGGCTTCTTCGATAAGTCCGGGGGTTGCTAGGGCCGAAGGCGGCCTAAAGCGCACAAATCGATTGCCTTGATCGTCGATGGAGATGATTTCGTTATCGCTATCTTTCCAATGGCCCCCATACGAGATTGCTGTGTGTGCCATGAGGTCACGATGCAACTGCAAAATGACCGATGGCGTTACGGGAATGAAATCGTGCTGCTCGTGAATAAGCGACAGCGCATCTCGGTATCCAGCGATTTCTTCCTCTGCGCGGGAGCTTGGCTTGGCGGAATACGCCATGATTGCTTTGAGTCTTTTTTGGGTGGTAACAATTCCTTCAAGTCCGTTGGAGGATTGGGTGCTTTGGATCTTAGCTTCCTCCATAAGGGACGATAGAAGCTCGGGTCTGACTTGACCCAGAACAAGCTGACGGCCTTTATGCTCGCGTATCGAGAGGAGAAGGTTGGTGATTGGAGTTGCCTCGAGTTCCGCTGGGACTGTGGTGTAATCAAACTGGCGCATTCCGCTCCTTTCAGTATCACGAACATATTTTCGGTATCATAATAACATGAAATGATACCGAAAATATGTTCGTGATACTGAAAGCAAGGAAAGAGCCGTGCTTTATAGCTGCTTGGAAAGCGCGGATTTGACTATCTAATTGTCTCAATCAGTAACGGTTGGGACCGAAAAACTCGGCCAAACGTTACAGATTGAGATTGTTTGGATTGGTTCGAACGTTTGTCTCGATCTGTAACAGGTAGGGCCGAAAATCCCTGCTAGACGTTACAGATCGAGACAAACGGCCTGCCCAGGCCCACCAAAAACAAAAAGGCCGCATGCGAACCCGTGGAGGGATTCGCATGCGGCCGACAGGGGGTATACGGCAAAAGCTAGGCCATGAGCAGGCCGGTCTCCGCGACGTTCTTGTACCAGTACGCGCTCGCCTTGGGATAGCGCTTCTGGGTCTCGAAGTCGATGTAGAACAGGCCGTAGCGCTTGTTGTAGCCGTTGGTCCAGGAGAACTGGTCCTGCAGCGACCACACAAAGTAACCGTCGACGTTCACGCCGCCGTCGATTGCCTTGAGGATCCATGCAAGATGCTGGCGCATATAGTCGATGCGAGGGGCGTCGTCGATAAAGCCATCCTCGAAGTCGTCCTTATAGCCCATGCCGTTCTCGGTGATGTAGATCTTCTTGTAGTTGGGGTAATCGTTCTTAATGCGGAGCAGCAGGTCGTAGAGGCCCTCGGGATAGATGATCCAGTCCCAATCGGTGGTGGGTACGCCTTCGCGCACGCATGACTCGCCCACGCCCTTGAGGAACCAGCGCGAGGAGCCCTTGTCGCCAGTGCCATTGTGGTTGATGTCGTTTTCGCCCTCGGCGGCACGCAGGAACTGGCACTTGTAGGTATTGACGCCCAGGCAATCGTTGTAGGGGAGCGCGGCGGTCAGCGCGGCGATGTCTTCGTCGCGAACATCGAGCTCGCCGCCGGCGATATGGGCCAGCTTGGTCGCAGCCTCCATGGTGTCGGCTGCATAGTGGCCGCGGAAGGTGGCGTCGAGCACCCAGCGGTTGTTGATGACGTCGGCCATGCGAGCTGCCTCGCAGTCGGCGGCGTTGTTGGGGTCGAGGGGATACTTGGGCTCCAGGTTCTGGACAATGCCGATCTCGCCCTCAAAGCCGCCCTCATGGAAGGCGACGACAGCCTTGGCGTGGGCCACCATCATGTTGTGCATGAGCTGGAAAGCCTTGTCCAGGCGATACTTCTCGCCGTGCGGCCAGTTGCCGACGATAAAGCTGCCCTCGGCGGTCGCGGGAATCTCGTTAAAGGTAAACCAGTGCTTGACCTCGGTGAACTCGGTAAAGCAGAACTTGGCGTACTCGACAAAGGCGTCGATCGTCGTGCGCGTCAGGAAGCCCTCGCCGCCGTTTTGGTAAAAGGCCTCGGGCGTATCGAAGTGATCGAGCGTGACATAGGGGATAACGCCGGCTTTGTTGCAGGTGGCGAAAAGCTCGTGATAGAAGGCAACGCCCTCGGGGTTAATCTCGCCAGTGCCGTTGGGGAAGATACGGCTCCAAGCGATGGAGACGCGAATACCGTTGATGCCGAAGCGCTGGCACAGGTCAATATCGACCGGGTACTTGTTGTAGAAATCGCTTGCGGGATCGGGGGAGAAGCGACCCTGGGCTGCCAGGAAATCGTCCCAGGGCACTTTGCCCTTGCCGTGCGTACGGGTCTCGCCCTCAACCTGGTAAGCAGCGGTGGCGCCGCCAAACACAAAGCCGTCGGGGAACTGCATGGGGTTGGTCATGAGTCATCCTTTCTGTGGGATACGAATAGGGAGAGGTGCCCGAACTGGGGATCCGGGCACCAACAGAGGGAGGAACTAGTCGAGGTTCTCGCGGAGCCACTTGATGGCGCCAGCGGGGTCGCGGGTAAGGTCGATATATTCCTTACCGCGGGGAGCGAGCAGCTTAATGCCCAGACGATCGGTGTCGGCCTTCATGTCGTTGTAGTAGCTACGAACCTGCGGGGCGAGCACGATGACGTCGTACTGATCCATGATGGCGGTGTGCTGGCCATAGGCGCCTGCGGAGGAAGCGATGTTCTCTCCGGTCTGCGCGGCACCTTCCTTGATGGCGTTGGCAAGCATGGCAGAGGTGCCGGCGCCGGCGCACAGGACGAGGACTTTCAGGCCGTCGACATCCTTCTTAGCGGATGCATCGGCAGCGGGCTCGGGCTGATCGGCGACAGGCTCGCTGTCGGCGGCGGCAGCGGTCGTCTCGACGGAAGCGGTCGTCTGCTCAACAGCGGGCGCAGAGGTGCTGGCGGCGATGGTGGAAGCACCATCGGACTCAAGACCCAGCTCGGCGGCGCGCTCGGCCTCCTGGTCGCAGAGCAGCTTATCGTATGCCTTCAAGAACGGCAGGTAGATGATGGCGTCCAGCAAGATGATGATCGCGACAAATACCAGGGCGATAAGCTGGAAGTTCGTGGTGATGAAGATGCCGATGGGGGCAGGGGTAGCCCAAGGCACCACGAAGGAGAAGCCGTTCATGCCCACGTTGTCGATAAAGAACTTGGCAACACTTACGTTGACGCAGCCGGCGGCAACAAAGGGGATGAGCATGTAGGGGTTAAGGATCATCGGCGCGCCAAAGAGCAGCGGTTCGTTGACGGCGAAGGCAACAGGAACGATCGAGGCCTTACCGACGGCTTTGAGCTGCTTGGACTTCATAAAGAGAATCAGCAGAAGCGGCACGATGAACGTGGCGCCGGTGCCGCCGAACTCACCCACGAGCGACATGTTAAAGGTGAGGGAGTGGGCGGGGTGGCCGCCGGCCAGCAGAACCTGCAGGTTCTCAGCCTGGTTGGCAAGACGGATGGGGTCGATGCCCGGCTGGACAATCGAGGGGCCGTGGACGCCGATGAACCAGAAGAACGCGGTGGCTGCCTGGATAAGGATAAGGCCAGGATAGGTTTCTGCCGCAGTGAAGAGCGGGGAGAGCAGCTTGATGAGCAGCTCGGAGAACGGAACGCCCATGAGGTTGCGCACGACAACATCGATGATGCCGCAGATGATGACAGCGCCGCCAAAGGGGATGATGTCGCGGAAGTTCTGAGCGATGGCGCCCGGAACCTCCTTGGGCAGCTTAATGGTCAGATCGCGCGAGACGCAGAACTTATAGACCCACACGGTAATGAACGCGGCGATATAGGCCGAGAACAGACCGCGCGTACCCATGCTGGTGCAATCGAAGACCGAAAGCTCGGAGCCGTTGAACTTGGTGGTGAACTGCGTAACAGCGAGCAGCAGCATGCTGCACTGGGCGGCAACCATGGTGGAGCCGTCGTTGAGCACCTTGCCGGCGGGCATGCGACGGTTCATGGAAGCCGTAAAGTTCTTGGCGGTGGTGCCGGCAACCATGATGCCCATGACGCCCATGGTGAAGTTGTACAGCTTGTTGCACCAGTCGATGAGCGGCTGGGGCAACGTGATGCCAACGACGCCGGGAAGGGTGGCGATCAGCAGAAAGATCGAAGAGGTAAGGACAATGGGCATGCACCCAAGGAATCCGTCCTTAATGGCCTGGAGGTAGACGTTCCTCGAGATCTTCTCAAAGAACGGTTGATGCTTTTCGAGCATCTTTACGATGGCGTCCATAGAGCTCCTTTGCTACTTGATGCGCGATGCATGTGGATGGAACTGGTCGTCGATGGATGGTCAGGACTGCCCGGAAACCTTCCTGCTTAAGGAAGGCATTGCGAAATGACAACGTTGTCATTTCGTTAATGACAACGTAAGACATTTTTGGAAGAGCAACAAGGATATACGGGTGAGCGGTCGATATTGTCCGGTAAACGGTTGATTTATCAGTCAGGCAGGTAGTGTATGCTAGAACGCAAAAAACAAGCGATGCAAGACCGACTGGAGAAGTAGTGGCAACGATGGATAAGAAAAATGTCTCAATGAATGATGTGGCAGTTGCCGCGGGTGTTTCTCTCAAGACGGTTTCGCGTGTGATCAACGAGCCCGGTAGCGTGCGAGAGTCGACACGCGATAAGGTCCATTCCGCAATGGAAGCGCTCGGGTTTCGAACCAACTTTGCCGCGCGTTCGCTCAAGTTGGGCCGTTACGGGTGCATCGGCGTGGTGCTGTTCCACTTGTCGGGCGGTGCCGTGGACATGATTGACGGTATCGCAGATGCCGCCGAAGAACGCGGCTTTGCGCTCACGATGATCAAAAAGCGGGCGGGGGAGAAGATGACCCTTGCCGAAGCGGCGCGTAGGATGTCGCAGCTGCCTGTTGATGGCATGATCTTCAACCTGCGTCAGATGGTCGATGACTTTGATACTTTTGAGGCACCGAAAGACCTCAAGACGGTGATTATCACACCGATGGAACATCCTACCTGCTCCACCGTCAGTGACGACCAAGAGGGCGGCGCGCGCATGGCGTGCGAGTACTTCTTGAATCACGGGCACAAGAACGTGTACTTCGTCTCTGGTAAGAAAGAAGCGCTGTCGAGCCAGTGCCGTATGAAAGGTTGGCGAGCGGCACTCGAGGCGCGTGGCATTGAGCCGCCCGAGCCTCTGCAAGGCGATTGGAATGCGGATAGTGGCTATGCTGCGGGCCTTGTGCTTGCCGATAAACCCGATTGCACGGCGGTCCTCGCGGCTAACGACTGCATGGCAAACGGCGTGATGATGGCTTTACGTGACAAAGGGCTCAGTGTGCCCGACGACGTGTCCGTGATCGGCTTCGACGATGAGCTCTACAAGACGATTCCCAACTCGATTCTGACGTCGGTGAAGTTTCGCCACCGCGAGCTGGGCGTCCGTGCGCTTAATGAGGTCGTCGCAGGTCTGGAAGCCCCGAGCTCCAGAAGCCGTACGCTTGTCTCGGGTGTGCTGGTCGAGCGTTCCAGCGTGAAAGACCTACGGGCGTAGACGTGCTCGGCCTGTTCGTCTCAATCTGTAACAGGTAGGGCCGAAAATCTCAGCTAGATGTTACAGATTGAGATTTTGGCCCGGCCTATTCCGTTTGTCTCAATCTGTAACAGCTAGGACCCAAAAACTCGGCTAGATGTTACAGATCTAGATTGATTGGATTGACCCATCTGTTTGTCTCGATCTGTAACATCTAAGCGGTCAAAAGCGGTCTACATGTTACAGATTGAGATTTTCGGCTTGGCCTGTGCGTTCACCTCGATCTGTAACAGCTGGGACCCAAAAACTCGGCTAGATGTTACAGATTAAGATGAACAGGAGGACGGGTGCGGTCTAAACAAAATGGCCCGCGCATCACGCATCGATGCACGGGCCATTTTTTTTCTGCGAGCGGCAGGTGGCGTCAGCGTCTTATGCCTCGAGGTTTTCCTCGATCCAGGCGACGGCACCCTTGGGATCCTTAGTGAGGTCGATGTACTGTTTGCCCTTGGGCGACAGCAGCGTGATGCCCAGGCGGTCGGTGTCGGCCTTCATCTCGTTGTAATAGGTGCGAACCTGCGGAGCCAGGACGATGACGTTGTACTGGTCCATGATGGCGTAGTGGCTGCCGTAGGCACCGGCGTTGGCGGTAATGTCGATGCCCAGCTCGTCGGCGCCTTCCTTAAGCGCGTTGGCGAGCAGTGCAGAGGTGCCGGCGCCAGCGCACAGAACCAGAACCCTCAGATCCTTGCCCTTAAGGGCGGACGGAGCTGCGGAGGCCTCAGTGGCAGAAGCGGTCTCGACAACAGGAGCCTCAACGGCGGGGGCGGCAGCGGTCTTGACGGCCTTGGTCTCCTCGGCCTCTTCTTCGGCCAGGGTCTCGGCCTCCTGCTTGCACAGGACGTTGTCGTAGGCCTTGCAGAACGGGTAGTAGATTAAGAAGTCAACGACCAGCAGGACGACAACCAGGACCAGAGAGATCGGCTGGAAGTTGGTGTCGATGAAGGTGCCGATCGGTCCGGGGAGTGCCCACGGCATGGCATAGATAAAGCCGTTCATGCCCAAAAAGTCGATGAAGAACTTACCAATGAGGACGTTGGCCACGGGGGCAAACAGGAACGGGATCAGGAAGTACGGGTTGAGGATGATGGGCGCGGCGAACAGCAGCGGTTCGTTGACGGCGAACATCACGGGTACGACAGAGGCTTTGCCGACGGCCTTGAGCTGCTTGGAGCGCATAAAGAGCAGGAAGATGATCGGGACAATGAACGTGGCGCCGGTGCCGCCGAGTTCGCCGATGTAGTTACCGAAGTTCTCGGTCAGGGCGAGGGCGGGGTGACCGCCGGCCTGCAGCGTGGCGAGGTTGGTGGTGATGTTGCCAAACAGCGCGGCGTTGAGGGCAGGCTTAACGACCGAGGGGCCGTGGATGCCCATGAACCAGAACAGCGGGATCATGAACCAGATGAGGGCGAGGCCGGCGTAGGAATCGGCAGCGGCGAACAGCGGGCTCACCAGCGTGGAGATGACGTTGGCAAACGGGACGGCCAAGCAGGTGCGGCAGATAATGTCGATGACGGCGACAAACAGGATGGAGAAGCTGAAGGCGAAGATGTCGCGGAAGTTCTGGGCGATGGCGCCGGGGACTTCTTTGGGCAGCTTGATGGTGATGTCTCGCTTAATGCAGAAGGCATAGATGTTGACCGTGGCAAATGCGGCGACAAAGGAGCTCAGTAGGCCCTTGGTGCCCATGTTGTCGGTAAAGAACACCGAGACATCGGCGCCGTCGATCTTGGCACTCGTCTGGGTAACGGCCAAGATGAGCATAGCGCACATGGCGGCGACCATGGTGCTCGTGGCGTTGATGGCCTTGCCGGCAGGCATGCGGCGGTTCTTGGAGCCGGTCAGCGCGCTTGCGGTGGTGCCGGCGACCATGATGCCCACGACGCCCATCGTGAAGTTATAAACCTTGTTGCAGAAGTTCACGACGTCGACGTTCCACCAGTCGGGCAGCGTAAAGCCGCCGACCGTGGCGACAACGCCCGGCAGGGTCGAAATAAGCAGGAAGACAGAAGAAGACAGGATGATGGGCATTGCTGCCAAAAAGCCGTCTTTAATGGCCTGAAGGTAGATGTTCTTAGAGACCTTGTCGAAGTACGGCTGACCTTTCTCCAAGAACTTAACGATCGATTCCATAGTTCACGCTCCTCTTTGCATGAAATCTTAATGGCATGGACGTTGAAAACCTATATGGTCTCCCGCTTGCTAAAAGCCCGGGTGCAGGCGGGGTCGGTCCCAGGGGGAGAGAGGGGAGCGGCTGGGTTTGTATCGCATAGGGCCGCTCCCCTCTCGGGGGAAAGCGAGGCGATGCGCTACTGCGCGTCCGCCATAGTGTCGGCGAGCTCCTTGTACCAGAGTGCCGACTGCTTGATGTAGCGTTTTTGCGTGTCGAAGTCGATGTAGAACAGGCCGTAGCGCTTGTTATAGCCGTTGGCCCACGAGAACTGGTCCTGCAGGCTCCAGATAAAGTAGCCCTGGACGTCGACGCCCTCGGCGCGCGCCCGGAGCACCTTCTCCATGTGCTGGTCGACAAAGTCGATGCGCTCGGGATCGGCGACGATGCCGTTTGCGTCGGGCTCGGGGTCCTTGTGGCCCAGGCCGTTTTCGGTGATATAGATGACGGGGAGGTTGGGATAGGTGGCGCTGATGTGCTTGAGCGTGTCGTAGAGGCCTTGCGGGTAGATGAGCCAATCCCAGTCGGTGGTGGGGATACCCGGCATATCGACCTGCTGCCCGACGCCCTTAAACTTAAAGCACGAGGTGCCCTTGTCTCCGGTGCCGTTAAAGCTGTTGGTGGACTCGCCATCGTAGGCGGCGATAAACGCCGACTGATAGTAGTTGAGGCCGAACATATCGTTGCGGGGCGCCGCCTTGGCGAGCTCCTCCATGTCGCTGTCCTCAACCGTAAGCGTGGCGTTGTTGGCACGCAGAATCTCGTTGATGAGTGAGAGGGTGCGCGCGGAGTAGTGACCCAGGAAGGCGCCGTCCATGATGAAGTCGGTGTAGAAGGCGTTGTACAGGTCGGCGGCGTGCTGGTCGGCGGGCGAGTCTGTGGCAGGATATGCCGGCGTCAGGACGTTGACCATGCCAATGCGTCCGCCCAGGTGCTCGGTCTCGTCAAGATCCTTATACAGGTTGACGGCGCGGGCGTGGGCAACGAGCTCGTTGTGCTGGCTCTGGATGCCGCTCGTCACATCAAAGTGATGGTTGGGCGGGAAGTTGCCTTGGATGTATTGGGAGTGCGAGAGGCTGATGAGCTCGTTGATGGTGAACCAATTCTTGACCTCGCGGAACTCGCGGAAGCAGAACTCGGCATAGCGCACATAGGCGTCGACGGTCTTGCGGTTGAGCCAGTCGCCCTGGTTGAACAGGGCGGCGGGGGAGTCAAAGTGATGCAGGGACACATAGGGCTCGACGCCATACTTTTTGCAGCAGGCGAACAGCTCGTGGTAGTGCTTAACGCCCTCGGCGAGGGGCTCGGCATCGTCGCCGTTGGGAAAGATGCGGGTCCAGGCGATGGACACACGGATGGCGTTGAGTCCATGCTCGGCAGAAAGGCGGATATCCTCCTCGTAGCGGTTGTAGAAATCACTGGCCGGGTCGGGCAAAAAGCGACCCTGGGCGACAAGGTAATCGTCCCACATGGTCTTACCCTTGCCTGCCACCTTCGTGGAACCTTCCGTTTGGTACGCGGCGGTTGCGGCGCCCCAAACAAAGCCCTTCGGCAGCTGCTGTACGCGGTTTAGCAAAGACATATGCATACACCCTCTCGTCTCGCTGTTCGATATTGTGCGTTTGCGCTCAGGAGGCTCCCTGGTTAGCGTTCAGCGGTGAAAAAGCCCGATAAACACTATCTTAAAATGATTAGAACCAAAATGAGCACGTGAACATTTGACAATGAGCACGTTAACATCCGGCTGGGATGTATAGAAACAAAACAACTTCAAACAGCCGCGAACGGTTGTATTTGTTCGGTAAGCGGTTTTGATTGACAGAAGTTTTCATGTTGTGGTATATGGCTCGGGTATCATGAGCACGTTATCGATGTATGTACGATGCGCCATGGGCGCGGGGAATAGTTGGGAAGCAGGTTAGCGTGGAAGGCATGGCTCAGCAGACAAGGAATGGTCATTCGGCGAGCGCGGCAGAGGTTGCGGCGCTCGCTGGCGTGAGCCGCCAGACTGTGTCTCGCGTGGTCAACGGTATGCCCAACGTGACGGAAAAGACGCGCAAGCGTGTGCTGGCCGCCATGGAAGAGCTGGGCTTTCGTCCCAATTTTGCTGGAGCGGCGTTGCGCGGCGGGTCGTATCGTTCTATTGGCCTGTGCATGTACAACATCACACGTGTCGGTAACCTGGCGACGCTCGAGGGTATCATGCAAGCGGCGCGCGAGCACGATTTTGCCGTCACTATGATCGAGATGGGCGGCGACAAGCCCTATACACTTGCCGATGCCTCGCGCCGCATGGTCGAGCGACCCGTCGACGGCATGATTCTCAACATGAACCGCATGGCTCCCGATTTTGAGGAGTTTGTTCCCCAGCCGGGAGTGCGAACGGTCATCCTGTCCATGTATGCGCATCCGCGCTGCACGACGATCGACTCCGACCAGTATGGTTCGTGCGAGCTGTTGACCAATTATCTGCTGGAACATGGTCACTCGAATATGCGGTTTGTGGCGGGTCCGGAAAACTCGATTTCCTCGCGTTTTCGTGAGGCCGGTTGGCGCGATACGCTGGGTCGTGCTCATGTCGATGCCGCTCCGATGCTGCGTGGCGATTGGAGTGCGGACAGTGGGTACGCCATGGGCGAGCGGATTGCGGCCGAGGTGCTTGCCGGCGGGTCGCAGGCGCCGACTGCCGTGCTTGCGGCAAATGACCAGATGGCGCTGGGCGTTATCGCCGCGCTCGAGAACGCGGGCCTGTCCGTGCCCGACGACGTGAGCGTGGTTGGTATCGACGACGCACTCGAGGGACTTGTTCCTCACAATCGGCTGACGACGCTGCGATTTGATTTGCGCGGTGTCGGTAAGCTTGCGTTTGAGGCGGCGATTGGAGAGAGCTCGTCTATCGAGGCGATTCATGTGCCGAGTACGCTGGTCGAACGCTCGACTGTTAGGGACATACGGGGTTAGGTCCTACTCCGTTTGTCTCGATTTGTAACAGGTAGACGGTCAAAAGCGGGCTACGTGTTACAGATTTAGATTCTTCGGAAAGAGCAATCCTGTTCGTCTCAATCTGTAACAGCTAGGACCAAAAAACTCAGCTAGATGTTACAGATTGAGACGAACGGCTTCCGACCTGAACAAAAAGGTCGGGGACGGCGCGCCGTGTGACGTGCCGCCCCCGGCTGAGAAATGGGGACAGGTTATGTGAGCGGGCAACCCCGCCAGTCACTAGTCCAGACGACGGGTCTGCGCCACGTGCTTATACCAGTATGCGCTTGCCTTGGGCGTGCGCTTCTGGGTTTCAAAGTCAACGTAGAAGAAGCCGTAACGCTTGTTGTAGCCATTGGTCCAGGAGAACTGATCCTGCAGGCTCCACAGGAAGTAGCCGCCCACGTTGACACCCACCTCCATGGCCTTGAGCAACCAGCGCAGGTGCTGCTCGATGTAGTCGATGCGCGGCTGGTCGTCCACAAAACCGTCCTTGTAGGGGTCCTTGTAGCCCATGCCGTTCTCGGTGATGAAAATCTGCTTGTAGTTGGGGTAGCGCTGCTTAATGTAGACGAGCAGATCGAACAGGCCCTCGGGATAGATGATCCAGTCCCAGTCGGTGGTGGGGATGCCAGGCTTGTTCACATGCTCGCCAATACCCTTAACGCGCCAGCGGCCGGTGCCCTTCTCGCCCGTACCGTTGTGGTGCAGGTCGTTCTCGCCGTCGTAAGCCTTCAAGAAGCGGCACTGGTAGTTGTTAACGCCCAAGTAGTCGTTGTAGAGCGCGGCCTCGCGCATAATCTCGAGGTCCTCGTCCAGGATTTCGATGGTGCCGCCCGAGACGGCAGCCAGGCGGTTGGCGCACTCGAGGGTGTCGGGCGCGTAGTCGCCGCGGAAGGTGGCGTCGAGCAAAAACTGGTTCTGCAGCACGTGCTCGTTGTTGGCGGCTTTGATGTCGGCGGGGTCGTTCTCGTTGAGCGGATACTTAAATTCCAGCGACTGAATGACGCCGATCTTGCCCTTAAAACCGCCGTTGTGGAAGGCCAGTACTGCCTTGGCGTGGGCGAGCATCATGTTGTGCTCGCACTGGAAGGCCTCGGCCAGATGTGCCTTAACGCCACCGGGGAAGGTGCCCTCGATGTAGGTGTTGGAGGCGTCGGCCCAGATCTCGTTAAAGGTGAACCAGTAGGTCACCTGGTCGGCGTACTCCTTAAAGCAGAAGGTGGCAAAGTCCACAAAGGCGTCGATGGTCTCGCGGTTGAGGAAGTCGCCCTTCTCAAAGAGGGGCAGCGGCGTATCGAAGTGATGCAGCGTGACAAACGGCTCAACGTGGTGCTTGTGGCACTCGGCGAAGAGGTCGTGGTAGAACTGGACACCCTCGGGGTTGATTTCGCCGGTACCGTTGGGGAAGATGCGGCTCCAGGCGATGGAGAGACGAATGCCGTTGATGCCGAACTCCTCGCACAGTTCCAGATCGACGGGGTACTGGTTGTAGAAGTCCGAAGCGGGATCGGGGGAGAAGCGCCCTTGGGCCTCCAAGAAGTCGTCCCAGGCGACTTTGCCCTTACCGTGGGTGCGGGTCTCGCCCTCTACCTGGTAAGCAGCAGTGGCGCCGCCAAAGACAAAGCCCTCGGGAAACTGCGCAGGCGGGTTGGTGACGCTAGCGGGGTTAACGGACATGATGATCCAATCGTCTAAATCGAAGGGCCAGCCGGTCTTGGATGGTCGGCTGGCCCTGAGCGTTACTTACTTCGAAAGTTGCTCGCTTACGAAGGCGAGAGACTTGTCGCCGTTCTGGGAGAGCTCGATGTACTGCTTACCGCGGCAGGCGACGCATTTGTTGCCCACGCGCTCGCAGTCCTTCTGCAGGTCGGCCAGGTAGCTTGCGGCCTGCGGGGCCAGGACGACCAGGTCAAAGTCGGGGAGCATGTCAACGTGGTTGCCATAGGCCTCGGCAGCGGTCTCAAGATTGATGCCGCGCTCCTTGGCGGCCTTGGCCAGCGCGTTGGCGAGCAGGCCTGAGGTTCCGCCACCCTGGCAGAGCACGAGCACGCGCTTGCCGTTGAGGTCACTGGTGGTCGTTGCCTCGGCAGCGGGTGCTGCGGAAGCGGCGGGGGCGTCGGCCTTCACGGCCTCGGCGGCAGCGCCGGCAGCAACGCTCTTGGCGTCAGCCTTGCCCTGGAAGGCATCGTTGAGCTTGGCGGCCTTCTCGGCGTTCTTGGCGGCGAGCTCCTCCTGGGAGATCTCGGCCTCCTCGGCGCACTTCTGGGCGTCATAGGCGCGGAAGAACGGGTAGTACAGAACGAAATCGACGACCAGGATAAGGGCGAGCATCACAAAGGCGAGCGGCTGGAAGCCCAGGCCCATGATGGTACCGATGGGGCCGGGGACGGTCCAAGGCAGGGTGTACATAAAGCCGTTCATGCCCAAGAAGTCGATAAAGATCTTGAGGATCCAGATGTTGGCGATCGGGGCAAAGACAAACGGGACAAAGAAGACGGGGTTGAGCACGATGGGTGCGGCGAACAGCAGCGGCTCGTTGACGGCAAAGCACACGGGGACGATAGCGGCCTTACCGACGGCGCGCATCTCCTGGGACTTGGCCAGGAAGCAGAACATAAAGACCAGGACGAGCGTGGCGCCGGTGCCGCCCATGCAGACGACGAAGTACTGGGCACCCTGGGTCAGGACGGCGGAAGCGTGCTGGCCAGCCTGGAACGCGGCCAGGTTGTCGGTCATGTTGGCAACGAGGGCGGCGGCGATGGCGGGCTCGACGATCGAGGGACCGTGGACGCCCACGAACCAGAACAGGCTCATGGCGCCGTAGATCACAGCGAGGCCGATGTAGCCGTCGGCAGCGGTGAACAGGGGCTGGAACACCTGGATGACGCCCTGGGCAAAGCAGAAGCCAAAAGCAGCGCGGAAGGCTATGTCAAAGACCCAAAAGACGGTGATGCAGACGGAGAAGGGGATGATGTCCTTAAAGGTCTGCGAGATGTTGGGCGGAACCTGCTCGGGCATCTTGACGGTGATGTTGCGCTTAATGAAGAACTTGTAGATGATGCCAGTCACAAACGCAGCGATGAAAGCGGTCAGCAGGCCCTTGGAACCAAGGTAGGTGGTGTTGAAACCGCTGGCGGCGTCCGTGGCGATGGTGTCGCTCGAAAGGAGCAGAAAGCCGATGATGGCCGCGCACATGCACGAGATGAAGTTGATCTGGTTGTTCTTGGGCAGATCGCGGTTCTGAGCGTCGGCGAAGTGCTTGGCCGTGGTGGCGGCGCAGGCGATGGCCAGGATGCCCATGGAGTAGTTGTAGCACTTCCACAGGGCGTTGTTGATGTCATCGGGCCAGTAGAAACCCCAGATGTTGGGGACCGAGGCTACCAGGCAAAAGATGGACGAGAAGATGATGATGGGGATGACGGAGATAAAGCCGTCGCGGATCGCCTTGAGGTACTTGTTGCGGGCGATCGCGTTGAAAAAGGGCTGGCCCTTTTCGATGATGGCGATGAGTTGCTCCATGCAAAGCTCCTAAGAGTCGGTGGGTTAGCAACGATGGTAGCTTTTGACGTTTGGTTGCCAAAATGTTGACGTTGCCATTTTGTGACACAAAAAAGAAGCGAACCGGTGGTTCCTGTGCCTGCGAACCGTCGATTCCTTATGCGTAAACGTTTGAGCCGCCCGGTGGCTCTGTGTTTGCACAATGGCAACGTTAACATTTGGGCGCTAAAAGCCGTTTGGGGAAGCAAAAATGTCGGTGAACGGTAGGTTTTGGGTGGTGAGCGTATGGTGGGGGAGGCGTTGGATATACTTGAAGGCGTTAAAAATGACTGCGTAGGGTGCCACCAATGGCATCGTCGACATAGAAAGATCGACCTATGGCCGCTGTTAAAAAATCGGTTTCCGTTAAGGATGTGGCGCGTCTCGCGGGCGTCTCGGAGCAGACAGTCTCGCGTACGGTGCACGATTCGCCCAGCGTGCGCCCCGAGACCAAGGAGCGCGTGCGTGCCGCCATGCGCGAGCTGGGGTATCGCCCCAATTTTGCCGGTCGATCGCTGCGCCGCGGTAAGTTTAAGACCGTCGGCGTCGCCATGTTCAACATTACTGGCACCGGCAACCTCGACCGTATGGAGGGCTTTGCCGCCGCGGCCGACAAACACGGCTATGCCATCACCCTCACTAAAGTAGATGGACACCCCTATACCCTCGAGAGCGCATCGTCGCGTATGAGCGCACTGCCGGTGGACGGTATGGTCGTGATTATGAACCGCATGCCGGCGGACTTTGGCACCTTCGAGCCGCTGCCCGGTATGCAGACGGTGCTCGTTACCATGTTGGAGCACCCGCTGTGCTCGACGGTCGATAACGACCAGTTCGATTGCTCGCGCCAGGTGGTCGAGTACTTGCTGGAGCAGGGGCACAAGACCGTGCACTTTATCTCGTGCCCCGAGCGCTCGCTTTCGGGCATGCGGCGCGAGGAGGGCTGGCGTGAGACATTGCGTGCGCATGGTATTGAGCCGCCGCGACTCGTCCGTGGCGATTGGACGGCACAGAGTGGATATGCTGCCGGCCAGGTGCTTGCGGATGATCCGACCTGCACGGCCATTTATGCCTCCAACGATGCCATGGCATATGGCTGTATCCGTGGGCTCGAGTCGCGCGGGAAGTGCGTGCCCCAGGACGTGAGCGTGGTGGGTGTTGACGATAGTCTGGGCGATATCGTGCCCGATCGTCGCCTGACCACGGTGCGCTTTGACAACAAGCGCGTCGGCATGTGGGCGGTCGACAAGATTGCCGGCGCCGAGGGCGTTGCGCCCGGTGTGGAGCACAGGCTGTTTCCGGGCGTGCTCGTCGAGGGCGATACGGTGCGCGATGTACGCTAGGGTGCGGACCTGTTTGGGTTGCCGATAATTGTGTTTGATATTGTTCGGACTGGCTAAAAAGCCGTTCACGGCTGAAAAGCAACCGTTCATAGCTCGAAATTGCGTTTTGCGCTGTTCTTTTTTGTTTGAATGTTACTGTTCCTGTCATACACAGCGCAGCGCGTATGCCCGGACGCGATGCTCTCCGTTGGTTCATATGTGAAAGGAACGCAATATGGCAACCAAAGAAGAAATCTCGATGGTTGGATTCGAGATTGTCGCATACGCTGGCGACGCCCAGACTGATCTGCTTGCAGCGCTCGATGCTGCTCGCGAGGGCGATTTTGAGAAGGCCGAGCAGCTGCACAAGGATGCGAGCGATGCACTCATCGGTGCCCACGACACGCAGACCAAGCTGCTTTCGCAGGAGGCCGGCGGTGGCGAGATGGAGATGACCTTCATCATGGCCCATGCTCAGGATACTCTCATGACCACCATGATCCTGGAGAAGCAGGCCCGCTTTACCATCGATGCCTACAAGCGCATCGCCGAGCTCGAGGCCAAGCTCGCCTAACGAGCCCTCACAACCAAGTCCCCTTCCAAAAGCTCTGCCGCTACCCGCGGCAGGGCTTTTTTCTGTTCTCCTTCAAGTTGCGGTGAAATAGGGATTGAATAGGGGCCGGCGGGCACAAAACAATCCCTATTCCACCGCAACTCATCCGGAGATAGTCATTGGGGACAGTCTTGGTGCGCTCCGTTCGTCCTGCCGTTCGGTTTTTCGCTGGGTGGGTATACTTCCATCCGCAATACAGGCCGGAATGAGGAGGTATCCAAATGCCGGACAACGGATTGATTCAAAAGAGAGACGCGCACGAGATGGCTCATGGGCGTCCTGTCCAGATAACCGAGCACACGACGGTAACAGAGCTGCAGCCCAGCCTGTCCGATGTCGTGTGCGCAAACAAAAAGCTGCAGATTGGCTTTATCGTTGCGCTTGTGGTACTGGCGCTGCTGTCGGGCTTTGTAGCTCGTCCGCATTTCGCCGATACCAAAACTTGGGACTCCACCATCGAGGTCATCGATCAAAAGAAAGGCAACGTACTGGCGCTCACGACCTCGTGCGTGGCGCTGTCTGCGGGCATTACCGCGCTGCCGGGTGATACGGGAACGCCGGTTGCCGAGCAGCTCGCACAGCTTTCAGGCAACCTTGGTATCGTGCTTGCCGTGCTATACCTGGAGAAATATTTGCTCACGATTTTGTGGTCGGTTGGCCTGGGCATCTTAATCCCGTTTGCGTTGGTGCTCTTTGCGGTGTCGCTCGGCATTCACGGGCGCTGGAGCACGAGCGCTGTCCTGCGCCGTGTGGCGACGCGCGTGCTGGTGGTTGCCGTGATCGGCATGGCGCTCGTGCCCGCGAGCGTATGGGTGTCGCAGAAGGTCGATGAAACGTATCGCGTAAGTATTGAGCAAGCTGAGCAAAAGGCTGCGGATGCTGCGGATGCGGCCGACACCACGGACAAGTCAGCCGAGACCAGCTCAAAATCGAACAAGAAAAAATCCGAGACCACGGAGTCCAAAAACGTGCTCGAGCAGTTGACTGATGGGGCATCGAGCCTTGTTACGTCGGTGACCAGCGGCGCCAAGCAGATGACCGATGAGATCGTGCGGCAGGTGACCGATCTGATTGAAGGCGTCATCGTGATGATCGTGACTTCGTGCGTTATCCCGCTGCTGGTGCTCGTGGCGTTCCTGTGGCTGGGCCACGTGCTGCTGGGGATCGATATTTCCGGCCCGGCGAACTATTTGACGGGTCGTTTCTTGAGCGCTCCTTCCAAGCACGCCAAAAAGGGTGGGCAGTCTGAGTAGCTAAAACAGCTGTATATACCGGGGAATACCGCCGAAGGGCGGCCGAGACGCGTTCTCGGTCGCCCTTTTTGTTTGTTGAATACGTGACAAGCCGGGCATTCCCTGAATCCAAACGGTCAGCAATCATCCGTAAACGGTATTTGTTCAAAAAAGAACAAAGATAAACAAATAGTTGTTGCAGTTACTGTTTGAATGTGTTCAAATAAACATGAACAGTGAAGAACCGCACATTCAGATGCCCGGACCTGAACGCGATTCAACACTTCCAAACAGAAACTACGCACCTGCGTATCTCTCAAGGAGGATGTCATGAGGGTTGTAATCGCTTCCGATGCCGACGGTATGTCGATGAAGGAGTCCGTCAAGGAGATGCTCATCGCCGATGGTCACGAGGTCGTCGACTATTCCGAGACCCCTGCCGCGGACTTTGTCGATTCCGCGACCGCCGTTGCCAAGGACCTGCTGGAGCACAAGGATTCCCAGGGCTTCGCATTCGATAAGTACGGCGTCGGCTCCTATATGGCCGCCGTCAAGATTAAGGGCATGGTCGTCGCCAACATTTCCGACGAGCGTTCCGCTTACATGACCCGCGAGCACAACGGCTCGCGCATGGTCACCATGGGCCCGGGCGTTGTGGGCACCGAGGTCGCCAAGAAGATCGCCCGCGAGTTCCTGCGCGCCCAGTACGCCGGCGGCCGTCACCAGATCCGTGTCGACATGCTCAACAAGATGGCCTAACGAGAGCCACCGAGAACTCGAACTTCTACCTCAACTTGTGAATTCAGACGAAAGGACGTTCTGATGAAGAAGACCATCGCAATCGGTTGCGACCATATCGTTACGGACGAGAAGATCTATCTGGCCGACCGCCTGGAGCAGGCTGGCTACAAGGTGCTCGACTGCGGCACCTACAGCCACACCCGTACGCACTATCCCATCTACGGTAAGGCCGTGGGCGAGGCTGTTGCCAGCGGCAAGGCCGACTTTGGCGTGGCCCTGTGCGGTACCGGCATCGGCATCACCAACGCCGTCAACAAGGTTCCCGGCGCCCGCTGCGCCCTGGTTCGCGACATGACCTCTGCCCTGTATGCCCGTCGCGAGCTCAACGCCAACATCGTGGGCTTTGGCGGCAAGATCACCGGCGAGTTCCTGATGGCCGATATCATGCTTGCCTTCCTGGAGGAGCCCTACGACAAGACCCCCGAGCACGATGCCCTGATCGCCAAGATCGATGCCTGCAATAAGGCCGACGCCGAGGCTCAGGCTGACCCGCACTTCTTTGACGAGTTCCTCGAGAAGTGGGACCGCGGCGAGTACCACGACTAAGGAGGTTACGCGGTTTTACCAAACCGCGTAACGGGTCGACGCTGCGCGCCGCCCAGGCACCCCATCTCGCCGCTCAAACCGTCGCTCGCGTACATGAAGTACGCGTCGCTCCTCTTTCGCGGCGACCTGGGGCACCTGATCGCCGCTCGCTGACGTTTGAGTGACCTGTGAGATCGCCCCTGTTGTTGCGAAGTGTTCTGGTTCGGCGAGCTGCTCCGATAACACGTTTGCTTGCTGAGCTTGCTTGCTTCGTTTTGGTGGTACCCGGCATTCTGCAGCTTTTCAATTGACGGCTCGCGTTTCTGTGAGGGGGCGCGGGCCGGTTTTCTATCAGCCCTATTGACTTGGCGGGCTGTCGTAAGAAAGGGAAGGCTCCTATGGAGTTTGTTCTTGATAACGGTTCTATCCGCGTGGCACTGAGCACGGCGGGCGGGTCGTTCACTTCTATTACGGCCAACGGCCGTGAGTACCTGTGGCAGGGCGACCCGGCGGTGTGGTCGGGCCAGGCACCCATTTGTTTCCCGATCTGCGGCGGCCTTCGTGACGGTCGCGCAATGACCATGGGCGGCCGCGAGGTCAAGCTCGCCCGCCACGGCTTTGCTCGCAAGCAGGAGTGGAAGCTCGAGGAGCAGAGCGACAACATGGTTGTGCTGAGCTTAAGCTCTGCCGACCATGCCGAGTTGCTCGAGCAGTACCCGTATCCGTTTAAGATCGTTGCTCGCTACACGATCGATTCGGAAAAGGTGGTCGTGTCGTACGAGGTGACCAATGAGGGCACCGAGGACATGCCGTTCTTTGTGGGCGGTCATCCCGGCTTTAAGTGCCCGCTCGACGAGGGCGAGTCCTATGACGACTACGAGCTCCGTTTTGAGCAGCGTGAGGCCGCCGAGCTCTGTACTGCCGTTCCCTCGACGGGCCTGATTGATGTTGAGCATCGCAGCAAGAATCCCATGATCGGCCAGAACCTGCCGCTTACCCACGAACTCTTCGACTTTGCGGAGACCATCTTCGACGTGCTCGAGAGCCGCGTGGTTACGCTGACCAAGAAAACCGAGGACAAGGGCGTGCGCCTGACGTTCCCCGATATGCCGTACCTGATTGTATGGAGCAAGCCCGAGGGCGACTTTGTGGCAGTTGAGCCGTGGGGTGGTCTGTCCACCTGCTCCGATGAGGACGATGTTCTGGAGCACAAGCGTGGCTGCCTGGTGGCCAAGCCGGGGGAGACCGTCACCCGCGGCTTTGAGATCGAGATCCTTTAACGAGCTATCGTATGTTTGGGGCGGGTCATGCCGCCCCGGAACAGGAGTTCAACATGATTCTGACCGTTACCATGAACCCGTCGATTGATACGCGCTATCAGCTCGACAAGCTGATCGTCGACGATGTTAACCGTGTGACGCCCGAAAAGACCGCTGGTGGCAAGGGCCTCAACGTGAGCCGCGTGCTGCTGCAGCTGGGCGACGACGTGCTCGCGACCGGTCTGCTCGGCGGCCACATGGGTGCCTATATGGCCGAGCTCATGGATGCCGATGGCGTCAAGAACGACTTTGTGCCCATCGCCGGTGAGACGCGCATTTGCCTGAATATTCTGCACGAGGGTAATCAGACCGAGCTGCTGGAGAGCGGCCCGCAGATCGCCCCGGCCGAGCTCGAGGCCTTTACGGCCAAGTTTGCCGAGCTTGCAGCGAAGGCGGACGTTGTGACGCTTTCGGGCTCGCTGCCGCGTGGTGTCGATGCCGGCTACTATGCCGAGCTCGTCAAGATCGCCGAGGAGGCGGGCGCTAAGGTGCTGCTCGACACCTCTGGTGCATCGCTGGAGGCCGCGCTGGAGTCTAACGCTAAGCCCGAGCTCGTAAAGCCCAACCTGACCGAGATTAACGGCCTGCTGGGTACGTCCTTTACGACCGATGATGTCGATGCCCTGCGCGAGGCGCTCGCCGCCGATGGCCGCTTTGCCGGTATTCCCTGGGTTGTCGTTTCGATGGGCGCTGCCGGTTCGGTGGGCTTCCATGAGGGTCGCGCGTTCCGCGTCAAGACGCCCGCGATTGCGGCTGTGAACGCGACGGGTTCCGGCGACTCGACCATCGCCGGCTTTGCGCATGCCATTGCGGCTGGTGCCGATGACGTCACGGTGCTCAAGACCGCCAATACCTGCGGCAAGCTCAACGCTATGGATCCCAAGACCGGCCACCTGGTCATGGATCGCTGGGACGAGATCTACAACAACGTTGAAGTAACGGAGCTTTAGGGTTACGCGGTTTTGCCAAACCGCGTAACGGCTCGACGCTGCGCGGGCCGCATTTGGACAATCTGACGTTCAACTTCAAGGGCGCGACCAGAAGGTCAGCGCCCTTTCGTTCAAGACTTTAGTCTGCTGGCCGCGCAGCGGCCAGCTTTAAACCACCCGCTACGCGGGTGGAGACAAACGGCTTTACAAAGCCACCCCTCCGACCGATATTGACGATTGTTCAGGCCGTCAAGAATTCGAGTCGAAGGGGTGGTCGCCATGGCCC
>JAUMOL010000018.1 GCA_031295385.1 Collinsella sp.
GGCGACGATCGCCAAGTACATCAGGGAGCAGGAGTCCCACGACATCGCGCTGGACAAGCTGAGCGTGAAGGAGTACGAGGACCCCTTCAAGAGGGGGTGATGCTGCCGGTTCGACCGGCGCGCCACGGGTCAAGATGCACTGGGCCTGGACGAAGTCCGGGCCCGCGCCTTTAGACGCGAGCCCGGGGCCCGTGGGTTATACCCTAAGAGCAAACCACCCTTTTTAAGGGTGGTTCTGATTTGCCGTATCCGATCGCTAGTTCAAATGTGATTTCCTCGGGAATGCATCTAGAGGATGCCGTGGGCCTGTTTCCTACCATGCGGCAATGGGTCCCATGGGGTGCGCCGTGCATTTTTTGGAGTATTCTGCAGTTCGAGTTGTCTGCATATGATTTGACGTCGCCAACGGTGGCTTTCGGATATCCCTAGCGAGCGTTCTGAGTCAGATTTCGTCGTTTTCCGGAGCAGGGGCGCGTCATTCTCGCCATGTCGGAACCCAAAATGACGCAGCGCCCTAAAGGTTTGCCCGCTCGGGGTATTGCTGGCGCGGTCACGTTGCAGAATACTCCGTTTTTTGTACGGGCCAGGATGGGGTACCTCGGGAGAACACGGCGGTATCCCGTAAATATATACAATCTGTACCGTAATTTATACAAAACGAAGAGGCAGACAGCGTAGGGTTGGTGCATTGGGGTGCTTGATGCACCAAAATGGGGATCCCACGTGCCGTATACTTTGGCTGGATGTGAAAACGGCTTGACGCGTTGCCAGACGTAGGGGGAGGGTGTCTCGATGAGCGTATTCGAAATTGTGTTTAGTCCGACGGGTGGAACGCAGAAGGTGTCTGGCCTTGTGGCCGGGGCACTGGACAAGAATACCGTTACCGTCGATCTGACCGATAGCGGGCTAGATTTCAGCGCTGTCTCGATGACTGAGGACGACGTGGCCGTAATCTCTGTGCCGGCGTATGCCGGTAGAATCCCGGCTGTGGTGGCTGACCGGTTGGGCATGGTTCACGGCAACGGAGCGCGGGCCGTTCTGGTGTGCGTCTACGGAAACCGCGCGTTTGAGGACACGCTCGTAGAGCTGGAGGACGTTGCGAAGCATGCGGGATTCCGGGTGATCGCGGCAGTTGCGGCCATTGCAGAACATTCCATTGCGCGACAGTTTGCTGCCGGTCGTCCGGATGCGCAGGATGCGGCGCAGCTCGCAGAGTTTGCGCAGCAAATTCAGCAAAAGCTGTTGGCCGAGGATACATCCGAGCCCTCTATTCCCGGCAATCGTCCTTATAAACAAGCCGGAGGTCACCGCATGGCACCCGAGGCAACAGGGGATTGTGTCTCCTGCGGTGCATGCGCCGCGGCGTGCCCCGTTTGTGCTATCGACAAGGGTGACCCCAAACGAGCAGCTGGCGAGGCGTGCATCTCCTGCATGCGCTGCATTGCCGTATGTCCGCGAGGCGCTCGTAAGCTTGATCCCAACAAGCTATCCGCTGTTTCCCAGATGCTGAGCAAGGTTTGCGTCGCGCGGAAGGAATGCGAGCTCTTCATCTAGCGCAAGTGAGATTGGTGCAAACAAACCTGGCCCTTTTGCACCAAAAACGATCCGTTTTCCTCCGTTCCCAAGGGATCATGTGATCCGAAGGGGACGGAGGAAAACGGATCAAAAAGGAAAAATAGTAAGGCGCTCTTTTTCACATTGAATATTGCAATTTGGTAACGCGTTTTATCAAATATGGCATTTATCTGCGATAATGTTCATTTTCACCGCTGATGGTGACATTTCATACCGCCTGCCGAACCGTATGGAGACCTCACAACTTTTTAGGTCAGTGTTGTGCGTGTAGCAATTTCGCCCGGCCTCGCCTCCGGGCTGCCATGTGAGAGGGGATCTTATGGCTCGACTGCATGTAATGGAACGCAGCCACGCTAAGGCCGTCATGGACGACCTGCACGATGCGCTCGGACGTCGTCTGGCGGTGAGCTCGCTCGCCCCGTGTCCCGTGGAGTTTACGGCAGCGCTCGTCAACCTGTGCTCCACCCAGAGCTGCGGCAAGTGCACGCCCTGCCGCGTGGGCCTAAGCGCGCTGAGCGACCTGCTCGCCGATGTGCTCGAAGGGCGTGCCGATGAGTCTACGCTCAACCTGATTGAGCGCACGGCCCGCACCATCTACCTTTCGAGCGACTGCGCCATCGGCTACGAAGCCGGCGCCATGGCGCTTACTGCTATCCGCGGTTTTCGCGACGATTTTGAGCACCACATTCGTGAGCACTCCTGCGGCTTTGATCGCGAGGCACGTGTCCCGTGCGTCTCGGGCTGCCCGGCGCACGTCGACATTCCCGGTTACATCTCGCTCGTCGAGGCCGGCCGCTATGCCGATGCCGTCAAGGTCATCCGCAAGAATAACCCGCTGCCGCTCGTCTGCGGCCTGGTGTGCGAGCATCCCTGCGAGATGCACTGTCGCCGCGGCATGGTCGACGACCCCATGAACATCCTCGCCCTCAAGCGTTTTGCCGTTGAGCACAGTGACCTCAACGACCACAAGCCGCATGTAGTGGACAACACCGGTAAGCGCGTCGCCGTGATCGGCGGCGGCCCGGCCGGCCTTTCCTGTGCCTACTACCTGGCCGTGATGGGCCACAAGGTGACCATTTTTGAGCAGCGCCACCACTTGGGCGGCATGCTGCGCTACGGCATCCCCAGCTATCGTCTGCCGCGCGAGCGCCTGCAGGCCGAGATCGACTGGATCTTGAGCGCCGGCATCGACGTGGAGCTCGACCACTCCGTGAGCGGCGAGGAGCTTGCCCGCCTGCGCGACGAGTTCGATGCCGTCTACCTGGCCATCGGTGCCCATAGCGACAAGAAGCTCGGCCTTCCGGGCGAAGAGGCGCCCGGCGTGGAGTCGGCCGTCAAGATGCTGCGCGCCATCGGAGACGACGAGCTGCCCGACCTGAGCGGCCAGCGCGTGTGCGTCATCGGCGGCGGCAACGTGGCCATGGACGTGGCGCGCTCTGCCGTGCGTTGCGGTGCCGAAAAGGTAAGCATCGTCTACCGCCGTCGCATCTGCGATATGACGGCTCAGGACGCCGAGATCGCCGGCGCCCAGGCCGAGGGTTGCGAGGTTCTGGAGCTCACGGCGCCGCTCGGTATAGAGACGGGCGAGGACGGTCGCGTGAGCGGCCTGCGCGTGCAACCGCAGATTATCGGCGAGCCCCGCCGCGGTCGTCCGGCTCCGCGTGCCGCCGCTACGCCCGAGCGCGTCATCCCCTGCGAGCGCGTGTTTGTCGCCATTGGTCAGGACATCGATTCCAAGCCGTTTGAGGACATGGGCATCGCCTGCAAGTGGGGTCGCGTCGTCACCGATTCGGACGGCGCCGTGCCCAACTTCGATGGCCTCTTTAGCGGCGGCGACTGCCAGACCGGCCCCGCCACCGTCATCCGCGCCATCAATGCCGGCCGCGTGGCTTCGGCAAACATCGACCGCTACCTGGGCTTTGACCACAAGATCAAGCTCGACGTGGAGCTGCCGACCGTTCAGTTTAAGGGCAAGCACGAGTGCGGCCGCTGCGAGCTGGGCGAGCGCGAGGCCGGCGAGCGCATTCACGATTGGAATCTGGTCGAACAGGGCCTTACCGAGCAGGAGGCGCGCCAGGAGGCGAGCCGCTGCCTGCGCTGCGACCACTTTGGCTTTGGCGCGTTCCGCGGAGGGAGGAACCTGGAATGGTAGAGCTCAACAAAACCACCGTCGGCGACAACAGCGAAAACGGAGCGCACAACATGGTCAAGCTCACTATCGATAATTGCGAGGTCGTGGTTCCCGAGCATACCACGATCCTGGATGCGGCCAAGTCCGTCGGCATCCAGATTCCCACCCTGTGCTATCTGCGCGATCTGAACGAGATCGGTGGCTGCCGCGTGTGCGTGGTCGAGGTTGAGGGCTGCGACCAGCTGGTTGCCGCCTGCAACAACTACGTGCTCGACGGCATGGTGGTCCACACCAACAGCCCCAAGGCCCGCGAGGCCCGTCGCACCAACGTGCAGCTGCTGCTGTCCCAGCACGATTCGCAGTGCACGAGCTGCGTGCGCAGCGGCAACTGCAACCTGCAGACCATCGCCAACGACCTGGGCATTTTCTATCTGCCGTATCAAAGGCATTTGACGGGCGAGGGTTGGGATTTCGATTTTCCCATCATCCGCGAAAACGACAAGTGCATTAAATGCATGCGCTGTATCAAGGTGTGCGAGAGCGTGCAGGGGCTAGGGATTTGGGACCTGACCAACCGCGCCACGCATACCGCCGTGGGTACCCGCGGGCGCGCGCCGATCGGCAAGACCGATTGCGTCGCGTGCGGCCAGTGCATAACGCATTGCCCGACGGGCGCACTGCGCGAGCGCGACGATACCGAGACCGTGTTCGATGCTCTCGCCGATCCCGACAAGATCGTGCTGGTGCAGATTGCGCCGGCCGTGCGCAGCGCCTGGGGCGAGGAGCTCGGCATATCTCGCGAGGAGGCTACCGTTGAGCGCTTGGCTTGCGCGCTGCGCCGCGTTGGCTTTGAGTACGTGTTCGATACCGATTTCTCGGCCGACCTCACCATTATGGAAGAGGGCTCCGAGCTGCTCAAGCGCCTGGGCGAGGCCGCCAAGGGCGAGGGCGACAGCCGCAGCTGGCCCATGTTCACGAGCTGCTGCCCGGGCTGGGTACGCTTTGTGAAGGCGCGTTACCCCGAGTTTGTCGACAGCCTGTCCACGTCCAAGTCGCCGCAGCAGATGTTCGGCGCCATCGCCAAGACCTACTACGCCAAGGTGCTGGGCGTGGAGCCCGAGCGCCTGTTTGTGGTGTCCGTGATGCCGTGCACGGCCAAGAAGGCCGAGTGCGCGCTGCCGAGCATGGTGGGCGAGGGCGGCACGCCCGATGTGGACGTTGCGCTGACGGTGCGCGAGATGGTGCGCATGGTCCGCGCGAGCCACGTGAGCGTGGATACGCTAGTTGAGGAGCCGCTCGATACGCCGCTGGGCTTTGGCACGGGTGCGGGCGTGATCTTTGGCGCCACGGGCGGTGTGATGGAAGCTGCTGTGCGCTCGGCATATTACCTGGTGACGGGTAAGAACCCGGATGCCGATTTCTTTACTGACGTGCGCGGACTCGACGGCTGGAAGGAAGCCGTCGCCGATATCGATGGCACTAAGGTGCGCGTCGCCGTGGCACACGGGCTGGGCAACGCTGAACGTCTGCTCGACGCGATTCGCGACGGCCGTGTGAGCTATGACTTCGTTGAGGTTATGGCGTGCCCGGGCGGCTGCGTCGGTGGCGGCGGTCAGCCCATCCACGACGGCTGCGCGCTGGCAGCCGAGCGTGGCCAGGTGCTCTGGGGCCTGGATGCCGCTGCGGACATTCGCTTCTCGCACGAGAATCCCGATGTCCAGGCGTGCTACCGCGAGTTCTTGGGCGAGCCGCTCTCGCCGCTGGCCGAGGAGCTGCTGCATACCGACCATCACGCATGGACGATGCCCAACGAGGGGGTGTGCTAACGATGCGCGCGTTTGATGCTGAGATGACGCGCCGAGGATTTGCCTCGGCGCTTGCCGCAGGCGCGTTGTCGCTCGCACTGGTTGGCTGTGGCGGCGGAGCTGCGGGGGTGGGGTCTGCTGCGGGCTCGGCTGCCGGGTCTGCCGCTGACGGTGCCGCTGTCGAGCCGGTCGAGGTGCACGTCGCCTCGCTCAAGGGTCCGACGTCGATCGGTCTGGTGCAGTTTATGGACCGGGCGGCCGATGGTGAGACGGGCAATGAGTTCGACTTTGCGATCAGCGCCGCAGCCGATGAAATCGTGCCCAAGGTGATTCAGGGCGATGTCGACATTGCCCTGGTACCCGCTAACGTGGCGAGCGTTCTCTACAACAAGACCGAGGGCGCGGTGCAGGTCATTGACATCAACACGCTGGGCGTGCTGAGCGTGGTGACGGGCGACGCGAGCGTGGCCTCGTTTGGTGACCTGGCGGGTCGCACCGTCTACATGACGGGCAAGGGCACCACGCCAGAGTACGTCATGAACTATCTGCTGGAGCGCGCGGGCCTGACCGGCCAGGTGGCGCTTGAGTTTAAGAGCGAGCCCACCGAGGTGCTCTCGGCGCTGCTTGCCGACCCGTCTGCCGTGGGCGTGCTGCCCGAGCCGTTCAAGACCGCTGCCATCGCAAAGAGCGAGGGCAAGCTGTCGGCGCCGGTGAGCCTGACCGATGCGTGGGACGAACTGGCGGGTGACACGGGCTCCCGTTTGCTGACGGGCGTGACCGTGGTGCGCCGAGCCTTTGCTGAGGAGCATCCCGAGGCCGTGGCGGAATTCGTGAGCTGCCATGCGGCGAGCGTCGAGGCCGTCAACGCGGCGCCGGCAGACTGGGCGCAGGCCGTGGTCAATGCGGGCATCGTGGATAACGCCACGATTGCCGAAAAGGCGATTCCCGGGTGCACGCTTGTGTGCCAGACGGGGAAGGATATGAAGGCGGCGCTCGGTGGGTACCTGCAGGTGCTGGCCGATGCGGACGCGAGCGCCGTGGGCGGCAAGCTCCCGGCTGACGATTTCTACTACATGGAGTAGCCCGTGCGTGCGTTTGCTCGACAAATGACAGAGCGTATGAAGGCGGTGGCGGCAGCAGGTGCCGTTGCCGCCTTTTGGCTTGCCGTGTGGGTGCTGGTGGCGGGTCTCGTGGCGCAGCCGTTGATTTTGCCGGGGCCGGGCGCTGTCGTGGTGGTGTTGCTGCGACTGGTATGCGATGCCGGCACATGGGCGATTCTGGCGGGCTCGGGTGCGCGAATCTTGGGCGGGCTGGCGCTTGCCGCGGTGTGCGGCGGCGTGATGGCGGGAGCCTCGGTGCGGTCGCGGACGTTTGCCCGCCTGGTGGCGCCGGCGCTTTCGTTTGTTAAGGCGACACCGGTTGCCTGCGTGGTGGTCCTGCTGCTCATTTGGTTGGGATCGGCGCGTGTGAGCATTGCGGCGGTCTTTTTGATGGCGCTGCCGGGCGTGTATTTTTCGCTGGCCGAGGGCTTGGCACAAGTGGATAAACCGCTGGAGCAGATGTTCCGTCTGCATGGCGTGCGGGGTTGGCGTCTGTTTTGCGCCCACACCTGGCGCGAAGTCCTGTCGTTTGCGCTTTCGTGCGCCCGTGCCGTGATTGGCATGAGCTGGAAGGCCGGCGTGGCGGCGGAGCTGATCGGCATGGCGGCGGGCACCGTGGGCGAACGCATCTATCAGGCGAAGCTGCTCATCGAGACGGCTGATCTGCTGGCGTGGACCGTGTTGGTCGTTGCCGCCTCGTGGGCGTGTGAGCGCGTGCTGGTGTGGCTGCTGCGGGTTTCGGGACCCGTGGCGTGGCGCGCGGCCGTGCGGGCACATGGGCATGGACTGCGCGGGCGTGCGGGCGGCTCTGCTGGTGGCGGGGCTGCGGCGGAGCTTGCGCTCGCCGTGGGCGATCGGGCGCCCTTGGCGCCGGCGCTCGACGGGCTGGTGCTTCGTGTGCCCGCCGGTGGGCGCGCCTGCGTGATGGGCGCCTCTGGCGTGGGCAAGTCGACGCTGCTTGCGCTGGCGGCGGGGGAGTGCGCGCCGTGCTCCATGGTGTTTCAGGATATGCGCCTGGTAGAGGGCGCCTCGGCTTTGGATAACGTGCTGGTGTGCGCAGACGCGCGCGTGGACGCCTCGAGTACCGCAGCCCTGTTGCGCCTACTGGTGCCGGGGGTCGATGTGCATGCTCGTGTGGCCGAGCTTTCGGGCGGGCAGCGCCGTCGCGTCGAGATTGCCCGAGCTCTGCTGTGCCCAGGCGACGCGGTGATTCTGGACGAGCCCTTTACCGGTCTAGACATCGCTGCGCGCGACGCATGCGCCGAGGTCGTGCGCGACTTGCTCGACGGCCGCATGCTGTTGCTTGCTACGCACGATGCCGTCGACGCTCAGGCCCTCAATATCTCGGACATCATCACGCTCTAAATACTTACTCAGCAACAAATTGATCCGTTTTTCTCCGTCCCCATGGGGTCGGGTATGGTATTCTATCTGTGGGGTAATACTTAGGAATACCAAGTAATACCAACGCCGTAGAACAAACTCCAGATGCGGGCCAATCGGGTTGCCTTCACAGCCCGTCGCCCAGCCGCGCGGCCCGCATCTATCCGCACTACCGTCGTTTCAAAAAGGAAGCGCCATGGCAGAACACATGACCCCGGTTGTCGCGAAGGTCTTGCCCGAGGAAAAGGCAGCCTTCGCGGCGGCAACCCAGCTCGTGGGCACCACGCCGTCCAACGCCATCCGCATGTTCATCGCCGCTTTCAATCGCTGCGGCACCTTCCCGTTCGACATCTCGCCGAGCGGTGCTTTTGGCGCTGCGCCCGATTCTCATCAACAATGACTGTCCCCAAGTGCCGGGTTTTGAGGAGGTTGGCATGCTCAATGCGCTGGTTTGGGCACTTGCCTGTTTTGGTGTTGTTGCTGCCGATATTTCCCTGAGCATTGTTTTGTTCTCCGCGCTGGACATCGTGTCGGCGCTGACGGGTTTCCCGATCGAGAATCTCGATATTCAATGGTTTCAAGCCGTCGCGCAGACGGCATCGTTTTTGATGGCGCTGCTGTGGTGGCGTTATTTGTGGCCGCGGTCGTTTATCGCGCGCTGGCAAGGTGAGCGTCCGCTTGGCGGGGGATTGCGTAGCGCGTGGAAGCGCATTGCCTGCGTTATCGTGATCGGCTTGGCCCTGCAGGTGGTCGTTGGCTACGTGACCGACGCCGTGCTGTCGCTGTTGCCCGATGCCGCGGCCGATTACAGTGAACTTGTCGAGGAAACAGGCATGGGCGACACCAGCTATCTCGCCGTCCTGACTACGGTGCTCGGCGCCCCATTTTGTGAGGAGCTGCTGGTGCGCGGCATTATTTTTGAGTTTTCGCTCCGAGCGTTTAATCCGCAGTGCCGCCCACTTTGGAAGCGCCGGCGTCGTGCGAGCGCGCAGGACGGCGCCATGGTGCCCTGGTCGGCCCCGAGTACCTGGGGCGTCGCCGCGGCAATCGTGCTGCAGGCGGCGGTCTTCGGCTTTATGCACATGAACTGGGTGCAGGGTTGCTACGCGGGTGCCGCCGGCCTCATCTTTGGTTGGGTGCTCGTGACGACCGGAAAGCTCCGCTACACGATCCTGCTGCACTTTGCCTTTAATGCCGGGTCGTATCTCATGGGGCTGCTGTGGTTTGTGAACACTCCGCTCGACGTGGTGGTCACGGTTGCCATCGCCGGCTTTGTGCTGGTAGGGGCGATGCGCTCGCTGCGCCACGCGTGTGGGATGGACGCAGCGAGCGCGCCGCTGCCCTAGTTGCGACGTCCGCCGCCGTTGGCGCCCTGCCGTCCCTGGGCCGCGCGATTGCGACCGGCAGTGTTCTGTGCGCGCGACATGCCGCCGTGCCCCTTGCTACCCTTGGGCCCCTTGCCGCCGGCGCCGCCATGCGGTTTGCCGCCCTTCTTGCCGGTGCCATGCCCGCCGCCAGCAGACGTCTCGCCCGGGCGCGGGGGCACGGGACGAATCAGGCAATGCTTGGTGTAGCCAATCAGATCGCGGCGGCCGGCTTTTTCCAGCGCCTCGCGCACGAGCTTGTAGTTCTCGGGCTTGCGATACTGGATGAGCGCACGCTGCATGGCCTTCTCGTGCGGGTCGCGCGCCACGTAGATCGGCTCCATGGTGCGCGGGTCCACGCCGGTGTAGTACATGCAGGTCGACATGGTGGACGGCGTGGGGTAGAAGTCCTGCACCTGCTCGGGCATATAGCCCATGTCGCGCACGGCTTCGGCGAGCTCTACGGCTTCCTTCATCGTCGAGCCGGGGTGGCTCGAGATCAGGTATGGCACCACATACTGCTTGAGTCCGTATTCGCGGTTCAGGCGTTCAAATTTACGGCAGAACGCATCGTAGACGGCTCGGCTCGGCTTGCCCATCACGGACAACACCGCGTCGCTCACGTGCTCGGGTGCCACGCGTAGCTGGCCCGAGACATGATGCTCCAGCAGCTCGCGCAAAAACTCGTCCGAGGCGTCGGCCATGGTGTAGTCGAAGCGGATGCCGCTGCGGACGAAGACCTTCTTGACGCCCGGCAGCTGGCGCAGGTCGCGCAACAGCTGCGTGTAGCCGCTCTCGTCGACTACCATGTTCTTGCACACGCTCGGCCACAGGCAGCGCTTGTTCTTGCACACGCCGTGCTTGAGCTGCTTGTCGCAGGCAGGGCGGCTAAAGTTTGCCGTCGGTCCGCCCACGTCGTTGATGTAGCCCTTAAACTCGGGATCGCGCGTGAGCAGCTCGGCCTCGCGCATGATCGAGTCGTGGCTGCGCATCTGCAACACGCGGCCCTGGTGGAAGGTAAGGGCGCAAAACGAGCACTCGCCAAAACAGCCGCGGTTGGAGCTAATGGAAAACTTGATCTCGGCAAAGGCTGGCACGCCGCCCGCCGCGTCGTAGTCGGGATGCCAATCGCGTGCGTAGGGGAGTTCGGCAACCTCGTCCATCTCGTCGGTGGTGAGTGTTGCCGACGGCGGGTTCTGCACCACGTACACGCTGTTGGGATATGGCTCTACCAAGCGATGGCCGGTGATAGGGTCCATATTTTGCTGCTGCACGTTAAAGCTGCGGGCGTAGTTGAGCTTGTCAGCGGCAAGGTCGTCCCAGCTGGGCAGCAGGTCGTAGTCGTAGACCTCGTCGAGCGAACCCGTGCGGTAAACGGTGCCGTTGATATAGGTGATCTGATCGACGGGCAGCCCCGCGTCGAGCGCGTCGGCGATCTCGACAATCGCGTGCTCGCCCATGCCGTAGATGAGGATGTCGGCGCCCGAGTCGAGCAGCACCGAGCGCTTGAGCTTGTCCTGCCAGTAGTCGTAGTGGGCCAGGCGACGCAGGCTTGCCTCGATGCCACCGATAATGATGGGGGCGTCCTTAAACGTCTGGCGGATGAGGTTGCCGTAGACCGTGACGGCTCGGTTGGGACGGCGCCCCTCCTCGCCACCGGGGGTATAGGCGTCGGTGCGGCGGCGGTGCTTGGTCACCGAATAGTGGTTGACCATGGAGTCCATGTTGCCGGCACTGACGAGAAAGCCCAGGCGCGGCTCGCCGAGCACGGTGATGCTGGTGGGGTCGGTCCAGTCGGGTTGGCAGATGATGCCCACTTTGTAGCCGTGCGCGTCGAGGACGCGGCTGATGATGGCCATGCCAAAGCTGGGATGGTCCACATAGGCGTCGCCGCAGATGTAGACAAAGTCGCACTGGTCCCAGCCGCGTGCATCCATGTCGGCTCGACTGACGGGGAGGAATTTATCGCGGCCCGGGCGCCAGGGGCGGGCGGGCGTCGCTTGGGAATGCTTGGTGCGGGCGACCGTGGCCTGCGCCTTGCCGCCGCGCTTTTGCTGCTGGCCCTGTTTGCCCTGCTGACTGCGCTGGTTGTTCTGAGCGTGCTGAGGCTTTTTTGCCACGATCCCTCCCGGTGTCTGTATGCTGCACGTAATTGTAACCAGTCTTTTTGGGACGGGGCTAAAAAGACTGGGGGAGTACATGAGCTGGGGGATCGGCGCGTCGATACGGGGATCGTTTGTTTCCAGACTGTGTATCTGCGCGTTGGAGAACCCGTCTCGCGCGCACGCCATGTTGTCAATGGGTTACAGTATGAACGGCGGTTATGTTTCCGCCAACGCACGAGAGAGTCGTCAACAAGGAGGATGCACGACGATGCAGCGTGCCAAACAGATATCGGAGTCTATTGAGCTGGGCATCATCTTGGCGCTCGCCGGTGGCTTTATGGACGTGTATTCGTACATTGGGCGCGACCATGTTTTCGCCAACGCGCAGACGGGCAACATCCTGCTCGTGGGTGTAAGCATCTCGGAGGGCAACTGGCAGCTGGCGGGACGCTATTTCTTCCCCGTGGTGTCGTTTGCCGTGGGCATTATGCTTGCCGACCTGGTTCACGAGCGGTTCGGCAGCGTGATTCACTGGCGCCAGGTGACGGTGTTTTTTGAAGCCGTCATCTTGCTGGGCGTGAGCTTTATCCCCGGTGGCGGTTACAACCTGCTCGCCAACTGTCTCACTTCGTTTGCCTGCGGTATGCAGGTCGAGAGCTTCCGCAAGATTCACGGTCACGGTATCGCTACGACCATGTGCATCGGCAACTTGCGCAACGCGCTGCAAAACGTGGACGATTACATCATCACCCACAGGCGCGGCTTTTTGGAAAACGGCCTGCTGTACTTTGGCGTGATCTTTATCTTTGTGTTTGGCGCCGTGTTGGGCAACTGGTGTATTGAACGCATGGGCCTGCACGCCATCGTCGTGGCGAGCTTGCTGCTGTTTGTCGCGTTTGCCATCATGTTCATCGACCGCGAGCGCGACTTGCGCTTACGCTGGAAGGTTGCGGCCGAGGCTTGGAAAGAGGGCTGCCGAAAGTAACCGAATGCGGCAAAGGGACTGTCCCTTTGCCGCAGTTTTTTCATCTTCTGTTGAAACGCTTTAACACTTTTGACGTTCTCACGCATTTTTCGTTTCAAAAGCGTTAGGATGGGACTCATAGCGTGGGGCGTAATGGGTGCCCCGCACACGATGGGAGGCTATCAATGGCTAATCGTTTCGTTCTCAACACCATTTCTTATCATGGTTCCGGCGCCATCAAGGAGATCCCCGGCGAGCTCCAGCGTCGCGGTTACAAGAAGATTTTCGTCTGCTCCGATCCCGATCTGGTCAAGTTTGGCGTTACCGCTAAGGTGACCGACGAGCTCGACGCTGCCGGCATCGCTTGGAGCCTCTACTCCGAGATTAAGCCCAACCCCACCATCCAGAACGTCAAGGACGGCGTCGAGGCCTTTAAGGCCGCCGAGGCTGACGCTATCGTGACCATCGGTGGCGGCTCCTCCATGGACACCGCCAAGGCCATCGGCATCATCATCAACAACCCCGAGTTCGCCGATGTCCGCAGCCTCGAGGGCGTTGCTCCCACCAAGAACCATGCCGTGTTCACCATCGCCGTGCCGACGACCGCCGGTACCGCTGCCGAGGTGACCATCAACTACGTCATCACCGACCCCGAGAAGGTCCGCAAGTTCGTGTGCGTCGACACCAACGACGCCCCCGAGGTCGCCGTCGTCGACCCTGACATGATGGCTTCCATGCCCGCCGGCCTGACCGCTTCCACCGGCATGGACGCTCTGACCCACGCCATCGAGGGCTACACCACCAAGGGCGCCTGGGAGCTTTCCGACATGTTCCACTTTGAGGCCATTAAGCTGATCAGCGAGAACCTGCGCGACTCCGTCGCCGAGGCCAAGTCCGGCCAGCCCGGCTCCGGCCGTGAGGGCATGGCTCTTGGTCAGTATGTCGCCGGCATGGGCTTCTCCAATGTTGGCCTGGGCATCGACCACGCCATGGCTCACACCCTGTCCGCTCACTACGACACCCCGCACGGCGTCGCTTGCGCCATGCTGCTGCCGATCGCCATGGAGTTCAACAAGCCGGTTTGCGCTGAGCGCCTGGCCAAGGTTGCCGTCGCCATGGGCGTTGACACCACGGGCATGAGCACCGCCGAGGCCGCCGATGCCGCCATCGCCGCCGTTAAGCAGCTCTCTGCCGACGTGAACATCCCACACGTCTGCGAGGCCATGAAGGCTGACGAGATCGAGATCCTGGCCAAGGACGCCATGGCTGACGCCTGCTTCCCGGGCAACCCGCGCGAGGCGACGCTCGACGACGTCATCGAGCTCTTCAAGAAGATCTGCCCGGCTGCCTAATTTGGTTCGGCGGGCCCCTGCCCGTTAGCCCCACAATCGTCCTCGGACATGTCGGAAGCCCCCGCTGCGCACTTCGTGCGGCGGGGGCTTCCTCCGTCCTGCGGGAAGATTGTGGGGCTAACGGGCAGGGGCCCGCCGGCTCGTTATCGTGGCGGGCGCAGTTCTGAGGAGCTCAATGGGTTATCTCGCTAAGTAAAAAGATGGTTCGCGGTGGTATTGTTGCTGTGGGTTTAATTCGATATGAAAGGGTGACTTTGGTGTCCAAGATGGATTCTACGCTCTCCTATATTACTGACCAGCTGAAGGCGCTGACTTCTATTGCTTCGCCGACGGGCTATACCCGTGCGGCGACTGATTATCTGATGGAGACCCTGCGCGATATGGGGTTTGGGCCTGAGCGTTCTAATAAGGGTAACGTGCTCGTTGAGCTTGGCGGCGAGGGCGAGCCGCTTGTGTTGGCGAGCCATGTCGACACCCTGGGCGCCATGGTGCGCTCCATTAAGGACAATGGCCGCCTGCGTCCCACGACGCTTGGTGGGCACCAGTGGTCTACGGCCGATGGCGAGAACTGCACCGTCTACACGCGCGACGGCAATGTGTACACGGGCGTGGTCCTCAATACCGAGCCTTCGGCGCATGTGGCCGACGAGCCGGTCAAGACCATCGAGAAGAACATGGAAATCCTGCTCGATGAGAATGTCGACAGCAAGGACGATGTGCTTGAGCTGGGCATTCAGACCGGCGACATCATCGCTATGGATCCGCGTACCACGGTGACGGAGAGCGGCTACATCAAGAGCCGCTTCCTGGATGACAAGCTGTCGGCGTCGATTCTGCTGGGTCTGGCCCGCGCTGTTGCTGACGGCGAGGTGTCGCTTTCGCGCAAGGTGTCGCTGCTCTTTACCGTGTACGAGGAGGTCGGCCATGGCGGTGCCTTTGTGCCGGCCGACACGCGCGAGATGATCAGCGTGGACATGGGCTGCGTGGGCGACGACCTGGGCTGCACCGAGCGCATGGTGTCGATTTGCGCCAAGGATTCGGGTGGTCCGTACAACTACGACCTGGTGACCACGCTGTCCAACATCGCGCGCGAGCTGGAGCTCGATTACGCCATCGATGTGTATCCGCACTACGGCTCGGACGTTGAGGCCACGCTCTCGGCCGGCTACGACATCCGTCACGGCCTGATCGGCCCCGGCGTTTACGCGAGCCACAACTACGAGCGCAGCCACATGGACGGCGTGCGCAATACCTACGAGCTGGTCCGCGCCTACGTACAACGCTAGAGGAGCAGCTTGCGACTCGGCTGACCAATTGCTCTAAGGCCCGATTGCTCGGGCCTTTTTTCGCTTCAGTCTGTTTAGTATTATGCTGTATATAACTAATTAACTTTACGTTTAGAATACTTAACGAGGTGATGCGGCGTATGGATACATCTGAGTACTTGTCTATGGGTGATGCTGCCCGCCTGTTGGGCGTTACGAAAGCCCGCATATCTCAACTTGCCGCATCGGGAACGCTCGCGTGCGATATTGTGGGCGGACGGAAGATGGTTGAGTATGATTCTGCGGTCGCTTATCAAAAGGTCCGCAAACGTGGACGCCGTCCTGCGGCCGATGTGGGGCGCAAGTTTACGCTGATGTCCGCCGATTACGAGGTTGCACGTGTTTCGTTTGATCCGACGCGCGAGTTTTCCTTCGAAATCGCCGAGGTTCTCGATACGCAACGAATGCCGTTTGGCACATGCTCTAGCTCTTCTCCTACGGTGAATAAACGGGAACTCAACGTGTGGTGGAGCCATCGGTCGGTGCCTGACGTCCGCCCCGGGCTCGTCTCGCGCTATCGTGAACTGGGAATTGTCAGTGGCATCGAGGTTACGGTTCAGTGCCTGGGCCTCTCGCTTTCGGATTGTTATTGGCTGCGACCGGCAGAATGCGACGGGCTCGAATGGCGAAACCTCAATTACTTCGAGAATGATTTTGAGCGATCGGCGCCCGAAGAGCGTTCGGGTTGGCTGGAAGGCATCGGTCTTAAAAATCCGGATAACACGTCCGAGGGCGAGCTCCCTAAATCGTGGATGATCCGAAACGGCATTCGCGTTTTGGCTAAAGGGTGCGGGATGGACGATCAGCGTCCCTTTAACGAGGCGGTTGCAACGGCTCTGCATCGTCGCTTGCTGTCGGAGGGCGAGTTTGTTCCTTATACGGTTGAGCGGATGTTCGATGGCCCTGTGTGTCTGTGCGACGACTTTCTAGACGGCCGCGAGGAATATGTTCCGGCTGTTTACGTTAAGAACGCCCTTGGCGGCCAGCGAGGAAGCTCGACGTACGACCGGTACTGCCGCTACCTCGGCAAGCATGGTGTCGATGAGGCCGCTGTGAGAAGGTCTATGTCGCAGATGATTGTCTGCGATGCCCTTTTGGCCAACAGCGACCGCCATTGGCGAAACTTCGGCATCATCCGCAATGTCGACACCCTGGAGATAAGGCCTGCTCCGCTGTTCGATAGCGGCAATTGCCTGTGGTACAACGTACCAACTGCCGTGCTCGCAGCTGGGAAGTTTGGGTTTTCCGCTAAGCCGTTTGGGCCCGACCCTTTCGTGCAGTTGGCGTTTGCGGACTCGCTCGATTGGTTCGATCCATCGCGGCTCAACGGATTTGTTGATGAGGCGATCGAGATTCTTTCGCAGAGCGAATGGGCGACGGCGGAGGGTCGACTCGAGGCCATTTGCCGCGGCCTCGAGCGTCGCGTAATCGAGGTTAGTGCCGCTGTTGAGGTGCTTCGACACGTGCAGCGATAAACCTGCGGCTACTTAAGTGCGCCGGTCACCGTGCCGCCGCCCAGGACGATGTTGCCGCGATAGACTACAACGGCTTGGCCGGGGGCGATGGCTCGTTGCGGCTCGTCAAAAGTTAGCAGCATTTGCCCGTCTTCGTCACGCGTAAGGGTCGCTGCCTGGTCTTTCTGACGGTAGCGATACTTGGCACCCACGCGAATGCCGCCGGCATCGAGCTCTGCCTCCATGCGGTCGGCAGGGGCGCTCCAAATCCAGTCGTTGGCCGTGAGTGCTGCGGCCGTCAGGTCCTCGGCCTCGCCCAGATGCACAATGTTGCTGGCGGCATCGACGCCCGTTACGTACACGGGATGCGCCATCGCGACGCCCAAGCCCTTGCGCTGGCCGATGGTATAGCGCAGCGCGCCGTTATGGCGTCCGACCACGCTGCCGTCGCGCCACACAATGTCGCCCGGTGCAGCGGCATGTCCGCAGCGGCGCTCGATATAGCCCGCGTAGTCGCCGTCTGGAATAAAGCAGATGTCCTCGCTTTCGGCCTTCTGGGCGTTGGTGAAGCCCTGTTCGGCGGCTATGCGGCGCACGTCGCGCTCTTTGTCTAGGCCTGCTAGCGGAAAGATCGTGTGTGCCAGGCGCTCCTGCGTAAGCGAATACAAAAAGTAGCTTTGGTCCTTTTTGGGGTCTTCGCCGCGGTGGAGCTGCCAGGTGCCGTCTGCCGCCTGGCTTGTTTTGGCGTAATGTCCCGTTGCGATGTAGTCGCAGCCCATGTCCAGCGCCGCATCGAGCAGCGCGCCAAACTTAATATGGCGGTTGCAGATGATGCACGGGTTGGGCGTCAACCCCTCCTGATAGGCAGTCACGAAGCGCTCGATAACGTTGCGGTCGAAGGTCTGCTGCAGGTCGAGCACGTGGTGGGGTATCCCCAGACGCTCGGCGACGGCCTTTGCATCGGCGATGTCGCGGTCGACTTTGCTCATGCCCGTGACGGGATCGGGCGCGGGACAGGTGAGGCGCATGGTGGCGCCGACGCATTCGTAGCCCTGGCTTTTGAGCAGGTACGCAGTCACGCTGGAATCGACGCCGCCGCTCATGGCGACGAGCACGCGCTTGTTGTGCATGGGGAGGTTCTCCTTGGTGGCATGTGGCCAAAAAAGAAAAGCGGCGCGGGAGGCTGGTTCCGCGCCGCAGACATTGTAGCAAGTTCGGACGTCTCGTGGGGCACCCTGATGGGATGGGCTCAGGCTACCGGGAGAGGGGAGACCGGTTCGTCCTGGGCTCAACCTATGGGCGAGGCCCTAGTCCTGGAAGAGTGCCGTGGACAGGTAGCGCTCGCCGGTGTCGGCAAGCAGGGCCACGATGGTCTTGCCCTCGTTCTCGGGGCGCTTGGCCAGCTGCAGCGCGGCCCACACGGCGGCACCGGACGAAATGCCCACGAGCACGCCCTCCTTGTGGCCCACGGCGCGGCCGGTGGCAAAGGCGTCCTCGTTCTCGACGGGGATGATCTCGTCGTAGACCTGGGTGTCGAGGACGTCGGGCACAAAGCCGGCGCCGATGCCCTGGATCTTGTGCGGGCCGGCCTGGCCCTTAGAGAGCACCGGGGAGGTAGCGGGCTCGACGGCGACAACCTGAATTTCGGGGTTCTGCTCCTTGAGGAACTCGCCCACGCCGGTCACGGTACCGCCGGTGCCGACGCCGGCGACGAAGATGTCGACCTTACCGTCGGTGTCATCCCAGATCTCGGGGCCGGTCGTGGCCTTGTGGATGGCGGGGTTGGCGGGGTTTACAAACTGGCCGGCGATAATGCTGTTGGGCGTCTCCTTCTGCAGTTCCTCGGCCTTGGCGATGGCGCCCTTCATGCCCTTGGAGCCGTCGGTGAGCACGAGCTGCGCACCGTATGCCTGCATCAGCTTGCGGCGCTCGACGGACATGGTCTCGGGCATGGTGATGATCACCTTGTAGCCGCGGGCGGCCGCCACCGAGGCGATGCCGACGCCGGTGTTGCCGCTCGTGGGCTCGATGATGGTGTAGTCGCCGCCGCGCACGAGCTTGCCTGCCTTCTCGGCCTCGTCAATCATGTTCTTGGCGACGCGGTCTTTAACGGACCCGGCGGGGTTGAAGTATTCCAGTTTGACGAGCACGCGAGCCTTGAGGTCCTCGTCGGCCTCAAAGTGGGTGAGCTCCAGAAGCGGGGTGTGGCCGATAAGCTGATCGATGGACGTGTAAACCTTGCTCATGGTGAACCTCCAAAGTGTTCAAGTTGCTGGTTGCCGTATGGTTTTACGGCGTGTCTAGCAGACAAACCCATAAACCTTATAGGTTGTTCGTTTAGCTGTTGGCAAGCATAGTAGACACTAAAGCCTAGTAATGCAATAGGAAATAGAAGATTATTACGAGTCGATTAACCATCTTGACCGGAACGGGTATTTTCAAACCCATTTTTTCGGCTAGAATTTCAACGGACTAAAAGACCGAAAGGCAGCAATATATATGTTGGTTTCTACTAAGGGCAGGTACGCCCTGCGCGTTATGGTCGATCTGGCCGAGCACCAGGCGGCCGGTCGCATCCCGCTCAAAGAGATCGCGGCGCGACAGGGGATTTCCGAGAAATATCTCGAGAACATCTTGGCTACGCTCGTGCGCGCCAACATGCTTTCGGGCATGCGTGGCAAGGGCGGCGGCTATGTGCTCACGCGTCCGCCCGAGCAGTACACGGTGGGCGAGATCCTGCGCCTGACCGAGGGTAGTCTGGCGCCGGTCGCCTGCCTGGATGGCGACTGCAAGGGCTGCTCGCGATCTGATGAGTGCCCCACGCTCGACGTGTGGAAGAACCTGGACAAGCTCATCAACGATTACCTCGACGGCGTGACGCTCGATCAACTTGTCGCTCCCAACCATGGCTACGACTATGTCATCTAACCCACGCCTGCCATGTGGGGACGGGGTGGAAATGGTAGATTTTCTTGCCCTCTGAGACTTGGCAAATAAGAAGGCCGCCCATTTTTGCGATGGACGGCCTTCGTTTTGGCGTGTTGTGGCGGTCCGTATCCGGTCGCTTTAGTTCCTGGCGATGCTGTCGAGAATGCTGCGCATGATGGATACCAGGATGCTGCCCATAAAGGCCGATCCAAAGCCGGCAATGGAGATACCCGCTCCCAGCAGATTGACCGACAGGTAGCTGGCCAGCTCGAGCATAAAACTATTGACTACGAGCTGAAAAATACCAAGCGTGATAATAGTGAGCGGCAGCGAGATGACCGTCAGGAACGGCTTGACGAGCGAGTCGACGATGTTGAGGAACAGTCCCACAAAGGCAAAGCAGACCCAGGCCTCGGCAAAGCCGAAGGGTTGGATACCAGGGACGAGGAACGTGGCGATCGCGATGGCGATCGAGGTGAAGAGCCAGTTAAGCATAAAGCGCATGGTGGGAATCCTTTCTTGCGCATGGCGTGGGGAGGGGGCGTGAGGGGCACACATCTTTGCAACTCGGGTAGATGCGCGGGCACGGCCCTGTTTGGGCACCCATTGTTCCAGATATTCGTGGAGCTTGCGTGCGCATTCGGTTTCAAAACGGCGTTCGTCCTAAAAAACGTGCCGCTGGCAGAGAGTCTTGTCGCTTTAGTTTGGTGGTGTGCTAAACTGCTACGGGCAAAAGCCACAGGCGTTGCCCTATTGCATATTACGGGTGAACGATGCCCGATGTCAGTATCAACTTCGATGCCTTTTGGCGGGTTTGGCGGTGATCGATGAATATCGAGAACATGTTTGACAAGCCTGATGTCAAGCAGCTGGTCCACGCATTTAGCCTTTTGGACGACGAGAAAGATATCCAAGCGTTTTTGACCGATATCTGCACGCCGCGTGAGATTTGCGATCTATCGCAGCGTCTGCAGGTCGCGCGTTACCTGGACGAGGGCGAGCCCTATGTCGAGGTTCAGGCGCGTACCGGCGCTTCGTCCACCACGGTGAGCCGTGTATCCAAGGCGCTCAACGGCGAGTACGGTGGCTACCGCAAGATCCTCATTAAACTGGAGGATGGCGAGTAGGCCACGCAAAAAACGAATTTTACAAAACCGCTCTTCCGGGGGCGGTTTTTTGATCCCCTGGGGACGGAGGAAAACGGATCACCGGGTTAGACTGACCCCCTCGATGATCCGTTTTCCTCCGTCCCCAAGGGATCAAATCTGTTGGCGTGGGGCCAATCTGTCCGCTTGGGCGGGTAGGATGGATACGTTGATTATTGCGAACAGTTTGAGCGGAGGACCATGTCTGTTCGAATCTATACCACCAATGCCGGCACGGATTTGAGCGATGCCGAGTCGGCGCTGCTTGCCGACCTTATTGCCCGCCACGGGCGTGCCGTGTTGCTGGCGCCAACGTTTGCCGAGCTCGACCTGTGCCGTCATGATGCGGCGGAAGCCGGGATTTCGCTGGGTATCGACTACAAGACGTCTACATCGTGGCTTCGCTCGCTTTGGGAGCTTTTGGGCGACGGGCGCGGTTTCGTCGACAACCTGCAGCGCCAGATGCTGTTCTCGGACATGGTCACGCGTCTCGACGATGCCGATTTGCAGCCGCTTTCGCGCAGCCAGGGCACGGTGCGCATGCTTGCGCGCATGGCCCGCGACGTGCTACCGGGTGTGGCGGGGACGGCGGCCGAGCGATGCCGTGGCAACAATTGCCAGCCTGAGCCAAAAAGCGATGCCGAGGCTCGTGTGTTCGAGCTTTTGCGTGCCTACGCGGGTGGTTTGGACCGTCGAGATATGGTCGAGCCCTGCGAGGCGGCTGACATTATGGCCGGTGCCCTGGCCGATAACCTGCCGGCGTGCACCCGCGCCGTATGCGTGCGCGGTATCACGTCGTTTACGCACGGTCTGCTCGAGCTGCTGTCTGCCGTGGCGAACAATGGGGGAGAGGTCGTCGTGCTGCTTGCCCGCGAGCAGGCGGCGATGCGCGAGGAGCTTGCCGCGGCATTTGATGCCCGCGGTTTGCTGTTTGAGGCCGCGCCGCTGGAGGAGGACGCCGTCGCGTCTGATGCCGCTTGCAGGACCGCCGCTCAGCCTGCCTTTATTGAGGTCGCTGGTCCCCATGCCCGTGCTCATGTCTATGCGGACGCAATTGATGATCTGGTAAAAGCGTGCCAGGGTTCCGAGGTCGACGGCGCCGCAACGCCCGCCGACCCCGTGCGCGTGCTCGTTGTTTCTGCCCGGGCACCCCAGCTGTTCAGTGAGCTCGCCTCTCGTCTGGCGGCTCGTCATATTGCTGCCGAGACAGTTGAGTTCACGGCGTTTTCCCAATCCATTGCGGGCAGGCAGCTTGCGGCGCTTGCCGGCCTGATCGAGCGCATGAAGGCCGCCGATGAGGGCACGGCGTCAAAGACCGAGTGGTGGCCCGCGCCGGAGCTTACCGACTGGATCTACAGTCCGCTTTCGGGCGCTGATGCCGTCAATGCCCGTACCTTCGATAAGAATATGCGTCTCTCGCGCAGCAAGACTACCGCGGGCGTTAAGAGCCTGCTGCAGAGCGTTCAGGGCCAGGTGAGGGGCGCGCGCAAGGCGGCGAGCGACGAAAACTGGTTTAAGAACGTACCGTGTGTGGTCTCGGACGTGTTCCAGGCGCTGTGGCGTGACAAGCCCGTGACGGCGCTCAAGGCCATGCTTGCCGTTGCCGAGGCGTTGCCCGATCGCTTGCTGGGCAGCTTGGATGGCCAAGCCCGTCGCCAGGCGGAGGTGGCCCTGCTGCGCCATGTCATCGACATCCTTATGAATGGCGCCCGCGCGCTCGACGTGTCGCAGGCCGCGACCGTGCCCGTGCTCGATGGCATTCGCACCAAGGTGGACAAGCGCAGTACCGCTTACGATTACGCGACCTACGAGGTCGATCGCACGCCACGGGCACAAGTGCGCTTCGTGTCGCTTGCCGATGCGTCGGTTTTGCGTCCTGGCGGCTACGATGCCGTGCTGTTTGCCGATGTCGACCTGGACAGCTATCCGCTTTCGCACGAAGAGGGCCCGCTTGCCACATTGACGGCCGAGCTGCGCCGCGACGGCGTGTCTTTGGAGCCCGCCGCCCTGTTGCGCGTGCGCTTTGGCCGTGCGATGCAGGCGGCGAGCGGTCCGGTCGCGCTCGCCCGCGTGACGCACGATCGCCAGGCGCGCGAGTGCTACCCGGCAGCCGTATGGACCGAGCTGCGGGCACATGCCGAGGCCGCTGGCGCTGCCAAGCCCACGCGCGTGGGCGAGGGCGATATCATCGCCGACTTCGATTCCGCGGCAGGCGAAGGTTTTAGGCGCGAGCGCGTGACCTGTGAAGCCCCTCAGCATTTGAGTGCCGAGGCCGTGCCGTATTTGGTCCTGCGCCGTCGTGACGGCGAGGGCGAGGACGCGCCGCTTGTGCCGCGCCTGACGTCCGCCTCGCAGATCGAGGCCTATTCCACCTGCCCGCTGTGCTGGTTTGTCTCGTATCGCGTCAAGCCCCAGTCTATCGACGCGGATTTTGGCAACATGGAGAAGGGCAACTTCGTCCACGACGTGCTGGAACACCTGCATGCCCGTCTGCCCCAAGAGAGCATGGAGCGCGTGACGCCCGAGAACTTGCCGCGCGCACAGGAGCTGCTGCGCGAGGTCTTTGCCGAGACCTTGGCCGAGCATGCGGGCAAGCGCGGTACCGAGGGCCCGCTGGTGCCGCTCTCCCCGGTGGAGGAGCGTCAGGTGGCCGAGATCTTGCCGCAGCTGGAAGGCGTGCTCGCCTACGAGTCCGAGGCGCTTGCCCCCTTTGCCCCGCGCTACCTTGAGTTCGCCTTTAATGAGCTTAAGGTCGAGTATGCCGGTTGGCCGCTCGGCGGGCGTATCGACCGCGTTGACGTGGATGCCGAGAATCGCGCCGTGGTGATTGACTACAAACATCGTTCGGGTGTCGAGGAGTTTAAACTCGCCGACCCTACGGTGCGCGACGAAGAGTCGGGCGAGGCCCCCATCGACGACCCGCGTTGGCTGCCGCCCCATACCCAGACACTCATCTACGCGCAGGCCATGCGCCGGGCGCTGGGCTTAGATACCCGTGCTGCGCTCTATTTTTCGACCAAGGGCGGCAAGCCCGCGCTGCGCGGTGCCGCGAGCGCCGAGCTGTTGGAGCAGGAGCGCGGCGACGGTCGCATTCCGGGCCTTAAGAAGGGCTTTCCCGGCGAGGGCGGCAACATGGACTTCGATGCGCTGCTCGACCGCGTGGAGGCCGGCATCGCCGAGCGCTTGCACGAACTCGAGGCGGGCGACGTCGCCGCTGTCGACCCGACGTCGGCGCAGGCCGCGCATGCGCGCTGCTCGTATAACCACGAAGGAACGTTTGTAAGGAGGGACGTGTAGACCATGGATTTTTCGACTTTGATGCCGCAACAGCTGCAAGTCGTCAAAACGCTCGACCGCCCGCTGTTTGTCTCGGCGGGTGCCGGCTCGGGCAAGACCTTTACCCTCACGCGCCGCATCGTCTACGCGCTCTCGCCCGAATCCGGTCCGTTTGTCGAGCATCTGGACCAGGTGCTCGCCATTACCTTTACCAAAGACGCCGCGGCCGAGATTCGCGACCGTGTGCGCCGTGCGCTTATCGAAGAGGGCATGGACGAGGAAGCACTGACCGTCGACGACGCGTGGATCTCGACCATTCACGGCATGTGCTCGCGTATCCTGCGCGCGCACGCGCTGGAGCTGGGCATCGATCCCGAGTTCACGGTGCTCACCGATACCGACGAGCTTATGGATCAGGCTGTTGAGCATGTGCTGGGGCGCGCGACGGCGCCCGATGCCGCGCTCGAGCTCACCGCTTCGCTTAAGGCCCTCTACGCTTGGTATCCCATGGCGGGCGAGGGCGGGACGTTTGGCGCCGGTACCACCATCAAAGGCCTGGTGCGCGACCTGCTGGAGCTATCGAGCCAGCTTCCGGGCGGCATGGACGATGTGTGCGTGGCGCGCGGCCAGGCCGACACCTCGGCGCTTGCCGATGCCTATCGTGCGGCGCTGGGCGCAAGCAAGGCCACGACCGAGAAAGCGCAGGTGGCACTCGACGCCATCGACGCGTTTGAGGCGAGCGGCAAAACCATGGAGGATGCGGCGCGACTCATGATGTCGTGCAGCATGCCTCGGGCGAGCAAGGCGTTTCCTAAGGAGCAGGTGGAGCTACTCAAGGCCGAGGCGGCCGATGCGTTTATCAATATCGTGCTTGCCTGCGGTGGCCCGGCGCTCGATGCGCTGGTGGGGCTTGCCCGTGCCGTAGAGGCGGAGTACCGTGCGCTCAAGGCCGACCAGTCCGCGCTCGACAATAACGATCTGTTGCGCATGGCATACGAGGCGCTGCGCGATTACCCCGCCATCCGAGCCGCCTACGAGGGCCGCTTTAAGATGGTCATGATCGATGAGTTCCAGGATACCGACCAGATGCAGGTCGATTTGATCCGTTACCTGACGGGCGCGGGGGAGCGTGCGCTGTGCACCGTGGGCGATGCACAGCAGTCGATCTACCGCTTCCGTGGCGCCGAGGTTGAGGTGTTTCGTCGCCAGGAGCACAAGGTGGGTTCGACGACGGCGTCCGAGACGGTTGTCACGTCCGATGCCCCCGCCGGCGAGCTCGTCAAACTCGTGCGCAACTTCCGCAGCCACGACGAGGTGCTGCGCTATGTGGCGCGCGTCTTTGACGGCGACACCGGTGGTTTGATGCAGGGGTTCTTGGATCTTGAACCGAGCGACAAACGCAAGGACAAGCTCAAGGCAAAGGCTTCGCGCCGCCAGGCGCTGTTCGTTGCCGGTGGCAGCACGCAGGAGCGAATGCAGGCGAAAGCTCGTGCGATTGCGGAGCGGTTCCAAACGCTCGTCAAAGCGGGGCAGCCCCAGGGCAGCATGGTCCTGCTGCTGGGCCGCATGACCAACGCCGATGTCTATGCGCAGGCCTTCCGCGACCAAGGGCTCGACTGCGTGATCGCAGGCGGCTCGGTCTTTGCCCAAGCCGCCGAGGTGCAGACGGTGCGCGCCCTGGTGTGCGCGCTCGCCAATCCGGCCGATACGGCGCAGGGTCTTATGCCGTTGCTGGCCTCGCCGATGTTTGCACTCGGCGCCCAGGAGTTCCTGGCGCTGGCGACCAAGCTCGATAGCGAGACGGGCGAGACGTCGCGCCGCAACATCGATGCGGGCATCATGAGCGATTCCGATGTGCCGGGTTTGCAGGGCTTGCCGCTCGTAACGCGCGCCCGCGAGGTGCTGCGCTACGCGCTTCGTCGCGTGGGACGCGATTCGTTCGCCGCCATCGCGCACGACGTGGTCAACGCCTCCGGCTGGTTTGTACGTCTGGCACAGCGTGGTCCCGAGGGCAAGGCCATTGCCGCCAACGTGCTCAAGGCACTCGACGCCGTGGCCGAGGAGGAGGCCGAGTTCGGCAACTCGCCGCGTTCCATCGCGCTGGCCTTCGACCGCTTCTTGGCGGGCAAGGAAGCCCCAGGTGCCCTCAACGAGGAAGGCGACGGCGCGGTGCGCATCATGACGGTGCATGCCTCCAAGGGTCTGGAATATCCGGTCGTGGCGGTCGCCGAGTGCTTTGGCGTGCGTAAGTCCTCGGGTGCGGCACAGATGGGTCGCGTCGAGGGCGGAGCGCAGGTCGTGGCACTGCCGGCACGCTTCGGCGGCGTTAAGCTCGCCGACGGTACCTTTGTGAAGGGTGACGACGTCAAAAAGCAGTTTGAGCACGCGTTTAAGGGCAAGGGCACGTCGCTGTGGCTGCCGCCGGAGCTCATGGAGGACGTCTGTGCGACGGGTTCTCCCGCCGAGGCATTTGCTCGCCTGCGCAACGACGACCTGCAGCTTTCGCTCGAGGAGCGGGCTCGTCTGCTCTATGTCGCCATGACGCGAGCGCGTGAGCTGGTCATTCTGGCGATGGATGCCGGCGTGAGCCGCGGCAAGGTGACGGCGCCGACCTTCGATGTCGAGACCGATCTGACCTACGATGTGCTGCGCCGTATTTTGCCGACCGACGCTCTGGATATGCCGCAGCTCGATGCCGACCGCCTGGTGTTCGACAACTCCCATCTGGGCGACTACGAGCTCATTTCGCTCGCGGGCTTTACCTTTGGCGAGCAGGCGTTTGAGGCCAACGCTTCGCTGGATGCCGAGGGCAGGCTTGTTCGTGGCGATGCCGATGCAGATGCTGCCGACGATTCGGCCAGTACAATCGTCCCCGGTCCTGCCGACCCCAAGCCCGATGCGTTTGAGCTCGTGTATCCCCAGGCAGTGGGCGTGCGCATGGGCACCTGTCCGTTCCCGGCGCGTGACTCGTATAGCTACTCGTCAATCGCCGCGGCGCTCCATGCCGAGACGGAAGACCGTGCCGCCGAGGCTCGTGTTCCCATGGACGAGGCTGGCGATGATGCGGAGTCGGATGGCTCGGAGATGACGGATGCAGACGTGGCCGCTGTCGAGCCCGCCGGCAATCCCATGGCGCTGGGCTCGGCCTTCCACGCCGCCTGCCAGTGGCTCATCGAGATGGGTGCCGACGCGTTGCCCGCCGCGCGTGCCGATGCGCTGGCACGCTTGTGGCGCCTGACGCCGGAGCAGCGCGAACGCTTCGACGTTGCCCTGAACCGCTGGCTCAAGTCGGCTGTTCGTGCCGACCTGCTCGCGTGGCCGTGCGTTCGCGCCGAGGTGCCGTTCTTTTCGCTGGGCTGCGAGGACGAGGACATCGCTCGCTACGGCACCTATGCCGAAGGCGCCATCGACGCTTTGGCGACGAACCCGGCGGATTCGTCACGCGCACTGGTCATCGACTACAAGACGGGCGGCACACCGGACGAGACACCGGGGCAGCTGCAGGAGAAGCACGCCCTGCAGGCGCGCGTCTACGCTGATGTTCTGCACAAGGCGGGCTTTGAGGCCGTGACTGTCAAGTTCGTCCGCGTGGAGCAGGCGAATCCAACCATCTTCGTCGAACCCGCCGAACCTCAAGTAGTCACCTACAATCTCTAGCCCTCAGATAACTTGCGGTGGAATACGGACTGTTTTGGCCAAAAAAGCCGCCAAACAGTCCGCATTTCACCGCAACAGCAAGAGGAGCCGTGTGGGTTTGGCTAGGTTCGGGTGCTGTCCGTGCCGTGCGGTAAAATCGTTCAGTCAGAACACGAACCCGCATCGGAGCTCATTACATGGCATTCGTCCATCTGCACAATCACACTGTTTTCTCCATGCTCGACGGCGCAACCCGTATCCAGGATATGGTCAATCGTGCCGTTGAACTTGGCATGCCCGCCGTGGCCATTACCGACCACGGCTACATGTATGGCGTGCCCGACCTGGCGCTGGCCTGCGACGCCGTCAATCACAACACGCCCGAGTACAAAACCTGGAGCCACGACAAGGCCTTCTTGGAAAAGGACCGCCGCGACGAGCTCGTGGAGCCCGACCCCGAGGCAAACCCGCGCGAGCATGCCCAGTACGTCAAAGACATGGCCATGTGGGACGAGAAGGGCAACATCGACGAGCTCAAGCCGCCCCTGGTCATCAAGCCCATCTTTGGCTGCGAGGTCTACTTTACGCCGGACGAGACCCTTGCCCGCGACCACAAGCCCGAGCTCTACCATATGATCCTCCTGGCCAAAGACCAGGAAGGCTACGTCAACCTGATGCAGACGGTCTCCGAGGCCGCCGTGCAGGGCTTTTACTACAAGCCGCGCGTGACGCTCGACAACCTGCGCCGCCATGCCAAGGGCATGATCTGCACGAGCGCCTGTATCGCGGGCATCATCCCCAAATACATCGACCGCGGCGACATGGAAGGCGCCATCAAGTGGGCCGAGACCTTCCGCGACACCTTCGACCCCGGCGACTTCTACATCGAGATCCAGGAACACGGCATTACCACCGATAACGGCCTGACCGACGAGCAGATGGATCGCACGCTCATCGACATCGCCAAACAGGTGGGCGTCAAGGTCATCGCCACTAACGACTTCCACTATCTGCGCCGCGAGGACGCGCCGGTGCAGGACGTCATCATGTGCATCGGCATGAACGCCAAGGTCGACGACCCCAACCGCATGCGCATGACCGGCTCGGAGTTCTACATGAAGACCGAGGAGGAGATGCGGGCGATGTTCCCGTATTGCCCCGAGGCCTGCGACAACACGCTCGAGATCGCCGACAAGTGCTACGTCGAGCTGGACTGGGACTCCATCATCCTGCCGCGCTTCCCGTTGCTCGACCCCGGCGAGACGCACGAGAGCCAGTTCCGCCGCGAGTGCGAGAAGGGCCTGCGCCAGCACTACGGCGACGACTGGGCCACGCGCGAGATCGGCGGCGTCAACATCAAAGAGCGCTTTGAGTACGAATACAAGGTCATCTGCGACAAGGGCTTTGCCGCCTACTTTTTGATTGTTGCCGAGTACGTGCAATGGGCCAAGGACAACGGCATCGGCGTCGGCCCCGGCCGTGGTTCGGCCGCCGGCGCTATCGTCGCCTACGCCATGAACATCACCGCGTTCGACCCGCTCGAGAACGGCTTGATGTTCGAGAGGTTCCTGTCCCCGCAGCGTACCGAGATGCCCGATATCGATATGGACTTCGACGATGAGCGGCGCCTCGAGGTCGTGGAGCACGTTCGCCAGCTCTACGGCCCCGAGAAGGTCACCCACGTCATCACCTACTCGACCATTAAGGCCAAGCAGGCCATCAACGACGCCGCGCGCGTCCTGGACTACCCGGTCTACATGGGCCAGCGCCTGTCCAAGATGGTTTCGAGCGACCCCAAGGTCAAGCTCAAGCAGGTGCTCGACAAACAGCCCGGCAAAGAAGATCTGTTTAACCCCGATTTTGCCGAGGCCTATAAAAAGGACGACGACGCCCGCCGCATCATCGACACGGCGCTCTCGATCGAGGGCCTCACCCGTGGCGAGGGCGTGCACGCGTGCGCCGTTCTGATCTGCCGTGACCCCGTCAACGAGCACGTGCCCACCAAGCTCGATACCAAGGGCGGCGTCGAGATTACCCAGTACGAGGGCCATACCGTCGCCGACATGGGCCTGCTCAAGATGGACTTCTTGGGCCTGCGTACGCTGACGGTTATCTCCAAGGCCAAGGCCAACATCAAAAAGAACTTCGGCATCGACATCAAAGAGGAAGAGATTCCCTTTGACGACCCCGAGATCTTTAAGCTCATGGGCTCCGGCCACACCGCCGGCGTCTTCCAGGTCGAGTCCGCCGGCATGACGGCCACGATCAAGAACATGAAGCCCACCGAGTACAAGCATGTCGTAGCATTGATCGCCCTGTACCGCCCGGGCCCGCTGGGCGCCGGCATGGTTTCGTCCTACATCAACCGTATGAACGGCAAGGAGCCGGCGGTCTCCTACGACGACCGCCTGGACGACATCCTGGGCGAAACCTACGGCACCATGGTCTACCAGGAGCAGGTTATGCTCATCTCCGTTGAGATGTGCGGCTTCTCCAAGGGCGAATCGGACTCGCGTATCCGTAAGCCCGTGGCTAAGAAAAAGATCAAGCTGCTCACGTCGACGGTGCTGCACTGGGAGGATGGCTCGGACGAGACCACCTACGACCACTGGATGAACGGCGCTATCAAGAACAACTACACGCGCGAGGTCGCTCAGAAGATTTGGGACGATGTTCTCGAGTTCGCGTCCTACGCCTTTAACAAGTCGCACTCCGCTGGCTACGCCATCCTGGTTATGCAGACGGCGTGGCTCAAGGCGCATTATCCGCACGAGTACATGGCGGCCGTTCTGACGTCCTATACGGGCAAGACCGACAAGATCGTTCACTACGTCTCGGCATGCCGTCACGACGGCATCCCCGTGCTTTCGCCAGATGTCAACGAGTCCGGTACCGAGTTCACGGCTACCAAGGAGGGCGTGCGCTTTGGTCTGGCCGGCATCCGCGGCGTGGGCACCGGCGTGGCGCAGGCGATTATCGCCGAGCGCGAGGCGGGCGGTCCGTTTAAGACGCTGCACGACTTTGTCGAGCGCGTGGACTCGAGCCAGGCCAACCGTCGCGTGATCGAATCGCTCATCAAGGCAGGCGCCTTCGACTCCACGGGGTATCCGCGCCGCCAGATGATGCACTTTGTGGACAAGAACAACCCCGAGAACATCATCGATGCCGCAGTAAAGCGCCAGAAGGATCGCGCGAGCGGCCAGACGTCGTTCTTCGATATGTTTGGCGACGTTGAGGGCTCGGGCTTTGAGGTGAGCGTGCCCGATCCGGATGGCCAGGAGTGGGACCGCCACCTTAAGCTGAGCCAGGAGAAGGAGGTTCTGGGCATCTATGTCTCGGACCACCCGTTGCGCCCGTTTGAGTATGCACTTAGCAAAGCGCGCGACTTCTCGTTCTCGCAGATCGACACCGGCTACGAGGTGCAAAACCCCACGGGCGGCACCATCAACCAGGAGATTCCCGAGGGCAAGGCGCTGTGGTGGGCCGGCATGGTCTCGAGCGTGTCCAAGCGCGTGACCAAAAACGGCGATCCCATGGGTATCGTGCAGCTCGAGGACATGGAAGGCGAGGCCACGGTCGTGGTGTTCCCCAAGACCTACAAGGAGGCCGAGGGGTACCTGTATGGCGAGGTCGATCCCGAGACCGGCGCGCAGCTGTCCGACGCGTTTGTGCGCATTAAGGGCAAGCTCGAGCGCTCGGACCGCGGCGACCAGATCATCGCGCAGGAGATTGTGCCGCTGGAGCTTAGCGAGGAGAAAAACAAGCCCAAGGTCTTTGAGGTCATGGTGCCCAACAGCCGCTTTAGCCAGGGCAATATGGCGCGCCTGGCCACGGTGCTCACCACCAACCCGGGCGGCGACCGCGTGGAGATCTTTATTGAGCAAGTCGACGGGCGCGTGCTGCGTGCCGAGGTACCGGCCAAGGTCAACGCACGCTCGATTCCGCTGCTGGCAGAGGCAAAGGCGATTGTGGGTAACCAGGGCCGCGTGACGGTTATCTAAGCTACCCCGGGTGAGATTGGAGGAAGTGATGGCGCAGGGGACGTTTGTGCAGGCGCTTCGGAAAGAGGCGGCGCTGAGCGGCACCTTTATGAAGGGCCGCTCGCTCATGCTCAACGGCGCCGTGCTGTCGATTGAGGACAGCGGCTCGCGCTTCTCCAAAAACGTGACGGTTGAGGGCTCGGTGCGCGGTTCGCGCGGCGACCTGTACAAGACGCACGTGGCGCTCGACATGGACGAGCACGAGGTAATCGACTACGACTGCGATTGTCCCGCTGCCTATCGTTACCCCGGCATGTGCAAGCACGCCATCGCCACAGCGCTGGCATACCTGGACGCCAGCGGCATTGAGCCCGTCGAGGGTTTGCGCACGCCGGTCCGCACGTTTACGGCGCAGCCGAAACAGCCCGCGCGCACCGCGCCCAAAGCGCCGGCCGTCAACCCCAACTTTCCCTTCCCGGCGCCCGTCCCCACGAGCCCGAGCCTCATGGCGGCGCTCTCCGATCTTTCGGACGCACGCATGGATGAGCTGGCGAGCATGCGCCGCAAGCTTGCCGGTGCCGTTGATCCCGACGCCCCCAAAGCGGCGTTGGAGCCCTCGTTGGTGCCGTACTACAATCCGCTGTTCGCCGACCGCTTTAGCTGGGCGCTCGAGTTCCGCATTCGCTGCGGTTCGGTGTCCTACGTGGTCAAGGATATCGACGGCATGGCCGATGCCTACGTGCGCGGCGGCACCTTCTCGTACGGCAAGAAGCTCACGTTTGTCCATACGCCCGAAGCCTTTGAAGACGTGTCGACAAAGCTGCTCAACCTTGTTGTGACGACAGTTGCCTATCTCGATGACATCACAAGCTCGCGTTCGGCGTCGTACGACTTTGCCCGCAGCGGTTTTGTCGCCGAGCGTCAGTTGCCGCTGTCCGAGCATAGCATCGTATATGTGCTGGACCTGCTGCGCGGCCAGACCATCTCCTTTGAGCCCGCCTGGTCGCGGGGGACGACGACGCATCGCACCTATGACGTGGCGGTTGAGATGCCTCCGGAAGGGGAGGACGAGGCGCTGTCTAAGCGCCCACCGCTCCTTGCCGCCAAAATCGCGCCGGCGGCTGGTGGTAGCTACGATCTGCGCCTGCCGGCCGATGCATACTGCTTTGCTTCGGGCGACGTAGCCTATCTGGTCGACACCCGCCGTGCGCGCCGCACCGATGTAGCGTTTGCCCAGCATGCAGCGCCGTTCCTATCGCGCTTGCTGCCCTGTCGCACGCCAGTCCATATCGCTGCCGACCAGGTGGGGGAGTTCTGTCGTATGGCTCTACCCATTTTGCGCGACTACACCGACCTCACCGCGCCCGCCGCGCTCGATACCGTGGCACCCGAGCCGAGCTTTGCTATGGCAATCGGCGTCGACGATGGGCTCGTGACCTGCAAAATTACGGTTACCTACGGCGATTGGTCAGCGGATCTCTTTAGCCTGGGCGCTCCGGGCAGTCCCTTCGAAGAGCAACGCCCCGGCGTGCCGCCCCGCGACGAGGTGGCGGAGTTTCGCGTTATGGACACGGCGGCCCTGTACTTCGATTTCTACGAGGGCGGTCTGGCGTTCGAGGAGCGCGATGACGCCCGCTTGTTCTGCCTGCTGACCGAGGGTCTGTCTGCCCTGTCCGAGCTGGGTGAGGTCATGCTCAGCGACCGTCTGCGCCAGATTTCGGTCCGCCCTGCGCCCAAGCTCTCGGTTCGTGCGACCGTCAAGAGTAACCTGCTCGATGTCGAGCTGGGCGCGAGCGGGCTTTCGGCTGCGGACCTTGCCATCTACCTCGACTCCTACAAGCGTCACCAGACGTTTGCGCGTCTCACGTCGGGCGATATCATTCGCCTGGACGAGGGGGCGCGCGCCGCGTTTGGCCTTGCCGAGGATCTGGGGGTCGATGCTGTCGACCTGCTCGACGGTGTGTCGCTTCCCGCGTCGAGTACCCTGTTCGTCGACAGCATGCTTGCGCGCACGCCGGCGATTGAGGCCGATCGCGACGCTGCGTTCCGCCGTACCGTCGAGCGCCTGGACACGCTCGGCAAGATGGACTTTACGGTACCTGCCTCGCTCAAGGCCACGCTGCGTGGCTACCAGGTCGACGGATACCAGTGGCTCGGCTCGCTCGAACACCTGGGTCTTGGTGGCATCTTGGCCGACGACATGGGCCTGGGCAAAACACTCCAGATGATCGCGCATGTCCTGGCGCGCGTGGAGGCGGGGGACATCAAGCCCACGCTCGTGGTATGCCCGGCCTCGCTCGTGTACAACTGGACTGCCGAGCTGGAGCGCTTTGCGCCCTCGCTCGATGTTTGCGCAATCGTGGGCGCCAAGGCGCAGCGCCGCGTGCAGATTGCCGGCGTGGCCGAGCATAACGTGGTCGTGACGTCGTATGACCTTATGCGCCGCGATATCGATGAGTACGCCGAACAGGATTTTGCCCGCGTGGTGCTCGACGAGGCCCAGTACATTAAAAACCCGCTCACCCAGGTGGCGCGTGCCGCCAAGTGCCTGCCGGCCGGCGTGCGCTTTGCCCTGACGGGCACGCCCGTCGAAAACCGCCTATCCGAGCTCTGGAGCATCTTCGACTTTTTGATGCCGGGCCTGCTTGGCACGCGCGAGTCGTTTGCCAAACGCTTCGAAAGCCCGGTCGAGCACGCCGAAGGTGACAGCGCCGCTCGCCTACAGGCGCTCGTGTCGCCGTTTGTGCTGCGCCGTGTCAAGGAAGACGTGGTGGCCGACCTGCCCGAGAAGATCGAGGATACGATCATGGCGCAGCTCACCGGCGAGCAGCGCAAGCTTTACCTGGCAAACCAGGACCGCATCGCCCAGCAGGTGCAGCACCGCGAGGCATCCGAGTTTAAGAAAGACAAGCTCAAGGTGCTCGCCGAGCTCACCAAGCTGCGCCAGATCTGCTGCGACCCGCGTCTACACTACGAGGATTACAAGGCGGGGAGCGCCAAACTCGATACGTGCATGGAGCTCGCGCACGGCGCACTCGACGGCGGGCATCGCATCCTGTTGTTCAGCCAGTTTACGGGTATGCTCGATATCATCGGTAAGCGCTTGGCCAAGGAGGACATCGCCTTCCTTAAGCTCACGGGCGCTTCGTCTAAGGAGAGCCGCGCCAAGATGGTCGCGCAGTTCCAAGCGGGCGAGGTTCCGGTCTTTTTGATCTCGCTCAAGGCAGGCGGCGTGGGCCTTAACCTGACGGCTGCCGACGTGGTCATCCACTACGACCCGTGGTGGAACGTGGCCGCACAGGACCAGGCGACCGACCGCGCGCATCGTATTGGCCAGCAACATACCGTGACCGTGTACAAGCTCATCGCCAAGGACACGATCGAGGAGCGCATTATGCAGATGCAGGAGTCCAAACGCGACCTGGTCAACAGCGTGCTCGGTGGCGACGGCATCTCGTCGGCACTGTTCACGCGCGAGGATGTTCTGGCGCTGCTCGGCGGCGACGGGCGCTAGCTGCGCTCGGGGTGGGACTGCTGGAGTGGGCAGGACGGTCGACGCATTTTGGCTCGACCGCTTGCCTAATCCGTTATGTGTTCATTTGCAATGCCGTGGATGGTTTGTCTGCCTTTGGGCATAAGAACCATCAAGAACATTGGCACATCAGCAAAGGAGAACATCATGGCGAAATTCTTTAGGGACCCCGACGGCAAGCTCATCGCCGCCCTTAGCGACGACGTTGCGACCCCTGCCGGTTGCACGGAACTGACCGCAAACACTGAGGACGCGGCGCACGAGAAGCACGTGCCTGTTGTCGAGACCGAGCGCGACGGTCACGTGATTCGCGCACGCGTTGGCTCGGTCGAGCACCCCAGCCTGCCCGAGCACTACATTGAGTGGATCGCCCTTGAGGCCGAGGGCCGCTTAGAGGTCCATTACCTTGAGCCCGGCATGAAACCCGCGACGTTTTTCGCGGGCGGCTCCAAGACCGGTACCGTCTATGCCTACTGCAACCTGCACGGGCTGTGGTCCGCGACATTCTAGGAGCGCGCCCCCGCTCGGGGTATCATAGCTAGCATATGCACATGCAAGCGCCGGCTGCATTATGCGGCCGGCGCTTTTACTACGATTTCGATGGTTTACGACGGAAAGGGCTGGGCCATGAAGCTCGCGCTTGCACAGATCGATATGCGCCTTGGGGATATTGGGGGCATTTGCGGCCGCATCGAGGACCAGGCTCGTCTGGCCCACGAGCGCGGGGCGCGCGTGCTGTGCGTTCCGGCTTCGCTCTTTATGGGTGCCATGCCCGGTGGCCTGGTGGGCGCTGCCGACTTTGAGCACGACGTGCTTGCCGGTTTGACTGGTGTCGCCGAGCGTATCCAGGAGCTTGACATGATCTGCATCGTGCCCGTGGCGGTTTCGTTTGAGGGCCAGCCGCTGCTCGACTACATGATGCTCAAGGACGGTCATGTGGTGCCGGCGCGCTCGAGCATTGCCCTGCAGCGTGGCGAGAACAGCGACACGCGTTGGGCGCCGCCGGTGTTCGACGTGGACGGCGTGCGCATCGCCGTGATTTTTGACTTGGACCGCGAACTCGAGATGTTGCCGACCGGTGTTGACCTCATTGCGTATTTCCAATTCAACGCGTTTGACATGACCGACCGTGAGACTGCCGCCATTGCCGCCGTTCGCAGCGGCGCCTACCGCAAGATCGCATCCAAGCGCAGCGTGTGGTTTGCCTGCATGGCGCCGGTCGGTGCCTTTGACGAGTCGGTGTATACCGGCGGTTCGTTTGTGCTCGACGACTGCGGTCGCGTGGTGGCCCAGGCGCCGTGTTTTGAGGAGAGTCTGCTGGTTCAGGAGATTCAGCGCGGCGTGATGCTCGATGCCCTGGAAGATCACGAACTGCCCGAGTTCCGTTCTGAAGAGTGGCTGTGGCAGGCGCTGGTGTTCGCCGTGCGCGACAACGCCCGAGCTCACGGTGCTTCGCGTGCTGTGGTGGCACTCGAGGGTGACTTGCCGTCGTCCCTGCTGGCGGCGCTGGCCGTCGACGCTCTGGGCCCGCGCAATGTGATTGGCCTGGTGCTGGGGCGCAACCGTATCTTTACGCCGGCGCAGGAAGAGGCCGAGGCTGCCCGCTGTGCCGCCGTCCGCGCCATTGCCGAGCGCCTGCACATTCGCACTGTCGAGCGCGATGCACCGGATGCGGCGCGTGTGCTCGATCGCGACGTGTCGGCGGGCGATGCCGAGCGCCTACGCTCGCGCACGCTGGGTCTCATGCTGGAGGACACGGCGCTCGAGCTGGGTGCGATGACGCTGAGCCCGCTGTCCAAAACCGAGTATGCGCTGGCGGCGCCGGCGCTTTGCGGCGGCTACCAGGGCGACTTTGCGCCCTTTGGCGATGTGTACCTGTCGACGCTTGAGTTTGTGGCGCGTGTGCGCAACCGCACGTCTGCCGTGGTACCCCAAGAGCTCGTGACGCTCAACGCGGTGGAAGATTGTATGGAGCGCGTGCTGGCGCAGGCGCTCTCGACGCTCGACGGCCCGGTCGATATGCTCGACCGCGCGGCACAGCTGCTTGGCGGGCTTGAGCCGGGTGAGGTCGATGGCGCGCTCGAGGCGCACGTGGACTGCAATCGATCTTTCGACGACATCCCGATGGCCGCTGGCAAGCCTGAGGCTTGCTCGCTGCTGCTGATGCTCGTGCGCCAGGGCGAGGCTGCCCGCCGCATGTTGCCGATGGCGCCGATCGTCTCGGCCCGTTCGTTTGCCGAGCGTGCCTGGCCGTATATGCTCGCGTGGTCCGACCTGGGGCTGAGCGGCAAGGAGCGCATGACGGTCGATTCGCTGGCTCGCGCCGAGGTGCGTCGTTTTGCCGACGAGGATACGAGCGAGCGCGTGCGAAACGAGATGATGGGCGTGCTGGGCGAGCTGCTGGGTATTTCGCCCGAGCAAATGGAGGAGCTGCGCTCTGAGGACGGTCAGCGTCGTTTGCACGAGGGAATGAAAAAGTTCGAGGGCGAAGTTCAGGACGCCATCGATAAGATGATGGGCGGTCAGGGCGGCTCGCAAGGTAGTCCCCAGGGTGGCCCGATGCCGCATCCGCCGGTTGATCCGAGGCAGTTCCCATTCTTTAGCCAGAACTAGGGCAGAAGCAATCTTGCTTTAAGCATCTTGGCCCCGTTGTGTTATTCTAGAACAGACGTTCGTGAATGATGCGCGGGGCCTTGTCTTGCGCTGTGGTTGTGGCGAGGGGAGGTTGGCTTGGTTATCTTGGGCATCGACCCCGGTTTGGCTCATACGGGTTGGGGGATTATCGAGGAGCGGCGTGGCGAGGTTCGCTGCCGTGCCTATGGCTGCATCGAGACCAGCGCGGGCAGCCCGCTCGCGGTGCGCCTGTCGCATATCGCCCGTGACCTTAAGGATGTCGTCGAGCGTTATCGACCCGACACGGCTGCTGTCGAGAGCATCTACTTTGGCGCCAACGTTCGTTCGGCCATTCCCACGGCGCATGCCCGCGGCGCTGCGCTTGTGGCGCTTTCGGAGTGCGCGCTCGAGATTGGCGAGTACACGCCCATGCAGATCAAACAGGCCGTGGTGGGCACCGGCGCCGCGGACAAGCGGCAGGTCGCCTACATGGTACGCACGCTAACACAGCTCGACCACGACCCGCATCCCGACCATGCCGCCGATGCCCTGGCCTGCGCCATCTGCCACGTTAACCTCAGCCGCACCCGGGCGCTTACCGGCGGCGAGTTCTATCAACAGAGAGGAACCGGATACTGATGATCTCCCAGCTCCATGGAACGCTTGTCGAGGCCACGATGAGCTCGGCCGTTGTCGATGTATCGGGCGTTGGCTTTGAGCTCGGCATCTCGGGCAGCACTGCGGCCACGTTGCCGACGCCCGGCGGCGAGGTCCGCCTCTACACGCGTATGCAGGTGCGCGAGGACGCCATGACGCTTTTCGGTTTTTCCTCTAAGGATGAGCGCACGATGTTCGATCGACTCGTGTCCGTCTCGGGCGTTGGCCCGCGCTTGGCGCTCGCCGTGCTTTCCACTTATACCGTGGGGCAGCTGTATTCGCTGGTGATGGCCGAGGACGACAAGGGCATGGCCAAGGTACCCGGTGTGGGCAAAAAGACAGCTCAGCGCCTGATCCTGGAACTCAAGAGCACCTTTGCCAAGGATAAGGGCTTTGTGCCGGTCGACGTGATTCCCAGACAGGTTGCGATTCCCGTGCCCGCTGCCGCTCCCTCGGCGATCGATGATGCCCGTGCGGCACTCCTTTCCATGGGCTTTAGCCCGCAGGAGACCGATGTTGCCCTGAGCGGGTATGATGGGCAGAATATGCGTGTCGAGGACCTGCTCGGCGCGGCGCTTAAGCGACTCGGAATGGATGCGTGATGTGGGAAGCCGATGACTCTCAGGACCTGTGGGCGACGCCCGGCAACTCGCCGGCGGCATCCATGGCGCACGGCGAGCGCATGGTGGGCTCGGAGCTGACGGCCGAGGACCTCGATGTCGACCGCACTTTGCGCCCCCAGCGCCTGGACGACTACTGCGGCCAGGAGCACATCAAGCAGAGCCTGCGCGTGTTGATCGAAGCGGCGCAGAGCCGTGGCGAGACGCTCGACCACGTGATTTTCTCGGGTCCTCCGGGCCTGGGCAAGACCACGCTGGCCACCGTTATCGCCAACGAGCTGGGCGCTCAGATCAAGACCACGAGTGGCCCTGCCATCGCGCGCACGGGCGACCTGGCGGCCATCCTTACTAACTTGCAGCCGGGTGATGTGCTGTTTATCGACGAGATCCACCGCCTCAACCGTTCGGTCGAGGAGGTCCTGTACCCCGCGATGGAGGACTTTGCCCTCGATATCGTGATTGGCAAGGGTCCGGCGGCGCGCTCGATTCGCCTGGATATTCCCAAGTTTACGTTGGTAGCGGCAACGACCCGCTCAGGCATGTTGACCGGCCCGTTGCGCGACCGCTTTGGCATTTCATATCGCCTGGATTACTACACGGTCGAGGAGCTCGCGCAGATTGTGACGCGCTCGGCGACTATCCTGGGCGTGACGATCGACCATCCCAGTGCACTCGAGATCGGCTCGCGTTCGCGCGGCACGCCACGTCTTGCCAACCGTCTGCTCAAGCGCGTGCGCGATTACGCACAGGTGCGCGGCAACGGCCCCATCGAGCTCGATATCTGTCGCCAGGCGCTCGAGTTCTTCGAGATCGACGAACTCGGTCTGGACTGGATGGATATTCGCATTTTGGAGACGCTCGCCAAGACGTTTTCCGGTCGTGCCGTGGGACTTACGACCCTTGCCAGCGCGGTGGGCGAGGACCCGGGCACGCTCGAGGATGTCTATGAGCCCTATTTGCTGCAGTGCGGGTTGATGATTCGTACGCCGCAGGGCCGTCAGGCAACCCTTCGCACCTTTGAGCACCTCGGGATTGAACCTACCGTTTAGGGCTCTTTGTTTTGGCTAGTCTGTAGGCTATCGCTGAGCATTGGATAAACATATCGCCATTCATCGGTTACGGGTGTTTTACTATTGCGCGCCCGTGCTATGCTGAATTGGTCTTTTTCTCATTCGGTAACGAAAGGACCGCCCATGCCTACTGACATCGAAATCGCACGTTCCGTCACGCCGCTGCCCATTACCGAGGTGGCTAAGAACGCCGGCGTCGACGTAAAGCACCTGATTCCGTACGGCTTCGACAAGGCTAAGGTTGACTATTCACTGCTCAACGAGCCGACCGATCACCAGGCCAAGCTCGTCCTCGTGACCGCTATCAACCCAACGCCAGCGGGCGAGGGCAAGACCACCACGACCATCGGTCTGGCCGACGGCCTGCGTCGTCGCGGTGTCAAGAGCGCCGTGGCCCTGCGCGAGCCTTCGCTCGGCCCCGTCTTTGGCGTTAAGGGCGGTGCAGCCGGCGGCGGCTGGGCTCAGGTCATCCCCATGGAGGATATCAACCTGCACTTTACCGGTGACTTCCATGCCATCGGTGCTGCCAACAACCTGCTGGCCGCCATGCTTGATAACCACATCCAGCAGGGCAATCAGCTCGGTATTGACGTTAAGCGCATCACTTGGAAGCGCGTCGTCGATATGAACGACCGTCAGCTGCGCCACGTCATCGACGGCATTGGCGGTAAGGCTCAGGGCGTGCCGCGCGAGGACGGCTTCGATATCACCGTCGCCTCCGAGGTCATGGCAATCCTGTGCCTGTCTACGAGCATCAGCGATCTCAAGGAGCGCCTGGGCGAGATTGTCGTCGGCTATAGCTTTGCCGGCGAGCCCGTCCGTGCCCGCGACCTTAAGGCCCAGGGTGCCATGGCCGCGTTGCTTAAGGACGCGCTCAAGCCCAACCTGGTGCAAACGCTCGAGGGCACGCCCGCGTTTGTCCACGGCGGTCCCTTCGCCAACATTGCCCACGGCTGCAACTCCATCATGGCTACGCGCATGGCCATGCGTTTTGGCGATGTCGCCATTACCGAGGCCGGCTTCGGCGCCGATCTGGGCGCCGAAAAGTTCCTCGACATTAAGTGCCGCATGACGGGCGTTCGCCCCAGCGCCGTCGTGGTCGTCGCCACTGCCCGCGCGCTTAAGTACAACGGTGGCGTCGCCAAGGCCGACCTCAACGAGGAGAACCTCGAGGCACTCAAGGCTGGCATGCCCAACCTGCTGCGTCACGTCGACAACATCCAGAACGTTTATGGTCTGCCCTGCGTGGTCGCCATCAACCGCTTCCCGACGGACACCGAGGCCGAGCTTGCGCTCATCGAGTCCGAGTGCCAGAAGCTCGGCGTCAACGTTAAGCTTTCCGAGGTCTGGGCCAAGGGCGGCGAGGGTGCGCTCGACCTGGCCGATGAGGTCATGCGTCTGATTGAGCAGCCGAGCGAGCTCAAGTTTGCCTATGAGGACGGCGCTGATGTCGCTGATGCCCTCGAGGCCGTTGCCACCAAGGTCTACCGCGCCGACGGCGTTGACTTTACGCCGGCCGCCAAGCGCCAGCTCGCCGAGCTGCGCGAGAATGGCTTTGGCAACCTGCCGGTGTGCGTCGCCAAGACGCAGTACAGCTTTAGCGACAACGCCAAGGCCCTGGGCGCTCCCGAGAACTTCCGTATCACTGTGCGTGAGCTCAAGGTTTCTGCCGGCGCCCACTTTGTGGTCGCGCTGACCGGCAGCGTTCTGACCATGCCCGGCCTGCCCAAGGTTCCCGCGGCCGAGAACATCGACGTCGACAACGACGGCAACATCACCGGCCTGTTCTAAACCTGCTGCTCATAGCCGCTTGCGCGCCCCGCCGTGCCCACAAGGCCCGGCGGGGCTTTTTGATCCTTAGGCCCGCGCATGTCTTGTAGATACCGACGGACTCTGCCCATCATAGGCTTTTGCGCGGGTAGAATGCATGGATAACTTGAGGCTCACGCGCGACGGAAAGGAATCGTTGCATGGATCAGGACAAGACAACCGTGATGGGCGGCTACGGTTCCGCGCAGGCTGGCGATAGCGCCGATGCGACCCGCGTTGTTCCCAACCCCGGTTATACCGACCCCGCCGCGACGCAGCCTTCTGCCGAGCCCACCCGGGTTATGGGCTATGGAGACACGGCGCAGGATTCTTGCGCTGCATCTTCGCAAGGCCCCTATGGCAACGCAGCTCCGGATCCGTTTGATTACGCGCCGCAGGATTCTTATGCTGCCTCGACGCCGAATCCCTATGATGACCTGCCGCAAAATCCCATTCCGCAGCCTCAGCAGACGACGTATATGCCTCGTACGGCGCAGCCTCGCTACGAGTCGCGCGAGCCGTATCGCGAGTACCCCAAGTCGATTCCGCAATATGGCGAGGACGAGGAGAAGAGGCCGTCGCGTTCGTCGAGCGTGATCAAGAAGATCCTCATCGTGCTGGCGATCTTCTTTGCGCTGTCGGTTGTGTTTGCCATCGTGTCGGGCATGCTCAACAAGCGGGGGAGCTCAACGGCCGATACCGCTGCCGAGCAAACCGAGTCCGCCTCGTCTAGCACCGTCGATCTGAGCGATATCCCGGGGCAGTACTGGTCCAACGCCAAGAAGCTTCTCAAGTCGCGCGGCGCTGATCTTTCGAATGCCGTGGTCCTGACTGATGATGGCTCAACGCCCGTCGTCGATGCCAACTGGGTCGTTACTTCTGCCTACTATAACGACAGCGGCAACCTCGAAATTCAACTCACGCACAAGAACAGCTCGGGCAACTCGTCCGACGGACAAAGCGGTACCGACAGCTCGAGCTCCAATACGCTGGAGGACTTGAGCAACAAGGCACAGGAGTTGGGAGACAAGGCGCAAGAGCTGGGCGACACGGCACAAAACCTGGGCGATACCGCGCAGAACTTGGGCGGCATGGCGACGGATGCCTGGAACGCCCTGCAAAACGGCATCTCGGGCGCGCAGGGAAACTAGCTGTTAAGCAGGCTACAGCTGCTCGGCCGGACGGTCGGGCGAGCTAAAGCCCGAGTCAAACGTAACGACGCATGAGGCATCGGGCCGGCGCTCGTGCACGATGCGCGTGACGAGCTCCAGCAGCTCCTCGTCGGATATGTCAAAGCCGTCGGGACGCACCAGGTCAAACGAAACGAACCCGTCGTGCTCGTGCAGGTCGTGGATGGAGAGCGCGGGATCGATCTGCATGACGCCGCGCTTGACCCAGCCGCGCAGGTCGTCGCCGGTGGTGGCGATGGGGTCGCAGTGCAGCGTGATGCCGATGCCCATCTGGCGCTTGATGTCGTGCTCGATGGTGTCCAGAATCTCGTGGTGCTCAAACGCGTCGCCCTCGCCGGGCATCTCCACGTGGGCGCTGGCAAACTGACGACCGGGGCCGTAGTCGTGCACCATGAGGTCGTGTGTGCCCAAGACCTGCGGATAGGACATGATCTTGTCGCGGATTGCCTGGACGAGCTTGGGGTCGGGCGCTTGCCCCAGCAACGGGCTGATGGCGTCGCGCACCAGGCCCAGACCGCTGATGCAGATGAAGACGCCCACACCCAGGCCTGCCCAGCCATCGAGATCAAAGCCGGTCGTCTGCGAAATAAGCGCCGCCACCAAGACCGAGCCCGAGGTGATGACGTCGTTTTTGGAGTCCTGCGCCGTGGCGATGAGCGTCTCCGAGTCGATGCGATCGCCCAGCGTGCGGTTGAACGCTGCCATCCAGAGCTTAACGAGCATGGACGTAGCCAGTGCCGCAAGGGAAATAAACGTGTAAGCGGTGGGCGAGGGCTTGATGATCTTGGTGACCGACTCGAGAATCAGGTTGATGCCGACGGCGCAAACCAGGACGGCGACGAACAGGCCGGCTAGGTACTCATAGCGACCGTGGCCATAGGGGTGGCCTTCGTCTGCCGGGCGGCTGGCAAGGCGGAACCCGAGCAGACTCACGATGTTGCTCGAGGCATCGGAGAGGTTGTTGAAAGCGTCGGCGATGAGGGAGACGGAGCCGGCGAGCAGGCCCGCGATGCCCTTGGCCAGGCACAGGGTGATGTTGAGGCCAATGCAGACGAGGCTTGCGGAAAAGCCCGCGTTGGTGCGGCAAGATGCATCGACCGGCTCGCTCTCGCTGCCGGGAACAAGCGTATGTACCAGCCGATTTACAAATAGCATAGCGGTCGTCCTCACAATCATGTTTAAGGGGATAGTGTAGCTCGCGCGGGGGCGCCGTGCACCGATGCTCAGAAAATGCAGCAATAGTCTGCCGGTGCTAACGAGCGAGCCTTCTCGTCTGCATGGGTGGTCCATTTTGGGCCACATGGGTATGGGCATGTGCCTGCTTGCTCGACATACTTAATGTCGACAGCCCCTGTGCAAAGGAGGACGTTTCCATGGACGAGATGTTTGCCATTAAATGTCAAAACTGCGGCGGCCCTATGTACTCGCACCAGGCTAAGCGCAGCTTTGAGTGCGCCTATTGCGGTGCGGTCATTCCGTGGCAGGCGGACGCCGGAGAGCCCAAGAGCGCTTTGGGCATTCGCCATACGCCGTTGACAGTGGTGGATGGACTGCTCAAGCTCACGCATGTGTCGCAACTCGAGCGCCCGGAGGACCCGGACTGGTATTTCTTCAATTCGCACTGGCGCAATCAGTCGGTCCTGGAACATCTGCTGTGGGAGGATCGCGGCACGGCGCAGGAGTTCCAAGAGGCCACGCATGTGAGCATTCCTTGCCCCTTCTGCGGAGCGTCCTTTGAGGGGTCATCGACCCAGCGCGTGTTTGAGTGCCCGTCCTGCGGCAATAAGATCGGCGTTGCCGACCTGCTTAAACCTGGCACCTTCAGCAAGCGCCTGACCATGGGCGTTGGTGCGGAGTATGTACCTGGGCAGGGTGTTCCCTGCGAAATCTCGCCGCAGCAGGCACGTGCCAACGCACTGCAGCTGGTGCGCCAGCATGCGGAAGCCTTTGCCGGGCACGACGTGGAAGACGCGATCCAAAACGACATGATGCTCTTCTATTTCCCCATGGCGCTCGCGGATTTGCGCATGATGGCGTCCTTCCCGGGCAAGGGCCTGAGCAAGGAGACCTTGGTGTACTACGAGGTGCTCGACTGGGCATATCCCAGGGCAAACTACCTGGATGTTCGCCTTATGGGAATTTTGGAGCCGTGGGACTTTGCCAAGGTTGGGTCGTTCGATCCCGCCATGCAGGAAGGCGACTTCCGCGTTGTCTCCGTCGATGCGTCTACCAAGGACCAGGTGGTCATTGATAAGCTGGCGCTCGACGTTGCGGGCAACGATGCCGAGGCTGTTCTGGGACTCAATAAAAAGAGTATCCGCACGTGGGCGCACAAGGCGCGCAGGCACAAGGACGGTCTGGTGATGGTGCCGGTTTACTTTGTCGACCGTCCGGCAACGGACAGTCGCGACGGCGAGCAGGTGCGCATCGCCGTGAACGGCCAGACGGGCCGCGCGGCCGCGGTGGTGTTTAGCGACAAGCGCGAAACGCATATCGTGGCGCCGCTCAGCCCGAGCCTGCATCTGTCCGGTGAGAGCACCGTACACGCCACGCCCATCGAGGTCAAATACGTTAAATCTCCGTTCCTATACCAGATCGTGCGCCGTGGAGGCGGCGAGCAACCGCGCCAGGTTGCAGCCGCCGTCGAGGGTTCCTGCCGAGAGGAGAAGCCCAAGCGCCGCGGTCTGCTGGGTGCGCTATTTGGGAAGTAGGGGAGCGGTGCCGGTTGGCGCTGTAGCGTGAAAGTCAGGAGAAGGGGCGGCTCGCATGAGTGCGGGCTGCCCCGTTTTTGTATTGCGGGGATATGGCATCCGAATGGCCGTAGGGTCTCAGCTAAATGGCAATTTAGCTGCTTGAGGTCGAGCTTTGAGACATCGATCTCGCCCGTCATGAGTTTGGGGAGAAGGGCGTCGCGAAGCTCCTCGAGTTGCTTCGAATTGCGTTCATTGACTTTTATCTGCTCATATAGCGGGTTTGCAAACGCACAGAAATCCTCGACGGCTTCCAAACCAGGGTTGGGAATCGGATATGTTAGCGTTGCTTTAGGCTGCGTCCTTTGGCGACTACCCGTTGAACCGGTGACATGTGCAAGAAGGAAGTCTCTAAAAGCTGGTGCGCCAATTGCGGCATAGTAGAAAGCTTTATGGACGGGGTTCTTTGGCTTGTAAACAATGAATTCCGTTGAACACACAGCCCGCTTGCTTGAGCAGGCAGGCATCCAAATTCTCCTGCTACTAGGGTTAAGCTTGGAAATTAAGATGCAATTGGCATCAATAACATATTTGTTGCTTTTGATACCGTCGGCCAACTCAAAAACAGGCCGACGGTTTGCATCATAAGCGGGAATGCTGTAATGCCCCCAAATTTCTCCGTGACAGTTTTGCGGTTTCAATGTTTTTGTTGAAATCGAGAGAACCTTACCGAGATCAATAGACGATTCAATCTCGCCAAATCGTCTAGAGAACTCAAGCGCGGCCAGCTCTTCTAAATTGCCATTTACTTCACTATGTACAACGCGCCGTCCACACTGTGGCTATCGTACTCGACGAAAGGAGCAGCGTGGAAACCGTTATCAATGCCGTGCTTTCGGAAATGCAGAGCCTTCTTGACCCACATCAGCTCAAGCATCTAACTATTACGCTTAGACGGGCGCTTGGACCGAAACGGGCGGAGCCAGGACAAGATCTACTTGCGCTCTTTCTCACTGCTAAAGAGGTCGAGGGATGCTCTCCTAAAACCATTGCATACTATGAGGCAACCTTACAGCATATGAACGCAACGCTTGCTAAGCCCTATACCCAGGTTGAGAGCGACGACTTGCGCCGCTATCTCAATGATTACAAGGTGAATCGCGGTTCTAGCAAAGTCACAATCGATAATATACGCCGCATCATGTCGAGCTTCTTTTCATGGCTTGAAGATGAGAATTACATTGTAAAAAGTCCTGTAAGGCGCATTCGTCGCGTCAAAACAGCTCAAGTAACCAAAGAGGTGCTTAGCGATGAGGAACTGGAGGTCTTGCGAGACGCCTGTGAATCCAAGCGAGATCTTGCCATCGTTGATCTACTCGCTTCGACGGGCATGCGCATTGGCGAGCTTGTTCGACTCGACAGGAAAGATGTCAATCTCCACGAGCGTGAATGCCTCGTAATGGGAAAGGGAAATAAACAGCGCCCCGTTTACTTCGACGCGCGTGCTAAGCTGCATCTTACGGAATATCTTGCGAGCCGTGCCGACAAGAGTCCTGCACTTTTTGTCGCACTCGATTCCTCAGCTCGACGCATTACGGTTGGGAGCATAGAGCTCCGACTGCGTGGCCTAGGCAAAAGGGCCGGTATCAATCGTGTTCATCCGCATAAGTTTCGTCGTACGCTTGCTACACATGCCATCGATAAGGGAATGCCCATAGAGCAGGTGCAAAAGCTGCTAGGCCATGCGAAAATAGACACCACCATGCATTACGCCATGGTTAATCAGAACAACGTAAAGGCTTCGCATAGGAAGTATTTGGAATGAGCTGGACGCAAAAGACCTTGGGAGAGATTGTTAATCTAAAAAGGGGGTTTGACCTTCCCTCCAGCTGCAGAGTTGATGGCCCCTACCCTGTTTTCTCATCTTCGGGACAAACGGGCACGCATTCGGAAGCCGCCGTTAAGGGGCCATGTGTCATAACTGGGCGTTATGGAACCATTGGTCAAGTTTTTTACTCCGATGCGGCTTGTTGGCCGTTAAATACGTCTTTGTACTCAACGGAGTTTAAGGGCAATGATCCTAAATTTGTTTATTACCTACTCAAAACTCTTCCATGGCGAGACTACTTAACTGCAAGCGCCGTGCCGGGCATAAATCGCAATCACGTTCATCTGTGTCCGGTCTGTGTTCCGGATTACGAGACCCAGACCGCTATCTCTGGCGTTCTGGGTTCACTAGACAATAAAATTGAACTCAACACTAAGCTAAATGGCTATTTACTTGAGCTGATGAATGTTCAGTACCAACATTCCTTCTGCTGCAACAAGTTAACCCTCGGGTCAATTTATGACATTGCTGATGTTGTATATGGAGCAGCGTTCAAGTCTGCCTTGTTTAACGAGGAAAAGGTAGGGTATCCCCTGATCCGCATACGTGATTTGAGTACCTTCTCTCCGCAGTATTGGACAAATGAGGCTCATCCAAAAAGGGTATTCGTACATCCTGGTGACGTTTTAGCGGGAATGGATGCCGAATTCACGCCATGTCTCTGGCAGGGTGAAATGGCTGTACTGAATCAGCGAGTTTGCCTGTTCGAGCCCGCTGCCAATTCGGGAGTTTCAAGAAGTTATTTGCTTATGGCATTGAACCCATTGTTGGCTTTCATCCAGAACTACGCCTCTGGTACTACCGTCGCGCATATGGGAAAGGGCGATTTGGAAGCGTTGAACGTACCTATTCCTGCAAGAGGAGATCTCGAGAGGTTTAATACTATTGCAGAGCCATTGAGAGAACAGATTGTTCAGAATTCGATACAGAACCGAAAACTGGCTGCTCTTCGTGACGCTCTTCTCCCCAAACTTATGTCGGGCGAGATCGACGTCTCGAGGATCGATCTCACGCAGCTAAATAGCCATTTAGCTTAGTGTTGAGGCGGATTTTATTTGAGATAGAATCGCATAGCATAACGATTGAGTCTTGTGTCGAGCGATCGGGCAGGGGGACTGGCATTTGTGCGTAAGTCTTAGCGTTGATATTGCCTCTGGTGCTACCGGTGTTAAAGGAGGCTATCCAGTCCCAATAAGCTTTCGACTGGGCATAGTATTTGACATAGCGAGGATTAACTTTCTTATCGTCCAACGAGAAGCGAATTAAGAAGCCCGCGAAGGCAAACTCGCCGTCGCGAGAATCGTAGTAATAATTCCTCCCAGTACTGTTGCCCGTTCTGGCGAAAACAATATCGCCTTCACTTAGCATGTATTTGTAAGCGTCGGAGTCGTTTACCGATTTGCGGTCGTTCCAATTCAGGGTACCATCATCGTTGATGTCCGTAATACGAAGATATGCAGGCAATTTCGCATCGAAATCCACAGCCGAAGCGGCGATACCGTATTTTCCGCCACCGAGGCTAAGTTCTCCTAGAGTTGAAACACTAAAGCTCATATCCAATCGCCTCCAGATTCTTCTTAATCTGCTCCTGCAAGCGGTTGGACTCTTCAAAGCACTTTGAAATTTCACTGGTCAGGCGTGCCATCTTCTCATCAAACGGCTCACCGTCGTCTTCGACCTCGGCAATGCCTACGTAGCGACCGGGCGTCAGGATGAAATCTTGCTTGGCGATTTCATCCAAATCCGCTATGGCGCTGAACCCCTTCACGGGCTCGAACTCGCCCTTGCGGAAGGAGCCAAATGCGGATGCAATTTTGTTGATGTCTTCTTCGGTAAACTCGCGTAGTTTGCGAGAGACCATGGTGCCCATTTCGCGGGCATCGATGAATAGTGTCTTGCCGGACTGAGCCTTCTTCTTGTTCAGGATCCACAGGCACACGGGAATTTGGGTGCTGTAGAACAGCTGCCCCGGCATGGCTACAATGCCCTCTACCAAATCGTCCTCTACGATAGCGCGTCGAATATCGCCCTCGCCGCTCGTCTGGCTTGAGAGCGACCCGTTTGCCAATACGAGGCCAATCTTGCCCGTGCCGTTAAGATGCCAAATCATATGCTGCATCCAAGCGAAGTTAGCGTTGCCCGTGGGCGGCATGCCGTACTTCCAACGTACGTCTTCCTGCAGCGCTTCGCCGCCCCAGTTCTTGAGGTTGAAGGGTGGGTTTGCCAACACATAGTCAAACTTTTCATTCTTGTGCTGGTCGGTGCTGAAGGTGTCTGCATAGTTGCCCAAATCGGCCTCGATGCCTCGAATACCGAGGTTCATCTTTGCGAGCTTCCACGTGGTAGGGTTGCTCTCCTGGCCAAAGATGGTGATGTCCTGTACCACGTTGCCGCCATGGTGCTCGACGAAGGCGGCGGACTGCACGAACATGCCTCCGCTGCCGCAGCAGGGGTCGTACACACGACCGTGGAAAGGCTGGAGGATTTCAACCAGCGTGCGCACGATGCACGACGGCGTATAGAACTCGCCGGCGTTTTTGCCCTCCATTGATGCGAATTTCTGCAGGCAATATTCGTATGCGCGCCCTAACAGGTCTTTCTCGCTCTCGTTATCGGTCATTTGTACGTTTGTGAATAAGTCAACGACGTCGCCCAAGCGCCTCTTGTCTAGTTCGGGACGAGCGAAGTTCTTGGGCAGCACGTCTTTGAGCTTGTCGTTCTCGCGCTCGATGGCGCGCATGGCATTGTCAATGATCTGGCCAACTTCGGGCGTATGCGCCGCCTGTGAGATATTCACCCAACGTGCTTCTTCGGGAACGAAGAAGACATTCTGCTCCATGTAGCAGTCGCGATCCTCCTCGTCGCCGTAACCCTCTGCGACGAGCTCTAGGTAGCGTTCGTCGAAACGGTCTGAGAGGTACTTCAGGAAAATAAGGCCTAACACGACGTTTTTGTACTCGGCAGCGTCCAAGTTGCCACGCAGCACATCTGCAGCGTTCCACAGCTGATCCTCAAAGCCAACGTCGGCCGTGTTCTTCTTGGTGTCCTTAGCCTTGCTTTTAGCCATGCTGTTTTAACTCCCTATGCTGCATTGTCGGCCCAGAGTTCGCACTGATCCATCACGGTGGCCAGTGCCGACTCCATGCCCTCTGGCGGATACTTATGATGTTTGAGCAGACGCTTAATTGCAACACGCATAGCAGCGCGTGCGCTTTGTTTCTTCTGCCAATCGACCGTGCGCATTTCGCGCATCTTCGCAGCGAGCTCTTGCGTGATGGCGACCAGCTCGTCATTTCTTTCGCGATAATAATCAGCGACTGCTTGCGGTTGTGTTAGCGCCTCGTAAAACGCAAACTCCTCTTCGCTAAGCCCAAGCTCCTTTGCCTTTTGGTTTTCGGAAAGCATCTCTTTTGCCATCTTGAGCATTTCTTCGAATACCTCGGCGTTTGTGAGCTGTCCATTTAGATAGCTATTTACCATGCCTTGCATGAGTTCTGAGTACTTCTTTGCCTGCGTCACGCTCTTTCTGCGGTAGCCCTTGATCTGGTCGTCGATGAGTTTTTTCAACAACTCGTAAGCCAAGTTCCTCTCTTTCATACGCGAGAGGCTCGACAGAAACTTGGGATCAAAAATCGAAACCGTTTCGTCTTCCACCTTAAACAGGTCTATTACGCCGTCGGTATGGACGATGTTCTGTTCGAGTAGTGCATTGATGCGGTCATTTACCTGCTTAAGGGTAAGTTTGCCTCCGTTTTTGCTGTGGGTGCCGCCCTGCTCGGTGAGCTGAAGGATGAGCTCTCGAACAACCTGGAAATAGCCAGCCTCGATGCGCTGCATGTCTGTTGCGCGACTTTTGGCGAGTCCATAGGCTTTGAGCATGACTCCTGCCTGCTCAACAAAGTCTCGGGTGGTATCTTCGTCGCCGGGTGCAAGGATATGATTTACTCCACCCGTTATGAGTTTGCTTCGACGTGCGGCGGACTCGGTGCTCATGAATTCCGAATAATCGTAACCAAACATTTTGTCGCGACAGACCGCCAGTTTTTCCAAGAACTTAGGATAGGCGGTTTTCCCGATATCCATGTCGCCGTATTTCTTTTGGTCGCGTTTGGTGTAGTCCTTCATGGCGCGTTTAAGGGCGTTGGCTATGCCTACGTAGTCAACAACCAATCCGCCAACCTTGTCTTTATATACTCGGTTTACGCGTGCGATTGCCTGCATCAGGTTATATCCGCGCATGGGTTTATACACATACATGGTGGCAAGGCTCGGCACGTCAAAACCGGTGAGCCACATGTCTACGACGATTACGATTTTGAGCTGGTCGGCGTCATCCTTAAAGCGCTTTGCCATCTCCTTGACATGGGCCTTATTGCCTACGACGTCGAACCACCACTCGGGGTCCTGATTGCCCATGGTCATGACAACGCCGAGCTTGCCCTCGTCCTTCCAAGAGGGTCGCAGTTTGCATATACGTTGATATATAGCCATGGCGGCGGGGCGCGAATACGCAACGATCATTGCCTTGCCGGTGAGTTCGTGCGCACGGTTGGTCTCATAGTGCTCTACGATGTCCTGACATAGGGCATCGATGACTTCGGGTGCACCTAGAACGGCGTCCAGATTTGCAAAGTTGCGCTTGCTTGCATCAATGGTTTCGGCGTTAGCCTGCTCGGTGAGCTTTTCGTACTCATCATCAACTTTTGCAAGGATGCCCTGATCCAGCTTGAGTGCGACGACGCGGCTCTCGTAGAACACGGGTCGAGTTGCGTCGTCCTCTACTGCCTGGGTCATGTCGTAGACGTCAATATAATCGCCGAAAACCTCGCGAGTCGATCGATCTTCGGCAGAAATGGGGGTGCCGGTAAAGCCGATGAAGGTCGCATTCGGAAGGGCGCGGCGGATGAGCAGTGCGGTGCCCGTGTGCTTCTTGCCGTCACGGTCGTATTTCTCCTCGAACCCGTACTGTCCGCGGTGCGCCTCATCTACCATCACTACGACGTTCTTGCGCTCGGAAAGGGCGATGGCCTCCTCCTCGAACTTCTGCATGGTGGTGAAAATGATGCCGTTGGCGCGGCGGCTCGAGATCTGCTGCGCAAGATCGGCACGGCTCTGCGCCTGAACGGGCATCTGGCGCAGGAAGTCTGAGCATTTGGAGAACTGTGCGAACAACTGCGAGTCGAGGTCGTTGCGGTCGGTGATCACCACGATGGTGGGGCTGTCGAGTTTCTCTTCGAGCAGATGGGCAAGGAAAACCATCGAAAGCGACTTGCCCGAGCCCTGCGTGTGCCAGAAGACGCCGCCCTTGCCGTCGCCGCCGATGGCCTCATGCACGCTCTCGAGTGCCTTGTTTACCGCGAAGTACTGATGGTACCCCGCGAGGATTTTCGCGTCCTCGGAGAACAGGATGAAGTTCTTCAGGATGTCGATGAACCGCTCCTTGGGGAACATGCCATCCAGTGGCGTCTTCCAATCGGCGTACTGGGTGGCCTCGTAGTTTCCGTCGACACTCTTCCACTCCACGAAGCGCGACTCGTTTGCGGTAATCGTGCCGACCTTGGTGTGAAGCATGTCGCTGGTGACGCAGAAGGCGTTGTACACGAAAAGCGATGGGATCTGTCGTTTGTAGTTTTGAATCTGTTGGTAGGCATCTTCGCTGTCAGCGTCGGCTCGAGCGGGTGACTTTAATTCAAAGAGAACGAGCGGAAGCCCGTTGACGAATACGATGATGTCTGGACGCTTGTTGGTGCCACGCTCGATGTAGGTCCATTGGTTAACAATGTGGAAGCTGTTCTTTTCGGGATTGTCGTAATCGACCAAGTGCACGATGTCCGTATGCTCTTCTTTGCCGTCAAACCAGCTTGTCTCCACACCGTTCTGGAGCATGTCCATAAAGATGCTGTTCTTGGCGATGAGGTCGCTGCCCTCGATTTCCTTTAGTCTGGTTATTGAGGCATCAATCGCGCGTCGATTGAGCGTGGGGTTAATGCTCTCAAGAGCGGGCCCAATGATGTCAGGCAGGAAGGCGTCGTCAAAGGCGTCGGAGGAACGAGCAACATCAGGTCCATAGAGGTGCTCGTACCCCAGGCTCGTTTGCAAGTGGTCAATGATGCCTTGTTCGAAAGCATCCTCATTAAATGACGTTGAGGAGCTGTAATCGACAGCAATCATGCGCACTCCTTACCTTATGCTTCTTCGACGTTGGTGAGCCTGTCCACCATTGCATTCTAGCAGTTAATCTTGCATATATTGGTATATCTGACACCCGTTGGTCGCCATTTCTCTTATCGGTTGATTACATTAGAATGGCAGTCAGTGGCAGGGCTCGTTTATTAATTAAATCGGCTTCAATTTACAGGCACTCGTGTTGTGACAGTTGGCCAAGCGCTTGCTTGAAGCTGTTGTTGGTGATCTTGAGGTCGTTTCCCGTTTGCATTTTAATGAGTGTCGGGTAGTCATCCGGATTGTTCTCAACGCGAGCGATGAAACTCGAGGCTTCATCGGCGCCCGGAGTCTTGTGAGGCATGGGGCCCGCAAGTATTGCGGCGTAGCCCATCGAGCCGCGTATTTTGCCGAAGTTGAAGTGCTTGAGTCGGGAATATTCGAGCTGGAACTCAAATCGATTCGGATCGAACCCTTTCTTGCGGGCGATACTGCGCAGCTTGTCGACGTTAACGGCGCTTGCGCCGACAACGAGGATCTTACCCAGAAAACGTTCCTCATGGGGATCGTTTTCGCTTACGAGAAGGTCGGACATTCCAAGGGATGCCAAAAGATCCTCTAGGGTGTCTTCGCGATTCGCCTTTGTTATGGCGGGTAGTAGTTCGAGCCCCATGCGCCCCATCATCTCGTCGCAAAGGTCGGAGAGCTCCTGAATGGTGAGATGCGCCAAGGCTAACCCTCCTCATCGAAAAGGTCGGTAAGTTCCTGGCGGGCTCGAGATAGACGTAACTTTAACAACTTGATCTCGTCTGTCTTGGCGAGATAGGCATCGGCAATCGTCTTCTGACGATCGGCGTCCTCGAGGGGCACCTTGATGTTGCTGAGAGCTTTGATGGGCACACTGGGTATGGTAGTGCCGACTGCTTCGCGGGCAAGGAGCTCTTTTCCAGTGGGGCTCGAGAAAAACGCTGCGAGATAGTAGGGGTCAATCTTTTCTCTGTTGGTGCTCAATACGTACAGGTTTCCATTCGCGATGATTTTTCGATCTTCGGGAACTTCGGCAACCGCAACCTTGAATGGGGCTCCAGACTTTGAGATGAGGACGTCACCGTCGTGGATGCGATGCTTCTCAAGCTTCATGTCGAGCGTGGAGAGGTTTGGAAGGTCGTCGTCGATAGACCCATCAGAGATATTTCCCAGGTTGAGATAGCTGAGTCCGGTGTCTTCGTCACAGACAAGTGCATCGAGTTCTGCTGCGCGAACGCTTGCGCCTCGCATGATTTTTGCGACGCTCCCGAGCTCAACCCCATTCGGGACCTCGATTTCTTTTTCGAGATAACGCTTTGCAGAGAGATCGAAGTCACGCGCCGCAATTTCATCAAGTGTTTTGAAAACACTCTTTTCGGAATCGGTGCCGAGGCGCTCGACAATCGCGTTAATGGCGGTTTCGTCAATTGAGCAGCTGCGGCGATCATTGGTGCCTAAATCAGTTGCATCGACAAAGCGAACCCCCTTGGAGCCGCCTGCGCTAAGGATGACGAATGACGTTTGAATCATCGTGTAGGGAGCAAAGACCCCCTTAGGCAGTGCGACAATCGCTTTAATGAAACCGTTCTTAACGAAATATTCGCGAACAGGTTTATCCATGCCATTGAAGCACGCGCCGTTCGACATGACTGCGGCGGCGGTCCCGTCCTTTTTAAGGGAATCGACAAGAAGACGGTTGAAGACCCAATCGGATGACGACGGGCGGCTGTAGCGTTCCTGGCCTTTCATGACTTTCTCAATGTAATTAGAACTCTTATAGAACATCTTGGTCTGCATTCCCCAGGGGTAGTTGGAGAATGCTTTATCTACAGGATTGCACTCGATGCTGCTGTCGAAATAGCGAAACATGTCATCACAGGCATAGTAAATCTGCGAACTCTTGACTTTGGAACGGAGCTTTGCGATGGCAAGGGTGTTCGAATTTAGTTCGACGCCCATAAGTTTGGCATCGGGGCATTTCGTCGCGGCAGCTTCGAGAAAATTGCCCGTTCCGCAGCCGAAGTCAATGACCTTCTCGCCGGACTTAATATCTAGAACAGCAAGTGCGAGGTGCGCGATTCCCTCGGGGGTCGAGGACTCTCCGCCAAAGATTCCCTGGCTGATCGGGCCGTCCTGAAGGAATTTGTCGATTGCTTCTTCGTTGAAATTGGAAAGAGCGGCAAGGAGTTCGTCGAATGATCCGTCTGCGGCAATTCGTTTATAGGCGTGATCGAGCAGAGCAGCGATATCGCCGTCACCCTGGGATGCGAGCTCAATCATTTCGGCGTGGTCGTCGCATCTGCCGGTTTTCTGAGCGAAGCGCGCGAGATAAACGAGCGGATAGAGATAGTCGGACGGCAATGAACTGCGGAGACGGGTCGTGAGAGTCCAGCTGATTTCCTTTGCCTGTGCGTTGACGTTAAACAATTTGAATCCTTTCATTGATTGGTTATCAATAACCGCTGATTGAACTATAGCACATAAGGTTATTGATAACCAGATGGTTTTCAGGTTATTTATAACCAAAGCCCTTGTTCTAGTCGCATTGATCCGTCGGAGCCAGCTGGTTTTGCCCACAAGCTAATGATTTGGTAACGGATAAAGGCATGAGAGCTGAATCGGAGCAGCGCGCAATTGCTGTTTCAATCTATTCACTGTTGAGGACGAGAGCGCACGGCATGCCATCTCACGGTTTTGGAACAGTGCCGATCTAACTGGTAATCTAGCAATATGACAGCTCGAACCGCAATCTAACCGACGTCAACAAAGAGGAGTAGAAATGGACAACGACACACTGCTGTTTAGGGATAAGGGTGCCGGTGTATTCAAGGAAATCTGCATCTACCCGAACCGGATCACCACGCTCAAGAAGAACCGCTTCTTCGGCACGCATGAAGAGGTGGTTTACCTGAATGACGTTACCGGTGTCTATAGAATCAATGGCAAGCAGGTGATCTTGAACAACAGGCTGCGGACGGGCTATGACTACAGGCTGAGCAGCCGCTCCCAGGCACAGGAATTCGTGAGGGTCCTGAACTCGATTATGTAGCCGATAGCTATTCCCCGCACGCGCGGTGGTGATCCCTCAGGTAATACAACGGGCATTGCGCTAGCCTGCTGTTTCCCACACACGCGGGGATGATCCCTGCCTGTCCGAGGATGAAGTCAGGCGGCCGGACCGTCTCGTCACGATGTGACTCGACACGCTAGAGGACAGGGTAGAGCGTCACGTTCTGACGAGCATGGAAGGCTGCGAGTGCCTGGGCAAGTCCGGGGAGTGGCTTAGACGGCGGGATGGCTTTAGCTCCGCTCCCTTGGGGGTCGAAAGATATGAAGACATACGTTTATCAGGCGGTGCTCACGCCCGATGAGGACGGTGGTTACGACGTGGAGTTTCCCTCGCTACCGGGATGCTTTGCCTGCGGTGACACGATTGCCGAGGCCGCCGAGCAGGCCGTGGACGCGGCGAGCACCTACGTGGCTGTGCTCGTGAGGGACGGCCTCGCCGTGCTGGAGCCCGAGTTTATCGAGCCCGCAGACGGCGGCCTCTCCATGATGGTCGCCTTCTCCACGGACGAGGGGTATATCGTGGAGGGGGAGACGGTCTCGGCGGCCGGAGCCGCGCGCGGGCTCTCCGTTTCCCCCGGCAGGATTACCCACATGCTCGACTCGGGAATCCTCACGGGCTACCGCAAGGGCCGCCGCACCTATGTGACCGTGGAGAGCATAGCGGCGCGCCTGACCGACACGCCCCGCTCGGGCAGGCCCAAGCGGGGCGTGGTCGCATAGCTTTTGTCCGTCATGAAAGGTGGCCGTAAAAAGGGCTCTTCGGCTGTCCCCCGGGGCGAACTATTTATGCCGAGTTGAGGTAGCGATTGCCTCTCGAGAAGTCTGGGAAATGTCCCGAAAAGCGTCGCCGCTCTATCTGGCGCCTCGGTTATCTCCAGGATAGTGAGCCCAACGCCGCGCAGTGCCCTGACCCTCTCCATCATTTTCCTAGCATATGCTATGTAGACTCCAAGCCGAACCTCGATTGTCCAACTTCTTCTCCGTAATCTCGCTCCTTTCTGTCCATTCGGGGCGCAAACTTTTGGTTTTAGATCCCGATGTTGGTAGATGTAAATAAACGGTGGAGCGGCTGCAAAAGATCCGCCTCGCTGGGTAAAATCAGGATGTGCCGCGGAACCCGCTCCTCAGCTACTCAAACTTCGGAGACGCGGGCAACGCAGGTGCTAATGTCTAAAGGGCCGGCTGCAACCGGCCCTTTTCATGACTCCCTTCGCTATCCGTTACTGCTTATATTCCCGCCAGATCGAGTAGAGGTTCCGGGCAATGCCGGTCACATACATCGAGAGGCGCAGGATTTCAAGAAACAAGTTCATAGGCTTCACCCCAATCGGAGATCGGAGCGTTGCCCGCAGGCGGATTCCGCGGCAGTCAAGATTTTACCTCACAGGCCGCGGTGGGAGGCACCCTGCCCATCCCCTGGTTTGGAGCAGTGTCGATCTAACGGGCAATCAAACCCCTAGCGCTCTTTGAATTGAGCAAGCATCTGCCCGAAGAAGCTGAGCCCGGATGGCTCATAAATGAGTGAACCGCCGTCCGCGGTCCTGTAGAGCCCGCAGGGGAGGTAGCGCCCGTCGGGGAGGACATAGAGGTTGGCTTCTTTCTGGAAATAGCGGAATCCCGTTTTCGTCCATTTGGAACTCATCAATATTCGCGATCTCTCTTTCCATGGCGCCTGCTGGTCAGTTTCTATCGTAAGTGCGCCCTAAAACAAACACTGCTCTATCAGCTCTTTACCGCGCAAGGCGTCGATCCACTCTCGTGGAATTGCGTCGATGCCGTATGCCGTGCCGGCGAGCGCACCTGCGACGGCTGCGGTGGTGTCGGTGTCGTCGCCCAGGTTGACGGCGGCAAGCACGCAATCTTCGTAGCTGTTAGTGTTGACGAAACACCAGGTGGCTGCTTTGAGCGTGTCGCGCACGAAGCCGCCAGACCTGATTTCGTGCTCGGGCACGTCTTTCAGCTGGAGCACCCACGAGGGAAGCGCGTCGTTCATCACATCCCTCATTAGCTCGATAAATATGACGCATGCATCGGTCGACGTTCTGTGGGCGTGCGTAATCGCGGAGACCTCGCAGATCTCGTCGTCTGTCGCATCGGTGAACGCCAGGGGAGCGATGCGCATGAGCGATCCGTTGCCGTTGTCGCGCTCGCCGGAGCCTCCTTTGCCGGTGTGCAAGGCGCGGGCGGTCGTGCCGCCATAATCGAAAACGCCGTCGATCGTATACTCGCCACGGGCAATCCAGCTGACGAATTTGTCGCGCATGTCTGCGGTGTCGATGTGCCCAAGCTCTCTAATCGAGTCGCAGGTAGCAAGCGTCATGGACGTGTCATCGCTCCAGGTGCCGGCGGGCTGCCCGTGCGTGCCGTAGCCGATCATGTCGGTGCATTCGAACGTGCCGCGAGGCATAAACTCGTATGGAACGCCCAGCGCGTCGCCGACGGCAAGCCCATAGATGCAATCGCGTAGTGTTGTTTTCGGTCTGTCTGTCATGGAGCGCTCCTCTTATGTCGGGGGATATGAAACGCCGTCGGGGGTATCGGTCGCAACGTGCTGCTACCCTTGCGCTTTGCCATTAGTCGCTTCGTTGATGGCGCGGTACTCGGCACTCAGCTCGCGCGCCAGCTCTTCCTTGCTTGGAAGATACGGCAGGTATTTGGCGGCAAACACTTGGTCGTTGTCTTCGGGCAGCGTGTACTCGACAATCGAATCGCTTTTGTCCGCGCAGAGCACGATGCCTATGGGCGGATTGTCGCCTTCGTTCATGAGCTCGCGCGTGTAGTAGTTCACATACATTTGCATCTGGCCCAGGTCCTGATGCGTAAGGTCATCGGTCTTAAGGTCGATGAGCACGAAGCAGCGCATCAGATAGTTGTAAAAAACAAGGTCAATATAGAAATGGCGTCCATCAAAGGTGATGCGCTTTTGGCGCGCCTCGAAAGCGAAGCCACGACCAAGCTCCAGCAGGAACTTCTGAAGATGCGTGATGAGCGCCTGCTCTAGATCGCTCTCGCGAAACGTAGCATCGTCCGAGAAACCTAAAAACTCCAGTACATATGGGTCGCGGATGATATCCTCGGGGCGACGAGCCGGGGCGCTCTCTTGGATTTCCTGGGTGACGGCCTCTTTGTCCTTGCTGGTAAGTAGGCGCTCGCGGAACATGGTGTTGATCTGGCGTTCGAGCTGGCGCGTGCTCCAGCGAGAAACGGCGCATTCGTTCATGTACCATGTGCGAGCATCAGGGTCGGGAATGCGCATCAACCTGCGGTAATGCGTCCAGCTCAATTCGGGACGCAGTGAGTCCCGAATTGGAAATGCAAGATAGAACTGACGCATTTTGCGCAGCTCTCTTGCTTCAAAACTTTTACCAAAATCCTTGGTAAGTCTGATTGCGAGGGCCTTGAGCAGCGCCTCTCCATACTTGGCGCGCCCCTCTCCGCCCTGTTCATCAACAATACTCTTGCCGATCTCCCAATATGCCTCAACCATCGCAAAGTTAACGGCGGTATAGGCCTTGTCGCGAGCGGCGTTGAGAATCGAGGAGACCTGCTTGTAAAAACCTTCGGGCACGATTGCCGATTCTCCACGGTTTACCAGTTCGCCCATCACTGTCGCCCCACTTTCCTTTTGTGGAATGCGTCTTTATCGCATTTAGTTTAAAGCCTCGCGCGGACACGAATCGCTGTGCTGTCTGACATCTTCGCATGGGGCCTTGCGGTGACTAAAATGTGACCATAGAGGCAGTTTTAGCGAATCCCACGGGAGTGACGCGTATGGACAATAACACGCTGCTATTCCAGGACAAAGGTTCGGGTAGGTATAAAGACGTCAAGATCTACCCCAACCGTATTGAGGTGCTCAAGAAGGGCACTTTTGGTGGCAAGCACACCGAGATTGTCTATCTTAAGGACATTACGGGGGTCAACAGGATCAAGGGCCGCGATGTTTTTCTGCGTAACAGACTGTTGACTGCTTGTGTTTTTAGCCTGAGCAGCCGTGCGAAGGCCCAGGAGTTTGTTAACGCGCTGAACATGGTGATGTAGCCTATGGCGGCGTTTGGGCCAAGGTAAAAATCGGGGGCACAGAACGGTGTCCTGCGCCCCCCATTGAGTCGATGTGTCTAAAAGGCCGGCTTGCCTATTCGCTGCCGTCCCCAGCGTTTTCGCGGTCGTTGGCAAGCATTGCCGCGCCGGCGACCGTTGTCGCTACGGCGGCGGCAGCGAGCCCGGCGGCAATGCCGGAGCCGTCGCCCGTGTCGGCGAGTTTTCCGCCCGAGTTCTTGCCCTTGTTGCCCTTACCGTTCTTATCAGCGCTGCCTGCGTTGGAACCCGTGCCACCGTCGGTGCCGGTGCCGCCTGCACTGCTCGAGGCCGCTACGGTAAAGCTCGCGGCTCCGTCATTAGCAAGCTTGTAGTTTTGCGCCGCGTCGCCCAAAAGACCGTTCGCGCGCACCCAGTACGTTCCCGCGGTAAATGCCTCGCCCTCGGCCATTGCCGTGCCCGGAGCGCCGTCCGCGTCGTGCACAAACTCGAGCTGAGCCGTGCAGGCATCGTTTTCGAGTTTGCCCTCGAGCAGCGCCGCGACCTTTGTGCGCACATCCTCGCCGGCCTTAAGGCCTTCGAGCCCCTCAAAGTGGGGTGTCAGTGCGCGCGGATCGATATCGATGGGCACGGATCCCTGCAGCCCCGTAACGGTCTCGTTGCCCAAGGCGTCGACATCCACGTATTCGATGGTAAACGCATGGCCCGAAGCCGCCACGTTGAGTACGTTGCTGCTGTCGACAAGGCGGAAATGGCCCTCGCCAACGGTCTTGCCATCCTGGAGCGAGGCATCGCTCAGCGAGTCGCCGTACGTCATGCGCATGCGGGTCGGGAGGCAGCACGAAGCCGACTGCGTGTGCTTCGTATCGTAATTGTAATTGCGCTGGTAGATGCTCCGGGCCAGCGCCGCATCAACAAAGTCGGATGCGATGATGCCAATGTGCTTGAGGTAATCTGACTTTGTATCCTCGGTGCCGCTGGGATTGATGTACGGGCTCTTGTACAGATGCTCGTTGACTACTCGTGCCGAGGTAAAAGGATTGCCTCCGTGCGACAAGCCCGTGCAGCTGGTGTAGTTGATAGACCAGCAACGCTCCTGGACTTGCACCTCGGCCCCGGCATCGTCCACGACGTCCACCTTGTTGCACGTGCGTCCGGTCGTTTCCTTCAGCGCATTATCGACCCAGCTGAGCTTGTCGGTTCCCGTGAGTTTGTACTTGTCCTGGGCATATACCTTGGTGCAATAGGGCTCTTCATTGCCCGTTTCCCCTATGGCTTCAAATCCCCGCGCGTCTTGGACGAGACACATCGACTGCCCGGAATGCGCCTTGATCTTGTCATCCCATTGGGTGAGGTCGAGGCCCCACGTGTGGCCGCTTACGCTGTTGCCGGCGAGCCCAAATCGACGCAGCAGGACGATCTTTCCGCGCACCTCGCCCAGCGTGGGGACGTGGCTCGACGTGTAGAACAGGTTGGGGTTATCGGCCATAACCTTGGCGAAGGCCGTCGTTATGCTTTCGTCGGTAGCCTCATCGTTGCCGCGCGATGCGAGCATGATGAGCGCTTCTGACGGGTTTTCGTTCAAAAACGTTTTGAAGTACCCGATGACATCGGAGAGATGCAGATAGTTCCCGTCTTTTTTGAGTAGGTAGAAAATCCCGTGGTCGATGCCGGGGTCATCGCCCTTTCCGAGCCGGATATCAAAATAGCGAATGCCTTCGAGCAACTGCGTGGGAATGTAATCCTGCTGGCATTTTACTTGCGAGGATTGGGGCTCAGTGTCGTTGTCCACGCTGCAGGTGCCCGAATCGTGCGTACCCGGGATGCTCAGCTCGTCGAGGAACTTGTTGTCGTCGACGTATTTCATCCAACATGGTCCGTCGACGTAGCTGCTGTACGTGATCCAGTCGAGGCTGCTAACCGTGGCATCGTTCTTTTTCATGTCGTAACCGATAAGTTCGAGCTCCCACGGAATGCTCTTACTCTTATGGCAGATCTTATTGTTGTCCTGGTCTTCGCCGTTCGATTCTATTGCCAGGTACTTAATGTCTTTTTTCTCGGTTTCTTTCTCGACCGTGCGGTCTCGGATGATATAGGTTCCGTTTGATTGACGCTCGAACGCAAAAGCGCGGCTGGGCTTGTTGTCATACTCGCCGCCCCATACGTGGATGACCTTTCCATCTTTGTCAGAGTCGTCGTCGACCGACCAAATGCTGTAGCCCGTCTTTTTATGCTCTTCGAAATTGAGCAAGGTGCGGATAGCATACCAGTTTGTATCGTCATTCTTGGTCGTTACGTTCTCAAGGATGAGCTTGCTGGACGTGCCGTCGTTAAACAGGTGGCAGACGTTGCCGCGAACGTTGCCGTCTTGGTTGACGCTCGCGGTGCGAAAATAGCCCGCGGGGCGAAGGCGAATGACGAAATTGTCGAGGCTGTCCGACGGTGCGGGTGTGTTGTCTGCAAATGCCGCTCGCAGGGGAATGCCCGGCGCTGCGGTTTCGGGCAGGCTTGCAAGTGGTGACAACGCCGCAAGCCCTAGGCCCAGCGTAAACGCTCGGCGGCTGATGGCATGGTGTTCGGTCATAACTTCTCCATTCGCAGAGTGCGGTTATGCGATAGTTTTGGTCACTATACTGCCCAGATGTTTAAAGATGCTGGTTTAATTGTCTGCGCGGCGCAATAAATCGGTGGGCGGACGTGTTGGGGTGTTTGTCGTTTTCGTACTGTTGCCACATTTGGGGCGGTTCCGGCGTCCGGCATCCTCGCGTTCGTCGGCTACAGGCATAAGAAAGGGAGGGTCGGTTTACCGGCCCTCCCTGGGTACGAAGCGCTGGGGTACCGTCGCTTGTTTGCACTGCGACCGTGTTTCCCGTTGCGCTCGCCAGTCGCTTAGCGCTTGATCTCGATATCGTCGAGCTTGACGTCCATGGCCTCGGTCTTGGCCTCGGCGATGTCGTCGGCAAATTCCAGAGACTTCATCATGGTCTCGACGGCGTCCTTGTGCTCCTCGACGTTGTCGATACGCACATACACACTGCCGCCGTCAACGTCGGTGAAGTATTCGGTCGTTACGCCGCCCGAGTGTGTATAGGAAGCGTTGCGCCAAGTCTTGCCGTTGTACTTGACGGGGTCATTTTCGGTCCACTCAAAGCTGGCATTCCACTTTGCCTCGTAGTCGAACAGCTCGTCGGCGTTCTTGTCAGGATCGAAGACGGGGATGAAGCGATCGCTGGCGTGCTCGCTCTCGGTGAACTTAAACTGGGCCCTGTCGGCGGTGTCGCCGGCAACGTCGGTAATCTCGACGCCCTCGGGAACCTCGACCTTAAACCAAATGAAGTCGGTCCTCATATCCACGGCTGGCTTTTCTGCCCCGCCGCCACCGCCACTTCCGGTAGCGTCGCCGCTGCCACCGCAGCCCACCAGGGCAACTGCGGCAAAGAGACTGATGCAGAGGGTGAGAATCGCAAAGGCCTTCTTTTTCATGGTCGTGTCCTCCTCGATCTGTAACCGCCCATGGATTACCTGTCTTTACTGTACGCGTGGACGGCTCGCTAGGGTGGGCCATGTGTCCCATTCTGAGGGCCGGATTTGCGCCGTTAAGTGGCAATATGTTCGGGCGCAAAAGAGGGGAGGGCTGGTGCTGTCGGCCCTCCCCGGGTTGGGCGCCCGTTGTTTTAATGGGGCGCATGTGCGCGGGTGCGCGTAGGCGCGTGCGGGTGTCCCGTTACTTGATCTCGATGCTCGAAATCTCGACTTCGCGTGCCTCGGAAACTGCCTCTTCCATGTCATCGGGGAACTCGATGGAGTTGAGGAGTGCCTCGGCTTCTTTCTTGTGCTGGTCGAAGTTCGAGATGAGGACGTAGACGCTTCCCGGCTCAACATCGGTAAAAAGCTTGGTTGAGATGCCGCTGTTGTCCTCGTATGTTCCGACGAGCCACGTCCTGCCGTTATACTCGACGGACCCGCCATCCTTCCACTGGAACGTATCCCCCTTCTTTTCCGCCTGGTCGGCGTGGGATTCCTCGGCCGTCAGCGCTTTTTTCCAAACGGGGATAAAGCGATCGGCCGAGGCGTTCTCGTCTTCGGGGAAGGTGAGCTGGACCCTGTCGGCATTCTTGCCGGCAGAGTCGCTTACGCCGACGCCCTCGGGCATCTCGACCTTAAACCAGATGTAGTCGGTCTTCTTGGCGACGGGGGCCTTTTCCTTGCTCTCGCTCTTGGGGGCGCTGCCGCCGCCCGATGCGCTCCCGCCGCAGCCCACAAGGGCGAGCGCGGCAAAGAGGGCGATGCAAAGGGAAAGGATCGATAGGGTCTTTTTCTTCATGGTGGCGTCCTCCTTGTCTGCCAGGGACATCGTGTGCCGCGGATCGCTGGGGCGGCGGTTACGCATGCGCATGATGTCTTTGTTTACTGTGCGGTTATTCTTCCATTCGTCGTCCGGTGCCGTGATGAGCTTGCCCCAACATAGGGCTCCTTACCTATATGTATGCCCCAGTTGCCGCTGCCCGGAAGTCTCGAAAGGTGGGCCATGTGTCCCATGTTTGCGGTGCCGACGCCTATCGTTCGTCATAGAAATCCGCGATGGCCAGGTGCGCTGACGCTTATGTACTTATGGGCTAGACTTAGCACCATTATGTGATCGATGCGGTCGGTCGGCGGTTTCCACCCGACCGATGTATATGACTTGAAGGTGCATGCGTATGAGCCAAGAGATGATGGACAAGACCTGCCGCGGGTTTGCCGAGGCGCTTGCCGCGCGCGAGCCGGTTCCCGGCGGTGGCAGCGCGAGCGCCTTTGTGGGCGCGCTGGGCGCCTCGCTGTGCGGAATGGTTGCCCGCTACGGTGCGACTAATCCCGCGCTTGCTGATCGTGCGGATGACCTGACGCGCGCGTTTGCCCAGGCTGATGAGCTGGCCCAGGAGCTTGTCGAGTTGGTTTCCGAGGACGTTCGTGCCTACAGGCGGGTGTCCGCGGCGTACGGTATTCCGCGTGACGATCCGGCTCGAGCGACCGCGATTCAGGATGCGCTGCATGTGGCCGCTATGCCGCCGTATCGCATTATGGATGCCTGCGGGCGTGCGCTGGCGCTGCTCGAGGACATGGCCGACAAGGGTTCGCGTCAGCTGCTGTCCGATGTGGCGTGCGGCGCCGTGTTCTGCCGTGCCGCTATGCAGGGCGCGAGCTTGACGCTCTTTGCGAACACCACGTCTATGAAAGATCGCGCTCGTGCTGAGGAGCTCGAGACGGCGTGTGATGAGTTGCTCGACACATGGTTGCCGCGCGCCGATGCGCTGGCGCGCCGTGCTGCCGACGCCGCAAGAAAGAGGGGATAGCCATGGCAGAGCTGCTGAAGGGTGTTCCCGTTGCCCGCGCTTTGACCGAGGAGCTCGCTGCTCGCTGCGTGGCTTTGCGCGAGCGCGGCGTTGTGCCGACACTGGCCATCGTTCGTGTGGGCGAGCGCGAGGACGACCTGTCCTACGAGCGCGGTGCCCTCAAGCGCTGCGAAAAGGTTGGCATTGAAGCTCGTCGCGTGTTGCTGCCTGCCGATGTTTCGCAGGATGAGCTGCTGGCGGCCATCGAGGACATCAATGCCGACCCCGCTGTTCATGGCTGCCTGATGTTTCGTCCGTTGCCTGCTGGGCTTGACGAGGACGCAGTTGCCGCGGCACTCGATCCTGCCAAGGATGTTGACTCCATGACGCCGGCCTCGCTGCTTACCACGCTTTCGGGGCGAGGCGAGGGCTTTGCTCCTTGCACGGCCGAGGCCGTGCTGTCGTTGCTGGACCATTACGGCCTTGAGCTGGATGGTGCCAAAGTCGTGGTCGTCGGTCGATCGCTGGTGATTGGCCGTCCCGTTGCCGCCATGCTTACGGCTCGCAATGCCACAGTGACGACGTGCCATACGCATACGCGCGACTTGGCTGCCGAGTGCCGTTCTGCCGACATTGTTGTTGCCGCGGTTGGACGTGCACGCACGATAGGCGCGGATGCGGTTCGCGAGGGCCAGACGATTATCGATGTGGGCATTAACTGGGACGAGGCCGCTGGCAAGCTGGTCGGCGACGTCGATTTTGATGCTGCGGAGCCGATCGTTGGCGCAATTACTCCCGTGCCGGGTGGCGTGGGCGCTGTAACGACGGCGATTCTCGCCAAGCACGTGATCGAGGCGGCGGAGCGCGCATCGAAATAGGCGTTTGGGGCTGTTTGAGGGGTTAGCTATATACCACGCGGTCAAAAAATGCCAAATATGAGTACTGCTGCCAAGATAGTCACAAATGTTTTATGACATTTGGGCTTCCTAGCGATATCCATTATCGTTAGGAAGCCAATTTATTGAACCTATGGGGAATAACGTTGTCTTGCTTTTGGACAATTGGGGATTTCCGGCACTCATTACAAGGAAATTTGCTGCCACTAAATTGGTGACAGTACTCATATTTGGCATTTTTTGACCACGGGGGCTGCCGAGGCCGTGGTTTCGCCCTTTCTGCGCCGAAGCGATACACTGTTGCCGTTTGATTTCTTCGCTCAAGGAGGATGCGCATGCCGTGCACAACGATTTTGGTTGGTAAGAACGCGAGCTACGACGGGTCGACGCTGGTCGCCCGCAACGAGGATTCGTCCAACGGGGTGTTTGAGCCCAAGCGCATGCGCGTAGTGCATCCCGACGAGCAGCCGCGTGTCTACACGAGTGTCCTGAGCCACCTGACCGTTGAACTGCCCGACAATCCCATGCGTTACACAAGCGTTCCCGACGTTGTCCCGGGTCATGGCATTTGGGCCGAGGCCGGTTTCAACGAGCTCAACGTTGGCATGTCCGCAACCGAGACGCTTACCACCAACGAGCGCGTCCGCGGCGCCGATCCACTCGTGGACTACGTGCCCGCCAAGGGCAACGAGGGCGACGAAGGCTATGTTCCGGCGCAGCCCGGCGGTCTGGGCGAGGAGGACATGGTGACCCTGGTCCTACCGTACGCCAAGTCCGCCCGCGACGGCGTGCGTATCCTGGGCGACCTGCTCGAGCGCTACGGTACCTACGAGAACAACGGCATCGCCTTGAGTGACGTGGACGAGATCTGGTGGCTCGAGACTATCGGCGGCCACCACTGGATCGCCAAGCGCGTGCCCGATGACGCCTATGTGACCATGCCCAACCAGCTGGGTATCGACAGCTTTGACCTGGACGACGCCGAGGGCGCCCAGGCAGACCACATGTGCTCCGCCGACCTGCGCTCCTGGATGGCCGAGTGGCATCTGGACCTGACGCTGGGTGTTAAGGGCGACGGTCCCGCCGCGGTCTTCAACCCGCGCGAGGCCTTTGGCTCGCACGGCGACAGCGACCACGTCTACAACACGCCGCGCGCCTGGTACATGCAGCGCTGCCTCAACCCCAGCGATGTGTGGGACGGCCCCGACGCCGACTACACGCCCGAGAGCGACGACATCCCCTGGAGCCGCGTGCCCGAGCGCAAGGTGACCCTCGAGGACATCAAGTACGTGCTTTCGAGCCACTACCAGGGCACGGAGTACGACTGCTACGGCAGCAAGGGTACGCCCGCCACACGCGGTGCCTATCGTCCCATCGGCATCAATCGCAACAGCCAGCTCGCCGTGCTGCAGCTGCGCCCCTATGCGCAGCCGGCGTATCGCGCCGTACAGTGGATGGCGTTTGGCTCTAACCCGTTTAACGCGCTCGTGCCGCTGTACGCCAATGTCGAGACCATGCCCGAGTACTATGCCGACACGCAGGCTCGCGTGACGTCCGAAAACTTCTACTGGGCCAACCGCCTGATCGGCGCGCTGGCCGACGTCCGTTTTCATGAGTGCGGCCGCGCCGTGGAGGACTACCAGGAGAAGGTCGGTGGCATGGGCCACAAGCAGATCCATGACGTCGACGCTGCCGTAGCCGCCCTGCCCGAGGCCGAGGTGCCTGCCGAGCTTGCACGCGCCAATGAGGCCTTTGCCGAGCGTGTTCGCGTGGAGACCGATGCTCTACTGGGCAAGGTGCTCTACACCACGAGCTGCGCCATGAAGAACTCTTTCGCGATGAACGACAACGTGAGGTAGGGATTTCCCGTCGATCGAATAGCGCTAAAACGCTTTGTCGCTTTCGCTCAATCTTGGGTACAAGAACGCCAATGCAGTTGTTTGTGATTGGAGATAACCATGGTTATGAAACTCGATCAGCTTGTTAACGGCGCCATTAACGTGGGCTTTGGCGCTGCCGCCGTTGCTGTCGAAGGCGGCAAGAAGGTCCTCGACGACCTTAACACCAAAGGCGAGCAGGTCCGCAAGGACACCGCCACCCCCGATATCGCCCGCAGTGTGTCCGACATGTTCGAGCAGGCCGGCGGTACCATCTCCGATCTGACCGAGCGCTTGGGCATGCAGGGCGAGACCGCGGCCCAGCGCGTGCTCGACGAGCTCATTCTGGCTCGCGTCCGCGTTATGACCGCCCCCGAGCGCACGGCCTTCCTGGCCCATGTGCGCGACATCGTCGATTCGGTCGAGGACAACGTGACCTCGGTGCCCGTCGAGTCCGTTGAGCCCGACGATGCGAAGGATACCGAAGAGGCCGAGTAGCAGCGCAGATGGCAGATTCCACCACCGATTACAACAATCTAGATCCCTTGGGTGACGAGGCGGCGGTTGTCGATGAGGTCGATGCCGCCGTCTCGGGCGCTCGCAAAAAGCCGCGCGCTGTCGATATGGTGCCCGAAGAGCCCGACGCGATGGCGCCGGACGAGGAATACCAGCTCACGCCGGCGGGTCGTCGCGAACGCATTGGGCAGATCGTTCGCCTGGTCAAAAAGTACCGCGTGTGGGATAACCTCACGCCGGTTCGTTTGCGCCGCCTGCTCGAGGAACTCGGCCCCATGTTCGTCAAGATGGGGCAGATTCTGGCCAACCGGTCCGAGATTCTGCCGCAACGCTTTTGCGATGAGCTGCGCCGCTTGCGCTCCGACGTGGAGCCGGTGCCGTACGAGGTAGTGCTCCGCTGCTTGGAAGAGGAATACGGCCTGCGCCTGGGGGAGATGTTCGATGCGATCGACCCCAATCCGCTTGGTAGCGCATCGCTCGCGCAGGTGCACCGCGCTCGTCTGGTGACGGGCGAGGACGTGGCCGTCAAGGTGCAGCGCCCCGGTGCGCAGCAGGTTATGGCACAGGACATCGATATCATCCGCTCGGTGGTGCGTATCGTTTCCAAGTTCGTCAATACCGATCAATTCGTTGACCTGCATGGCGTAGTCGAGGAGCTGTGGACCTCGTTTCGCGAGGAGACCAACTTTTTGGCCGAGGCCAAAAACCTCAACGACTTCTACGAGTTCCATAAGAGCGTTCATGGCGTGACGTGCCCTAAATCCTATCTGGACCTGTGCACCGAGCACGTGGTGGTCATGGATTACGTCGACGGCATTTCGATCGCCGATCCTGAACGCTTAGTGGCCGAGGGCTATGACCTGGAAAAGATCGGCTCGGCGATTGTCGAGGACTACTCGACGCAGGTGCTCGATGACGGCTTTTTCCATGCCGACCCGCATGCGGGAAACATCATCCTCAAGGACGGCATCGTTTACTTTATCGACTTGGGCATGGTCGGACGCATGTCGAGTCACGATCGCGGTATCGTCAAGGACATGATTTTTGCCGTGGCCGAGGGCGACGTGCCAAAGCTCAAGGATTCGCTCATGCGCTTTGCCGTGACGCGCGGCGATTCGGCCGAGCTTGACCATTCGGCCTTTTTGTCCGACTTGGACTTTATTGTTGCCGACTTTGCCGGGCTCGACCTTAAAGACCTGGATATCGGCGAGTTTTTGACCTCGCTGTTAAACCTCGCGCGCAAAAATGACGTTGAGCTGCCGAGCGTGGTGACGATGTTCGCCCGCGGCATGGTGACGCTCGAGGGCCTGTTGACCGAGTACATGCCCAACGTCAACATGATCCAAATCATCCAGACGCATATTAAAAACGAGAAAAGCACCTATGCGCGCATGCGCGAGATGAGCCGCGACTTTGCAGCGAGCAGTTATCGCGCGGCGAAGGGCTCGCTCGAGGCGGCCGAGTATCTGGGCTTGGCTTCGCGTATGCTTACGCGCGGCCAGCTTAAGGTGAACACGCAGATCATGAGCAGCGATAAGGCGCTGCGACAGCTAGGTGGGATTATCGACCGCATGTCGATGGCAATTGTGATCGCCGGTCTGTTTATCGGTTCGTCGGTGGTGTACTACGCGCGCATCGAGCCGGTTGTGTTTGGTATCCCGGTCATTGGCTTTATGGGCTACGTGAGCGCGCTGGTGCTGGCGCTTATGTTGGGCCGCAATATCTGGCTCAACAGTCACGGCGGCAAGCACTAGAGGCTGCGGCCGTCACCGCATTTTCCTATCGCAAACAATAGCTTTTACCTTGGGCTTCGCCTGCGTGCGAGGCCCTTTTGCGTGATATCATTTTGACGGTAATAATCGATGGCCTAGATGGTGGTGCGGAGACGCACGAATGCGCGGTTATCCTGCGCATTTGGGAGAATCGGGGTGCAAGTCCCCAGCTGTACCAGTAACCGTAATTCCTCTTGGCTCGGGATGCTCGCGTCGCAGATCGGACGACGTGCCCGAGTCGTTAAGGTTAAGTCGGATCGCCTCCCGTCTTGCATGCGGCTTCGGCTTTTGCCGCCGGTGTGCATAGGGCTCTGGAGGGAAGGGGGACCCCGATGGGGGAACTCGAGCGCAACATGCGCGATGACGTGGGGCAGTCTCAAGGCAACGCTCCAAGTGCAGACAGTAGGAGACAAATGGATATGTTTGAGGACGAGCGCCAGCGCGTCTCGCATCGCCGTGGCGCAATTGCGCGCGGCGTAGCCAAGCGCGGCCTGGTGGCATTCCTGGCCTTCGCGATGGCCTTTGGCACCACACCGGCTCAGCTGTGGGCCGAGGGCGCCGAGGGCATTGCCGAGGCTGTGGCTCAGACTGCGACGCCGGGCGAGGACGCAGCGCTTGCGGGCGGTACCGCTGAGCAGAGCGGCGCCGAGGTTTCGGATTCCGAGGGCGCGCCTGCAGCTAGTGCAGCCACAACAGAGGCAGCAACTGGCGACGAAGGCTCGGCGACGGGGGAGAGCCCTGCCACGAGCGAGCAGTCTTCGACGGCATCCGCTGGCCAAGTGGGATCTGCCGCCGCGGCTGCCGTTCAGACAGAGAACCCGACAGAAACCGGCGATGTTGCCAAGAAGCAGGTCGAGGTCTCGTTCTCGATTATGGGCACCGATGCTGACGGCAAGGCTCAGACCTGGGTGGCACCTACGCAGCTCAAGCTCGACGAGGGCGCGACGGCTGCGGATGCCTTCATTAAGCTGCAGGAGAAGACGGGCTTCAAGGCGAAGTACGATCCGAACACGGCATACGGTTTCTACCTCGAAAGCATCACATCCCCGAGCGATGGCCGCACGCTTGCCTACGATCCGACGACCTATGCCTACTGGCAGCTGTTCGTCGACGGCGCGTCTTCCTCGGTTGGCGCGAGCAGCGTCAAGCTCACCCAGGGGCAGAAGATTGAGTTTGCCTATACGGCTGGTAGCTCGTCCCCTGTCGTTAAGGACCAGGTTGCCGCAAATGTGACCGTCATTGGTCGCGATGCCCAGGGCAAGACTCAGACCTGGGTCGATAACGCGCAGTATGTGGTGACGTCCGGCTCGAGCGCACTTGACCTTACGAAGGTCGCGCTTGAGGCGAATGGCATCGACGCCGTTGCTGCGGGCTCCTTCATTCTGAGCCTTAAGTACAACGGTGTTGAACTGGGTACGCCCCAAGATTATTCGACCTATTGGCAGCTGTTCATAAACGGCAAGTCGAGTGACTATACGGCGGACAATGTCACCATCCATGTTGGCGATACCGTCACGTGGTTCTACGGTGGCTGGGGCGACCAGCTGCCCTCTGATTCCGTTCATGCTTCCGTTCAGGTGCTTGGTAAGGACAAGGACGGCAAGCAGCAGATTTGGGCTTCGACGGGCCAGACGAGTCTCAAGGCAGGCTCTACTGCCAAGGATCTCCTTGAGCAGACCGGCCTTACTCTCGATGCTGGCGAATCGTCTTGGGGCTGGTTCCTCAACGGCATTACTTCGCCGTTTGATGGTAAGTCCTATGGCTGGGATGCTGCGACCAAGAGCTATTGGCGCTTCTACGTAAATGGCAAGTTCGCCGACGTTGGCGCCGGTGCCTACAAGCTCCAGGAGGGTGACGCCGTCACCTTTATGTATGGTGCTGACGCCGATGCCCTCCCCGGTCAGGTGCTTGGATCCGCCGATGTTATCGGTCCCGATGTCAACGGGAACAATACGCGTTGGGGCACGGCAAGCAATGTTTCTCTGCCCGAAGGCTCCACGGCCCAGAACCTTATTGAGGCAGTTCTGAAGGCCAAGGGCGTTGCGTACAACGGCTCCCAGAGTGGTGAGTACTGGTTCCTGAATTCCATTACTTCGCCGTTCGATCACAAGCCGTATGGTTGGGATGCTGCGACCAATAAATATTGGCATCTGTATATCAACGGAGAGCCCTCCTTACTCTGCGCCAATCAGATTACGCTCAAGAGCGGCGATAAGGTCACGCTTGCCTATACCACCGATAATTCGCCCATGCCCGATCCCGACAAGATTGTCGTGGATCCGAGCGCGACGACTCCTGATTGGGATGCCGAGTGGGCCGGCTACGGCAACAGTGGCAACGGTTCGACCGTAACGGATGCCAAGACGCCTGCGCAGGCTTCCGGTCTTAAGTGGGCCTTCGATTGGAAGGCCGAGTCTGGTCAGCAGTATGCCAACTGCAGCGAACCTGTCATCGCCAACGGCTTTGTGTACATCGCGACCGAGAACGAGCTCATTAAGATCGATTCGTCCACGGGCAAAAAGGTTGCCTCTGCGCCGCTTGCCTCCAAGGTGAGCTATACCTCCCGTCCGATCTATACCAATGGCCTTATCATCGTTCCGCTCAACGGCGGTGCGGTCCAGGCGATTACTGCAGACAAGCTGATCTGCAAGTGGCTGACGCCTGGTTTGACGGACTTGACGCAGAGCTCCTGCACCGTCGTTTCGGACGGCGAGTACGTCTATGTAGGCTCGGTCGATATTTCGTATGACGAGAATTACAATGCGACCTACGGCAACGGCTCCTTTGCGCGCATTAAGATTGCCACGGGCGAAGTTTCTTGGCAGAACATCGACCCTGCCGAGGGCTATTACTGGACTGGTGCGGCTTTGACGGATAAGTATGCCATCGTTCCTACGAGCGCGGGTACGCTTAAGTGCATTGATAAGACGACGGGCGATGTCGTTTCGACCATGAAGCTCGGCGCTGTCGCAAATGCCGATTGCATTGCCGATCCGTCCAATGGTTCGACCTTCTATCAGATGACGCACGACGGAAAGCTCCATGTGATTTCGCTTTCGGCGAAGGGCGTGCTGAGTGAACAGAAGACGGTTGATCTGGGCCTTACGAATAATCTGAGCGCTTCTGCGGTGTCTGGTGACAATCTGATTGTCGGCGGACAGACGGCTACTGGCTCTGCTCTGGTTCTCTATAACCTGAAGACGGGTAAGACCACGATGGTCGCTGCTGCCGACGGCAAGGCGCTGCCGGCTGGCCTCAACGGTATTGCTGCTACTCCGCTGGTGAGTGTTCAGGGCGGCAAGACCTATGTGTACTTCACCGTTAACAGCGCGGATAGCAAGGATTACGTCAACTACTCTGCTGGTGGTGGCGTGTATCGCTATACGCTCGGCGATGCAGAGGCGACGCAGATTTATGATGCGGCTGGCCATTACCAGTACTGTGACTCTCCGGTCATTGCTGATGCTTCTGGCAATCTCTACTACATTAATGATTCGGGCACGCTGTTTAAACTTGGAGCTGTCGAGTCTTGGACGGTTGCCTTTAACTCCAACGGCGGGTCTGCTTGCGACACTAAGTTTGTTGCTACGGCCGATGGCAAGCTGGTCAAGCCGGCCGATCCGACGCGCGATGGCTACACTTTCGGCGGTTGGTATACCGATGAGGCTTGCACGCAGGCGTATGACTTTAGCACGCCGGTGACGGCCGATCTGACGCTGTATGCCAAGTGGACCAAGAATGCCGTTAACCCTGGCGGTAATGGCGGCGCTGGTTCGAATGGCGGCGGCGGTTCTGGTACCGGTACTGGTTCCGGCACTGGCGCTGGCACTGGCACGGGTTCCGGCTCCGGCTCGAAGGGCGGCGCTGTCGCCCCGGGTCATAAGCCGACGACCAAGACGACGGTGTCGACCAAGACCGAGACCAAGGACAACAAGTCCGACAAGAAGGACTCCGATAAGTCCGATAAGAAGGACGAGAAGAAGTCTGACAAGAAGTCTGACAAGAAGGACAGCAAGTCCGACAAGAAGTCCGACAAGAAGTCCGATTCCAAGTCCGATACGGGTGCTGCTTCTACGATCACTGCTAAGAAGTCCTCTAGTGCTTCCGAGCAGGAGACTGGCACCAACCCGCTCGCTATTGTTGGCGTTGCCGCCGGCGTCATCGGTCTCGCCATCGTTGGCGTGTTCGTGTTCACCAAACGTCGGTAGGTGAGGGTTGTGTCCAATAAATCCAAGGACGCTGACCCCAAGCAACCAGATTCCTCGTTCATTCAGTTCGACGATGCAAAGCAACAGGGCGCCGCTTCGGCGGCGTCCGCCTCTCGTCGCAAGGCGCTCCTTGGCGTTCTTGCTGCCGCGTGCACCATTCTGATCGTCGTCTCGCTGGGCTTCGTCCATCCTTCCGAGAGCGGCGCCTGGTCCATTGACTGGATCGTTCAGACCGTGACGGGGGAGAGCGTCGTCGCCAAGGACACCAAGGGGTCTGGCTCGTCTGCCGCTTCGGGCGAGGCTAGTTCCAAGGATTCCAAATCTTCGAATGATGCAAAAGACGAGCCCAAGGGTTCGAACGACGCCAAGGACGATTCCGAGTCTTCAAACAAGGAATCGGACAAAAACTCGGATAGCAAGAAGTCCGAGGACCGGGGCGGCAAGAAGTCTGGCGATAAATCCGCTGCCCAAAATACGGGAGCCGGTGATACTTCCAATGCGTCTGGCGGTGCTTCTTCGGGCGGTGGCCAGTCGTCTGATGGAGCCTCATCCTCTAATGGTGGAAACGCCTCCTCGGGCAGCCAAAGCGGCTCACAGGAGTCCAACTACGTTACGGTGACGGTTTCGGTCACATCGAGCGCTGTGGGCAATCCCGTGTCCTCTGGCGGCACCTTTACCTTTAACGAAGGCGCCACCGTTTACGATGCCCTGTGCGCGCTGGGCCTTTCTGTCAACTCACACGGCTCATCGTACGGCACGTATGTTTCTGCGATTGGTGGTTTGGCCGAGAAACAGTACGGCGGCACGAGCGGCTGGATGTACTCCGTCAACGGCACAACGCCCATGACGGCCTGCAGTAACTACGTTCTCTCCAATGGCGACAACGTCGTTTGGTATTACGTAACGGGCTAGAGGCCTCGACATAGCGCGCCAGACGGGCGGTTCGGACCAACATCCGGACCGCCCGTTTTTAACGCGAATTGGACTGGGTCGCCGGGTCTCTCGGCAAACAAAAAACCGGTTGGAACGGGAATTCCAACCGGTTATACATTCAAGCAAATAGTGAATCGACTACGACCGTGCGCCCTCGAGGAAGAAGCGGCGGCTGAAGTAGTTGTACCAGGTGACGAGGAACGTGGCGATGGCCTTCATGGCCTGGTAGCCGATGCTCAAAAACGTGACGCCCACAAACATGTACAGGTCGTTGAGGCCCAGGCCGATCACCGACAGGATGGTGAAGATCGTGAACTCGCGCTTGCGGCTCATGCCTTCGCGGTGGTCGAACACGTACTTCATGCTGAGCCAGTAGTTGACCACGACGGACGTGATAAACGAAACCGTGGTGCTCATCAAAAAGTCGAGGTGGAACAGCTCGACGAGCGCAATGAGCATGCCCCAGTCGATGCCAAAGGAGATAAGACCCACGACAGCAAACTTGAGGAACTGCTTGGTATGAGGTTGTGCCAGCGCCTTGCGCACGTAATCACATCCAATGCGTTGATGAATCGAGCAGAGGATACTTTAGAGCTTTTACAAGGGAAACGTAAGGTCTTTGCCAAGAACTATATGAACTCGCCAAATTTTCAAGAGCTAATCCGCAAACGTTGAAAATTTGCCCGTAAACGAGCGACACCCACGGACGATACTGCGCTGAGTGCGCGTCGTCCGTGGGCGCCGTAATGCTGTAGGGGTTTCGAGCTATTTTGTCTCGTCGCCCTCCAGGAAGATTTTTCGGGTCACAAAGTTGTAGACCATGACAAGCGCGGTGGCACAAATCTTGGCGATATTGGCCTCGAGCCCCAGACCGGCGTTGAGCGCCAGCACGATGCCGTCGTTGAGCACCAAACCGATCACGGACAGCACGACAAAGATGATGAACTCGCGGCGGCGGCTCATGCCTTCCTTGTGCGCAAACACGTACTTCATGCTTGCGAGGTAGTTAAAGATGAGTGAGATGATAAAGCCGCTGGTGTTGGCGATTAGGATGTTGAGGCCCAGACCGTAGTGGAGCAGATTCATAATGCCAAAGTCGATAACCGTGGCAATGACACCGACGACGCCAAATTTCATGATCTGCGCAAGGAGCTTTTGCATGGTACCTGCCTTAAGCTGGCGCCGAAGCGCCGCGGGGATGACAAACTCAGCAAGTTTAGCCAATCCCCGCGGGTGGTGCTAGGCGCGCTCCTCGATAGCACCGTTTCTATATGCATCGAGCAGCTGGCGCAGATCCTGGATCTGGCTGCGAATCTTGGCGCCAGTATCGGTGTCGCTCACCATGCGGCGACGATCCGCTTGGTCAAAACGGTTGGTCTCGCTTTCGATGTCCACGTTGCGCGTGAGTGCCTCGGCAACCGTCGTAAAGGCCCGGTGCGACTTGAGGCGGCAGCCGCGCGAGCTCGAGATGAGCGTATAGCCGGCGATACCCGTCTTGGGATGGTAAGCGCGGCAGAAGCCGCCATCGATGACCAGCAGCTTGCCCTCGGCGCGGATGGGCTGCTCGCCCTTGGTGGTTTTAACGGGCGTGTGGCCGTTGATGATGTGGCCGGTCGGCGAGCATGCCATGGGCGCGACGCCAAACTCGCGCATGATATCATCGCAGACCGAGGGCGACTTGGTAAGCGTAAAGTACGGGTCCATCGGCTCGACCCAGGTGCTCTTATCGGCGATATAGGCGCGCTCAAAGGTACGCACCAGGCGTCCGCTGGCGGGTGAATTGAAGCCAATCCACAGGTACCACATCCAGTCGAGGGCATCGCGGTCGCCCACGCGCCACGCGCGGCGGGCGATGTGGTCGCAAAAATCGAGATAATCGCGGCCAGCGTGCCAGGTGCCCAGGCAGTTCATGCTGCTGAAGGTGCCGTCTTCGTTGAGCGGCACGCAGCCATGGAACAGCAGGTTGCCGTTGGCGACCTTGTACATCGAGCCGTGGGAATAGAGGAAATCGATATGGCGATGCAGGTGATCGGCGGTGACAAACTCGGACACGAGCTTGTCGATGATGTGCTGCTCCTGGGGCGTGAGCGTATAGGGGTCCGCTGGATCGACAGTGGGGAAGTCGTTGGTCGTGAGCGGCCACACGCTGCCGTCGGCGAGCGTGACCGTGCCGGTGTCGTGGTCGATCTTGTCAAGTAACAGGCGGTCGGTCATATCGAACTCGGGGTGGCGCTGGATAATCTGGCCCTCGAGCTTAAAGAGCAGCACGTTGATGGCCTTGATCAGCGGGGTGATGGACTCACCGGCGGTGTAGGTGGCATCGGCAAAGGCGACAAGCTCACGCAGCGAGATGCCGTAGTCGTTCTCCAGGATCTCGTAGTTGTCGTAGCGTAGGTTGTTGCGCAACACCGTGGCGATGCAGGCGGGCTCACCGGCCGCAGCGCCCATCCACAGCAGGTCGTGGTTGCCCCACTGGATGTCGAGTGAATGGTAGGTGAGCAGACGGTCCATAATCTTGGCCGCGCCGCCGCCGCGGTCGAAGATGTCGCCCACCAGGTGCAGGTGGTCGACGGCCAGGCGCTTGATGAGCGAGGCGAGCGACTCGATAAAGTCGTCGGCGCTTGCGGTCTCCAGGATGGACTCCACGATGCGCTCGTGATAACGCACGCGGTAGTTGTTCTCATCCGGATGCGTGTGCAGCAGCTCGTCGATGATGTAGGCGTAATCGCGCGGGATGGCCTTACGCACCTTGGAGCGCGTATAGCGGCTCGAAAGCGAGCGAGCGACCATGATGAGCTGGTCAAGCATCGTCTTATACCAGGTTGGCGAGTCCTCGCGCCGGCTGCGGACCAGGTCGATCTTCTCGCGCGGGTAGTAGATGAGCGTGCACAGCTCGCCCTTTTCCTCAAAGGTGAGCGTGTCGCCAAAAATCTCGTCGACATGCTCGCGCACGACGCCCGAGCAGTTGTTGAGGATGTGCATAAAGGCTTCGTACTCACCATGCACGTCGCTCATAAAATGCTCGGTGCCCTTGGGTAGGTTGAGGATGGCCGAGAGGTTGATAATTTCGGTAAATGCGGATTGTTCGGTGGGGAACTGTCTCGACAGCAGGCGCAGATACTTGAAGTCTTGCGGGTTGCGATCGAATGCGACCATGAAACACCTTCCGATGGGGCTGGTAAAACTGATAAACAGCGTCAAACGTTTATCAGTATGCGCCGCTTTTGTTTCGATTTTGCGCCAGCGGCTGAATTGTCGGCTGAATGGTTTGGTAAATCGATTTAGTGAAGGTAGATGTGTTGGTTGGGTGGAGACGACAGAGGGTGTTTTCTCAGATATTTTTGCGTGGGGCCGGTGGAGACGATGGTGGTAAAGATGTTCACTATTTTTGGTTCGATTTGGTAAATAGTGGACATATGTACCGCATGTAGGCTCACTGTGCGATAATTTGCGCAGCAATGAGTAAGGAGCCTCATATGAGTGATTTTGTCCTGACCTGTGAATCCGCCGCCGACCGACCCCGTGAGTTCTTTGAATCGCGCAATATTCCCGTCGCGTATTTTCATTACGAGATCGACGATGTTGTCTATACGGACGATCTGTATCAGTCGATTACGCCGGACAAGTTTTTTGCCCAGATTGCCGCGGGCGCCATGCCCAAGACGTCTCAGGTGAGCGTGGGTGAGTACGAGGAGTTTTGGGAGCCGTTTGTTGCCGAGGGTAAAGACGTGCTGCACCTGACGTTGTCGTCGGGTATTTCGGGCACGTATGGATCGGCCTGCGTCGCGGCGCAGATGCTTGCGGATCGCTATCCCGAGGGCGGCAAGGTGCGCGTCATCGATTCGCTGGGGGCGTCTTCGGGCTTTGGTCTGTTGCTGGAATATGCCGCCGATGTGCGCGATAGCGGGGCTTCACTCGACGAGACGGCCGCTTGGATTGAGGAGCACAAACTCAACCTGCACCACTGGTTCTTCTCGACCGATCTGTCGAGCTACCTACGAGGCGGTCGCATTTCGGCTGCGAGCGCGATCATTGGCACGGCGCTTAAGATTTGCCCGCTTATGACGGTCGATTGCGAAGGTAAGCTGTCGCCGCGTGAGAAGATTCGCACCAAGAAGCGCGCGATTTCCGAGATGGCTAAGACCATGATGGCACACGTGCAGGGCGGTACGGATTATTCGGGTAAGTGCATCATGTCGCACTCGGCGTGCCGCGAGGATGCCGAGGCAGTTGCGGCGCTGATTGAGGAACAGGTTCCGCAGCTTAAAGGCAAGATTGAGATCAATGACATCGGTACTCTGATTGGCTCGCATACCGGACCCGGTACGGTGGCGCTCTTCTTTATGGGCGACAAGCGCGTGGATTAATTTGCCCCATCACGTCGCTGCATGATTGCTCAAACGAAAACGGCCCGCCTCACGTTTGTGTGAACTGCGCCCCAAATCTTGGACGCCCTAAATAGCGACTAGGCCGCGAGGGCCTGATTCCGGTACTCCTCCGGGGTCAGGCCCTTCAATCTTACCTGCCTCCGGCTCGTGTTCCAGTGGACTATGTATTCCTCCAGGTCGCGTTTGAAATCCTCGAACGTCTTCCACTCGCGGCCCCTGTAGAACTCGTCCTTGACGTGGCCGA
>JAUMOL010000023.1 GCA_031295385.1 Collinsella sp.
TGACCCCCGCGAACTCCGCGGCGGCGGTGGGCCCCATGCCGTCCTCCGTCGCCAGGAGGAAGAGCTCGACCTTCTCCCTGCTGTACATGCGAACCTCCAGTCCGGACCGCCCCGCGGTCCAACTTTCTGTCCGCACCCCCCTTTGGATCTCCGAGGCGGGTGTTTTTTATGCACTGAACGCATATGGCGTCTGCTGTCTCGTTTTATCGAATCGATGACGCGATTGCATGTGCGCGCTTTCTCGTTTCTTGTTAGACTTCTTGAGAACCATCGATTAACGCTCACAAGTGCAGGAGGCCATAGGCATGTGCAATGTTTCGCTCAACGGTACGCAACCGTCCGATGCGTCCCTGCGCGTCCTGCGCGCGCTTGAGGCGGCTGGTCTTGAGGCTTGGTACGTGGGCGGTTGGGTGCGCGACGCCCTGATGGGGTACCCCAGCCACGATGTTGATATGTGCTGTAGCGGCCTGTGGCAGGAGTCCAAAGCGGCGCTCGAGGCCGCCGGCATCGCGGTTGTGGAGTCGGGCATTAAATTTGGCGGAATCACGGCTATTTCCGATGGCGAGCGTATCGAGGTCACCACGTACCGTCTGGATGGCTTTTACACCGATGGTCGTCATCCCCAGAGTGTGGAGCGTGCCGCCTCGCTCGAGGACGATCTGGCGCGCCGCGACTTTACCGTCAATGCCATGGCCTGGCATCCCGAGCGCGGGCTTGTCGACCGCTACGACGGCCAGGGTGATCTGGAGCGCAAGCTGATTCGCGCTGTCGGCGATCCCAAGCGTCGCTTTAACGAGGACGCCCTGCGCATGCTGCGTGCGGTGCGCTTTGCCTGCCGTCTGGACTTTATGATTGAGCCCGAGACTAAGCGTGCGCTTGCCGAGTGCGCGCCGCTGCTTGATGCCGTGGCGCGTGAGCGTGTGGGTATTGAGCTCGAGGGCATTCTTTCGACCGGTCATGGGGGAGACGCGATGCTCCGCTATCCCGAGCTCATCTGCGCCGCCGTGCCCGAGTTGGCAGCGGGTCGCGGGTTTGATCAGCGCAGTGTCTATCATGCGTTTAACGTCTACGTGCATATTGCCCGTGTGCTGACGGTGGCGGGGGAGCTCGCGCTGTGTGACGGCGTCGCGCCCTCGTCGAGCCTTATGTGGGCGGCGTTTTTGCACGATGTGTCCAAGCCCGAGTGCTTCACGGTCGACCATGCCGGTAGCGGACACTTCTACGGTCATCCCGAGCTCGGCGCCAAGAAGGCGCGCGTCATTATGGATCGCCTGGCGCTCTCGCACGACTTGGTGCGCGACGTGTGTCTGCTCATCAAATACCATGACAAGCCGCTGCGCCCCGAGCGCTCCTGTCTGCTCAATATGATGCGCGCGCTTTCGGGTGAGGGCGTCGACACGGCCCGCCTGATTGACGAGCTCATGGACCTTAAGCGTGCCGACACACTTGGCAAGGCCCCGTCTTGCTTCTATTACGTTGAGACGATTGAGGAGATGCGCGCGATGGCGCACGAGCTGCTGAGGGCGGGGGAGCCCTATACGCTCAAGATGCTCGCCATCAACGGCGGCGACCTGATCCGTGCTGGAGTCAAGCCCGGGCCGGAACTGGGGCAGTTTCTCAACTCCGCCCTCGACGCCGTGATCGAAGACAACATTCCCAACGATCGCGAAGCTCTTTTGGTCCATCTCAACTTGAATTAGCTACCTAGTTTACCTGCGTGTTCCATAACCTGCCGACAATTTTTCGGCAATTTGGAATTTCTTCTTGCGCTGACGTTTTTTGTCCCGTAATATATTTCCTCGCAGCACGGCAGTGCAGATGTCATGTGGCCCGTTCGTCTAGCGGTTTAGGACGCCGCCCTCTCAAGGCGGAGATCACCAGTTCGAATCTGGTACGGGCTACCACGCATCTGATACCCGGACTTCCCATGGAAGTCCGGGTTTTTTGTTATCAAACAACCGTCTGCAATTCCCGTTTGAACCAGAGCTTTGCGTTCTGCCTATGGCCCTTACGGGTACAATATCCAAGATATTTTGACTGTTAGAAGGAGTCTCATGACGGAGTCCTCTCAGCATACGTCTAAGCCCCAGGTCGAGGTTGAGGCCTCGGGCGGAGATGACAATAAGAGCGCACGCCGCGGCGCCATCTTTATCGGCGTCGTGCTGGTGGGTTATATCGTCTATCTGGTGGTAACCGGGCAGATGGGGCAGTTCTGGGCCGCAATGTCGAGCGTCCAGGCGCCATGGCTCGTTGTCGCGTGTCTTTGCATGTTCATGTATCTGTTCTTTGGCATTGTGGCCTATGCGATCGCCGTCTGGCTCGACCCATATTCACCCGTCGGTATTCGCGACCTCATTTCGGTCGAGGCGAGCGGCATCTTCTTTGGCAACCTGACGCCCATGATGATGGGCTCGACTCCCGCCCAGATCTACCGCCTGACCAAGGCGGGCCAAAATGTCGGCGAGGCTGGCGCCACGCAGTTTACGCGCTTTATCGTGTATCAGTTTGGCCTCGTTGCCTGGGGCGCTATCCTACTGCTTGCTCGCATGCCGTTTTTTGCCGAGCGCTATGGCGACATGACGCTGCTGTGTGTCTTTAGCTTTGGTGGGCACTGCTGCATCTTGCTGGGCATCTTCGCCGTCGCGCTCATGCCTAAGACCGTCACGCGCGTCGCCCATTGCATCATCAATTGGCTTGAGCGCATTGGTGTCTCGGCCACTAAGATCGAGGGATGGCGCACGTTTGTCGATGGCGAGATCTACTCCTTTTCCGAGAAGTTCAAGCTTTCAGCCGGACATTTTTCTTCCATGCTGCTCACGGTGGTCATCACCATGCTGCAACTCGCGTTTTTCTACCTCGTGCCGTATTTCCTGATGCTTGCCTTTGGCCACCACGAGGTCGACTTTTTCTCGGTCATGGCCGCGAGCGCCTTTGTCCAGCTGCTGAGCTCTGCGGTCCCCCTGCCCGGTGGAACTGGTGGCGCTGAGGGCGGCTTTGCATTGTTCTTGGGTCATTTCTTTGGGTCGGCTTCGACCGCTGGCTATCTGCTGTGGCGCCTCATTACGTTTATTGCGCCGACCATTTTGGCTGCGCCCCTGCTGGGACTTAAGAGCGCCCACAACGAGAGCATCCATGCGCGCTGGGATCGTGTGATGCGCAAGCTCGGCCGCACGCCTCAGACGCCCTCTGCGCCCACTATGCCGCACCCCACGAATGCTGTTACCGTTGATCCCAAGAAGCGCGCTCAGAAGGCTTCTGGGACCGCTAAGCCGGCTCATAAAGCCTATGTGCGCCAGACAGGCGATGGTATTCGCGTATCTCCGTCGGCACTCAATAAGAAGAAGCATCCCAAGTCGCAGTAGGGCAGTCGTGCGTTCTTCATGATGCGGGGCATATTTGTGCTGTATGGGGGATAATCCTCTTACGTAGATTATCTCTCATCTGTTGATGAATGCTCGCATATCGAAGGGACACGCCCATGGCAACCAGCAAACCGCGTCTTGATCGTCGCATCGTTCGCAGCCGTAATGCCATCCTTTCCGCTTTCGAGCGCCTGCTCATGGAAAAGCCGCTGGCAGACATTACGGTGAGTGCCATCGCGCGCGAGGCCAATGTCGACCGCAAGACCTTTTACGTTCACTTTGGTACGGTTGACGGCCTGCTCGATGCCATTGCCGTCGATGTGGTGGAGATGATTGTCGACTCGGTCGAGAAAACGCTTGCTTCAATGGACGGCGACACCAATGAGCGCGCTCTTGGCGCGGCGGCGACCTTCTTTAAAACCGTTAACGAGGCACTGTGCAACAATTTGGTGCTCAATCGTCAGCTGATCGAGAACATTCCGCTCGATGATTTTATGGCTCGTCTTCGTGCGCCGCTCGAGCACGAGATTGCCGAGCGCGATCTGCTGCCCCAAGGTCTCAAGGACGAGATGTTCGACTACTATCTGGCGTTTTTGCTGTCGGGTATTATCGGTATCTATCGCACGTGGGCATTGTCTGATGGCTCGGTTCCTATCGAGCGCGTCTCGGAGGTTGCCAACGACCTCACACTCAACGGCCTGTCGAGCCTGGAATCTCGCTTCGAATAGCATCGATAATTCAACAACTTAAAGAAGTTGCGGTGGAATAGGGATCGTTTGGTTATTGGAAGGCCGATCTAGTCCCTATTTCACCGCAACTTAGTAAAACTGTTTTGATGGTAAGGCGGAGCAGCCTCGAAGATGAGCCTCGAGACTGCTCCGCCTCATTTCTGAGCGTTTGTCGTGTAGAACAGCATTAATCGCCGTTTTTGAGCGTGCGGCCCTGCTTTTCGAACTTGTGCATGTCGCTATCGGCCATACCCTGTGACTTATCCTCGTGACGCTTGGCGTATAGCGGATCGTCGGAGTCGTTCCAGATGCGGTCGGCGACAGGTGACCATGCCTCGGCGGCAGCCTGGGTCTTTTCGCGCAGCTGCTCGGGTGACTCCTTCTCGATAAGATCGGTGCTCATTGCGCCACTCTCGGCAACCATTTTGGGTAGCACGTCGGGATTCTCGAGCATGGGGCATGGTTTGAGGTAGTTGTCGTTGAACGGCATGTTCTCGTAGTACTTCATAAAGAGGGGAGAGCGCAGCGCGTCGAGTAAGCTCACATCGTGGATGTTGGCGTTTGAGTAGTGGATGAACACGCACGGCTCCACGTCTCCGGCGGCGTTGATGTGCAGGTAGCGGCGGCCGCCGGCGATACATCCGCCTACAAACTCGCCGTCGTTTTGGAAGTCGAGCGTAAACAGCGGCTTCTTCTCACGCATTTCGCGGATAAAGTGATACATGTGCTCGCGCTGCTCGGGCGTGGGCATGAGCTCGGGGGTTGCATTGCGGCCAACCGGCATAAAGTGGAAGTACCAGCAGAAGAGTGCTCCCTTGCCGATCATCCAGTCCATGTTCTCCTCGGTAGCAACCGTATCGGCATTGGCGCTGGTCCAACAGGTGGAGATACCAAATGGCAAGTCGCGCTCGCGCAGGAGTTTCATGGCGTGCTCGATCTTTGCGTAGGTACCCTCGCCGCGACGGGCGTCGGTGGTGTGCTCATTGCCCTCGGCGCTGATGGCGGGGACAAAATTACCTACGCGAATCATATCGTCACAGAAGGCCTCGTCGATCAGCGTGGAGTTGGTAAAGCAGAGAAACACGCAGTCCTGATGTTTTTCGCAAATTCTGATCAGGTCGTGCTTGCGGACGAGCGGCTCGCCGCCGGTATAGATGTAGATATGCGTACCGAGCTCTTTGCCCTGCGTAACGATAGAGTCGATGTCTTCGAACGAGAGATTCTGCTTGTGGCCGTACTCGGCGGCCCAGCAGCCCGTGCAATGCAGGTTGCAGGCGCTCGTGGGATCGAGCAGGATGGCCCACGGAACGTTGCACTGGTACTTTTCGCGGTTCTTTTCCTGCTCTGGCCAAGCAAGCAGGTTGGCGTCGACAATGAGAGTCTTAAGCAGTTTGGTTCGCATCTGGGGATTAAGGCTGAACACACGCATGATCAGGTCATACCAATTGCCGCGGCTCTTGATGACATTGGTGAATGCCTCTCGCTGTACAGGAAATACGCGATTGGGGACCAGCTTGTTCACGAGATCCATGATTTTGTCGATGTTTTCTTGCGGGTTGTCGTCGAGATAATCGATGAGCTTGTTAAGCGCTGCACGCTCTGCTGACTGTGTAAGCGACATGGGTATATCCTTTCACGTGTGCTTCATGTGTGATAATACCCACTTGTGGATTAAACGAAGTCTAAAGATTTGTAATGTGTCTATTCAACGAATCAATTTAATTTGGGGTGAAGCGTTATACGCCGACACCTTCTAAGTTGCGGTGAAATAGTGTCAGATGGGGATACGGACGATTTCTTGGGCCGCGCCTAGGCGTATCCATTGGAATCCTCCGATGCGCCTTCGCACGCTCGCATGACCTCGATACCATGTGAGCGTGCGAACTCGACGAGCTCTGCGTTGCGGGCGTTTATGGTGCCGAAGGCAGCGGGGCACACGATAAGGCGCGCGCAGTGGACGAGGAGCTCTTTGGCGCGGGCTATGGTTTTATCCCCGATCGGCTCGAAGGCGCGCTCGGCCACGCATTCCGTCGCCAGGTCGCGCGCGAGCTCGCAGTCGATGTCCCCTTCGTGCAGAACGCCCGCGTAGAACGCCTTGCCCTGCCGGATGAGCTGGCGAAACACAGCCGACCCCGTACCTGCGCCGGCGATGACGAACGTGTGTGCATCGCCGTGTGGGTGCCCAATTTCTACGCTGCCGAAGCGCTCGTTGAAGGTTCCATGTTGAAGGCCGTAGAGCTCGCCAATCGTCTCGCGCGTGAATATGTCCTCGGGTGCGCCGGCGCGGAAGACCCGGCCGTCCTTCACGCAAATCACCTTGTCGGCGCTTTTCTGCGCGAGCTCGAGTTCGTGGATGGACATGATGACAGCAACATTCCGCGATTTCGCAAGGTGGCGAAGTATTCGCAGCAGGTCGATCTGGTAGCGGATATCGAGATACGACGTGGGCTCATCGAGCACGAGCACACGCGGATCCTGCGCGATGGCGCGTGCGAGCATGACGCGCTGGCGTTGCCCGTCGCTTATCTGCATGAAGTCGCGCTCGGCGAGCCCTTCCACATGTGCGGTTTTCATGGCCTCGTCGACCCGATTATGGTCATCGGGCGTGAGTGTGCCCATTCGCCCGGTGTAGGGATGCCTTCCCGCCTCTACGATATCGCGGCAGGTGAGGAGCTCGGTCCGGGGGCGATCTGTCAGCATAACGGCAAGGTTCCTTGCGAACTCCGCCGTCTTCCATCGGGAAATCTCCCGCCCGTCGAGCTCGACCGTGCCGGCAAGCGGTGCCAGATGGCGTGTGATTGTTTTCAAGATGGTCGACTTGCCCGAGCCGTTCGGCCCGATGAGCGCCACGACGTCGCCCGCGCGAACCTCCAGATCGACGCCTTCGACTACGACCTTCTTGTCGTAGCCCGCCGACAGGTCGCTTATGCGGAAAAGCGGCGCTCCGTCAGCCTGCGTTTCGACCGGGGTTTCGAGGTTCGACTCCCCTCCGAGCGTTTTGGGCTGCGGCACGAATTTCCCCATCTACCTCACCCGCTTCTTCAACATGAGTGCGATAACCACCGGCGCGCCGAAGATGGCGGTGACGGCGCTGATGGAAAGCTCGACGGGGGAGAACAGCGTGCGTGCGATCAAATCGCAGCCCGCGCAGAAGATGGCGCCTCCCAAGAAGCACGCAGGAATCACGCGGATGGGCTTCGACGACTTCAGCGCCGACTTAACGAGATGCGGAACCGCGATGCCTACGAACGACACCGGACCAGCGAACGCGGTCACGCAGGCGGAGAGCATGCTTGCTAGAAGGACGAGCACCACGCGGAAGCGTGCGACGTTCACGCCGACGCTTTTTGCGTAGGCTTCTCCCAGCTGGAAGGCGGAAAGGGGCTTCGATATCGCGAATACGCATGCGCTCACGGTGATCACCACGACCGCGATGACCGCGATGTCGTCCCAGCTCGAACCCGAGAAGCTACCCAAAGACCAGTTGTGCAGGTTCACGATGGACTGGTCGTCGGCGAAGGCGATGAGGAAGTTCGTCGCCGCCGAGCAGATGTATCCCACCATGACGCCCGCCACGATGAGCATGGCCATGGAACTTATGCGCCGTGCGATGAGGAGCACGAAGCCGATGGTGATAAGCGATCCCAGAAACGCTGCGGCCACCATGACCGGCGAGGACATGGCCTGGTTCGCGCCCAGAAGCACGATCATCGTAAGCGCGACGACGAACTTTGCGCCCGAGGAGACGCCCAAGATGAACGGGTCGGCGATGGGGTTGTTGAAAAACGTCTGCAGTAGGAACCCGGAAAGCGAAAGTGCCCCGCCGAGAAGCACGGCTGAAAGCACGCGCGGCAGGCGAATCTCCCAGATGACCTGGCTTTCCATGGAATTGGCCGCGCCGCCCGAAAGGATGCCGGGGATGTGGTCTGCTGGCACGAGCACGCTCCCGATGCACAGGTTGGCCCCGACGAGCACGATGAGGGCAACAGCGAGCAGCGCCGTCACGACGCGACACCGCGCGGCGCGCCCCGATTCGTCGTATGTCATGGAAAGCCGGCTTCTCATGACGCTAGCCAAGCTTCCTCAGATAATGGAAGTCGCTCGCGTCATCGCCGGTGAACGCCCCGTGCAGCTCGTCGATAATGTCGGCGGTAGAAGTCATCTGCTGGTACACGTCGGCGCTTGTGACCCAGACGTTGCCGTTCTTTACAGCTTTGAACTGCGACAATAGCGCGTTTTTGCCTACGAAGTCTTTCAAGGTGGCAACCGATTCGTCGATGGTGCCGTTGTAGACGATGATGTCGGCATCCTTCGCCGTCGCGTAGAAGCGCTCCATTTCGAGCGTTACTGACGAACCTGACGTCGACGCCGTCTGCGCGTCATCGAGCGCGTAGCTGCCGCCTGCAAGCTCGATCATCTGCGCCACGTAGTCGCCCGCCCGCCGCGTGACGGCGGCCCCGTTCGAGTTAATGTAGAAATACGCCACGGTTTTACCTGACGACGCGAGCCTCGACGTTTGCTCGACGCGGGCCTTCTGCTCGTTGAACAGGTGCGCGGCCTCGTCTTCCTTGTCGAACAGGACGCCGAAAAGCTTAATCCACTCGACGCGCCCGAGTGCTTCGGGCTCGCTCGACGACTGTTCGGTGAGCACGACGAGCCCGAGCTTCTGCAGCTTTTCCTTCACATCGGGCGTGTGGTTGATCATGGTGTTCTCGATGGCGAGCGTGCAGCCCGAGGCCGATATTCGCTCGTAGTCGGGTGCGCTGTACTTGCCGCCGTAGGCGATCGCCCCACTTTCGAGCGCGCTTTTGAAGCCCCCGACCGAGCAATCGTCGGCCTTCGTGCCCGACATGAGGATATTGTCGTTCGCATCGAGCGCGTCGACCAGGCACATCGTCGCCGACGACACGAGGTACACCTTGTCGGCGGGGCGCCTTATGACCGCGATGTCAGAGCTCAACCCATCAGGTACCTTCGCATCTTGCGGTACCACGAGGAAGCGCTCCCCGTTCGAAACGCAGATAAGCCGCAGGCCGCCTTCGAACTCGTCGACAGTGAAGTGCTTGGCGTATTCAAGCTGAAGCGTCCCCGTCGGCTCCCAGCCGCAGCCCAAATCTGGGTTGTGGAAGTCGGCCGCGGCGCTTGAAGCCGTTCCCGCGGGGGAGTCGCCGCTTGCATCGTCGCCCGATTTCTCCTTCATGGTGGATGAGTCGAAGTGGAGCGTGTAGTCGATGGTGTGCGGCGTCGACATGGCGACGGTCTCGGCCGACACGGCGATGTCCTCGTCGAGCGTGACGGGTATCTCGAACGTGGAGTTGCCGCCGTCGTTTACGGGCGCGTAGTCCACGCCGTCGACGGTCATTTTGTCGTAGTTCGAACTCGACCAGGTGATGGTCGCGGTGTAGGTGTCGCCATCCTTCACAATTGTGGTGGGTGAGGCGATGCTTGCGCGCCCTGACCCGCCGGAGAGCGAGACGCTCACAGTGTATTCCTGAGAGCCTGCCGTGCCACCGGTCGCGTTCGGGCTCGCACTGCACCCCGCGAAGGGAAGCGCGAACAGGGCGACGAGAACGCAGGCGATCGCGCTCACCGCGATGCTGCGACGCTTCCTGCTTTCCCCCTTGGGAAGAATCGACCGCATGGCGTTACTTCAGTGCGTCGGCGCGCAGATCGACGCCGGCGGATTCGAACACGAGCGTGCGGTCGTACCACTGCTCTTTTCTAATACTCCACGCGGCGCAGGCGGTGTCCTCGTCGAGCGCTTCAACGGGCACGTCGTAGGTGTATTTGCCTTCCGCGTTTTCCACATAGGGGATGAAGTCGGCCTCGCTCGCGGCGGCAGCCTCGTCGCCCGTGCCCATGAAGAGCTTGCCGTAGCCCGTGCCGGAAAGCGTCATCACGCAGTGCATGGAGCCGTTTTCCACGATGAGCTGGGCGTCCACAATCCTGAACATGTTCGAGCTGGAATCTACGGTGATCGGATAGGTGCCGTCGGCTACCTTGTCGGCGGTGATGGGGGCAGCGCTTGCGCCCTCGGGCGCATCGGCCGCCTGTTCGGTCTTTTCCTGGGAATCGGCATCGCTTGCCTTTGCGCTGTCGATTGAATTTCCGCCGCAGCCGGCGAGCGAGAAAGCGAAAAGCGCCGCCGACAGGGCGAAGGCGAGGGTTTTCTTCAACATGGAGGGGTTCCTTTCAATCGCTTCGACCGCCCGCGCCGTGCGGTGGGCGGGCGGGATGCGAATGCAACGGGCATGCGCCGTCAGTCGGGGAAGGCGCATGCCCGTTGCACGGGGACGCGACCGGCGCCCCCGTGCGCGGCGAGTTTACAGCTTGGCGATGGCGTCGTCCACGTGCGAGACGTAGATGTCGTCGACCGCGACGTTCTGTCCCAGACCCTGGAGCAGGCACGTCACTTCGAAGCCGGCGGCCACGAACTTCGCAGCCCAGCTGTCGGGGTCGGTCTCGTCTGCCATGTCGTTGTTCGCGTGGTCGCCCGCGACCACCATGAACGGCGCTAGCACGGCCTTCTTGTAGCCTGCGGCGCTCGCGGCGGCGATAACATCCTCGCAGGTCGGTTCAGCCTCGACGGTGCCGACGAAGAACTGCGTCAAGCCCTCGTTCTTAAACACTTCCTGCATCTTGGCATAGTCGGCGTTGGAATCGGCTTCGGTGCCGTGGCCCATGAGGCACAGCGCCGTCTTGCCGTCGTCGAAGGACGCCATGTTCTCCTTAATGGCTGCGGCCACCTTCTTGTAGTCGTCGTCGGAGGTGAGCAGCGGGTCGCCGAGCGAGATCTTGTCGAACTTGTCGGCGTACTTGTCGAGCTCGTCTTTCACGTCGGTGTATTCCAGGCCACCCATGAGATGCGTCGGCTGCACGACGATTTCCTTCACGCCGTCTTCCACGCAGCGGTCGAGCGCTTCGGTCATGTTGTCGATCGTGATGCCGTCGCGCTTCTTCAGCTTGTCGATGATGATCTGCGCGGTGAAGGCGCGGCGGATGTCGAAGTCCTGCCAGTACTTCTCGCGGATAGCGTCTTCGATGGCGCCGATGGTGATGTGGCGCGAGTCGTTGTAGCTCGTGCCGAAGCTCGTGACGAGGATGACCGGCTTCACGGCCTTCTCCTTTTCACTCGATTTCTCGGAACTCGCGGTGGTGTTGGAGCAGCCCGCGAGCGCGACTCCGGCGAGCGCGACGGCTCCGGTTGCTGCGGCGCCCATGAAGCCGCGGCGTGACATCTGGTCGGACATGATTTTTCCTTTCCTCGGTTTGCCGGTCCCCCGGCGACAGTTGCTTGTCGGCACAAGCGAAAGAAAAGCGCACCCCTCGGGGTTCACAAGGAGCTAACGCCACGGCGATGCCGTGAGGAAAAGGCGAAGCAGTCTGGCTTGGGGCGCGAGGCGGTTCGCCCGCGCGTCCTATACAGTAATGTCCCTTGCCCAGGATTCCCACCTGGTTCCCTCCGCAAGCCAGCGCGGGCTGTGCGGGCGCCGCGCCGGTCATTTCCTTTTATCCGATTGTCATATGCTCGTTGCCGAATCTTTTACTATGATAGTGGGCACTTGTGAACGTGTCAAAGCCAGGGCGGGCGGCATTGCGCCTCCTGCCTGCGTATTTGCGCCGATTGCCGCCGCAGGCGCCGTGTTTTGCCCGCTGCGCGAATGGCGGCGTAAACGGTTGCGATGAGAAACGGGAAGGGAAGGCTCGGATGATTCATATCGTTGGCGCAGGCTCGGGCGCCGCCGACCTTATCACGCTGCGCGGGGCGCGCCTTCTGCGCGCAGCCGACGTGGTCGTTTGGGCGGGAAGCCTTGTGAACCCCGAGCTGCTCGCTGAGTGCAAGGAATCCTGCATCGTCTACGACAGCGCGCACATGACCTTGGAGGAAGTGCTCGACGTGATGTGCGCGGCAGATGCGCGGGGCGAGGACGTGGTGCGCCTGCACACGGGCGACCCGTGCCTGTACGGCGCCATCCAGGAGCAGATGGACGCGCTCGACGCGCGCGGCGTGGACTACGAGGTGGTGCCCGGCGTGTCGAGCTTTTGCGGTGCCGCGGCGGCGCTTCGCCAGGAATACACGCTGCCGGGAATCAGCCAGTCGGTCGTGATCACGCGGCTTTCCGGACGTACCCCCATGCCCGCGGGCGAGGGCATGCGCACCATGGCGGAAAGTGGCTCGACTATGGTCATCTTCCTGAGCTCGGGTATGCTCGCCGAGCTTTCCGCCGAGCTTTTGGCCGCGGGCCGCAGCTCCGACGAGCCGGCCGCGCTCGTGTACAAGGCTACCTGGCCTGAGGAGCGCGTGGTGCGATGCACAGTGGGCACGCTCGCCGATGCGGGCGCGCGAGAGGGCATCGACCGCACGGCGCTCGTGGTGGTGGGCCGCGTGCTCGGAGCTCGCGGCGGGCTTGCGCACGGCGGCGTGCAAGCGGAGTCGTACGAACGCAGCAAGCTTTACGACCCTTCGTTTGCCACGGGGTATCGGAAGGCGAGCAGCTAGCGTGGCCTTCGAGCACTACATATATACCGGGACGACCCGCCTGCGCTGCGGCTACACCACGGGGAGCTGCGCCGCGCTCGCGGCGAAGGCGGCCTGCGAGATGCTCTTGTCACGAAAGCCCGTCGGCCTCGTGTCGATCGTCACCCCCGGCGGGCTGTCCGTCGAGGCGAACGTGGTCGACGCATGCATCGGCGAGGGGTGCGCCCAGTGCGCCGTTCGAAAGGACGCAGGCGATGATGCCGATGTGACTGACGGCGTACTCGTGTACGCGCACGTGGAACATGCGGGGTCGGGCACGGGTGCTGCGGGCGGCAAGGACGTGCCCGCGTGTGAATCGGAAGTTTCCGTCGATGGCGGCGTGGGCGTGGGGCGCGTGACGTTGCCCGGGCTCGAGCAGCCGGTGGGGGCGGCCGCCATCAACGCGACGCCGCGCGCGATGATCACTTCGGCGGTGCGCGAGGTGTGCGCCGCGCACGGCTTTTCTGGAGATATTGCTGTGACGATTTCGGTACCCGAGGGTGTGGCCCTTGCCGAAAAGACCTTCAACCCGCACCTGGGGATAGAGGACGGCATCTCCATCCTGGGAACGACGGGCATCGTCGAGCCGCGCAGCCTCGCTGCCTTGCGTGACAGCATCGAGCTCGAGATTCGGCAGCATGCGGCTATGGGGCGGCGCGGAGTCGTGCTCACGCCCGGCAACTACGGCGGGCAGTTCATCTCGGGGCATTTCCACCTAAACGGTGCGCCGGTGGTCTTCATCTCCAACTTTGTGGGCGATGCGATTGATTGCTGCGTTCGCGAGGGATTCACCAATGTCCTTCTTGTGGGACACATCGGCAAGCTGGTGAAGGTCGCTGGCGGCATCATGGACACCCATTCGCGTACCGCCGACTGCCGCGCGGAGATTCTGGCCGCCCACGCGGCCTTGGCCGGCGCGGGCGCGAAGACCGTGCGCGAGATCATGTCGTCGGTCACGACCGCGGCGGCGCTCGAGGTAATCGAGGCCGCCGGCGTGGGGGACGCTGTGCGCGCTTCGCTCGCTGCGGCAATCGAGGACAGGTTGCGCCGTCGCGCGGCGGGCGCATGCGACATCGCCGCGGTCGTGTTCGACGCCGAGCGCCGCGAGCTTTTCCGCACGTCGGGCGCCGATGCAGTTATCGGGAAATTGGGGGCGACGTATGAGTAAAGGCGTGCTGTACGGGGTGCGCCGCGCAATCGGCTGGCCGGGGACGAAGGTGGTCATGAAGGCGCGCCGCTCGCTTGCGGACACGAAGCGCTTCCTTTGCGAGGAGGGCGCCTTCGACGGTGCCGAGCTCGTAGAGGACTGTGGGCTTCCGGGCGAGCGCGTGTACCGCTCGCTCGACGATGTGCCCGATCGGGGCAGCTACTTCTCGACGATGGTGGTGCGCTAGATGAGGGTTTCCTGCATAGCGTTCACTGAGAGGGGGTATGCGTTGGCGGAGCGCACCGCACGCGCGCTTTCCGATTGCGCGCAGACAGGTGAAGATGACCCTGGCTGGGACGTTTCCGTTTCGCGCGGGTTCGGCGAGGGGAAGGTCGACCTGCGCGCATGGACGGCGCTCGCGTGGGAAGCGTCGGACGCGCTTCTGTTCGTGGGCGCGGCGGGCATCGCCGTGCGGGCTATCGCGCCGTATGTCGCCTCGAAGGCAAACGATCCCGCGGTTGTGGCGATCGACGAGGCGGGGCGCTTTGTCGTCCCGCTTTTGTCGGGGCATTTGGGCGGTGCGAACGAGCTGGCGCAAACTGTGGCACGCGTGGAAGGGGTCATCCCCGTTATCACCACGGCGACTGACGTCCGCGGCGTGTGGGCGGTGGATACGTGGGCGCGCCGTGTGGGGCTCGCCGTTTCGAATCCCGAGGCCATCAAGCGAGTGTCAGCGCGGCTGCTTTCGGGCGGGCGCGTGGCGCTCTATTCCGACATGCCGATTTCGGGACAGCCGCCTGAGGGGGTTGACATTGCGTCAGACCGCGCTCGGGCCGATATCGTCGTGTCGCCGTTCGCTGGCGCGAACGCAGGTGCGTCCGTTTGCGCGGCGGAGACAACGGGCGAGGTCGTGCTCGCCGGTGAGACGGGGAAGCCGGCGGGCGTGCGGGCGCAGGTGCCTGCGTCCGAGCCGCTTCGCCTTGTCGTGCCCTGCATCGTTGCGGGTATAGGGTGCCGTCGCGGTGCGTGCGCCGAAGCGATCGGGGAGGCGTTTCTTCTCGCGTGCGGGCAGGCGGGCATCTCGCCTTCGGCCGTGCGCGAGGTGGCGACGATCGACGTGAAGGCGCACGAGGAGGGTCTGCTCGCCTTCTGCCGCGCGCGCAATATCCCGCTTGCGACGTATTCCGCAGAGGAGTTGTCGCAGGTCGAAGGCAGCGTTTCGCCATCTGATTTCGTGCGCGCGACGGTGGGGGTCGACAACGTGTGCGAGCGCGCGGCGCTCGCGGACGGGGGCAAACTTATCTTCCCGAAGCTCGCTCACGGCGGCGTGACCGTCGCGTTTTCAAAGGTAACTATCGAACTTTCGTTTAAGGAGCGGTGATGGGAAAGCTCTTCGTGGTGGGGATCGGCCCGGGCGGCCCCGACGGCATGACGATTGCGGCCCGGCGCGCGCTCGAGGCGGCGGACATCGTTGTGGGGTACACGAAATACGTGGAGCTCGCGCTCGCCGCCGTGCCCGACGCGGCGCATCTCGCGACGCCGATGATGCACGAGGTCGAACGGTGCCGCCTGGCGCTTTCGCGCGCGCAGAGCGGAGAAGCCGTGGCGCTCGTGTGCAGCGGTGACGCGGGCGTGTACGGCATGGCGAGCCCCGTGCTGGAGCTTGCGGAGGACTACCCCGATGTAGACGTGGAAGTTATCGCCGGGGTCACCGCGGCTCAGAGCGGGTCGGCGGTGCTCGGCGCCCCGCTTGCCCACGACTTCGCGGTCGTGTCGCTCTCTGACCTGCTCACGCCGTGGGAGGTCATCGAGCGCAGGCTCGCCGCCGTGGCGAGCGCCGACTTCTGCATCTGTTTGTACAACCCGCGCAGCAGAAAGCGCGCCGACAGGCTCTCGCGCGCGGCGAAGATTATGCTCGAATGGAAGGCCCCCGACACGCTCTGCGGCTGGGTACGCAACATCGGGCGCGAGGGGCAGCAGTCGGGCATGTGCAGGCTCTCCGAGCTGGGGGAGATCGACGCCGACATGTTCACCACCGTGTTCGTTGGCAACGCTGACACGAAGCTCGTAGGCGGCCGTATGGTCACGCCGCGCGGGTATCGGGAGATTCCATGCGAAAGGTAACGATCATCGGGGCGGGGCCCGGAAACCCCGACTTGCTCTCGCGCGCGGCGCTCGACGCGATCGGCATCGCCGACGTGGTCATCGGCGCTCATCGCGCGCTTGCCGGCATCGACGTGCCGCCCGACGTGGTGAGATGCGAGCTCGTGAAGACGGCGGACATCGCCGCCGCGCTCACCGATGCGGCGTCGTGGCGGCGCGCCGTGGTCGTGATGACGGGCGATGTGGGGCTGTTCAGCGGCGCGCGCCGCCTGGTGGAGGCGCTCTCCGGCGACGCGCAGGTGGACGTGCGCGTCATTCCCGGCATAAGCTCAGCGTCTTATCTCGCCGCGCGCCTCGCGCGTCCATGGCAGGATTGGCGCTTCGCGAGCGCTCACGGCGTGGCGTGCGACATCGTGGCCGAGGCCGAGCGCGCAGGTGAGCTCTTTCTCGTCACGTCGGGCGGGGAAGACCCCTCGCGGCTTTCGGGCGAGCTTGTGCAGGCGGGCTTCGGGGACGCGCGTGTGACGGTGGCCGAGCGCCTGTCGTACCCCGACGAGCGCATCACCTGCGCGACCGCAAGTGAAATCGCAGGTCAGACGTTCGACGACTTGAACGTGATGCTTATCGAGCCCGCAGGCGGCGCCGTGTCGCCTGCGGGCTCTGGCGCAGCCTCCGAGGCACCGGCCGGCGCGTCTGCGCCCGCGGCGGCTTCTTCCGCGGCGGACTCTGCGGGCGCATCTCGCGCCGCGAGCTCCCGCTGGCCGTACGCTTCCTCGGGAATTCCCGACGAGCTCTTCATCCGCGGCGACGTTCCCATGACCAAGCAGGAGGTGCGCGCCGTCGCGCTCGCGAAGCTTCGCCTTACCGCGACCGACACCGTGTGGGACGTCGGCGCCGGCACGGGGAGCGTGTCGATCGAGGCGGCGCTCGTCGCGCGAGCGGGGTCGGTATGGGCGGTTGAGCGCAGCGCGGCCGGCGTGCGGCTCATCCGGGAGAACGTGGCTGCATTCGGGTGCGGCAACGTGCATGCAGTCCCCGGTGTCGCCCCCGAAGCGCTCGCGAAACTGCCCGTCCCCGACGCCGTGTTCGTCGGCGGGAGCGCGGGCGAGCTTCCCTCCATCGTGGAGGCGGCGCTCGAGAAGAACTCGCAGGTTCGTCTGTGCGTGCCATGCGTCACCGTTGAGACGCTCACCGAGGCGTGCGCGCTCCTCTCGGGTTCGCGCTTTAAGGGGTTCGAGGCGTGCCAGGTGTCGGCCGCCCGCGCCGAGGCTGTAGGCTCGCACCATCTTATGAAGGCGCAAAACCCCGTGTTCCTCGTCAGCGCGCGTGGTGCAGGTGGGGAAGGCGGTGCCCGGTGAGCACGTCCATCCCGCGCTTCATGGTCGCTGCGCCCTCGAGCGGGAGCGGCAAGACAGTCGTTACGTGCGCGCTCCTGCGCGCGCTCGCGCGCCGCGGCCTCGCATGCGCGGCCTTCAAATGCGGCCCCGACTACATTGATCCGCTCTTTCATCGCCGCGTCGTGGGCGCGCGCTCGGGCAACTTAGACGGCTTCTTCACCGACGCCCCGACGCTGCGCGCCCTGCTCGCACGCGGCGCCGCGGGCGCGGATGTCGCGGTTCTCGAGGGGGTCATGGGCTTCTACGACGGCATGGCGCCCGGCGTGGCCGACGCGAGCAGCTACCAGGTTGCGCGCGACACGGAAACGCCGGTCGTTTTAGTGGTGAACGGGCGCGGGGCGTCTTTATCGCTCGCCGCCGTAATCCGCGGCATCGCCGAGTTCCTGCCTTGTGCGAACGTGCGCGGCGTCGTGCTGAACAAGACGAGCGCCGCTGCCTGCGCCTACGCGAAGCCTGCGATCGAGAAGCACACGGGCGTCGCGGTTTTGGGTAATATCCCCGCCGACGAGGCGTTCTCGCTCGAAAGCCGGCATCTGGGGCTTGTGACCGCCGACGAGGTCGAGCAGGTCTCCGCGCGCATCGACAAGATGGCCGAGCTGGTGGAAAAGAGCGTCGACGTCGACCGCTTGCTCGAAATAGCGGCGACGGCACCCGATATCCGCGAGGATCCTTACCGGTTGGAGCCGATCGCGGGAGCGCGGCCCATCATCGCCGTCGCGCGTGACGAGGCGTTCTCGTTCTACTACGAGGAGAACCTGCGCGCGCTCGAGGACCTGGGTTGCGAGCTGGCCTTTTTCAGCCCCCTGTGTGATAGCGAGTTGCCCCGGGGGACAAGCGCCCTCTATCTGGGGGGCGGCTACCCGGAGCTCCATGCGCGGCAGCTCTCCGAGAACGCGCCGATGCGCGAGGCGATGCGGCGCGCGGTTGAATCCGGCATGCCGACGGTCGCCGAATGCGGTGGGTTTCTGTACCTGCAGCGCGAAATCTTCGATAGCGAGGGGCGGCGCCGGCCTGTTGCGGGCGCCCTTGAGGGCGCAAGCGAGAACGGGGGAAGGCTGTCCCATTTCGGGTACGTGGAGCTCACTTCCCAACGCGACGGGCTCTACGGGCCGTGCGGCACACGCATCCGCGCGCACGAGTTCCACTACTGGCAGTCCACCTGCCCGGGCGGCGACTTCTGGGCGCAGAAGCCCCGGCGCGACAAGGGCTGGCCGTGCATGACGACCACCCCGTCCCTGGTTGCGGGCTTCCCGCATGTGTACTATCCTGCGAACCCCGACGTTGCGCGCGCGTTCGCGTCTGCCGCAGCGTCGTTCGCAGAGAGGAGACGGCATGGCTGAAGCAACCGAAACCGCGCTTGCCAGCATCCGCGAGGAAGTCGAGCGCGCGTTCTCGTCGGCGCCGGGCGCCGTGCTCGAAGCCGCGCTCTCCCGCATCGCGCCCGCAGACGAGTGCGCCCGCGCCGCCGCGTACGCCGCGTGGGACTCCATCGCGCACCCCTTGGGGGGATTGGGCGACTTTGAAGACGCCGTCGCGTGTATCGCCGCAGCTCAGGGGAGCGCCGAGGTGGCCGAGTTTCCCCGTGCGCTCGCGGTATTCTTCTCCGACAACGGGGTCGTTGCCGAAGGCGTGTCGCAAAGCGGGCAAGACGTGACGCGAGCCGTCGCGCGCAACATGTGCGAGGGGGCCACGAGCGCCTGCCGCATGGCGGCGTTCGCGGGTGCCGAGGTCGTGCCCGTCGACGTGGGTATGGCCCGGGGCATAGAAGACGCGCGCATGGTGCGCGCGAACGTGCGGCGGGGGAGCGGCAACATCGCGCACGGCTCCGCCATGTCTCGCGATGGGGCCGTGCGCGCGATCGAGGTCGGAATCGCCGTCGCGTGCGGGCTTGCCCGCGCCGGCGTGCGCCTTCTCGCTGCGGGCGAGATGGGCATCGGCAACACGACCACCTCGGCGGCGGTGGCCGCAGTGCTCATCCGGGCGGACGCGCGGAGCCTCGTCGGGCGCGGCGCGGGGCTCTCGGACGCCTCGCTCGCGCGCAAGCGCGACGTGGTCGAGCGCGCTATCGACGCGAACTCGCCCGATCCCGCCGACCCGATCGACGTGCTCTCGAAGGTGGGCGGCTTCGACATCGGGGCGATGTGCGGCTTCTACCTGGGGGCCGCGGCCTCGAAGGTGCCGGTGCTCCTCGACGGGGTCATATCCTGCACGGCGGCCCTGTGCGCGGTGCGCCTGTGCCCCAACGCCTTGGGCTACCTCGTGGGCACCCACGCATCTAGCGAACCCGCAAGCCAGGAGCTCCTTCGCGAGCTCGGCATAAAGGCGCCCCTCGTCGCAGGCATGCACTTGGGCGAGGGCGCGGGCGCCATGGCGTATCTGCCCCTTCTGGATTCGGCGCTGCGCGTGTACCGGGATGGGAAGACGTTCACGGCGACTGGCATGGCTGCTTACGAGCATTTCGAGGCTGGGAAATGACGGTGACGTTCGTTATCGGCGCCGCAGCGAGCGGCAAGAGCGCCTATGCCGAGTCCCTGTGCCTCGGGCACGACGGCCCCCGCGTGTACCTGGCAACGATGGAGCCCTTCGGGGAAGAGGGCGCCCGCCGCATCGCGCGCCATCGGGCGCTGCGCGAGGGCAAGGGGTTTTCCACCCTCGAGCGCACGCGTGACGTGGGCGCCGCAGTGCCCGGGCTTCCGTGCGGCTGCACGCTTCTTTTGGAGGACGTGGGCAACCTGGTTGCGAACGAGCTCTTCGCGGAAGGCGGCTTGTCCCCACGTGACCCCGATGCTGCGGCGAGCGAGGTGCTCGGAGGCATCGAACGGCTCGCTCAGGCCGCTGCGCATACGGTGGTGGTCACCGTCGACGTGTTCGCCGATGGGATGCGCTACGATGAGGGGACCGAGGCATGGAGGCGCGCGCTCGCGCGCGTGAACGCGGGCGTGGCGGCGCTGGCCGACCGCGCAGTCGAAGTGGTATTCGGGATTCCCGTGTGGATGAAAGGCGAAGGACCTACAAGGTGAAGATAGCAGAGGCAATCGGCGCGGCGTTCGGAACGTTCTCGCGCATCCCCGTCCCGAAATCGGCCTGGACCGATTTCGGATCAACCCATGCGCTTGCCGCGTTTCCCCTGGTGGGCCTTGCGGAAGGCTTCCTCATGACGGCGTGGGGGTACGTGGCGAACCTGCTCGGCGTACCCGCGACCATCGTCGCGGCCGTGCTCGCGGCGCTGCCTGTGGCGGTGACGGGAGGCATCCACCTAGACGGGCTCTGCGACACCTCCGATGCGCTTGCAAGTTGGGCCCCGCGCGAGCGAAAGCTCGAGATCATGCACGACCCGCGGGCGGGCGCCTTCGGGGTCATCGGTGTTGTCGTGTACCTTATTCTGCAGTTTTCCCTGTTCACCGCGCTGCCGCTTACGGCGGGGGCGTTCCTCGCGCTTCTGTGCTCGCTCGTGTTCTCCCGTGCGCTTTCGGGGCTCGCCGTAGAATGCTGGCCTGCCGCGCGGGCGGACGGCATGGCCGCGGGACTCTCGCCTGCTAAGAAGCGCGCGGCGATCGTCGTGCCGCTTTGCGCTTTCGCTGCGGCTTCGGCTGCAGGGATGGTCGCGTGCGCTCAGGCCGTCGGCGCCCTTATGGCGGTGGCGGGGCTTTTGGCGCTCGCGTGGTACCGTCATGTTGCCCTGTCCCGCTTCGGCGGGGTGACGGGGGATTTGGCCGGATGGTTTCTGCAATGGGCCGAGCTCGCGATGCTTGCCATGCTGGTGGCGGGGGGTATGCTCCTATGATTCTCGTGGTAGGCGGCGCGCATTCGGGGAAGAGGACCTTCGTGCGCGAAAAGCTCGGGTTCGCGGCGGACGATTTCGTCGACGCGGCGCAGCTTGAGGAGGGCGGCGTGCCCGCGGCTTTTGCCGGCCGTGTCGCGTACCGTGCTGAGGAACTCGTACGCGCGCTCGACGCTGACCGGGCGCTCGAGCGGCTGATTGGCTTCGACGCAGTGATTCTGCCCTTGGTTGGCTCGGGGGTCGTCCCCATGCGTGCGGAAGACGCCCAATGGCGCGAGCGCGCGGGGCGCTTGGGATGCGCGCTTGCTGCGCGCGCCGACGTCGTCGTGCGCATGACGTGCGGGATTCCCCAGGTCATCAAAGGAAACCTTGCCGATGCGCCTCGAGGGACGCAGGGCGCGGGCGCGCCTTTGGAAGTCGTCTTCGTGCGCCATGGTGCCACGGCGGGCACGGAAGACCATCGCTACAGCGGGGCGGGCACCGACGAGCCCCTGTCGAGCGCGGGGGAGCGCGCTTTGCGCGAGCTCGCGTGCGATCGTGACGTGTTCCGTGTTATCACGAGCGGCATGGCCCGCACCGACCAGACGGCACGCATCCTCTTCCCGAATGCGGAGCTTATGGCATGCCCCGGTCTGCGCGAGATGGATTTCGGTGACTTCGAGGGGCGAAGCGCCGCCGAGCTTAAAGAGGATGCGCGTTACCGCGCCTGGGTAGACTCCTGGTGCGAGACGCGGTGCCCGCATGGCGAGGGCAAGAGCGATTTCACCCGCCGCGTCGTCGCGGCGTTTCGGGAGGCGTGCGAATCGGAGCGCGCCCAGGGGAGTGGGCGCGCCGTCTTCGTCGTTCACGCGGGTACCGTGAAAGCGCTGCTTTCCGAGCTTGCTGTCCCGAAAATGGAATACTTCGACGTGCATACCGAGCCGGGCGGCGCATGGGCCGCCACCTGGGATGGGCGCTGCCTTCGCGACGTTCGCCCCGCTTCGGGGGGCGATGCCCGGTGATGACGATTCTTGCCGTCGCTGCCGGGTTCGCGGCCGACCTTGCCTTCGGCGACCCGCGCTGGCTTCCCCATCCCGTCGTCACTATGGGGCGCGCGATCACGTGGGCCGAAGGCCGCCTGCGGCGCGCATTCCCGCAAACGTCCACGGGCATGCGCGCCGCAGGGCTTGTGCTCGCCGTGGCGCTTCCGCTTGCGTGTTGGCTTTTGACCTGGGGAATCCTGCATATTTGCGGCATGGTTCACCCCGGCTTGCGCTTTGTGGCCGAGGCATGGGCGAGCTATCAGATTCTCGCGGCATGCGAGCTGCGCCGCCAGAGCCTGGCCGTGGCCCGCGCGTTCTCGAAGGGCGGCCTTGTCGCGGCGCGCGAAGCCGTCGGGCTCATCGTGGGACGCGACACGTCTGTTCTCGACGAGCAGGGCGTTGCGCGCGCCACCGTGGAAACGGTGGCGGAGAACGCGAGCGACGGCGTCATCGCGCCGCTTTTTTATCTTATGATCGGGGGTGCGCCCTTGGGCATGGCGTACAAAGCAGTGAACACGCTCGACAGCATGGTGGGCTACAAAAACGAGCGCTACATCGACTTCGGCTGCGCCTCGGCGCACCTCGACGATGCTGTGAACTGGATTCCCTCGCGCTTATCGGCCCTGCTCATGATCGCCGTGTGCCCGATCGTCGGGCTTGACGCGCGCGGGGCGGCGCGCATCTGGCGCCGCGACAGGCGTCGCCATGCGAGCCCCAACTCGGCGCAGACCGAGTCAGCGTGCGCGGGCGCGCTCGGGCTGCGCCTGGCAGGACCCGCGGTGTATTTCGGCAAGCTCGTTGAGAAACCGACGATAGGCGACGCGTCCCGCGAAATCGAGTGGGGCGACATCGCCCGGGCAACAAGGCTCATGCTCGCCGCGTCCGTATGCGCGCTCGTCGTCTTCGGCGCCGCGCGCGCGGCGGTCGTGCTCGCCGTGGGGGCGATGGCATGAGGGAAGACCACGCCGCGTCCCGGGCTGCCGGGGGAATCCTGCGCGCCCGTGCGCATGGGGGCAGCTCGCAATCGCTCGGCATCGCTTGCGAAGGGGGCGCCTCCGGCCTCATCGACTTCTCGGTGAACGTGAATCCGGCAGGCCCCTCGCCGCGCGCCGTCGCCGCAGCTTGCAAGGCGCTTTCTCGAATCGACGCCTACCCCGATAGGGAAAGCCTCGCCCTCGTTCGCGCCCTAGCGCGCACCCAGGGCATTCCCGAAGATACTATCGTTTGCGGCGCGGGCGCGTCCGACATCATCTGGCGGCTCGCCGCGGCGGTGCGCCCGAAACGCATCGTCGTGTGCGCGCCGACGTTCTCTGAATATGCGGAGGCGGCATCGTACTACGACGCATGCGTGCAGGAGTTCCCGCTCTCCGAAGCGGATGATTTCGACGTGCCCGCCTCCTTCGCCCGCGCGATCGAGGGGCCGGGAGACGTGGCGTACCTCTGCAATCCGAACAACCCGACGGGGCGCCTCGTCGACCCCCGCGTGATCGATGCCGCGGCTTGCCGCTGCGAGCAGGTGGGCGCGCTGCTCGTCGTGGACGAGTGCTTCCTCGGATTTGCGCCCGACGCCCGCGAAAGGAGCGTGGCCTCACGCGCCGCGTGTTCGCACCATGTGGCCGTGCTCTCCGCGTTCACCAAGCTCTACGGAATGGCAGGGTTGCGGTTGGGGTATCTGATCAGCGGAAACGCCCAACTCATCGAGGGGATTCGTCGTGCGGGGCAGGCGTGGCCCGTCTCCTCGGTCGCCGAGGCCGCGGGCATCGCCGCCCTGGAGGACGTCGAATACGTCTCGCGCACGCGCGATGTATTGGCGGGCGAGCGAGCGTGGCTTTCCCACGAGCTCTCCTCGCTCGGGCTTTCCGTCGTGCCGTCGGATGCGAACTTCCTTTTAGTCCGCACGCCGGCGAAAGACATCCCCGAGCGCCTGTATAAACAGGGGGTTTTGGTCCGCACGTGCGACTCGTTTTCGGTACTGTCGCGTTTCTGGTGCCGCGTCGCCGTGCGCACGCGCAAGGAGAATGCCCGGCTTGCGATGGCGTTCAGCCGCGCGCTTCGGGCGGAAGGCGCATCGGGCGAAGGCGAACCCGACGAACGGGGCGGCGCTTCTTGCAGCGACGCTATGGCGGGCGCGGATGGCCGAGGCTCGGCGAAGGAGGTCGATACCCGTGGGTAGGGCGAAGCCCATCATGATCCAGGGCACCATGTCGAACGCGGGGAAGAGCCTGCTTGCGGCGGGGCTGTGCCGTGTGCTTTCGCAGGACGGCCTGCGCGTGGCTCCCTTCAAGAGCCAGAACATGGCGCTCAACAGCGGTGTCACGGCCGATGGGCTCGAGATGGGGCGCGCCCAGATCATGCAGGCCGAGGCGTGCGGCATCGCGCCCGACGTGCGCATGAACCCCATCCTGCTCAAGCCCGAAAGCGACCACCGAAGCCAGCTCATCGTGGCCGGCAAGGCGCAGGGAGCCTTCGCTGCGAGGGACTACTTCGCGCGAAAGAAGGCGTTCATGCCGCAGATTTTGGAGGCGTTCGATTCGCTCGCGGAGGAAAACGACGTCATCGTCATCGAGGGCGCCGGCAGCCCCGTCGAAATCAACCTTGCCGAAAACGACATCGTCAACATGGGGCTCGCGCGCGCCGTGTCCTCCCCCGTGCTGCTCGCGGGCGACATCGACCCAGGCGGGGTGTTTGCCCAGCTCTACGGCACGGTCGCGCTCTTTGCGCCCGAGGATCGCGCTCTTTTGCGGGGGCTTGTGGTGAACAAGTTCCGCGGCGATGTGGAAATCCTGCGCCCGGGTTTGGCCCCGCTCGAGAAGATGTGCGGGGTTCCCGTCGTGGGGGTCGTGCCGTATCTTACGCTCGACCTGGACGACGAGGACTCGCTCGCGCCGCGCCTATCTGCCCGCGAGGCGCGCGGCGTCATCGACGTCGCCGTCGTGCGCCTTCCACATCTGTCGAACTTCACCGACTTCGACCCGCTTTCGCGCGTGCCCGGCGTGGGCGTGCGCTACGTTTCCTCGACGACCGATCTGGGCCGACCCGACCTGGTGGTGCTCCCCGGCTCGAAGACCACGCTCGACGACGCGCGCTGGCTTGCGGCTAGCGGCATCGGAGCCTGTGTACGCGCGCTTTCGGGTGCGGGCACGCCGGTGCTCGGCATATGCGGAGGCTACCAGCTTTTGGGTGACGAGCTTTCCGACCCGCACGGCAGGGAAGGCGCTGGCACCGCGCGCGGGCTCGGGCTCATCCCTGCAAGTACGGTGTTCAGGGAGGAAAAGCGCCTCGCCCAGTCGGAGCTGCGCATCACAGGCGCCCAAGGCGCGTTCTCGGTGTGGAACGGCATGACGGCTCGCGGGTACGAGATCCACGACGGCGAAACGATCGTCTCCTGCGCCCCTGCGGGCACGATTGGCGGCAAACCAGAAGGCGCGGCCTGCGGAAACGTGTTTGGAACCTATCTCCACGGCCTGTTCGACGAACCGGGGGTGGCGCTCGCCCTCGCGCGCTCGCTCGCGCGCATGCGTGGCCTGCCCGAGAGCGTCGTGGGTGCTGCGGGCGCGGCGTCCGCGGCCGATCACCGTGAGCGCGAGTTCGACCGCCTGGCCGACTCCGTGCGCGTGGCGCTCGACATGGAGTATGTCTACCGCATTATCGAGGAGGGCGTATGATCCACGTGTATCATGGCGACGGCAAAGGCAAGACCACGGCGGCGATGGGCCTCGCCCTTCGCATGCTCGCCGCAGGCCGCCGCGTCGTCGTCGTGCAGTTTCTGAAAGACGGCGAAAGCGGGGAGGTGCGCCTGCTCGCCGAGCATTTCGGCGTGCCCGTGTTCGCGGGGAAGGCGTCGGACAAGTTTACCTGGTCCATGACGTCGGAAGAACTTGCCGCGACGCGCGAGCTGCACGATGGGAACCTCGCTTCCGCGCTCGCCGAGCTCGAGGGCGCGCAGGAGGGGCTGCTCGTGCTCGACGAGGCGCTCGACGCGCTTTCGAAGGGGCTTGTCGACGAGGCGCTCGTGGACCGCGCGCTCGATATGTCCGCGCGCGGCGTCGAAGTAGCGCTCACCGGGCGCGCGCCTTCCCGCAAGATCGTGGAGAAGGCCGACTACATAACCGAGATGCGGTGCGAGAAACACCCCTACGCTCAGGGGATAGGTGCAAGGGAAGGAGTGGAGTACTAGATGGATTCCAAGGAGATGGCGCCCGGCGACATCGAGCGGCGCAGCTTCGAGATCATCACCGAAGAGCTCGGCGGCCGCACGTTCCCGCCGCTTGAAGAGCCCGTCGTGAAGCGCGTCATCCACACCACTGCTGACTTCTCGTACGCCGATTCCCTCGTATTCACCCATGACGCCGCGCACTGTGCTCTCGACGCACTGCGCGCAGGGGCCACGGTGCTCACCGACACGAACATGGCGCTCGCAGGCATAAGCAAGCCCGCGCTCGCAAAGCTCGGCTGCAAGGCCGTGTGCTACATGGCCGACCCTAATGTCGCCGCGGCTGCGCGCGCCGCGGGCACGACTCGCGCCGTTGCGAGCATGGACAAAGCTTGCGGCATCGAGGGTCCGCTCATCGTGGCCGTCGGTAACGCCCCCACGGCACTTCTGCGCCTCGCCGAGCTCATGGACGCGGGGAAGATCGCGCCCGCGCTCGTCGTTGGGGTGCCGGTCGGGTTTGTGAACGTGGTCGAGGCGAAAGAGGAGCTACTCGCGCGAAGCGTGCCGGCCATCGTCGCGAGGGGTCGCAAGGGCGGTTCGACCGTGGCGGCCGCCATTATGAACGCGCTGCTCTACCAGATCACGCGCCCAGGCGGCCCGAAGTGACGGCGCCCGCATCCGCGCCGGCGCTGCGCATCTTCGCCGGCACCACCGAGGGCCGCCTTCTGTGCGAATGGGCGAGCGGGGCGGGCATCCCCGCCCGTGCCTACGCGGCAACCGAGTACGGAGGCGAGCTTTTGGGCGAGCTTCCGGGCATCGAGGTGCATGCGGGCAGGCTCGACGAGGCCGACATGGAGCGCGAGCTTTTCGGCGCGCGCATCGTCGTCGACGCCACGCACCCCTTCGCTACGCTCGCAAGCGGCAACATCCGGGCCGCTTCGCTCGCCGTGGGTGCACGATGCCTGCGCCTTGCGCGCCCGGCCGAGGCGCTGCCCAAAGGCGTCGTGCCGGTCGCGTCGATTGCCTGCGCGGCGCGCTTTCTCTCCGAGAACCCGGGTCGCGCGCTTCTCACGACGGGGAGCAAGGAGCTTGCTCCCTACACGCGTGTCGCCGATTTCGCGGAGCGCTTCTTCGTGCGTGTGCTCCCGCTGCCCGGTGCTATAACGAAGTGCATCGACGCGGGGTTTTCGCCGTCGCACGTCATCGGCATGCAGGGGCCCTTTACCCGCGAGCTCAACGAAGCGATGCTTCGGCAGGTGGGCGCCCAGTGGCTTGTGACCAAGGACTCGGGAACCGTAGGCGGCACGGCCGAGAAGCTCGCCGCCGCGCGCGACGCGGGAGCGCGCTGCATCGTGGTCACCCGTCCCGCCGAGGGAGGCGGGGCCCTTTCGCTTCGGGAAGTGGAAGACGCGCTCTTACGGGAGCTCGCGCGCTAGGCGCTCTAATTCACCGCAACTTGTTGGTGGTGACTTACTGGTAGCGTAGGCATTCCACCGGGTCGAGCTTTGCTGCGCGGCGAGCGGGGTAGAAGCCAAATATTACTCCGATGCCGACGGAGACGGCAAACGCGATCAACACGGTCGTAATGGAGAAGCTTGGCGTGATCGTCCCGGTGGCTCCAAACTCGCTCATGATGCCCGAGCTTGCGGCAAAGAACGTGAGCCCCCAGGCCAGCAGATAGCCAATCACGACGCCCAGAATGCCGCCAGTGACGCACAGCGCCGAGGACTCGGCCAAAAACTGCGCGGTGATATCGCGACGACTGGCGCCCAGGGCACGGCGAATACCGATCTCGCGGATGCGTTCCGTTACGTTGGTGAGCATCATATTCATAATGCCGATACCGCCGACAAGCAGCGAGATGCTGGCGACAGCACCCATGATGAGCGAGAATGCGCCCATAAAGGAGTTGAGTGCATCGATAGCGCTTTTCATGGAGGTCGCCGATACGCTGTCGTACTCATCCTCCTCCCCGATGCCCTTCATCGCGCGCACCTTGGACTCGATGGTCTTACAAAGCTCATCCATGTCCGTGCCCTCGGCGGCAAGTGCCGTCACGCTGGGGAATGAAGGATTTTCATCGCCAAATAGTCCGGAGATAGTTTCGCGTGGCATATACAGCGTGAGCGAGCCCATGGAGTCGCTGCCGCCATCAATCACGCCTACAATCTGCACCTCGCCGTTGGACACCTTGATGGTTTTCCCCAGCGCATCCTGTTCGTTGCCGTAAAGCTGATCGGCGCCGCCGCGGCTGATGAGCGCCACGCGCGAGCCTGATTGGGACTCGGCCTGGGAATAGGTACGCCCCGCAACGAGCTTGCCGGCCCCCACCGCGTCGAGCATGTCGCTATCGACGCCCTGTGCCATGACGGTATAGCTTTTATCGCCGGTCTTGTACTCGGTGTACGCGCTGTCGACAATTCCGATCTGCTCTATCTGCGGCACTAGTTTTTGAAGCTTCTGAACGTCAGAATCGGTGAGTTCTTGGGACGAATAGATCTGAACCATACGAGCTGCGTTGAGGCCCAGGCTGTTGACCAAGCTGTTTTGGATGCCGCCGATGAGCGAAGTCATGGCAATAACAGAGGCGATGCCGATGACAATGCCCAGGATGGTGAGCAGGCTGCGCCCCTTGTTGGCCTCGAGCGAGTGAAGGGCTTCCTGGATGAGATCGCGGGCGCTCATGCCACCACTCCTTTCGGCGGGTTGGCGGAGGCGGAAATTATGGGCAGGCTATCTACGGCGCTGCGCAGGGTCCGCGGTGCATGTGGAATATACGCGCCGTCGTGAATGCGACCGTCGCGGATGGTCACGGCACGGTCGGCCTCAGCGGCGATTCCGGGGTCGTGTGTGATAAGAACGATGGTTTTGCCGCGCTTTTGGAGCTTATGGAAGGTCTCCATTACAAGCGCTCCAGTGGCGGAGTCCAGGTTTCCCGTCGGTTCGTCAGCCAAAATGATGGGCGGGTCATTAACGAGGGCGCGCGCGATGGCGACACGCTGCATCTGGCCGCCCGAGAGCTCGGATATGCGGTGGTCCCAGTGGTCGACCGGTAGCGTGACGGCCTGCAGCGCGTGGACGGCGCGCATCTCGCGCTGGCTACGGGGCACATTGGTGTAGGCCAGCGGCAGCATCACGTTTTCGATGACCGTTAGGCGCGGCAGCAGGTTGAAGCTCTGAAAGACAAAGCCAATGCTCAGGGCGCGAACTTCGGTGAGCTCGTCATCATCGAGCTCGGCCACGTTGAGCCCTTGCAGGTAATAGTCGCCCGCCGTCGGCTTATCCAGGCAGCCCAGGATGTTCATGAGCGTTGATTTGCCCGAGCCCGAGGGGCCGGTAATGGCGACGAATTCGCCGGGATTTACCGCCAGGCTCACGTTGTGCAGGATGTGGGCGCAACCTGCCTCGCTCTCAAAGATGCGGTGCACGTTGCGAATGTCGATGACGGGGCGCATTACATACCCTCGTCGGCAGACATGCTGCCCGAATCCGTGCTATAGCCGCCGTCAGCCGTTGCGTCCGCTCCGGTGTCCATGACGAGGGTGTCGCCATCGCGCAGCTTGGTAACCGGCACGTTGGGGTTAATCTCGTTGCCCTGGTCGTCGCGCTTGACCTGTGTCTTGCCGACTACGGCTTCGTTGTCGTTTTGCGTCACGACGGTCACCTTCACGCGGCGGGTCTGCTTGCCCTCGTCATCGGTTGCCACGTTGACATAATAGTGTTCGCCGTCTTCGGTCATGAGCGCCATCGTCGGCACCATCACCACATCGTCGAGCTGCTCGGTCACCACCGAGACCTCGGCCGTCATGCCCGGCTTCAGGCGCGCGTCGGGCGCCTCGATGAGGATGTCGACGTTAAAGGTTACGCTGCCGCCGCCACTGTTGGCGGCGTCGGAGTTTGCCACCGACGCGATAGCCGTGACGGTGCCCTGGCTCACGATATCCGGAAACGCGGGATACGTGACGTTGGCGTTCTGCCCAACGGCGATCTTGGCGATGTCCTTTTCGCCCACCTGCACGGTCACCTTCATCTTGGATAGGTCGGCGATCTGCATGCACTGCTTGCCGCCGCTCGTATCGCTTTCGCCCATGATCATGCCGCCTGTTACCGTGGCGCCCACCTTGGCGTTGAGCTCCACGATGCTGCCCGAGCTCGGGGCCGTGACCGTACGGCTGGCGGTCTTGGCGTTCGCCTGATCGAGGTTTGCCTGGGCCGATGCGAGGCTACGCTGCGCGGCAGATACGGCGTTCGTGTCCGCTGATGCTGCGGGGGAGCCAGCCGCTGCGGAAGCTCCATCGACGTCCGTCGTTGGGGTGGCCTGCGCGGCGGCTGCGGCTTTCTGCGCGTTGGCGAGGTCTTCTTGAGCGGCTGTAACTGCACGCTGCGCCTCGGCAACGTTGCGATCGAGCTCGTCGTTTTTAATGGTCATAAGCACGTCGCCCTCGTTGACGGATTGGCCTGCCTGCACGTTGATTGAATCGACCGTGCCGTCGACAGAAGGGGAGACCACTGAGGACGAAATGGGTTTGAGCTGGCCTTTCGCCTCGACCGTTGTGGTAAATGTGCCCTCGGTCACCATGTCGGTCACAGGCCCGCTAGCGCCCTGTGGCTGCGCATTGATAACAAGGGTTGCGACAATGGCAATGAGCGCGATGGCGCCCACGACGCCGGCGGCAATACCGCGTCGAATCAGCTTTTTGCGTCGACGTTCGGCACGTTTTGCCTTGAGCTTGGCATAGGCCTCTTCATCGGAAATCTCGGCCGCATCGTTCGTGTGTCCGTTCTGCTTGTCGGCATGTACGTGTGTAATCAGAGGAATCGTTTCGGTGGCACCTTCGGGCGTGTTCTCGGTATCATCCGGGCCCGGTGTGATCGTGGGGACATTCGGCATAGCGTCTCCTTTATAGAAAGAACCTCGTTAAGTATATGCGCCCACCGGTTGGGGCGGGCGCATGGGACGGTTTCTTTCGGAACTGTTAGATTGGTCGCAGCGGTTCCACGTTGTAGGAACGCGCGCGTTGCACTACGAGTGGACAACCACGCACAGACCGACTTTGATGCAGTCGTGAAGTGCCTTGGCGTCTGCCAGGCGCAGGTTGATGCAACCGTGGCTGCCGCACCACTTATAGGACTCGGCATTATCGAAGCTCTTGTCGTTTTGCCATGTAGCGTCGTGGAAGCCGATCATGTTGCCCTCAAACGGCATCCAGTAGCTCACCGGGCTCTCGTATTTGGGCTTACCGGTCTCGGGATCCTTGGCTCCGATCAGGGTGCTGCCGCCGTCGTTGCTGTTGATTTGCCACACGCCCTCGGGGGTGGCGTCTTCGCCCGGTTTGCCGGAAATAAAGTTGGCCTCCCAAACGATATTACCGTTCTCGTCATAGTAGCGCGCGTGCTGCTCGGACAGGTCGACGTCGATATACGCCCTCCAGTCGGGCTCTCCCTTTGCAGTAAAGGTGTCGGCCTTCTGGGAGTACTTGATCTCGATCTCGCCGGTCTGCTTGTTGTTAATGGCGTCCTCGACCTGCTTGGCGAGCGAGCTGCTGTCGATGGACCAACCAAAGTCGCCGCCTTCGACGGCGCACTGCTTGCCATCGGCGCGCGTCCACCAGCGAGTGGAGCCCACGGTATTAAAGCCGTTGGCGAGCTCGGCTGCCCAGCTACTGATCTGCGACGTATCGAGCGTGGGGTTGGCCGGATCGGCAAAGCTGATCCACTGCAACACGGAGCTGCCATCAACCTTGCCGGCATCCTCGCCGTTGAGCTTGAGGGTCACGTTGACGCCCAGGAAGTTGTTGGCGGCATCGCATGCGGCCTGAATCTGATCATCGGTCAGCGTTCCATTGAGCGGCTCATAGGCATCGTTGCCGAGCTTGGAAAGATCTACGGTCTCGGCCAGCGAGGCAAGCTCGAGCTCGGCATACTTAATGACATGCTCGCGGTTGAGTTTTTCGTTGGAGCGCGCCTTCTCGACGGTAAACTTGCCCGCTTGCTCGTCATAAGAGCTATTGGCCTCGAACGTGCCCGAACGCCCCTCGTTAAACTCGTCGATGGCGGCGCCTAGATCCTTCTCAAACTTCTTTTGGTCAAAGGTGTCGGAGAGCATGGACAGGTCGACGTCTTGATCAAGATCGACTTCGTTGGAGGTAGCGGTTGTTTTGGTTTTGCCGCTTAAGGATTCCACAAGGCGGACCGGCCATACAAAGGCTTCGTTGTGGCTGATGATCTCTTTTGCGGCAGCCTCTCCGTCGACGATGGGTTCATCGGACTCGGGCTGATAGGTCCAGCTAAAGTCATCGCCTGTCACGGTGAGCTTATAGTGCTTCCATGCCGAGTTGACCTTGGTGGCGGCAGATGAAGCGTTGGAGAACGAGACGTCGACGCCGGCGATGATGGTGTTGGGGTAGGCTACCTGCGAAAATGCTACGACGCCTACGATATAGACAATGACGATTAGACCCAGGACGACAAAGAGCGTCGTCTTTTTGCCCGACTTATTGTTGCCGGCGGACTTGCGCGCGGGGCCGCGATCGCCTCGAGCGTGCGTGGGGGGCTGCTTGGGCGCATTGCCGTTTGCCTGGTGCTGCTGTCGTTGTTGACGCTGCTGTCGCTGTTGGTTCGGGCGTTGAGAAGCGTTTGCCGCACCACGCTGCTGACCGTGGCTCGGCGCGATAGGGCGCGGCGACTGAACGCCGCCGGCGTGCCTGCTCGGCTGCTGCGGATCGGGAATCAGTTGAGTTCGATCGTTTTGCGACATCGTATGCATATCCTTCGATTTTCGCCTTGCGGTTCATCGTGTTTTTACTGGGCTTGCATTATAGCGATTGCCCTGCTGTTTGTGGTACGGAAACGGTGGCATTCAAAAGAGGTGGGACATTTGTCCCACCTTTGAGTCGTTCTTTGCCGCTATCCGCACACACCGCATTTTGCACAGGCCGAAAGTGCGGCCGGAGCCTGCGCGATGCCGCCCTTTGCCGTCTCGCGCAGCGTGGCCGGCAACGCGTGACCCACCGAGAGCATGACATGTGCCATCTGGTCAAACGGCACCAGGCTCTTAATGCCTGCGAGGGCGAGTTGTGCCGAGCTAAAGGCCGCTGCCACGCCGATGGCGTTGCGGTTTTGGCAGGGCACCTCCACGAGGCCACCGACGGGGTCACAAACGAGGCCCAGCAGGTTACTCAGCGCGATGGAACTGGCGTCAAGCGCCTGCTCGGGCGTGCCGCCGAGCATCTGCACCAGCGCGGCGGCTGCCATGGCGGCGGCGCTTCCGACCTCGGCTTGGCAGCCGCCCTCGGCGCCGGCAACGCAGGCGCTTGTGGTGAGGTTGAGGCCGATGGCGGCTGCGCAGTAGAGCGCGTCCATGACTTGCTCGTCGTCGAGCTGAAGGTGATCGGCGAGCGCCAGCACGCAGCCGGGCACAACACCCGCGGATCCTGCCGTCGGAGCTGCGACGATTACGCCCATGGTGGCGGAGCGTTCGAGCACGGCCATCGCGCGGGCCACAGCTTCGGTCTGAACGGGGCCCATCAGGCTTGCACTCAAATCGTTGCGGCCGGTGGCTTCGACGAGCTTGGCCTCGCCGCCGATAAGCCCGCCGAGCGAACGCTGCGGATTGGCGATGGGGGCCGTGGTCTCCTCGCGCATGACGTCGAGCACGCGGCGCATGGCGGCGACGGCGTGCGCCTCGCCGGTCAGGCGCGCCTCGCGCACGGCCATAACGGCGCCGATGCTGAGCCCCAGTTCCTCGCACGCATCGAGCAGCTGCTCACCGTCGTCGAAGATTTCCTTGGCCGAGACGCCGGGGGAGAGCGACGAGGCAGAACCGGGGAGCTCGATAAAGGTCGCGTAATCGACATTGTCGAGTTTGCGCAGCATGGGGACGACGGTGTCGTCGGGTGCGCCGTCGGTCTCAAAGACGGAGTAGGCCTGGCCGCCCACCTCGGTGCGGTAGGTACGGCAAAACGCGATGTTTACATGGGCATAGGCGAGCAGGTTCGTGAGCGCGGCGAGCACGCCGGGAACGTCCTTGTGCGCCACGAAGAGCGTGGAATACATACCCGAGATGTCGACGCCGACGCCGTTAATGCGGCTGATGCGCATCTTGCCACCGCCCAGGCTCTCGCCGCGAACCTGTGCCGTGGCGCCCGTGTCGTCGACCATGTCGATGTCGACGGTGTTGGGGTGGATGGAGGCGTCGTCGCCCTTGATGTCAAAGTGATATTCGAGGCCCTGCTCGCGCGCGAGGTCGAAGGCCTGCTTGATGTTCTCGTCATCGGTGTCGAGGCCAAGTATGCCCGCGACGAGCGCACGGTCGGTGCCGTGGCCGCGGTAGGTGTGGGCGAAGGAGTTCCACAGGCCAAAGGTGACTTTGGTGATGCGGCCTTCCAGCAGGCTGGCGGCAACTTGGGCGCACCGCAGGGCGCCGGCGGTGTGCGATGAGCTGGGGCCGACCATGACGGGGCCCAAGATCTCGAATGCCGAGGTCGTAGCTAGTGTTTGCGGCTTGCCTGCCATGGGTGCTCCTTTAATCTGTCCCGTCGTCCCGAGGGGCGGGGCATAAGGTCGCCTGCTCGGACAGTCCTGCTCGCACGGAGAGCACATTAAGTGCTCTCCGGCTCGTGCGGAACTCGCGATCGACCTTATGCCCCGCCCTCGGGACTAAGGATACATGGTAGAGGCGCGTGTGCTCCAAAATTCATTGGGTGGTGACCTATTCCATGTCCCGCGGTGGCTCATCTTCATCACCGGTTAAATAAAAAAGAAGTACCGGTTGAAACCGGTACTTCTTTTGAAAGTGCATATGTTGTGACCTTAGCGGTTCTTAATTACAGGCCGCAGGCTGATTTGAGTTCTTCGACTCGGTCGGTTTTCTCCCAGGTGAAGTCGGCGTCTTCGCGGCCGAAGTGACCGTAGGCTGCCGTCTTTTCGTAGATGGGGCGACGCAGGTCTAGGTCGCGGATGATTGCACCCGGGCGCAAGTCGAAGGTCTTCTCTACGGCCTCGACGATCTTGTCCTCGGCAACATGTGCGGTACCGAAGGTGTCGACCATGATTGAGAGGGGCTTGGAAACGCCAATGGCATAGGCAAGCTCGACCTCGCAACGGTCGGCCAGGCCGGCGGCGACCACGTTCTTGGCGACCCAGCGCGCGGCATACGCGGCGGAGCGGTCGACCTTGGTGCAGTCCTTGCCGCTAAAGGCACCGCCGCCGTGACGGCCGTAGCCGCCGTAGGTGTCGACGATGATCTTGCGGCCGGTGAGGCCCGTGTCGCCCATGGGACCGCCCACGACAAAGCGACCGGTGGGGTTCACGTAGATGTCCGCGTTGTCCCATGGCATGTTCTCAGCGGCCATGACCGGGGTGATGACGTGCTCGATGAGGTCGGCCTTGATCTTGCCCATGTCCTCGATCTCGGCGGCGTGCTGCGTGGAGATGACGATGGTCGTGACCTCGACGGGCTTGCCTTCCTCGTAGCGCACGGTGACCTGGGTCTTGCCGTCGGGACGCAGATAGGCGAGGGTACCGTCGTGACGCACGGCGGCCAGGCGCTCGGCTAGGCGGCTTGCCAGGTAGTGCGGCATGGGCATGAGGGTCTTGGTCTCGTTGGAGGCATATCCGAACATCATGCCCTGGTCGCCGGCACCGATCAGGTCGATCGGGTCGGTGGTAGCGCCGGTCTGGGTCTCGAAGGACTCGTCAACGCCTTGGGCGATATCGGGCGACTGCTCGTGGATGAGGCTCATGACGCCGCAGGTGTCGCAGTCAAAACCGAACTTGGCACGGTTGTAGCCAATGCGGCGGATAACGCCACGGGCGATTTCCTGAACGTCTACGTAGGCCTGGGTGCGAATCTCGCCGGCGACGATGACGGTGCCGGTGGTCACGAGGGTCTCGCAGGCGCAGCGGACGTTCTCCACGTTGGCAGGCACGCCGTTGGGGGCGATGTAGCCCTGCTCCTGGAGCTCTATTTCTTTGGCGAGGATTGCGTCGAGGACGGCGTCGCTGATCTGGTCAGCGATCTTATCGGGATGACCTTCGGTCACCGACTCCGACGTAAAAACAAAGGACCCGTGTTGGGGCGGGATGGAACGAAGTTCTTCTGACATGATTGTCCTTTCAAAAACGTGTCCCGGCGACCGTTACCATTCCGCCGGGCTCTCTATGCAAGGGCACATCATAGCGCGTAAATCAAACATTCACACCCTTTCCGCACCTACTCATTGGGGACAGACATAAATGAGCGGCCTTAAACTAAGAACGTCTCCAACGACTGGTCATTTAAGTCTGTCCCCAATGAGTAGGTCGGTGCCCTTTGTGCGGAGGTTGCTTTGATGCTTTATACTGGTGCGGTTAGACATCCATCCTGCAATCGAGGAGATTTCCATGGCATCAGACGTTCGCGTCCGCTTTGCACCCTCACCGACGGGCAAGCTGCACATCGGCGGCGCCCGCACCGCTATCTATAACTGGGCTTTCGCCCGTGCTAACGGCGGCACGTTCATCCTGCGCATCGACGACACCGACCCCACCCGCTCCACCGACGAGAACACGCAGATCATCCTGCGCGCCATGCGTTGGCTGGGCCTGGACTGGGACGAGGGTCCCGAGGTGGGCGGCGACTTTGGCCCCTACGCCCAGACCGAGCGCTTGGACCTGTACAAGCAGGCCGCCCAGAAGCTTTGGGACGAGGGCAAGGCCTATCCCTGCTTCTGCACCAAGGAGCAGCTCGACGCCGACCGCAAGGCCGCGCAGGAGCGCAAGGACCCCTTCCAGGGCTATCAGCGCCGTTGCCGCGATCTTGATCCCGAGGAGGCCCGCCGCCGCATCGAGGCCGGGGAGTCCTACGTCCTGCGCATCAAGGTGCCCGAGGACCGCGGCGACGTCGTCATCCACGACGCCGTCCACGGAGAGGTGACCTTCGACGCCAAGGAGCTCGACGACTTTGTCATCTTCCGCTCCGACGGTACGCCCACGTATAACTTCGCGACCGTCGTCGACGACGCCATGATGAAGATCACCCACGTCATCCGCGGCGACGACCACCTGTCCAACACCCCGCGTCAGGTCATGGTCTACGAGGCCCTCGGCGCTCCCGTGCCCGCGTTCGCTCACATCTCCATGATCCTGGGCGCCGACGGCAAAAAGCTCTCCAAGCGCCACGGCGCCACCTCGGTGGAGGAGTACCGCGACGCCGGCTACCTGTCCGACGCCTTTGTCAACTACCTGGCGCTGCTCGGCTGGTCGCTCGACGGCGAAACCACGATCATCCCGCGCGATGTCCTGGCCAGCAAGTTCTCGCTCGACCGCATCTCCAAGAACCCGGCGACCTTCGACCCCAAGAAGCTCGACTGGGTCAACGCCGAGTACATCAATGGCATGTCCGATGCTCAGTTTGCCGACGAGATCATGGTTCCCGAGCTGCACGAGGCGGGTCTCATCGAGGGTAATGTCGAGTACGGCGAGGATTGGATCGACGCGCTTGCCGCCATCGTTAAGCCGCGCACCAAGATGCCGGCCGACGCCGTGACCGTCGCCGCTCCCATCTTCGCTACGGCCGAGACGCTCGAGTATGACGAGAAGTCCGTCAACAAGGGCCTGGCCAAGGAGGGCATGGGTGCCATTCTGGATGCCGCCAAGGGCGCGCTCGAGGGCGTGGACGAGTGGACGGCTGCCAACATCGACGCTGCGCTTGAGCCGTTGCCCGAGCAGATGGACCTTAAGAAGCGCGTGGTGTTCCAGGCTGTGCGCGTTGCCGTCTGCGGCAACATGGTGAGCCCTCCGCTGGGCGAGACCATGGCGCTCGTCGGCCGCGACGACTGCCTGGCGCGCATCGACCGCGCCCGCACGATGGCGCTGTAGCAGCCGCGTAAACGCACGTATCCGAGCCCCGTTCACCCGAGCGGGGCTCTTGTTTCTGAAGACGAATGGGATGGGAGGTGTTGGGGCCATGGCCGAGCAACTGTCGCTGTTTGGTTCGCCGGAACCGGAGCAGGCTCCGGCCACGCCCGAGCCTGCTGTTTCCCCGGCCAAGTCCGAGCCTGTACCTGAGCCCGTCGCCGCCTACGCGAGCGTAGTCCTGGACATTCCGACGCGTGCGCTGTCCGAGCCATTCGCCTACGGCATCCCGGAAACTCTTGCCTACGAGGCGCAGATCGGATCCACGGTTCTGGTCCATTTTGGCAACCGTGCCGCCGCGGGCTATATCGTCGACATTGCGTCTGAGCTGGGTGACCTGCAGGGCAACAGCGCTCTCGATCCCGCGCGTATCAAGCCTATCGAGGCTATCCTCAGCAAGCCGCTGTTTACCGCAGAGGCCGCCCGTATCGCACGCTGGATGAGCCGCGAGTACGTCGCGACGCTTTCCGAGTGCCTGCGCCTGTTCTTGCCACCGGGCGGAAGCCCGCGCGTGGTCAAGGGCGACGACGGCGTGTGGACCGTTGAGCGCCCCGCCGTCAAGCCTATCCAAAACCGCTGGGTGATGCTCACGCCTGAGGGCTTTGACTATACGCCGCCCAAGACCGCCGTTCGCCAGCGTCAGCTCATCGAGGCTCTCCAATGCGGACCGGTAACAACGCGCGACCTCAACCTGCTCTACAACAGCATGTCGGCGACCATCAAGGCGCTCGAAAAACGCGGCGTCGTGGTGGTGGAGGAGCGCCGCGCCTGGCGTGGCTGCAGCGAGCAGACCACGCTGTCCTCGGCGAGCGGCAAGGCCCCGGTGGCACTCACCAACGGCCAGCAGCGGGCGCTCGCGCAGATTGAGCGCGCTCGCCTGGATGCTCACGGCGACGTGGTGCTCGTGGACGGCGTCACTGGTTCCGGCAAAACCGAGGTCTACCTCTCTGCCATCGAGCGCGTGCTCGCGGCCGGCCGCTCAGCGTGCGTGCTTGTGCCCGAAATCTCGCTGACGGCCCAGACCGTCGGCCGCTTCCGCTCTCGCTTTGGCGAGACGGTCGCCGTGTTCCATTCGCGCCTCTCGGCCGGCGAGCGCCTGGACCAGTGGGATATGGTCGCCAGCGGTGCCGCACGCGTGGTCGTGGGCGCCCGCTCGGCGCTCTTTTGTCCGCTCAGCGACTTGGGCCTCATCATCATCGACGAGGAGCACGAGACCAGCTACAAGCAGGGTTCCAGCCCGCGCTACCACGCGCGCGAGGTGGCGGCCGAGATGGCGCGCCGCTACCGCTGCCCGCTCGTGTTGGGCTCCGCCACGCCTTCTGCCGAGGCCCTCGACCGCTGCCGCCGCGGCACGTACAACGGTGCCACCTGGACGCGCGTCGAGATGCCCGAGCGCCCGGGGCATGCCGTGCTGCCCACGGTTCGCATTGCCGACCTGCGCCGCGAGTTCTCGCACGGCAGTCGCTCCATGTTCTCAAAACCGCTGATGGAAGGCCTGGAACGTGTGGTCGAGCGTCGCGAGAAGGCCGTGCTGCTGCATAACCGCCGCGGCTTTGCGCCATTCCTTATGTGCCGCGAGTGCGGCTGCGTGCCCACCTGCAACCACTGCTCCACCGCGCTTACGTATCACGAGCGCACGCACACGCTGCAGTGCCACACCTGTGGATCGTCCTGTCGCGTGCAGCCCTATCCCGCGCCCACGAGCCGTTGCCCCAAATGTGGCAGTCGCTACCTGGCAAAAATGGGTCTGGGCACGCAGCAGATTGAGGACGCACTGCACCAGATGCTTCCCGAGGATGTCGCCATTATTCGCATGGATGCCGATTCCACGCGCGGTAAGGATGCGCACAAAAAGCTGCTCGAGCAGTTCGATGCGGCAGATTGCGCCGTGTTGCTGGGCACCCAAATGATCGCAAAGGGTCTCGACTTTCCCGAGGTCACGCTCGTAGGCGTGGTCAATGCCGACTTCGCCCTCAAGCTGCCCGACTTTCGCGCAGGGGAGCGCGCCTACGACCTGCTGGAACAGGTGGCGGGCCGTGCCGGTCGCGGCGATCGCCCCGGCGAGGTGATCATCCAGACCTACCTGCCCGAGGATCCGGTCATCCGCGCCGTCGCTGAGCATGACCGTTCGATCTTTACCGACTACGACCTGGATCAGCGCCGCGACGCGCTATACCCGCCGTTTGTTCGCCTGGTCAACATCTTGGTGTGGTCGGCGAACCGAGACAACGCGCAAGACTACATCGGGCGCATTGCAAAGCTTCTTAAGCGCCGCTGGCATGCCGCCGCGCCCGACTTTTTGCGGGCGGGGAGTGCCGTGCCGCAGGTGCTGGGCCCGGCTTCGTGTGTAATCGAGAGAGCCAAGGACCGTTACCGCTTCCATCTGCTTGTGAAGTCACCGGTAGGGTACCATGTCTCTGATGATATCGACGCCTGCCTCAAAGAGGTGGGCTCCGTGCGCGGCGTGAGCGTGAGCGTTGACGTCGACGCCTATGATTTGATGTAACAACCCGAAAGGATGGCCATGGAAGCCAACGGAATCGTACTGTCGCCCGACCCTCGTCTGCGCCAGGAGTGCGCCGTCATCGAGGAAATCACCCCGGCGATCGAGGCGCTTGCCGAGAAGATGAAGAAGATGATGTTCGAGAACGGCGGCTGCGGTCTGGCTGCTCCGCAGATCGGCGAGCTCATCCAACTCGTTACTATCGACTGCGACTACAGCGATAAGAACGACTACGACCCGTACGTGCTCATCAATCCCGTCATTGTTGAGCAGAGCGACCATCTGGTGCCGTTTAGCGAGGGCTGCCTGTCTATCCCCGGCATTAGCTGCGAAATTGAGCGTCCTGACCATGTCGTCGTCGAGGCGTATGACCTGGACGCCAACCTGATTCGCTACGAGGCCTCGGGCGATCTGTTCTGCGTGTGCCTGCAGCACGAGATCGATCACCTGCACGGCAACACCATGTTCGAGCGCCTTAAGCCCATGCAGAGGATCAAGGCGGTCAAGGAGTACCAGGACGCCCTGGCCCGCGGCGCTCGACCGGGCGAGACGGAGTAGGTTCCACCGTCCCCGGTGCTGAGCGTCCACATATCATCCCGTGCTCAAACATTCTCGCTTCGCTGCGAAACTGCGCGCGGGACGATATGTGGGCGCTCAGCACCGGGGACTGCGTTGTTCTGGCTCGGTTCGCCCGGGTGCCGTTGGGCCAGGGATGGGCGTCTTCGCTGATAATTGCTTTGTTGGGAGGGCTGCTTTTGCTGCAGTCCTTTCTTTGTTTTTGGGTATATTTGAACGTGTTGAATTGATCTGGCGTCTTGGTTGGGACTTGGCCTGGCGCTGTTATTTGTAGCCTTCTTGGCTCTGGGTTTGAGGGGTCTATTTTATGCGTATTGTGTTTATGGGTACGCCTGATTTTGCTGTACCTTCGCTGACTTCGCTTGTTGAGGCTGGGAACGAGATTGCTCTTGTTGTTACTCGTCCCGATGCTGTTCGCGGGCGTGGTAAAAAGTTGGAGCCGTCTCCTGTTAAGGCTAAGTCGCTTGAGCTGGGGTTGCCGGTTATTGAGGCTAATCGTATGACGGCCGAGGTTGTTGAGGCGCTCCAAGCTGCGCAAGCCGATATTTTCTGTGTGGCTGCTTATGGCTGCATTTTACCTGATGAGGTTCTTCATATGGCGCCACTCGGCATTGTGAATGTTCATGCGTCCTTGCTGCCTCGTTGGCGTGGGGCTGCTCCTATTCAGCGTGCCATTCTTGCTGGTGATGAGGTTGCTGGCGTTTCCATTATGCGCATTGGGCATGGCGTGGATACTGGTGCTTATTGTGCTCAGGCTTCCACGTCGGTTGCCGGTAAGCATGCTGAGGCGCTGACCATGGAGCTTGGTGAGCTTGGCGGCAAACTGCTTGCCGATACTCTTCCCTCGCTTGCCGATGGCTCGGCTGTTTGGACTGAGCAGGATGAGTCGCTCGTCACTCATGCTGCCAAGATTTCCAAGCAGGAGATGCGCCTGGATCCGCAAATGGCGGCGTTTGATTGCGTGCGTCATGTGCTGGCCTCGTCCGATACCGCGCCTGCTCGTTGCGTGATTGCCGGCAAGACCGTGCGCGTGCTCGATGCTGCGCCGGCTGATGTGTCGCTTGGCGAGGGTCAGGTTCTCGTTAAGGCCAAGCGTGTTTACCTTGGTCTTTCCGATGGCACGGTTGAGTTGCTCGAGGTTAAGCCCGATGGCAAGCGTGCTATGGCCGCTTCTGCTTGGGCTGCTGGGCTGCAAGGCGCCGATCTTTCGTGGGGTGTTCTGTCATGAGCAAGCTGTCTCCCGCGCGCAAGCTTGCGCTCGATGTGCTGATGGAGGCCGATCGCCGCGGCATGTATGCGCGTGACGTGCTGTCCTCTCGCGCATCGGCTAAGGCTATTGACCAGCGCGATTCCGCTTTTGCCGCCCGCTTGGCGCTTGGTGTGGCCGCCACGCAGGGTATTTTGGATGAGTTGCTCGATCAGTTTCTCGATAAGCCTAAAAAGGTTGCGCCGCGTGTTCGCATGGCGCTTCGTATCTCGGCTTTCGAGATGCTCTATTTACATACGCCTGGGCGCGTTGCTGTAAGTCAGGGTGTTGAGCTGGTTCGCTGCGGCGCTAAGTCCGCCGCTGGCTTGGCCAATGCCGTGCTGCATAAGGTTGCGGACAATGTTGAGGACTTTGCCACGGCGTCCGATGTAGATGAGTCTGAGCGACGCCTGGTTCGTCTGTCGCGCCTGATGGGTCTGCCGCGTTGGCTGTGCGCTCGCATTATGGCATCGTTCGACACGCCTGAGGGTGCGCTTAACTTTGCCGGCAATCTGGCCCCCGCGCCGCTGGCCCTGCATGAGAACGCCTTTGCGACCAAGCCCGATCCGTATGTCTCGCAGCTCGTCGCGCCCGTTTTCCCGGGCTGCCATGCCCCGGTAGATGCGCAGGTCACGGTTGCATCGGGTGTGTTTGAGCGTGCTGCCGCGGTGGCATCTGATCTCAATGCGCAGCTTATCGCCACAGCTGCCACGCGCCCTGGAAGCTGCCTTGAGATTGGTGCCGGTCGTGGCACCAAGACCTATGTGATGATGTGCCAGGCCAAGCGTGCGGGCTATGAGCGTCAGCATACGGCGCTCGATCTGCATGATCGCAAATGCGATCTGAATCTCGCTCGTCTGCACAAGGCCGGTATTCAGGGCGTTCGTACGGTTTCGGGTGATGCCTGCGAGCTTGATGAAGTACTGACGTCGTTTGATGCCATGCTTGGCAAGCCGGTTAAGTTCGATACGGTCTTTATCGATGCGCCGTGCTCTGGCACCGGCACCATGCGTCGTCATCCCGAGATCCCGTGGCGTCTGACCGAGAAGGATGTGACGGTTGAGCTGCCCAAACTGCAGCTGTCGATGCTCAAGGAAGCCGCCGCGCGCGTGGCTGCCGGCGGCGAGCTCATCTATGCGACGTGCTCGGTCTTCGACGAGGAGAACACGCAGGTGGTGGATGCTTTCCTTGCTTCTCCTGAGGGCGCCGGCTTTAGCGTCGCACCGCTCTCCGAGGCGCAGATCCTGCAACTCCCCGAGTTCGATCAGGCCAAGAAACTCGTATCCGTACGCCAAAACGATCGAGGCATCTTCCAAAGCGTGCCAGTAAACGCCGACTCCTACGACGGCCACTTCTGCGCCCGCCTGGTCCACAAGTAACGATTAAGTTGCGGTGAAATAGGGATTGAATATCGGCTTCTACCCGCCAAACAGTCCTTATTTCACCGCAACTCATAGAGATGCCTGGGTAGTTAAAGAATCAGCCCCGCGATTGGTGTCGGTCGCGGGGCTGATTGGTTTCTAGTGGTTGTGCGGGCAATTGGCGCAGCAGCCGCTGGTGGCGGTGGTGCTGGAACCACCGCTGCGCTGGTCGGTGTTGTAGAAACCGCTGCCCTCAAACTTGATGCCGCTGGCCGAGAACGTCTTGGCCGCCGGGGCACCGCAGCTCGGGCACACGACCTCGGGGGTCTCGGACATGGGATGCTCAACCTCAAACACGTTGCCGCAGCTCGAGCACTTGTAATCGTAGCGCGCCATAATACTTCCTTTTCAGCACAAAGCGGGCAGATCGCTCTGCCCGCATAAATTCAAACAGCTGTAACTGTACCCTATATCGGGGGTTTTATCACGCTTCGCCCCAGAATCTATGGGTGCTGCGCAGGAGCTGTGCAGTTTTGCCCTCGGCGGCTGCAACGTCGGCCTCATCGGCCTTCCAGGTCCAGTTGCCCGTTGCCACGCCCGGCACGTTCATGCGTGCATCGTCGCCTAGCCCCAGGATGTCCTGCAGCGGCATCATCACCAGGGGAGCGTCGCTTGCGAGCGCGTCGCCCATCAGTTTGCCGGCCAACTCCTTGCCGCTCGGCTCGTCGCCGCCCGCGAAGGAGCGCGTGCACCAACCGGCGAGCGTCGACGTGTCGTGTGTCGAGGTGTACAGAATCTTGCCCGGCGTGGGATGCACGCCGCAGCGGACGTCGTAATCGCTAAACTCCAGCACGTCCATACCGGGGAAGCCGCAGGTCGAAGCCATGGCGCGAACGCCGGGCGTCAGGTAGCCCAGGTCCTCGGCGATAAAGTTGAGCGGCCCCAGCTCGTCATAGGCAGTCTGGAAGAGATCCTTGCCCGGACTCGCCAGCCAGCGGCCGTCGGCGCAGGCCTTGCCTGCGGGAATGCTAAAGTAGCTGTGGAATCCCAGGAAGTGGTCCAGGCGCACGCGGTCGTAGAGCGAGAACGCGCGACGCAGGCGGTCCATCCACCAGCGGTAGCCGTTCTCCTTCATGTGATCCCAACGGAAGGTGGGGTTGCCCCATACCTGGCCCTCGGGCGCAAAATTGTCGGGCGGCGCGCCGGAAATCTCAATCGCCTTGCCGGTATCGGACAGCCAGAAGTTCTCGGGCTCGCTCCATGCGTCTGCCGAATCGTCCGAAACATACATGGGAATGTCGCCGATGACCTCGATGCCCTTCTTGTGCGCATAGTTCATCAGCTCGCACCAGGCCAGGTCAAAGCGATACTGCATGTACGCGTGCAGTTCAGCCTCGTCGTGGAAACGCTTGTCATCGATCAGGTGCTCGTTGTAGCGCGCGACATCTGCCGGCCAATCGTGACGCGATTCGCCCTCAAAGTACTTCTTAACGGCCATGTAGACGCAGTACTTCTCGAGCCAGTCGGCGTTGCGATGCTTAAACGCCGTGTAGAGCGGGTCTGCATCTTCGCCGCCACGGGCCTTCCAAGCCTCAAAGTCGTCCGCAAGTTCCTCTTGGCTCTCGGGCAGCAGGTCAATATTGCCCGCAAAGGCTGAAGGCCCCGCGTAAGGGGAGCGGAAGAAGTCTGTCGGGTTGACAGGCAGGACCTGCCAGTAGCGCATACCCATAGCGGCCAGATGGTCGATAAAGCGACGCGTGGGTGCGCCAATCGTGCCGGGCTTGCCGTCGTCGGTGGGCACCGAGGTGATATGGCACACGACGCCCGCGCCGTGATCGAGCGGCTCCTGCAGGCGCTGCTCGGCATGGTGATAGATGATCGACGAGCCCAGCGGATACAGATCGAGCGTGACCGTACCGTTGTGGATCTCGCACTCTTGACCGCTGATCACGTCACTCGCACATTCGTCGAGCGCCGGAATCGTCACGCGGTGCGAATTGCGCAGGCTGCGGTTGATGATAACCGTCGCGCACTCGCCATTCTTGCCCGTGCGGTTGTAGGCCAGCACCTCGTCGTTGAGCGCGAAGGCCTTGATCTCGCCGTCGATCATAAATGGCAGTGCGCGGCGTACGGCGGAGGCGTTCTTGACAATAGCCAGCGTGTCGAAGTCGTGCAGTTGGTCCTTGGTCGGCAGGGTGCGGCGGTTGCCCGGATCGGTAAGGCCCTCCAAGCCGTATTCGTCGCCGTAGTAGATCGAAGGCACGCCGGGGAACGTCATCTGCATGAGCGTGGCGAGCCAAAAGCGGCTCTTGGCCAGTCCCATCGCGTTCTCGTCCAAGCGCCATTTGCTGCGCTCGCTCTCGGGCAGCTGCGACTCGTCGGGGCCGCCGCCGAGCACCGAGATGATGCGCGGACGGTCGTGGCTCGAAAGCAGATTGAGCGCGCAGGACAATGCCTCGCTCGGGTAGTTCTCGCGCAGGGTCTCGATGTCCTCGGCAGCTTGGTAGGCGTTTTTGTAGCCCATCAAAAAGCCGATGACCATGTCGCGGAAGGGATAATCCATGGCAGAGTCCAGTTCGGAGCCCTGCAGGTAGCGGCGCAGATGGCCGTAGCTAATTTTATTGGAGGCGTCTTCCCAGACTTCGCCGAGCAACAGTGCATCGGGCTTTTCGGCAAGTACAGCCTTCTTGATCTCGGCCAGGAAGTCGTCGGAAAGCTCGTCGGCGACGTCCAGGCGCCAACCATGGGCACCGGCGCGCAGCCATTTGCGGATCACGCCGTCCTTGCCCAGGAGCCTCTCGCGCACCAGCTCGGACTTCTCGTTGATGGCTGGCATGTTGCCCACGCCCCACCAGCAGTCATACGAGCCGTCTTCGTGGAAGGTAAACGCATCGCGCCACGGCGAATCCTCGCTCTGCCAGGCACCCAAACCGGGGTAGTTGCCGTAGCGGTTGAAATAGATCGAGTCGTCGCCCGTGTGGTTGAAGACGCCGTCCAGGATGATGGAGATGCCCAGCTTCTCGGCTGCCTGGCACAGCTCGGTAAAGTCCTGCTCGGTGCCCAGGATCGGGTCGATCTTGGTGTAGTCAGCCGTGTCGTAGCGGTGGTTGCTCGCTGCTTCAAAGATGGGGTTGAGGTAGATGGCCGTAAAGCCCAGCTCGGCGATGCGGGGCAGGTCTTCCTGGATGCCCTTGAGCGAGCCGCCGTAGAAGTCCCAGGTCTTGATGGAGCCGTCCTCGGCGCGCTCGTACACGGGCGGCTCGTTCCAGTCCTCGACCATCCGGCGCTGAATGCCCTTGCGCGGTTTTTCGAGTTGGGCCATTGTGCGCTCGCGCCAGTGCTCGTCGCGGGCATAGCGATCGGGGAAGATTTGGTAGACCATGCCGCGCTCGTACCAGGTGGGGCGGTTCTCGCGGTGCTTGTAGACAGTAATCTGGAAGGACGGCACCTCGGCATAGCCGTAGGTTACGCCCTCTCCGCCGGTGCGGCCCTGCGGTGCGCCCAGGCGAACCTCGGGCTGGCCCTCGATATTGCATATAAAGCTGTACCACACAAGACACGGTTCAGTGCATTTGAGCTCGCCGGTAAAAATGCCATCGCCTTCGTGCTCCATCGGAATCAGGGTCTCGCCGACTTCATCGACCCAGGTACGCAGGGTGAGTGTCGCCTGGTTGGGATCGGCATCCTCCAATATCACCGAGAGTGCAACGGTAGTTCCAGTGGTCACAGCGCCAAACGGAGTGCGAAACTGCGGTAGGCGGCTGTTGTGTATCAATCTCATAGTACGGTCCAGTTCAATAGAATCACGGCCTGCGGGCCATGGGCTTTACGCACAAATTGTAAGTATATCTGTTGTACACAGGGTGTATAAACAACATCCGTTTACCATCGGCGAACGGTTGTCCTAGAAAATCGTTTTACCACATAAATTATCGCGATATTCAAAAACGCCTATACCGATCCTATTTGTAGCTAACCAAAAGTACCTCGGTTTACTACGATAAATTGAATGATCTCAACCACAGTCATTTTGCTGATTTTAAAACCGCAGGTAGAAGCGTTGCCAATTTCGTAGATTACTGGCCGTGATCGGCCAGAGCCATTTTGTCGTAGTAAACCGGCCCTCTTTTTAATACAGAAGTTCAACGCAAAAGAGGGCGCCTGGTTGGGGCGCCCTCTTTTGCGTTGAGGATTAAGTTTTAATCGTCCGTATTAGCGGCGCTTACGGGTGGCCGTTGCCTTGCGGACGGATGTCTTCTTGGACGGGGCTTTTTCCTTTGCCGGAGCGGCGGGGGAGACCGGAGTCTCCTTGGCGGGCTCGGGCTTGACCGTAGCCTTCGGTGCGGCCTTGTCCTCAGCGGCCTTCGGTGCCGGCTTGGCCTTTACTGCGGGCTTGTCCTCGGCTTTAGCCTCTACCTTGGGAGCGGCTGTCTTGGTCGTGGTCTTCTTGATCGTCGTTGCGCGCTTGCGCGTAGTGGTCTTGGCTGCCGGCTTGGCCTCGACGGTTGCCTCGGCCTTGGACTCTGCGGACGTATCCTCGACTTTGGCGGCCGGCTTTGCGGCTGCCTTGGTCGTGGGTGCTTTCGTGGTCGTCTTCGCGGCGGCCCTCGTTGCGGCAGCCTTGGTCGTTGTTGACTTTGCGGCCGTCGCCTTCCTGGCGGTCGCGGTCGTCTTCTTGGCTGCAGTCTTGGCCGGAGCCTTAGCGACCGACTGGGCCTCGGCGGTCTCGGCCTTTACCTCGGGAGCAGCCTCGACCTCGGCGGCCTTCTTGGCAGCGGCGGTCGTGCGCTTACGCGTGGTCGTTGTCTTGGCAGCAGTCGTCTTTGCTGCGGCGGTCTTGGAGGCAGCGGACTTCGTGGTCGTAGTGGCCTTCTTAGCCGTCGTCTTACGAGTCGTGGTCTTCTTGGCGGCAGACTTTGCAGCCGGTTTATCCTCTGTCTCGGGAGCTGCCTCAACCTTTACCTCAGATTCAGCCTCAACTGGCTTCTCCTCAGCCTTGGGCTCGGGCTCGGCCGCGGTCTTCTCAGCCACAACCACAGGCTCGTCGACAACCGCCGCCGGCCTCTCGATCTCCGGGTGCATAAAGAAGTACAGGTCCAGATACTTGTCGGCCGAGCGCGTCCAGCTAAAGTCCTGGCTCATTGCCTGCGTGACCAGCTGATTCCACGCCTCGCGGTTGTCCCAGAACAGGCGTGCCGCGCGGAACACGGCGTCGCCCATCTCGTCGCCGTTAAAGTTGCTAAACGAGAAGCCCGTGCCCTCGCCGGTAAACTCGTTATACGGGATCACTGTGTCCTTCAGGCCACCGGTCTCGCGAACAATCGGCAGGGTGCCGTAGCGCATGGCGATGATCTGCGACAAGCCGCAGGGCTCAAACTTCGAAGGCATCAGGAACATATCGGCGGCGGCATACATGCGCTGCGACAGCGCCGGATCGAACTCGATGCGCGCGGCCATGGTGCCGGGGTACTTGTCCTGGAAGTAGCGCAGGCCGTCCTCATAGTCGCGGTCGCCGGTGCCCAGTACGGCCACCTGAACGCCGCCGGACAGGATGCGGTCGAGCGCGTACATGACCAGGTCCATGCCCTTCTGGCGCGTCAGGCGCGTGACCATCACCATAAGCGGGCGGTCGTCGCGAACCTCGAGCCCCAGCTCTTCCTGCAGCTTGGCCTTGCACACGGCCTTGCCGGAACGGTCCTCGACCGTGTAGTTTGCGGCAATGCGCTTGTCGGTCGCCGGGTCAAAGCCCGCCACGTCAATGCCGTTCAAAATGCCCTGCAGCGCATAGGAGCGCTCGCGCAACACACCGTCCAGGCCCTCGCCAAACTCGGGCGTCTGGATCTCGTTGGCATAGGTGGGGCTTACCGTGGTGATGGCATCGGCATAGCGCAGCGCGCCCAGCATGTAGTTGATGCTGCAGGCGTCGCAACGCAGCTGCGAGGCGGCCGCCGGAATATGTGCCACACCCAGGATGTCCTCCATCACGGTGTCGCTAAACTGGCCCTGGAACGCCACGTTGTGGATCGAGAACACGGTCTTGACGCGGTCGTACAGCGGCAGGCCTTGGTAGAACTCACGCAAGAACACGGGCGCCAGTGCCGTTTGCCAGTCATTGCAGTGCAGGATATCGCACTCAAAGCCGGCCGGCAGGTGCTGCAGGCTCTCGGTGATGGCCTTGGAGAAGAACGCAAAGCGCTCGCCGTCGTCAAAGAAGCCGTACGGATAGTCGCGCGCAAAGTAGCGCTCGTTGTCGATGAACATATACGTGACACCGTCGTGCTCGAGCTTCTCAAGCCCGCAGTACTCGTTGCGCCAGCCCAGGCTCACGTAAAAGTCAGAGAAGTGCTCCATCTGCGCCTTGTACTCGTCCTTGATGGTGGCGTACTTGGGCACCATCACGATGACTTCGGCGCCTGCGCGCACGAGTGCCGCGGGCAGCGAGCCCGCCACGTCGCCCAGGCCACCGGTCTTTACAAACGGTGCGCACTCAGCCGAGGCAAACACGATCTGCATCTTTTTGCTGGAATCTGCCATATTGTCTCCCATGTTGTAATTCGAGAATAGCCGCCTGGCACAAACCGGGCGGCTATTCTACATGTTACGAGCGATGTTGCGGTGCCTACGTTAATGCACGATGGTGGTATCGGGAGTTAACGGAGCCTTGCCCAGCACCAGGATGTTCTCGGGCGTGCCGCGAAGCTCGGTGTTGGTGGGAACCACGTTGTTCTTGTCCAGGATGGCATTCTCAACGCGGGCGCCGCTCTTGATGATGCAGCTCTGGTTGATGATCGAGTTGGTCACCGAGGCGCCCTCCTCGACCACGACGCCGCGCGACAGGATCGAGTTGCGCACGGTGCCCTTGATGATGCAGCCGGCCGAGATGATCGAGTTGCACGCGTGGCTGCCGGTCGCATAGCGCGAAGGCGGCACGTCGTGAGCCTTGGTCAGGATCGGGCGCTCGGGGTCAAAGAGCTGGTCGGCCACGGTCTGGTCGAGCAGGTCCATGCTACGGCGATAGAGCGACTTCTCGCTAAACACGCCCACGACCTCGCCCTTGTACTCGTAGCTGCACACGTCGATATTGCCAAAGTCGCCCTGGAGTGCCTCGAGCAGGTCCAGATAGTCGGCAGCCTGGTAGTGATCGATGATCTCGAGCAGCGTCTCGCGGTTGACGATGCAGCAGTCCATGGAGGCGTTGTCGCCGTATGCGACGCCGGCGCTCACGCCCGTCAGGCGGCCGTTCTCGTTAATCTCGAGTTTGGTCTCGTCATCGACGTTGCGCGTGGCCTTGCAGTACACCACGGTCATCTGGGCGCCGGAGTTCTCGTGCGCGTCAATGATGGTGTTGAGGTCCATGTTAAAGATGATGTTGGTGCCCATCATCACGACATAGGGCTTGTCCGAGCGCTGGAACAGCGTCTTGTTGGAGATGATGTCGCGCAGCAGGAAGCGCATGCCGCCCTTGGTGGTGCCATACGCGTTGCCGGGCACCATGAACAGGCCGCCCTTCTTGCGGTCCAGGCCCCAGTCCTTGCCCGAGCCCACATGGTCGATCAGCGAGCGGTAGTTGCCCGGCATGACGACGCCGACGGTCTTAATGCCGGCATTCATCATGTTGGACAGCGGGAAGTCGATCAGGCGGTAGCGGCCCAAAAACGGAACGGACGCGATGGGGCGGTCCTTCAGCAGCACGCTGCCGTAGGTCGAAGAGTAGTTAGCGGTGATATAACCGATGGCCTTGCGATTGATCATCGGATCATTCCCCCTTCCCGATAACGACGTCATTTCCAACGACGGCCGTATCCTTGGTGGTATCGACAGAGCCGAGCTTCACGCCCTCCTCGACCGTGGAGTTCTCGCCCAAAATAGCGCGGCAGATGTGCGCGCCGCTCTTAACGTGCGCACCCGGCAGCAGCACGGAGTCCTCGACCACGGCGCGCTCCTCGATGATGACGTCGGTCGAAAGGATCGAGTGGCGAGCGGTGCCGTAGATCTTGCAGCCGTTGGAGACCAGGCAGTCGTCCAGGCGGCCATCCGGGCCAATGTAGTGCGGCGGACGCGTGGTGATGTTGGACATGATGGGGAAGTTCTTGTCAAACAGATCGAACTCGGGGTTGTTGCCCAGCAGGTCCATCGAGGTCTCGTGGAAGCTGGCGATGGTGCCAACGTCCTTCCAAAAGCCGTGGAACTCGTAGCTGTACAGGCGCTTGCCCTCGCCGAGCAGCTTGGGGATGATGTCCTTGCCAAAGTCGTGGCTCGAGCGCTGGTCCAGGGCGTCCGCCTCGAGCGCCTCGATCAGCACGTCTGCCGAGAAGATGTAGATACCCATGGACGCGAGGTTCGAATCGGGCTTCTCGGGCTTCTCGGTAAACTTGGTGATGCGGCCGTCCTCGGGGTCGGTGGTCAGGATGCCAAAGCGGCTGGCCTCCTCCCACGGCACGGGCATAACGCTCACCGTGAGGTCGGCGTTGCTCTCAATGTGCGTCTTGAGCATCTTGCGGTAGTCCATGCGATACAGGTGATCGCCCGAAAGAATCAGGACGTACTTGGGGTCGTTGGCCTTAATGTAGTCGAGGTTCTGCGTAATGGCGTCGGCCGTGCCCGCATACCAGGCGCCACCGGTCTGCGTCTCGTACGGCGGAAGGATCGACACGCCGCCGTCACGGCTGTCCAGATCCCAAGCCTCGCCGGAGCCCACATAGGCATGCAGCAGGTAGGGGCGGTACTGCGTCAGAACGCCCACCGTGTCGATGCCCGAGTTGGAGCAGTTGGACAGTGAAAAGTCGATAATGCGGAACTTGCCACCAAAGCTAACCGCCGGCTTGGCGATCTTTTGGGTGAGTGCCCCCAATCGGCTGCCCTGTCCTCCTGCGAGGAGCATCGCGATGCATTCTTTCTTACTCATCGATTTCTCCTTCTGTCATCGATGTTCTTAAACCCATTAGCGACGGGCACGGCGCTCGGACGCGCCCGTCGAGTAATGCCGTGCTGGCATAGGGGAGCTCGCGCGCCTCTACGCGTGCCAGATCTCGTCGCAGTACTCGCGAATGGTGCGGTCGCTCGAGAACCAGCCGGAAGAGGCGGTGTTGAGCAGGGCCTTGCGGTTCCAGGTCTCCTGGTCGCCATAGCTGCCGGTGAGCTTTTCCCACGCATCCACGTAGCTGCGGAAGTCTGCCATGACCAGGTCGGGGTCGTTGTTGTTCATAAGCTCGTTGTAGATACTCTCGAAGTTGCCCGAAAGACCCGCAAAGGTGTTGTCCTTGAGCTCGTCCATCACGCGGCCCAGACGCTCGCGATCGTTGTTGAGCGTATCCCACGCAAAGTAGCTGTTGGATGCCCAGAGCTGCTCGACCTCGGGAGCGGTCAGGCCAAAGATGGCCTCGTTCTCGCGGCCGGCCAGGTCGGCGATCTCGATGTTGGCGCCGTCGAGGGTGCCCAGCGTAATGGCGCCGTTCATCATGAGCTTCATGTTGGACGTGCCCGAGGCCTCCTTGCCGGCCGTGGAGATCTGTTCCGAAATCTCGGCGGCGGGGTAGATGAGCTGGGCGTTGCTCACGCGGAAGTTGGGGATAAAGCAGACCTTCATGACCTCGTTGACGCGCGGGTCGTTGTTGATGACGTCGGCCACGGAGTTAATGAGGCGGATGGTCTCTTTGGCGAAGGTGTAGCTCGAGGCAGCCTTGCCGCTAAAGATGAAGGTCGTCGGCGTCACGTGGAAGTTGGGATCGGCGATGCGACGGTTGTAGATGTCCATCACCTTCATGATGTTCATGAGCTGGCGCTTGTAGGCATGGAAGCGCTTAACCTGAACATCGAAGACGGTGTTGGGGTCGATGACCAGACCAGTCTCGGCCTTGACGTAGGCGGCCAGACGCTCCTTGTTGGCGCGCTTGGAGGCACCCACGGCCTTCAGGAATTCGGTGTCGTTCTGGAAACTTTTAAGCTTCTCCAACTCAAAGGCGTCCTTGAGCCAGCCGTCGCCAATAGCCTCGGTGACGAGCTTGGCATAGGTGGGGTTGGCCTCGGCAAAGAAGCGACGGTGCGAGATGCCGTTGGTCTTGTTGTTGAACTTCTCGGGCGTCAGGGCATAGAAGTCCTTGAGCACGATGTTCTTGATGATGTCGGAGTGGATCTTGGCCACGCCGTTGACGCTGTGGCTGCAGATCACAGACAGGTTGGCCATGCGAATCTCGCCGTCCCACAGAATGGCGGTCTGGCGCAGACGCTCCTGCCAGCCTTCCTGGGTGGTGTCGAACGACTCGTGCCAACGACGGCTAATCTCGTCGATGATCTGGTACACGCGGGGGAGGAGCTTGGAGAACGTGCCGATGGGCCACTTCTCCAGAGCCTCGGGCAGGATGGTGTGGTTGGTGTAGCTCACGACCTGCGTCACGATGTTCCAGGCGTCGTCCCACTCGAGCTTCTTCTCGTCGATGAGGATACGCATGAGCTCGGGGCCGCACATGGCGGGGTGCGTGTCGTTGGTGTGGATGGCCACAAACTGCGGCAGCAGCTCCCAGTTTGCGCCGTGCTCCTTCTCAAAGGTGTCGAGCAGGCTGTAGATACCGGCCGATACAAACAGGTACTCCTGCTTTAAGCGTAGCAGACGGCCGTGCTCGCCGGCGTCGTTGGGGTAGAGGATGGCGCTGATGGCCTCGGCCTCGGCGCGCTTGGCATCGGCCAGGGCGTAGTCGCCGCGGTTGAAGGCCTCCAGATCGAAGTGCTCCTCGACCGGCTCGGCGGCCCAGACGCGCAGCTTGTTGACGGTCTCGCCGGCATAGCCCACAACGGGGATGTCATATGGGACGGCCAGGGTGTCCTGCGTGTCCACCGTGCGGTAGAACGTGCGGCCGTTCTCCTCAAAGCCCTCGACGTGGCCACCAAACTTAATGGTCACGGCCTTGTCCTGACGGCGGACCTCCCAGGGATAGCCGTGGGTGAGCCACTCGTCGGTGGCCTCGACCTGGCTGCCGTTGACGATCTCCTGCTTAAACAGGCCGTAGCGGTAGCGCATACCGTTGCCGTAGCCGGCAATGCCCTCGGCTGCCATAGAATCCAGGAAGCACGCGGCCAGACGGCCCAGACCACCGTTGCCCAGAGCCGGATCGGGCTCCTGGTTCTCGATGACGGACAGGTCAAAGCCCATGTCGTCGAGCGCCTCGGCGACCATGTCGCGCACGCCAAAGTTGAGCAGGTAGTTGTCGAGCAGGCGGCCGATCAAAAACTCGATCGAGAAGTAGTACACGCGCTTCTTGCCCTCGGCGGCCGCACGGGCGTCGCTCTTGGTGGCAACGGTGCGTGCCTTCTCGGCCACGAGCTTGGCCAGGGCGTTAAAGCGGTCGAGGTCGCTGGCGGCCTCGACGCTCTTGCCGCTAATGCTCATGACGGCATCGCGATAGAGCTCGGAAAACTCCTGCTTGTTGTCGAAGATCTTATTCATACGTTCCTTTCCCCCGGGGATGTTTCTCCCGGAACGGTTATGACATGTATCCTACGCCCCGGCGGGGCGGGTAATTGCAGTGGTAACGCTTTTGTTACGCATCCTTGCCAGATGCTTTAACAGCGCCTGCCTTAGCCTTGGGAGCAGCCTTTTTGGTGGCTGCCTTCTTGGCCGTGGTGGACTTGGCAGAAGCCTTGGCAGCCTTCGCCTTAGCCGGAGCCTTTTTAGCGGCCGCGGCCTTGGGCTTCACCGAGAACGTGCGCTTGCGCGTCGCCTTCTTGGGCTCCTCAACCACCGGCGGCTTGTAGCTGCTGGGACCGCGGCGCTTAAGCACCACGCCTGCCAGGCCGGGCACCTTAATCTCAATGGAGTCCATCTGCCCGTTCCAGGGATAGGGCTCGCTCGAGCAGGTGTAGGGCTCCTCGCCGGCATAGCCGCTGCCGCCAAACTCGGGTCGGTCGGAGTCGAAGATGACCTCCCAGTCGCCCTCGCGAGGCACGCCCACGCGGAAGCTCTCGTAGCTCGCCGGGTCAAAGTTGATCAAGATCACCAGGTCGTCGTCGATGTCCTCGCCCTGGCGCACAAAGCTCACGATGGATTGCTTGGAGTTGTCCGCATCGACCCAGGTAAAGCCGTCGTCGGTGTAGCCGCGCTCGTACAGGGCGGGCTCGGCGGTGTACAGGTGGTTGAGCGCCTTGATAAACGCCTGATGATGCTTGTGAGTCTCGTACTCCTCGGTCAGGAACCACTGGATGGACTCGTAGTAGCGCCACTCAATAAACTGGCCGATCTCGTTGCCCATAAAGTTGAGCTTGGCACCGGGATGCGTCATCTGGTAGAAGGCGAGCGTGCGCAGGCCGGCAAACTGGCGCCACCAGTCGCCCGGCATGCGGCCGATGAGCGAGCACTTGCCGTGCACGACCTCGTCGTGGCTCAGCGGACAGATAAAGTTCTCGGTAAAGGCATACATAATGGAGAACGTGAGCAGGCCGTGGTTGCCGGGGCGCCACGGAAAATCGGTCTGCATGTAGTGCAGGGTGTCGTTCATCCAGCCCATGTCCCACTTGTAGTGGAAGCCCAGGCCGCCGTCCTGCGGCGGATAGGTCACGAGCGGCCACGCGGTGGACTCCTCGGCCATCATCATCACGTCGGGGTAGTGCGCCTCTACAGCGCAGTTGACCTGACGGATAAACGCGCTGGCGTCCAGGTCCTCCTCGGTACCGTACTTGTTGAACTTCTTTTGGCCCGGATCGTCGATGCCAAAGTTGAGGTACAGCATGCTGGACACGCCGTCCATGCGAATGCCGTCCACGTGGAAGTTCTCGAGCCAGTACAGCACGTTAGAGACCAGGAAGGAGCGGACCTCGCCGCGGGCGAAGTCGAACTTGTGCGTGCCCCAGTTGGGGTGAATCTCGTGCTCAAACAGCATGTGGCCGTTAAAGGTGGCAAGGCCGTGGGAGTCGGCGCAAAAACCGCCGGGCACCCAGTCCATGATCACACCGATGCCCGCCTCGTGGCACGCATCGATAAAGTGCATGAGCTGCTGTGGGTTGCCATAGCGCGACGTTGCAGCATAGTAGCCAGTCGTCTGGTAGCCCCAGGAGCCATCGAAGGGATGCTCCATAAGCGGCATGACCTCGATATGCGTGTAGCCCATGTCGCGCACGTAGTCCACGAGCTCCACCGACAGGTCGTCGTAGGTGTAAAACTCGCCGCGCTGCGCGGGGAAGGGATCCATGGGGCCGGGGTAGTTGCCGTACTCGTCCGGCTCGCCCTGCGGTGCGTCGCCGTGGCGCTTCCACGAGCCAATGTGCACCTCGTAGATGTTAAGGGGCTGCGACATGTGGTTATGGCTCGCACGGCGCTTAAGCCACGCGGCGTCGTTCCACTGGTAGCCATCGAGGGTCCACAGCACGCTGGCGGTACCCGGAGGGCACTCGGCCTTAAAGGCGTACGGATCGGCCTTATAGAGCTTTTTGCCCTCGTTGGTCTCGATAAGGTACTTATAGAGCTGACCCTGCTCGGCACCAGGAATAAAGCCTTCCCAAATAGCGCTTGTATGCATGGGCACCAGCGGGTTGGCTTGCTCATCCCAGTCGTTAAATTCGCCAATGACGTGGACGCTCTTTACGTCGGGCGCCCAAACGCAAAAGCGCCAGCCACGCGTACGGTTCTGCGTGTCGGGGTGCGCGCCCATCTTTTCCCAGCTGCGCTCCCATGTGCCGATGCCAAACAGGTAGACATCGTCCTTGGTGAGCTCCGGTGCATGCGGGGCGGCTTTACGGGTGGCGGGCTTTTTGGTTGCTGGCTTTAGCTTTGTATCGCTCACGTTTGATCCCATCATGACGCGGCAGCGTGTTGCCTTGGTGACTAGATGCGAAAGGTCCAAGGCTGCACGAATCGAAGGGACGGCGATAGTTCTATGATTCGTTCCACCTCGCGTGCTCGGTGGAACTTTCGGCAGAAACTACGATAACACCTGTACGTTAGTTTTATGGACGAAAGCGGATTTGCGGGGGTGTTTAATCGGTAAGCGACATGTTTATACCACTGGCAGAATTGCAATGGTAAAACCCTTGACAGTTTTACCAATTAGGGTTTCAAAACTGATAGACTTACGTTTGGTAAAACGTTTTTAGCAGGTTGTTTACCATTTGACATCGAAAGGTTCGTTTATGTCCCATACCGCCGCTCCCAAGGTTGCTTTTATTTTCGATTGCGACGGCACGCTAGTTAATAGCACCCCCGTTTGGGCCTATGCCCAGCCCGAGTTATTGCACCGCCACGGAGTTGATGTGACGGTCGACGATTTTGCCCAGTTTGAGCATTTGTCGCTGGAGGCTGAGTGCCAGGCCTACCACGACACCTGGGGCATTGGCGCGAATGGCGAGGAGCTGTACCGCGAGCTGAGCAATATTCTGATTGATGGGTACTCCAAGGTGCCGCCGCGCAAGGGTCTCCTGGCATTTTTGGAGCAGGCGAAGGCGGCAGGCATTGCCATGTGCGTGGCTACGTCCACGCCGGCTGAGCTGGTGCAGTCCGCGCTCGCTGGTGCCGGGCTCGACGCTTACATGGAGTTTGTTACCACCACGGGCGAGGCAGGACGCTCCAAACAGTTCCCCGATGTGTACGAGCTGGCGCTGCGCCGCCTGGAGGAGCGCCACGGGTGTAAATTTGAGCGTGCATGGGTGTTTGAGGACGCCGTCTTTGGCCTTAAGAGCTCTGGCACTGCCGGCTTTAAGCGCGTGGGCGTCTATGACCCGCACGGCCGTATGAAGCGCGACGAGGTTCGTGACAACTGCGAAATCTTTATCGATAGCTATGAGGACCTGGATCTGGCCCGCGTGCTTGCGTTTGAGGAATAGGCGAGAGCTGTGGCTTGCAAGGTATTGGTGGTCTGCGGTTCGCCCGTGGTTGCGAGCGCGGATCTGCTGCGTCGGCTGGCAGGGGAGTGCGACCACGTTGTCGCTGTGGACCGCGGGCTCGACGCGCTGCTGGGTGCGGGGCTGGGTTGCGACGTGTATGTAGGAGATGCCGACACGGTGAGCGACGCCGGCCGCGCGTTGGTCGATGCCGCCGAAGCCTTTGAGGTAGAGCGCCATAGCCCCTACAAGGACTATACCGATCTGGCGCTGGCGCTCGATTCCGTCCGCCGCCGCTGGCCGGGTGCCGAAGTGGTTGCGACCTGCGCCACCGACGGCCGTCCGGACATGGCCTTGTCCGTACTAGGGTTGCTCGCGGGCTACGAGGGCGCCCCAGTCTGGATTGCCGAGGACAAGGTGGTCGCCCGTATTCTTCACGCAGACGAGTCGTGGACCATCGAAGGTGCCGAAGGCAAGACGTTCTCCATCATCGCCATAGCCCCTGGGACGGTGGTAAGCGAATACGGCCTAGAATGGGAGCTAGATCACAGCCCCTTGGGCCTGTTGGCCGATACGGGCATTAGCAACGTCGTCAGGTCAACAGCCACGATCCAAGTCCACACCGGCACCGCCATCGCTTACCTATATCAATAGGCATTTAGAGTCTGACCCAAAAAAGTCCTTGCACGCCGCGCCAACTTCCCCTATAGTATCTCCACGTCACGGGGGCGTAGCTCAGCTGGGAGAGCGCTTGACTGGCAGTCAAGAGGTCAGGGGTTCGATCCCCCTCGTCTCCACCACCGTGAATGCAAAAGCCTTCGGTATCCCGAAGGCTTTTTTCATGCCAAAATTCCCCGCGCACATATCCTCAGCTACGCAAACAAAAAGTTGCACAATTTATTTCCCATGTCTGTACATAGTTTGTTAGACAAACGCGATTATCAGTGTAGATCACTGTTCCATTTGGGTTTCAGGAACGCTCCCAATTATTGCCAGCACCCCAATAACCTGCGTCAACATGAACAACATCCCAAAACAACCTCCTTAAGCACGTCAAATGAACGATATGTTGTCCAACGCAGCCTAAATCAGTTTCACTAACAGCTTGTGCTAGGATATCTAACGTTACATGAGTTCAACTGTGCTCACGGCTCCAGCAAGCCACAAAGCGCAGGGTCGATCAGCATCCGGCCGTAACGGCGGTGCCAGAAACACCACGAGCTCCAATAAAGAAGTCATGCGACGTTATTTATTTGCATTGACGTAATTACAAAGTGCATTTAGTAGCTTGTATGCCAATACGTAGCAGTCCTTTAGCTGTTTGCGTGCGGTCCAGTTTTGTACCCGCTTGACTGGCTCGCACGCAGTCAGCTGGGGATGCGGTCTTTTGCGATACACGTCCGCGTCTCCTGCAACTGCATTTGTACATACCGTTCACGGTGGGGCAGAGCCACGCGCTTGTCTGACTGGGCTCAGGGTTTGAATATGGAGCGCCTTCGCGCATGAGCGCCCTGGCGAAGCCATACCCAAACCCCGTGAGCCACACGTAAGACAGCAAGGGGGTGGTGCTCGTGTGGTATGTGATCCAGGTCATTAACGGTCGCGAAGACGTAATGCGCGAGCGCATCGAGCGCATGGTGCCGGCGAGTGCCATGCAAGAGCTCTTTTATCCCCAATATCAAACCGAGATCAAGGTACACGGCGAATGGGTCAATACGACTAAGCCGCTCTTTCCCGGTTATCTTATCTGCGATACGGCAGATCCCCGTACCGTGCAACATTATCTGCTGCGCATAGACGACTTTGCCCGGGTACTTGCCCAGGACGGTCAGTTTGTGCCGCTGGCAAAAGAAGAGGTCTAGCTTATTGGCGGCTTTACGCATAGGGGAGACCGCGTAGTGCCCATGAGCGAGGCCCTAAAAGACGGCGACCAGGTGGTAGTGACGGCAGGTCCGCTGCTGGGCCACGAAGGCCTTATCAAAACCATTAACAGACGCAAGAGCACTGCTTATTTGGAGTTCGACCTGTGCGGCCGACGCGTAACAACGCGCGTTGGCCTTGCTGTGCTTACGGCCGAGCAGCGCGTAATGCGAAACCTTAAAAAGGCGATCGCCTAGTTGCAGGCGATCGCTACACAGAACAGGGAGGATCCCCGACCCGGGGACGAAGTCTTGGAAGAAAACGTGTCGGATAAAACTCAATTTGCAACGGATGCGCCTGCGGGGGCAGCGCTCATTGCTCAGGCCATGGAACGACGCGAGGGCGCCGGCCGCTACAAGGCCATGCAGTCCATCATGGACTGGGATCGTTCGCGTTTGGTCTACCGCGCCGTTAAGCGCGCCTTTGACGTCGTGTTCAGCGGCTGCGTGCTGGCCGTCATCGCCGTTCCCAGCCTTGTGCTTGCCGCCGCCATTCGTCTTGAAAGCGAAGGCAACCCCTTCTACAGCCAGATCCGCGTGGGCCAGACCCGCCCCGACGGCAGCCTGACCACGTTCCGCATGTGGAAGTTCCGCTCCATGTACAGGGACGCCGACGAGCGCCTCGCCGAGCTCAAGGAGCGCAACGAGATCGCCGGAGCCATGTTCAAGATGAAGGAGGACCCGCGCGTCACCAAGATCGGAAAGTTCATCCGCAAGCACTCCATCGACGAGTTCCCGCAGTTCTTGAACGTGTTCCTGGGCCAGATGTCTGTCGTCGGCCCGCGCCCGCCGCTGCCCAACGAGGTCGCGGAGTACACCGAGTATGACCTGCAGAGGCTAGCGGTGAAGCCAGGTATTACGGGGCTCTGGCAGGTGACGGAGCGAAACTCCACCGGGTTCGACGGCATGGTCCGCCGGGACCTCGAGTACATAGCCAAGCGCGGAGTCATCACGGACTTCAAGATCATCCTCCTAACGGTTCTGGAGGTCTTTAACGGGAGCGATGCGTACTAATGCAGCATGTTTTCATCATCGGATCCAAGGGAATTCCGGCAAACTACGGCGGTTACGAGACGTTCGTGGAGAAACTGACCGAGAATCAGGTATTGCCCGACATCAAGTACCACGTGGCGTGCGCTGTGGACTCCGCCGAGGAGGTCGGCGAGTTCGAGCACAACGGAGCGCATTGCTTCAAGGTACTACGCAGGCCCGTCGGAGCCGCTAGGGCGATCTTCTACGACATAGACGCCCTCAAGTGGTGCACCGCCTATATCGAGAATAACCGTGTCGAGCACCCCATCGTCTACGTGCTGGCCTGTCGCATCGGACCGTTTTTCGGAAAGTACGTAAAGATGATCCACGCCCTTGGTGGCAAGGTCTTCGTGAACCCCGACGGCCACGAGTGGAAGCGCGCCAAGTGGAGCGCGCCCGTCCGCAGGTACTGGAAAGTCTCGGAGCGCGGGATGGTCAAGCACGCCGACCTGATGGTGTGCGACTCCAAGAACATCGAGAAGTACATTCGAGGGGAGTATGCCGACCTGCACCCCGAGACGACCTTCATCGCCTACGGGGCCGACATCAGGCACTCAGCGCTCGCGGACGACGACCCCAAGTTCACTGGATGGCTCTCCGAGAAGGGCCTCAAGCCCTTCGGCTACTACCTGGTCGTGGGACGCTTCGTGCCCGAGAACAACTACGAGACCATGATCCGGGAGTTCATGGCTTCCGACTCCAAGCGGGATTTCGCGCTCGTGACGGGAGTGGACGACTCCTTCCTCGCGGAGCTCGAGCGGAAGACGCACTTCAAGTCCGACCCACGCATCAAGTTCGTCGGGACCGTCTACGACCAGGAGCTCCTGAAGAAGATCCGTGAGCAGGCTTACGGCTACTTCCACGGCCATGAGGTCGGGGGTACCAATCCGAGCCTCCTGGAGGCGCTGGCGTCCACGCGCCTCAACCTCCTTCTCGACGTCGGTTTCAACCGCGAGGTCGCTGAGGACTCGGCCCTGTATTGGAGCAAGGAATCCGGAGACTTGGCTGAACTTATCAATAGCGCCGACGTGATGGATTGGAAGTCGATCGAGGAGCTCGATACGGCATCGACCTCCGTTATCCGCGACCGGTATTCGTGGCGGTCCATCACTGACAGCTACGAAGACCTTTTCCTCGGAAGGAGATAACCAGTGAAAGGCATCATCCTCGCAGGCGGGTCCGGCACGCGCCTGTACCCGCTCACGCTCGTGACCTCCAAGCAGCTGCTGCCGGTCTACGACAAGCCCATGATCTACTACCCGCTGTCCACCCTCATGCTTGCGGGCATCCGGGACATCCTGGTCATCTCCACGCCGACCGACCTGCCCAACTTCGAGCGCCTGCTCGGGGACGGCTCGCGCTACGGCGTCAACCTGTCCTACGCCGAGCAGCCGAGCCCGGACGGCCTGGCCCAGGCCTTCACCATCGGCGAGGAGTTCATCGCCGGCGAGCCGTGCGCCCTGGTGCTCGGGGACAACATCTTCTACGGAAACGGCCTGTCGCGCCACCTGACGCGCGCCGTCCAGAACGCCGAGTCGGGCCGCGCCACGGTCTTCGGCTACCACGTGGACGACCCCGAGCGCTTCGGCGTCGTGGAGTTCGATGCGCAGGGCCGTGCCGTCTCCATCGAGGAGAAGCCCGCCGAGCCCAAGAGCTCCTACGCGGTCACCGGCCTGTACTTCTACCCGGGCGACGTCGCCGCCAAGGCGCATGAGGTTAAGCCGTCGGCCCGCGGCGAGCTGGAGATCACCACGCTCAACCAGATGTACCTGGAGGAGGGGACGCTGTCCGTCGTGACGCTGGGCCGCGGCTACGCGTGGCTGGACACCGGCACCATGGAGAGCCTCCACGAGGCGGCGGAGTTCGTCCGCGCCGTGGAGCACTCCCAGGACCTGCCGGTGTCCGTCCCCGAGGAGATCGCCTGGGAGAACGGCTGGATCACGACCGCCGAGCTTGAGGAGGCCGCGAAGGCCTACGGCAAGTCGGTCTACGGCCGGCACCTGAAGAAGGTCGCCGCCGGCGAGATCGTCAACAGCCCGCGCGAGTACTAGGAGGAACCCCTCATGTCCGAGATCTTCGAACCCAAGAACATCATCGTCACGGGCGGCTGCGGCTTCATCGGCAGCAACTTCGTGCGTCACGTGGTCGAGAACCACCCTGACGTGCATGTCACCGTCCTGGACAAGCTGACCTACGCCGGCAACCCCGAGAACATCGCGGGGCTGCCCGAGGACAGGGTCGAGCTCGTCGTCGGTGACATCTGCGACGCGGAGCTGCTCGATAGGATCGTCCCCGGCCACGACGCGATCGTGCACTACGCCGCAGAGAGCCACAACGACAACTCCATCGCCGACCCGGAGCCGTTCCTGCGCACCAACGTGGAGGGCACCTTCCGCCTGCTGGAGGCCGTCCGCAAATACGGCGTCCGCTACCACCACGTCTCCACCGACGAGGTCTACGGCGACCTGGCGCTCGACGACCCCGCCAAGTTCACCGAGGAGACGCCGTATAAGCCCTCGAGCCCCTATAGCTCCACCAAGGCGAGTTCCGACATGCTCGTGCGCGCATGGACCCGCACCTACGGCCTGCGCACCACGATCTCCAACTGCTCCAACAACTACGGCCCCTACCAGCACGTGGAGAAGTTCATCCCCAGGCAGATAACGAACATCATCGACGGCGTCCGCCCCAAGCTCTACGGCCGCGGCGAGAACGTCCGCGACTGGATCCACACCGAGGACCACTCCAGCGCAGTCTGGGACATCCTCACCAAGGGCCGCATGGGGGAGACCTACCTTATCGGCGCCAATGGGGAGAAGAACAACATCACGGTCCTGCGCATGATCCTGGAGGCCATGGGGCGCGACCCCGAGGACTTCGACTGGGTCGCCGACCGCCCCGGCCACGACCGCCGCTACGCCATCGACTCCACCAAGCTGCAGCGCGAGCTCGGCTGGAGGCCGGCCCACACCGACTTCGCCGAGGGGCTCAGGCAGACCATCGACTGGTACGTCGAGAACGAGTCCTGGTGGCGCCCGGCCAAGGAGGCCACCGAGGCCCGCTACCGCGCACAGGGGCAGTAAGACCGCATCCCGGCGAACCGCACCGCGGGGCGCCCGCGCGGGGCCGCAGGGCATGGGGATGATCCTGCGTCCCCGCGCGGGCGCCCCGGTTTCCCA
>JAUMOL010000007.1 GCA_031295385.1 Collinsella sp.
CCCGGCACCCGCGCCTGCACCTGCCCCTGTACCTGCCCCGGCACCTGCTCCGGCACCCGAGGCGACGCCTGCGGAGCCAGATTGGAATGCCGTTGCCACGCCGGCGGATGAGCCGGGCGATAATCCTGCTGCCGAAAACAATCAAACCGAATAGTCGGTCGAGGCGCCCTGGGCAACTGAGCCCGGGGTGCCTTTTTCTACTGCGAAAGCAAGAAAATGCCTGGGAAAACGGTTGCAGCAAAATTTCTCGGAAATTGGTCAATGTTGCGCAACAACGTCGCGGCTATTGTTGAGAACGTAGACGTGTAAGGTTTGAAGGCGTGCGACGCCTTAGGAAAAGGAGAGGCTCATGTTCTGTCCCACTTGTGGTTCTCCCATTTCGGATGATGCCAAATTCTGCCCTGTTTGCGGATCCGCCGTTGGTGCCGCTTCTGCCGCTCCGGCCCCGCAGCCCCAGCCCGCTCCGGCCCAGGCTATTCAGCCCGTGCCCCAGCCTCAGCAGCAGTACACCGGTCAATACGCCCAACAGTCCGCATCCGCTCCGATGGGCTATGGCCCCATTAAGGCTGACCGCAGCCTGATCGGCTGGCTGCTGCTCTCTCTTGTGACCTGCGGTATCTATTCGTTCTACTTCCTGTATTGCTTGGCACGCGACGTCAACACGTTGTGTCAGGATGACGGCGATTACACGCCGGGTCTGGCGGAATTCATCCTTCTATCGTTTGTGACCTGCGGCTTCTACGCGTACTACTGGTATTACAAGATTGGCAACCGCCTGCAGGCCAACGCTCCTCGCTACGGCCTGGTGTTCCAGGAAAACGGCACCACCGTTCTTCTGTGGCAGATCTTCGGCGCGCTCCTGTGCGGCCTTGGTCCCATCTTCGCTATGAACATCATCATCAATAATACCAATGCCATGGCAACGGCTTACAACACTCGCCTTGGCGCTCGTGCCTAACAATAAGGGCGGCGTGAACAGCTCCCAGGGACATAGGGGCACGGCAGAGCTCCTTCGCCGCGCCCTTTTTTGCACCGGCGCGCTCTTTGTCGCCTGGCTCGCGCTCTACCTGCTCGATATCGGCTGCATTTTTCGAATGATGACGGGCGCTCCTTGTCCGGGATGCGGCATGACGAGGGCGTGGCTGGCGGCGCTGCGTCTCGATTTTGCGGCGGCCTTTGCCTACCATCCGCTGTTTTGGGTGGTGCCGATTGCGTTTGTGCTCGCGTTCGTGCGCGAGGAGGTGGCATCGAGCAAGCTAAAGCGTGGTGTCGACATTGTAGTCACCGTGTTGTGCATGCTGGTCATCGCCGTATGGATCGTGCGCCTCATCAATCCGGTAGATGCCGGCCTACTCTTTGGCGGCCATGCGCCCGCCGGAGTCCCCGACGACATCATCCACCTCGAACCCCCACGCTGGCTCACCATCCTTCGCTCTTTCCTGTCGTGACGGAGGACGCGCTAGAAAAGCGGTCGACACATAAGCGGGGGCGAACGTTGAGATAACGTTCGCCCCCGCTTTGCTCTAGCCAGGTTGTTATGGGTGGGCGTGATGGCTACTCGTCGCGCTTCTCCTCGTGGCGAGCGGCAGCCCGCGCATCGTGGATGCCCTTGATTGCAGCATGGCGAGCGGTGCGAGCATCGTGCATGGCGTCGCGCGCCTCAGCGGCTGTTGCCTTGGCAGAGCGCAGCTTGGCGGCCAAGTCGGGGTTGGTCTCGGCAACCGCGGCGATCGTGGGGCCGTCGAGCTCCTCTTGCGTGGGCTCGGCCAAAAAGTCGATAGCATACTGGGCGGCCACCATGGAGCCCTTTGCCAGCACGGTCTCGTCGATCTTGTAGAAGCAGGAATGTTGGGCGTACGTGGCACCAATCTTGGGGTTGCGCGTACCTACAAAGGCGAGCACGCCCGGCACGCGGCGCAGGTACTCCGAAAAATCCTCGCCCGAAAGCGTGCCACGGTAATGGCCTTGACCGGTGGGGCCCAGGCACTTGATTACAGCCTGACGGCAGCGCTCGCTCGAGGCGACCTCGTTTTCGACCTTGTAGTTGGCGATGGTGTAGTCGGTGAGCTCAGCCTCGGCGCCCAGAGCTGCCGCGGTATGCTCCACGATGCGGCGCATGAGCTCCGGCATTTCCTCGTGGGTCGAATCGCCGTAGGTGCGCACTGTGCCGGCGAGGTAGGCCGTGCCGGCGATAACGTTGCGCGCGGTGCCGCCGTGCAGCTCGCCGACGGTGATGACAGCCGGCTCGTAGGGGCTGATCTCGCGCGAGACGATGGTCTGCAGGGCGTTGACGATCTCTGCCGCAACCATAACGGCGTCGTGGCCGCGCTGGGGCATGGCGCCATGGCACGAGGTGCCGCGGACGTCGATGCGGAACCAGTCGGTATTTGCCATGCGTGGGCCGGGCTCGCAGCTTACGGTACCGGCGTCGACCTCGCTCCAGATGTGCGCGGCGTAGGCGCCATCGACGCCGTCGAGCACACCCGTGCCAATCATGAGTTTGGCGCCCTGGCCGTTTTCCTCGCTGGGCTGGAATACGATGCGAATCTCGCCGTGGATGTCATCGGTCATGTGGCGCAGAATCTGCAACGTGCCGAGCATCATGGCGATATGGCAGTCGTGACCGCAGGCGTGCATGCAGCCCTCATTGACGCTGGCGAACTCCTCGCCGGTCTGCTCAGTGACGGGCAGGGCGTCGATATCGGCGCGCAGCAGGATGCGGCGGCGCGGCGTGCCGTCCTCGCGGTAGGCATCCGGCGCGGTGCCGCGAAGCGTCGCCACCAGGCCCGTCTTGAGCGGACGCTCGTAGGGGATATTCATGGCGTCGAGCTGGTTGGCGATGTCGGAAGTCGTGCGCTCCTCGGCAAGGCTCAGCTCCGGGTGCTTATGGAAGTGCCGGCGCTGCTTGATGATGTAGGGTTCAAACTCGGCGGCGATATCCTGGATGGCCGCGGTGACGTCGTCTGCCGCGCGAACCTCGGTTGCCGCCATAATCTGCTGTGCCTTGGTCTTCGTCATGGTCGATTTGCTCCTTGTTGGCTCGATCGCAAAATCGTACAGGCTCTCTCCAGTATGCCACCTGCCGCTAGGGCTGGTAAAGCTGCCGTTTGCCGCTTGGCATTTTGTAACCGAGGCGGGGGAGTACACTCGGGGGTGTTGAATTTCCTGCCAGAGATGGGGATGCCCATGCAACATATCGATCGGATTATTCGCTCCAAGAACGTCTTTACCGCGCAAGACGGCATCGATTCCGCCCGCGAGCTGGCGATTGCCATCGCGGGCGACCGCATCGTCGCAGTCGGTGCGCCCGATGACGTAATTGCCGCCGCACCTGCCGCCACGCCGGTGGTCGATTACGGCGAGCAGTTTGTCTGCCCCGGTTTCCATGATGCGCATCTGCACTTCTTCCATACCTCGGTCGGCTCCTCGCCGTACATGCTCATGGATATGGGCACGTCCGAGGCGGCACTGGTACAACATGCGCTCGAGTTTTCCCAGGACCTGCCCGATGACGCCTGGGTTGTGACGCAGGGCTGGCGCGACTACCGTTGGGACCCGCCCGAGCATCCTACCAAGGCGTCGCTCGATGCGGCATTCCCCGATCGTCCCTGCGTTATGTATTCGGGCGACGGGCACACGCTTTGGCTCAACAGCCGCGCACTCGAGGCGCTCGGCGTCACGCGCGACAGCGAGCCGCCAGCGGGCGGCAGCTACGACAAGGACGCAAGCGGCGAGCTTACGGGCATTGCTCACGAAGCGGCTGCCATGCAGTTGTTGCCGCGCTGCCTTGAGTGGCTGGGCGAAGATCGCATCGCAAGCGCTTACGCCGATCAAATGAGGCGCATGGCCGAGCAGGGCATCACCTCGATCTGCGATATGTCGCTCATGCCCATGCCAGGCTGCGATTTTATCCGCGACGACGTCTACGACAAACTGCAGACAGCCGGCAAGCTGGGCATTCGTGCCCATCTGTTCCCCACGCTGTTGGATGACCAGTCGCGTCTAGAAGAGCTCCAGGTACGTTATGCGAACAACGCGCTGCTTTCGGCGCCGGGTTTTAAGCAGTTCTTCGATGGCGTGTCGAGTGCACACACGGCATATCTCACCGAGCCGTATACCAATCCGCGCTTCCCGGGTGACCGGGGTCGTCTGACGGTTCCTGTCGAGCGCATGCGCAAGTTGGTTCTGGCGGCAGCCGAGCGTGGCCACACCGTGCGCATCCACGTCATCGGCGATGGCGCCATCCATGCCGCACTCGATATCTTTGAGGAGGCGGCAGAGCTCTACGGTCTGCCCCAGCACGGCCATAATACGCTTGAGCATCTGGAGAATCTCTTGCCCCAGGACATCGACCGTCTGCACAAGCTCAACGTCATTGCCTCGAGCCAGCCCTGCCACATCACGCTCGATCCGGGTGGTCCGGAGCGCGATCTGGGCCTGGAGCGCAGCCGCATCATGTGGCCGTTTGCGACCTATAAGCACCGCGGCATCCGCCAAGCTTTCGGTACCGATAGCCCCATTACAGCCGTTACCAGCATGAACGTGCTCTACACGGCCATCACGCGCCAAGACCCTCGTAGCCACTGGCCTGAGGGCGGCTGGCTCCCCAGCGAGCGCATCGACGCGGCTACAGCTCTGCGCAACTACACCCTGGGCAGCGCCTACGCGGCAGGCGACGAGCATAGCCTTGGCAGCCTGGAGCCCGGCAAATACGCCGACCTGGTAGTCCTGGATCAAAACCCGCTCACCGTTGCCCCACAAGAGCTCCAGGCTACCAAGGTTCAGGCCACCTACCTGGCAGGTAACTTAATCTACGAGCGCTAACCCCACATCCCATCCCTCAGTTGCGGTGAAATAGTTCCTAAAATCGGCCTTCAAGCCCAAAACCAGGAACTATTCCACCGCAACTTAAAAGAGCGCGTCCCAACAACGTGCCCCTATCTTGTGCATTCCATCCGCATCGCCATTTTGCTGCACTGACTTTTCTGAATGCCGGGCCCGAATGAGCCACTGCTAAGTTATCCCCCGGTATTCAGAAAATCTAAGTGCTAAAAAATAAGATTTTTTGACTCCGTGTTGTATAACCCGCCATTCGTGGGTACCATTCAACGCGTACGCAAACAAAAAGGGTTAACCCGCGCGGCATGACCGCGCGGCCCACGAAGGAGGAAACAAGCATGTCGTCTTTGAAGCCGCTTGCAGATCGCGTCCTGGTCAAGCCCGACGAGGCCGAGCAGAAGACCGCCTCTGGTCTGTACATCGCCAGCAACGCTCAGGAGAAGCCGCAGCGCGGCACCATCGTTGCCGTTGGCGCCGGCAAGGTCAACGACAAGGGCGAGCGCATCCCCATGGACGTCAAGGTTGGCGACGTTGTCATCTACGGTAAGTTTGGTGGCAACGAGGTCAAGGTCGACGGCGAGAAGTATCTGCTGATGCGCGCCGACGACATCTACGCCGTCGCCGGGGCCTAGTCTCGTCGGAATCTCTGATTCGTCTTTGAACGCGTCCGCCGCATAAGACTCGGAAGCGGCGACGCGAGTCACATTTCTTTTGGAGGATTACCTACCATGGCAAAGAACATTACGTTCAACACCGATGCCCGCGCTAAGCTCGCTAAGGGCGTCAACACTCTGGCCGACGCCGTTACCGTCACCATGGGCCCCAAGGGCCGCTACGTCGCTCTGCAGCGCTCGTTCGGTGCCCCGACCATCACCAACGACGGCGTTTCCGTCGCCAAGGAGATCGAGCTCGAGGACAACATCGAGAACATGGGCGCCCAGCTGGTGAAGGAGGTCGCCACCAAGACCAACGATACCGTGGGTGACGGCACCACCACCGCAACCCTGCTCGCCCAGGCTATCGTTAACGACGGTCTGCGCAACGTCGCCGCTGGCGCCAACCCGCTGGCCATCCGTCGCGGCATCGACAAGGCCGTTAATGCCGCCGTCGCCGAGATGAAGAAGCAGGCCAAGCCGGTCGAGACCAAGGAGCAGATCGCTTCCGTCGGTACCATCTCCGCCGGCGACCCCGAGGTCGGCGAAAAGATCGCCCAGGCCATGGAAGTCGTGGGCAAGGACGGCGTCATCACCGTCGAGGACTCCCAGACGTTCGACATTACCATCGACACCGTCGAGGGCATGCAGTTCGACAAGGGTTACGTCTCGGCGTACTTCGTCACGGACAACGATCGCATGGAGGCCGTGATGAAGGATCCCTACATCCTCATCACCGACCAGAAGATCTCCAACGTCCAGGACATCATGCCTGTTCTCGAGGCTGTCCAGCGCACCGGCAAGGGCCTGCTCATTATCGCTGAGGATGTCGAGGGTGAGGCTCTGCCTACCCTCGTCCTCAACAAGATCCGCGGCGCCCTCAACGTCTGCGCCGTCAAGGCCCCGGGCTACGGCGATCGCCGCAAGCGCATGCTCGAGGATATCGCCGTCCTCACCGGCGGTCAGGCTGCCCTCGATGAGCTGGGCGTGAAGGTTGCCGACATCACCGCCGATATGCTCGGTACCGCCAAGTCAGTCACCATCTCCAAGGACAACACCGTTATCGTGGGTGGTGCCGGTTCCAAGGAGGCTATCGACGCTCGCATCGCTCAGATCAAGGGCGAGATGGAGAACACCACCTCTGACTTCGACCGTGAGAAGCTCCAGGAGCGCCTGGCCAAGCTCTCCGGTGGCGTTGCCGTCATCAAGGTCGGCGCTGCTACCGAGTCCGAGCTCAAGGAGATCAAGCACCGCGTCGAGGACGCCCTGCAGGCTACCCGCGCTGCTGTCGAGGAGGGCATCGTCGCCGGCGGCGGCGTCGCCTTCATGGACGCTGCTCCTGCGCTCGATGCTGTCGAGATCGACGACCCCGAGGAGAAGATCGGCGTCGATATCGTCAAGAAGGCTCTGACCGCTCCGGTCGCTACCATCGCCAAGAACGCTGGCTTTGAGGGCGCTGTCGTGGTCGACAAGGTTGCCGAGCTGCCTGCTGGCCAGGGTCTCAACTCTGCCAACGGCGAGTGGGGCGACATGATCGAGATGGGCGTCCTCGACCCCGTCAAGGTCAGCCGCGTCACCCTGCAGAACGCTGCTTCTGTCGCCAGCCTGATCCTCATCACCGAGGCCACCGTCTCCGATGTGCCCAAAAACACTCAGCTTGAGGATGCTATCGCTGCTGCTACCGCTGGTCAGCAGGGCGGCGGTATGTACTAAGGCCGACAAGGTCTAGAACTCCCACCGGGGATCCGGGGGCGTGACGGGGGGCTTCTCTCCGGAACGTCCTCGGATCCCCTACGTTTACGGCCTTGAGGTCGGCTCGCGGAGAAGGACGTGGTTGATGGGAATACGTGTCCCTTTCGCTGTTTCGCGCTTTGCGCGAAAGGCGCGCTACTTTGGGGTGGGTGGAGGACGGGGTTGTTGCGGTGACTCGTCCCTTTTGCTGTTTCGCGCTTTGCGCGAAAGGCGCACCACTTTGGCGTGGACGGAGAACGTGGTTGTCGCGTTGACTTGTCTCGGGCGTATTTCTGGAACGTTTCCCCCGCCATAAATTACCCATGGCATACTTGCGCGAAAGCCTGCTGGTGCTACACTTGCAATTGCTGTTTCAGGGCGGGGTGGAATTCCCCACTGGCGGTAAATCGGGCGGTGCCAAAGGGACGCCGTGGCGCAGGTAAAGTGCCTGCGACCGAGCCGATGAGTCCGCGACCCGTGTGTGCGTTGGTTCGCATGCCGGCTGAACTGGTGAGATCCCAGTACCAACGGTTAGAGTCCGGATGAAAGAGGCAGGTGATCTTATGTCTGAACAGTCGCAGCATATCCATTTTGAGAACACGAATAGGTGGAGCACCAAACAGCTCGTTACCATGGCGTTGATGTGCGCCTTGGGAGCACTGTTTATGTATGTGCAGCTGCCCATCCTCCCCTCGGCGCCGTTTTTGACGTATGACCCGTCGCTGGTGCCGGCGATGGTGTGTGGATTTGCGTATGGCCCTGGCGCCGGCACCGCTGTTGCCGCTATGGCGATCGTTATCCATGCGCTTACCACGGGCGATTGGGTCGGTGCGCTTATGAATTTAGTTGCCACGCTGGGCTATATCCTGCCTGCGGCTATCGTCTATCAGAAGATGCGCACCTACAAGGGTGCCGTGATTGGCCTGGCACTGGGCGTTATTGCCGCTACGGCGCTTTCTATGGTCGCGAATCTGACCATTGGCGTTTGGTTCTGGTATGGCTCGGTCGACGTGATTTTGCCGCTCATGATTCCCGCCGTGCTGCCGTTCAACCTTATCAAGACCGTGCTCAACTCGGTGTTGACGCTGGCGGTGTACAAGGCGGTCTCTAATCTCATCACGCCCAAGAAGGACCAGGTTAAAGGCCGCGCATGATTGAGTGTCGGGGCGTTTCCTTTAGCTATGACGGTGCGGCACCGGCGCTCGATGGCATCGATCTGAACATCGAGGATGGCGAGTTTTTCTGCATCCTCGGCGGAAACGGGTCGGGCAAGTCGACGTTTGCCAAGCATTTGAACGCGCTGTTGCAGCCCGATACGGGAACGGTGTGCGTCAACGGCATGGACGCGTCCGATCCCGAGCTGGTCTACGACATCCGCTCGACTGCGGGCATGGTGTTCCAGAATCCCGACGATCAGCTTGTGGCGACGCTTGTCGAGGACGATGTTGCGTTTGGTCCCGAGAACTTAGGGGTCGAATCGGCCCAGATCGCACAGCGCGTGCGCGAGGCGCTGAAGGCCGTGGGTCTGGTGGGCTTTGAGCGACACGAGACCCACGCTCTCTCTGGCGGACAAAAGCAGCGCGTGGCGCTTGCCGGCGTGCTCGCCATGGAGCCGCGCGTGCTCATTTTGGACGAGGCGTCCTCGATGCTCGATCCGCGCGGGCGCAAGGGCCTTATGGAGGCCTGTCACGCGCTGCACGAACGCGGCATGACCATCGTGATGATTACACATTTTATGGAAGAGGCCGCCGAGGCCGATCGCGTTGCTGTCTTCCAAGCGGGCCGCGTTGCCATGCTCGGTACGCCCGAGGAGATCTTGACGCGGGCGGACGAGCTCGCGCGGCTGAACCTGGATATGCCGCCATCGTGCTGTCTTGGCAGGGCGCTTCGCGCGAAGGGCGTGCCCATTTGCGCACAGGTGCGCGAGGCGGATATGGTCGCCGATATAGCGCAGGCTTATGCCGAGCGGAGTAGGACAGGCATCGCCGGGCGGCCTTTCGCATCCGATCCTCGTATTCCCGACAACGTCTCCTCTGCAATCGATGGTGCAGACGCGCTGGAGCCCGTCATCGAGATTTCACACCTTTCGTATAGCTATGCACTGAGCGCCCGCGAGCGTCGCCGTTGGCACAAGCGCTCGGCCGTCGAGAGTACATCGAACAAACAGGCCCTCTGGGGCAACGACCCTAGCAGCCCTTGGGCGTTGCGCAATGTGTCGCTAACGGTGCGTCGTGGCGAGTTCCTGGGCCTTGCGGGCCATACCGGTTCGGGTAAGTCGACGCTGGTTCAGCATCTCAACGGCCTGATTCGTCCCCAGGAGGGTTCCGTTTACGCGTTGGGGCTCGACCTGGTAAACAAGAAAGATGCCGCCGCGGTTAAGGCAAAGGTCGGCGTGGTGTTTCAGTATCCAGAGCGTCAGCTGTTTGCCGAGACCGTGGCACAGGACGTGGCATTTGGTCCGCATAACCTTGGCTTGTCGCAGGCCGAGGTTGCCCGCCGCGTTGAGTCGTCGCTCGCGCGCGTGGGCCTCGACCTGGCCACGGTGGGCGACAAGAGCCCCTTTGAGCTCTCGGGCGGGCAGCAACGGCGCGTGGCGTTTGCCGGCGTGCTTGCCATGGAGCCCGAGGTCCTGGTACTCGATGAGCCCATGGCTGGGCTCGATCCAGCGGCGCGCAGTGATTTTCTGGAGCTCATCGATCGGCTTCACCGCGATGGCCTGACCGTTGTCATGGTTTCGCACAGCATGGATGACCTGGCCAATTGCTGCGACCGTATCGTCGTAATGAACGAAGGTGCGGTGTTTGCCGAGGGAGCCCCCGTGCAGGTGTTTGCGCATGCCGATGAGCTCAAGTCGATCGGCTTGGGTGTTCCCACTGCCCAGCGCATGGCGCTGGCGCTTGCGAAGGCAGGCGTGCCGCTGCGCTTCGACGGCCTCTATACGGTTGAATCGTTAGCAGGTGAACTGTCAAGTTTGTTGCTCGGCTGTGCGGATGGCCCTTCGAGCGCTTCTCGTCGGGCCGATTCCAGTGCACCCGCGCGAGAGGAGGGCTGCTAATGGAGGCGTTTTCGTTTGGCAGCTACTATCCCGGCGATAGTGCAATCCACCGCCTGGACCCGCGAACCAAGTTGCTCTTGGGCTTTGTGTTTCTGATCACGACGCTCACGGTCAACAGCTTCCGCGGACTGGTCCCGGTCGCAATCTTCGTTGTCCTGATCTATACCGTGTCCCGGGTGCCGGCTCGTCGTGTCCTGTCATCGATGGCGCCGCTGCTGGCGATCGTCGCGGTGGTCGCGGTGCTCAACCTGTTTTCCGACCAGAGCGGGCGCAGTCTGTGGCAGCTCGGCTTTTTGCAGATAAGCGAGGGCTCGCTGTATTCCGCCGCCTTTATGGCGTGCCGTCTGACCTTGATGATGGCCGGTATGAGCGCTATCACGCTCACTACACCGACGCTCGACCTCACCGCGGGCTTTGAGCGCCTGCTCGCGCCGTTTGCGCGTGTGGGACTTCCTGCGCACGAGCTCGGCATGATCATGGGTATCGCGCTGCGCTTTATGCCGCAGTTTGCCACCGAGATGAAACAGACGGCCGATGCGCAGGCAAGCCGCGGTGCGCGCGTGACGGGAGGCCCGCTCGGCGGCGTGCGTATGCTCGGCAGCGTGGCGATTCCGCTGTTCACGGGTGTGTTCCGTCATGCCGAAACGCTTTCTGCCGCCATGGATGCCCGTTGCTATCATGGCGAGCAGGGCCGCACACGTCTGCATGCGCTTGCATTTGGCCGCGGCGATGCGTTGGCGGCGATGGTTACGGCGTTGCTGCTCATCTGCGTCATCGTCATCAATCTTCAACTTGTTTAGGCGCGATTCGAGCGCAGGAAAGGGACCCTATGACCGACAATGACCGCACGGCGCAGCTCGAGCGCGCCTGTTCGTATCTTAGGCGCATTCCGGCGTGGTATCTCGCCACGATTGACGTGGCGGACGGGCATCAGCCGCGCGTGAGGCCGTTCTCGTTTGCCATGGTCGATGATGGCAAACTGTGGTTTTGCACCTCGCGCGATAAGGACGTGTGGGCCGAGCTCAGCGCGAACCCCAAGTTTGAGGTTTCGGGTTGGAAACCGGGGGAGTGTTGGATTGTGCTGACCGGCGAGGCCGCGCTCGAGGGCGACGCGGTCGTGAGCGACCGGGTGCGCGAGGCAGGTTTCAAGCATATGCTGGGCATTGGCGAGGAACACGAGAGCGCCAATGACGGTCGCCTTGCGTTTTTCTCGGTGCGCAATATCGTCGCCCGCTTCTGTGATATCGACGGCAGCGAGGAGCGCCTGGAGCTTTAACCCTAGGGCGGCACATGGGATGATTTTTCTGGGACGGGGATTTAATAATCATTGCCCCTGACTGGATGCGGCGCGGGTAGTCTTTTTGGGACGGGGCTTTTTTAGCTACCCTATCGCAAACATCGCCTCAAGCTTCGAAGGATCCGGATGAGGTAGCTCAAAAAGCCCCGTCCCAAAAAGACTACCCTGGGTATCTGGTTGATTGGGTAGTCAAAAACGCCCCGATTAAAAAAGACTAGTGCCAGGAGGACACATGGACGGATTGAATACGGTGTTGGAGTATCTGACGTCGGTGCCGGCATGGTATTTGGCGACGAGCGTTGACGGACAGCCGCATGTGCGTCCGTTTTCGTTTGCACAGATCCAGGACGGCAAGCTGTGGTTTGTAACGGCGCGCACCAAAGACGTGTGGCAAGAGCTGCTGCAAAATCAACGCTTTGAGGCCACGAGTTGGTGGCCGGGCCATGGCTGGCTCATCTTGCGCGGGCATGCGGGTCTGGATGACCGGGCCGCTCCCGATATGCGCAAGGCAGGCTGGAAGCACCTGGAGCGCCTAGGTGAGCACTACGAGGGCGCAGGCGATTCCACACTCGTCTTCTTTAGCGTGGAGGAACCCGAGGCCTTTATCTGCAACCATGACGAATGGGTGCCGGTCGAGCTCTAAACGAGTCTCTCAGCAAGCTTCGACAATTCAAATTCCCGCATGTAGCGGGCCCCACATTGCAACGTCACCGTAAGGCGCACTGGGCAATATGGGGCCCGCATTTATTTGTCAATTCCTTCGAGTGAATGTGTCGGGACTGTTTCAATGCATGAATATACAAAAGATTTGCGTATATATGCATCTTTTGGTGCTAAAGTTTCAACCTACTTCATAACGACGGCTGCGGGATGCGCATTGGTGCATAACTGCAGACAAGGAGTCTGATATGTCTTTAAAGGTTGGAATCGTCGGTGCGGCTGGATATGCCGGCGCCGAGCTTATTCGCCTCGTCCTCGGTCATCCCGAGTTTGAACTTGCTGCCATTACGTCCAACGCCGATGCCGGCCAGCCGTTGTCTGCGGTGTACCCGAGCTTCGCCGGCGTAAGCGATCTTGTCTTCACGACGCATGACGCCCCCGAGCTCAAGAACTGCGACGCGGTCTTTTTGGCCGTGCCGCACACGGCTGCCATGGCACAGGTGCCCGCCCTGCTTGCCGCGGGCGTCTCCTGCATTGACCTCTCGGCCGACTATCGCCTGAGCGATCCGGCCACCTTTGAGGCTTGGTATGCCGCCGAGCACACGAGCCCCGAGCTGCTCAAGACCCGCACTTTCGGCCTGCCCGAGCTGTTCTGCCAGGATTTGGAGACCGCTGCATCCGACCACGCCGATGGCAAGCCCGTACTGGTCGCCTGCGCCGGTTGCTATCCCACCGCAACGAGCCTTGCCGCCGCACCTGCCGTATGCGCCGGCTGGGTTGCCCAGAGCGGCCCCGTGATCGTTAACGCTATCAGCGGTGTAACGGGTGCCGGTAAGTCCTGCAACGCCCGTACGCATTTTTGCAGCGCGGACGAAAACCTGGAGGCCTATGGCGTGGGCAAGCATCGTCACACGCCCGAAATCGAGCAGATCTTGGGCCTAACCGATCGTGTCGTCTTTACCCCGCACCTGGCACCGCTCAAGCGCGGTCTGCTCTCTACGGTAACGATGCCGCTTACGCCGCAGGCTATCGATACCTTGACCCTCGAGGATGTTGTCGACCATTACCAGCAGTTCTACGCCGGTCGCACCTTCGTGCGCGTACTCGATGCCGGCCAGCAGCCCAAGACGGCTTCGGTCGTCGGCACCAACGCCGCCCAGATCGGCCTCGCGCTCAACAAGCGCGCGGGCGTTCTGGTGGCTACGGGTGCCATCGACAATCTGTGCAAGGGTGCAGCAGGCCAGGCGGTCCAGTGCGCCAACATCGTCTTTGGCTTTGACGAGCGACGAGGCTTGCCCACAGTGGCGTGCCCGGTGTAACACATTCGATTGTTAACGATTTGGTAGTTGGGCATCGGGTGGGGCGCCACTCTTAAGCTGGTCTCATGATTGTGGCTGGCAGGGCGCACCAACCGATGCCCATTTTTTGTTTGACATAAGGAGTCATAAAGACGATGAATGCAGAGCAGTTCGATATCAAGATTCATGCCGTAGAGGGCGGCGTAACGGCGGCAGCCGGCTTTAAGGCGGCGGGCATCCATGCCGGATTCCGCAAGAATCCCGAGCGCCTGGATTACGCACTCGTCGTGCCCGATAAGCCCTGTCCCGGGGCCGGCGTGTTTACGACTAACCGCTTTTGCGCGGCGCCCGTGCAGGTGAGCCGCGCCAACCTGGGCGGCGCCCACAAGGGCTACGGCGTCATTGCCGGCGTTTCGGTCAACTCTGGCAATGCCAACGCCGCCACGGGTGAGACCGGTCTTGCCTGCGCGCGCGAGACCTGCAACATCGCCTCGCAGGTCATCGGCTGCGAGCCCCAGCAGATTCTGGTCGCCTCCACGGGCGTAATTGGTCAGATTCTGCCGATCGACACGTTTGAGACTGCCGTTCCTGCCGCCTACGAAGCGCTCTCCGCCCACGGTGGTGCCGATGCCGCCCGCGCTATCATGACGACCGACACGCACTCCAAGGAGTATGCCGTGTGTTACCGCAGCGAGGCCGCGGGGCACGCAGGCAATGCCTATACGGTGGGCGGTATGTGCAAGGGCTCGGGCATGATCATGCCCAACATGGCAACCATGATCGCGGTCATCACTACCGATGCCCCCGTCGAGCCGGCGGCGCTCCACGCCCTGTTGCTCTCAACCGTCAAGCAGACCTTTAATAAGGTTACGGTCGACTCCGATACTTCGACCAACGACACCTGCATCATGCTTGCTTCCGGCGCTGCCGCAGATGCCGAGCCTATTGTCGAGGGCTCTGACGCCTTCGATGAGCTGGCCTTTGCCGTGCATGAGGTGTGCGAGAGCCTGGCGCGCAACATCGCCGCAGATGGCGAGGGCGCATCCAAGCTCGTGACGGTTAACGTCACCGGCGCCGTGAACGACGAGGAGGCCGATATCGCCGCCCGTGCTGTCGCCAACTCGCCGCTCGTCAAGACCTGCATCGCCGGCCACGACTGCAACTGGGGCCGCGTTGCCATGGCGCTTGGCAAGTGCGGCGTGCAGTTTAACCAAGAAGATGTGTCCATCGATATGATGGGCATGCCCGTCTGCCGTGATGGCTTGACCGTTCCCTTTGACGAGGACGAGGCGCTGCGTCGCTTTGAGGCGCCCGAGATTGTGATCTCGGCAGACCTGGGCGCAGGGGACGCGGCGACCACCGTGTGGACTTGCGACCTCACGCACGAGTACATCTCCATTAACGGCGACTACCGTTCCTAGACTCCCGATGTGCCGCTCGTCCCGCAGCAATCGCGGGCAACGAGGTACGGCGCGATAGCTACACGAAAGACGAGGCAGACTATGAAGTTCGCACGCGATTGTCGCTCGAGCGAATCCAACGAAGTTACCGCGCAGCTGCTGTTCGAGGCGCTGCCGTGGATTAAGAACCTGACCGGTAAGACGGTCGTTATCAAGTACGGCGGTGCCGCCATGGTCGACGAGCAACTGCGTCGTGACGTGATGAGCGACATCGTCCTGCTCAAGATTATCGGCATGCGCCCTGTTATCGTGCACGGTGGCGGCAAGGCCATCAACGAGGCGCTCAGCCACTACGACATCCCCGTCGAGTTTAAGAACGGCCAGCGCGTGACTACGCCTGCCACCATGGATATCGTGCGCGAGGTACTGGGCGGCAAGGTCAATCAGGAGCTGGTCGCGGCGCTCAACCACCATGGCAACCTGGCCGTGGGCGTGTCCGGCAGCGACGCCGGTACCCTTATCGCCGAGCCACTCGACCCCGAACTCGGCCGCGTAGGCAAGGTCACGCACGTCAACACCGACTATATCGAGCGCCTGCTCGACAGCGAGTACATTCCCGTTATCGCCACGGTCGCGGCGGGAGAGGACGGCGGCTTCTTCAACATCAACGCCGACACCGCCGCCGGCGCCGTTGCGGCGGCGCTTCATGCGCACAAGGCGATCTTCTTGACCGATGTCGACGGTCTGTACAAGGACTTTAGCGACAAGGATTCGCTTATCTCCAACCTGACGCTCGACGAGGTCAACGAGATGCTCTACGGCGGCGAGGTCGATAAGGGCATGATTCCCAAGCTGCGCGCCGCCGTCGATGCGCTTACCGCTGGTGTGTTTCGAGCCCACATCATCAACGGCACGACACCGCACTCGCTGCTGCTGGAGCTGCTGACCGATGCCGGCGTCGGTACCGTGATCCACTCCACCGAGACGGCCTACGAGTTCGATACGCATCCGCACCCGCTTTCGACGTTTGCGGCGCGCCTGACCGAGAACCTCGACGAGGTCGAGAAGCTCCAGACGGTCTAGCTGACCCGCGGTCGTCGCGTCCCTGCACCCATAGCCCTGCGCCGTACGGCGCCCAACGAAAGGCATCCCATGTCACTTGCAACTCAACAATCGCTCGAATCCCATTACGTTATGCATACCTTTGGTCGCTCTCCGGTAGAGTTTGTCGAAGGCCACGGCATGAAGCTCACCGACGACGATGGTCGCGAGTACCTCGACTTTCTAGCCGGTATTGGCGTATGCAGCCTGGGCCACGGCAACCCTGCAGTGCTCTCGGCGCTCGAGGCGCAGACCAAAAAGCTCATGCATGTCTCCAATTACTTCTACATCGAGCAGCGTGGACAAGTCGCGGCGCTGCTGTCCAAGCTTGCCAACGACGACGTAGATGGTGCGTGTGTTCTGGCCGATGCCATTGCCGCCGGTGATGAGACCACGGCCGCTGCGCTCGGTGCCCCGGCTGCGGACGAGCAGGTGTGGGAGACGTTCTTTGCCAATTCTGGTGCCGAAGCCAACGAGGGATCGATGAAGCTCGCGCGTCTGTACGCCAAGCGTGCTGGTAACGGCGGCAACACCATCGTATGCATGCGCGGCGGCTTCCACGGCCGTACGCTCGAGACCATTGCCGCCACCATGCAGGATTGGCTGCAGGACAGTTTCCGTCCGCTGCCGGGTGGCTTTGTGGCCTGCACGCCCAACGATGTCGATGAGCTGCGTGCAATCTTTAAGCAGCTGGGAAGCGAGATTTGCGCCGTCATGCTCGAGCCGATTCAGGGCGAGAGCGGTGTGCACCCCATGACCGAGGAGTTTATGACGGCGGCGCGCGACTTGGCACACGAGGTGGGCGCCGTTCTTATCGCCGACGAGGTCCAGTGTGGCATCTTCCGCTCCGGCAAGCCGTTTGCATTCCAGACCTACGGCGTGGAGCCCGACATTATGAGCCTTGCCAAGGGCGTTGCCGATGGCGTGCCCATGGGCGCCGTGGTGGCAAAGAAGGAGATCGCCGACGTGTTTAAGCCGGGCGACCACGGTTCGACCTTTGGCGGTAGCTGCTTGGCCGTCGCGGCGTGCGCCGCGACGCTCTCCGCGCTCGTGCGCGGCGATTATGGCGAGCATGCTGCCAAGGTGGGTGCTTATATGGAGGCAAAGCTCACCAAACTGCCGCATGTGGTCGAGGTACGCGGTCGCGGCTTAATGCTCGGCTGCGATCTGGATGACGCTGCGGGCGATGTGCATGACATTGTTGCCCGAGCGTTGGAGGCCGGTGCCGTGATTAACGCTACTGGTGTCCACACGCTGCGTTTCCTGCCGCCGCTTGTCTGCGAGGAAGCTGACGTGGACAGCCTGATTGAGATTTTGTCGGACGTTTTGGCCTAACACAGCGCAATAACTCAATTTGGACCGGGTTCCGGACTGTGGACGTGCCCTATGCGGCACGATTTAGCGGTCTGGAGCCCGTTTTGCTATCGATTTGCTAAGGCGGGAAGACCTGCTGGTCAAAAAACGTCAAATATGAGTACTGTTACCAATTTGGTAGCAGCAATTTTGGACTAATAAGGTCAGATAGCAAGACAAAATGGCGATAAATGCACGCTTTTGATCCAACTGTTAGTCCTTATAATGGACATATGTTGCGTAACTTAAGCAAATACTATCTTTTTATATGTTGCAAGCAAAGTAGCAGTACTCATTTTTGCCATTTTTTGGCCACGGACCTTGAAATAAGGGGTCCTTAGGGTTCGAATCCCTCTGCGATGGGCGCAAAAAGAAAGGCCTCCATCACTGGAGGCTTAACAAATCAATGCTGGGTGATGAGGGATGTCCGCGTGCGGCTGGCGCCGCCCGCGCCCCGCTTCGTCGCTCCGCTCCTCGCGTGCTGCGCTGGAAAACGCTTGCGCGTTTCCTCAGCTCCGCACCCTTGCGGGTTCGAATCCCATGCACTTGGCCCAAAAAAGAAAGGCCTCCATCGCTGGAGGCCTAACAATTCAGTGGTGGGCGATGAGGGATTCGAACCCCCAGCCTTGTGCGTGTAAAGCACCTGCGCTAACCGTTGCGCCAATCGCCCGTGCGGAGAGAGTATAGCAAAACAATCGCCCCATTCACCTCATATCCATTAAAGGTAACCGGCGCGTGTCGGCGCGGAGCTGATTCAGTTGAGATTGCCTGAACATTCCGTCCCTCTTTACACCCTCGGGTATACTCAAAAGCTACTGATTCGATTTGATACCCAGCAACAGCAGAGGGGATAGTATATGTGCGGTTTTGTCGGTTTTGTCGGTGGGACGGATAACCAATCCGAGGTGCTCACCAAGATGATGGACCGCATCGTCCATCGCGGTCCCGACATGGGCGGCCAGTTTATCGACGGCCGCGTTGCCCTGGGCTTCCGTCGCCTGTCGATCCTCGACCTGACCGAGGCCGGCGCTCAGCCCATGGCCAACGAGGACGGTAGCGTCGTCATCGTCTTCAACGGCGAGATCTACAACTTTCAAGAACTCCGTTCCGAGCTCGAGGCCAAGGGCTATAAGTTCCACTGCGGCGCCGACACCGAGAGCCTCCTGCACGGCTACGAAGAGTGGGGCGAGGCCGTACTCGATCGCTTGCGCGGTATGTACGCCTTCGTCATCTGGGACAAGAAGAAGAACAAGCTCTTTGGCGCCCGCGATATCTTTGGCATCAAGCCGCTCTACTACTATCCCATGGCCGATGCGGGCGACGGCGCTCCGGGCGTGCTCTTTGGTTCCGAGATCAAGAGCTTCCTGGACTACCCGCACTTCCACAAGGCGGTCAACAAAAAGGCCCTGCGTCCGTACATGACGCTGCAGTATTCGGCAACCGAGGAGACCTTCTTCGAGGGTGTCTACAAGCTGCCGCCGGCGCATTACTTCACCGTAGACATCCCGACCGGCAAGATGAACACCGAGCGCTATTGGGATTGCGACTACTCTGCCGTCGAGAAGCCGTTCGAGGAGTACGTCGACGAGCTGGACGAGGTCGTGCACGAGAGCGTCGAGGCCCATCGCATCGCCGACGTCAAGGTCGCATCGTTCCTCTCCGGCGGCGTCGACTCCAGCTACATCGCCGCTTGCCTCATGCCCGACAAGACCTTCTCGGTGGGCTTCGACTACAAGAACTTCAACGAGACCAACTACGCCAAGGAGCTATCCGATAAGCTCGGCGTCGAGAATGTTCGCAAGATGATCACCGCCGACGAGTTCTTTGGCGCACTCGAGGACATTCAGTATCACATGGACGAGCCGCAGTCCAATCTGTCGTCTGTGCCGCTGTGGTTCCTGGCCGAGATGGCGCGCAAGGACGTCACCGTCGTGCTTTCGGGCGAAGGTGCCGACGAACTCTTTGGCGGCTACGCCTACTATGAGGACACGGTTCCGGTGCGCAAGTACAAAAAGATGGTGCCGTTGCCCATTCGCCGCGCGCTCGGCAACCTGGCGCTGCATATGCCGTACTTCAAGGGACATAACTTCCTGGTCAAGGGTGCCGAGATCCCCGAGAAGTCGTTCCTGGGACAGGCTCTGGTATGGCCTGAGCGCGAGGTCGACGGCGTACTCAAGCCCGCGTACAACACCGGCGACGGCGCCTTTGAGCTCGCTGCACCCATCTACGCACGCGTGAAGGGCCAACCCGAGCTGGTCAAGAAGCAGTACCTGGACATGAACATGTGGCTCCCGGGTGACATTCTGCTCAAGGCCGACAAGATGTGCATGGCGCACTCGCTGGAGCTGCGCGTGCCCTTCCTGGACCGCAAAGTCATGGAGTTCGCCGAGCACATTCCCGATCGCTACCGCATTAATGAGAACGGCAACAAGCAGGTACTCCGCCACGCTGCCAACAAGTCGCTGCCCGATGAGTGGGCCACCCGTCCCAAGGTGGGCTTCCCGGTGCCGATTGTCTACTGGCTGCGCGAGCAAAAGTGGTACGACTATGTCAAAGAGTACTTCACCGCGCCGTGGGCAAGCGAGTTCTTCGATACCGACGAGCTCATGCACCTGCTCGACCTGCACTTTGCGGGCAAGGGCGATTTCCAGCGCAAGATCTATACACCGCTCGTGTTCCTGGTGTGGTACAAGCGCTTCTTTATCGACGAGGGCCAGCCTTCTGTTCAGGCTGCCTAGTCTCGGCTTATGAATGCCTGCGCGTAACGGCTCCTCCGGGAGCCGTTTTTGCGCGAGCACGTTTCAGTTACTATGAAAACCGTCCCTGCCAAATGGCTGAGAAAGGTGAAAGATGCACCATTCGGATTCCGCGACCGTGACCACGGTCGATACGCTTGCCAAGCTGCTCAATGTGTGCGGCGAGCTGCGTGCTTCGGAGCAGGTTGACGAGCGTGCCGTGACCGGCTGTTCATTTGATTCGCGCGCGGTTTCGGCGGGTGACGTGTTCTTTTGCAAGGGCGCTGCCTTTAAGCCCTCGTTTTTGAGCATGGCGCTCGATGCGGGCGCCGTCGCATTTGTGTGCGAGGAGTCGCTGGTTGAGTCTCTGGAACCGCTGGCGCAGGAGAGTGGTGCTGCGATGCTGGTCGTGGCCAGCGTGCGCACGGCTATGGCCCTACTGCCGCCGGAGGTCTACGACCGTCCCGACCATGACGTTAAGATCGTGGGCATCACCGGTACCAAGGGAAAGACCACGGCCGCTTTTATGCTCCAGTCCATCATCAAGGCGGCGGGCGAGTCCTGCGGCATGATCGGCTCGGTGAGTACCGACGATGGTATCGAGTGCTACGAGAGCACCAACACCACGCCCGAGGCTCCCGAGGTCTGGCGCCATATCGCCAACTGCCGCGCGTCTGGTCGCCAGTCCATGGTCATGGAGGTCTCGAGCCAAGCGCTCAAGTACCAGCGCGTCGAGAACCTGCCGTTTGACGTGGCGTGCTTCCTCAACATCGGGCGTGACCACATCTCACCGATCGAGCACCCGACCTTCGAGGATTATTTTGAGAGCAAGCTCAGGATCTTTGATCAGGCCAAGACCGCCGTGGTGAATCTGGGCACCGATGAAGTCGAACGCGTACTGGAGGCCGCGTCGACGGCCGAGCGCTTGGTGACCGTTGGCGTCGAGCATCCCGAGGCGAGCCTGTGGGCAAGCGATGTCCGCATGGTCGGCTTTAACATCGAGTTTAATCTGCATGGCATGAGCGCCGACAAGCCCGAGGCGGGGGAGAAGGTCCTGCTGGGTATCGCGGGAGACTTCAACGTTGAGAACGCGCTGGTCGCTATCGCCGCCGCGCGCGAGATTGGCATCGGTATCGATGCCATCAAGAAGGGTCTCTCCAAGCTGCGTGTGCCGGGCCGCATGGAGGTCGTGGAGTCGAAGGATGGCCGCGTGATTTGCGTTGTTGACTACGCTCACAACCAACTTTCGTTCCGCTCGCTCTTTTCGTCGGTCAAACGCGCGTTTCCCGCCAGCCCGGTCATTGCGCTGTTTGGTGCCGCTGGAGGCAAGGCGCAGGAGCGCCGTGAGCAGCTTCCGCGCGAGGCCGCACCATATTCTGATCTGCTGATCTTTACCAACGAGGATCCGGCTCACGAGGACCCGATGAAGGTCTGTCGCGAGCTTGCCGAGCATGTTCCCGACGATACCCCGAACAAGATCATCCTCGATCGCGAGGCTGCTGTGCACGCGGCATTCAAGGCGGCGCGCGAGGAATACGTCAGCCCCGATGCGCCCACCATCGTCTTGCTGTTGGCAAAGGGCGACGAGGAGCTCATGCACGTGGGTGATGAGTTCGTACCCATCGAGAGCGATCTTTCGCTTGCCAATCGTTTAATCGATGTTACCCAGTTTGACTAATGAACTGCGATGAGGGCGGCGTCCCGAGTTCGCTGCCGTTGCAAGCGCGTTTCCCCTCAAGCGAGGCGCGCCGCCTAAGACCAGAAGCCCCTTCTACGTAATGGAGTGACCATGTCCCACAATACCCTGCCGACTGTCGCTGAGCTTTCAGGCGAGATGCGCGAGCGTCTTGCCAAGGTTAAGTACGTCTTTACCGACCTGGACGCCACCATGCTCGCGCCCGGCTCGTGCGTGCTGCGCGACAACGACGGCAACCCCTCGACCAAGCTCGTCGAGGCTGTCGTGGCACTTGCCCGCGCCGGCATCCAGGTGGTCCCCACCTCGGGCCGCAACCGCACCATGATCCACGAGGATGCGCGCGTGCTTGGCCTCAACTCCTACATCGGCGAGATGGGTGGTCTGGTCATGTACGATCTCAAGGCCAACGATTGGGAGTATCTGACCGGCGATATGCCCTACGACCCCGCCTGCGGCCTCACGCCGCATCAGGTGATCGAGCGGACTGGCGTGTGCGAGAAGATTCTCGCCCGCTGGCCGCATAAGATCGAGTACCACAACGACATGTCGACTGGCTACAAGTACCGCGAGGTCACCGTTGGCATGCGCGGTGATGTGCCCGACGACGAGGCGCGGGCCATTCTTGACGAGGCCGGCTGCGGCCTGGTCTGGGCCTGCAACGGTCACCTGACGCATCTGTCCAAGCCGACGACGCTCGAGCTCGAACGCGTCGAGGATGGCCGCGCGTTTAACATCAATCCCGCCGGCCTCAACAAGGGCGTTGCCATCGCACGTTTCTGCGAGCACCTGGGTATCGAGCGCGAGGAGACGCTGGCGCTCGGCGATTCCGAGTCCGACTTCTTCATGGCTGACCACGTGGGCACGTTCTGCCTGGTCGAGAACGGTTTGACCAGCGCCGGCGCGCCCGAGTTCCTGGATACCTGCGATAACGCCTACGTCACGCGCGGCAAGATTGTCGACGGCTGGGCGGCAACGGCCGAGCTGCTGGTCGCGGCCCGTTCGTAGCGCGGTTCTATCGCGCTGAGCCATATCTTTTCGAGAGAGAATCTGGTGAGGTAATGTCCGATATCGAGAATCTGGCCGGAGACACGCGCCCCATTGGCGTATTCGACTCGGGTCTGGGCGGTCTGACGGTTGCGCGCGCGATTGCGACGGCGCTGCCGCACGAGTCCGTCTACTACTTTGGCGACACCAAGCGCTGCCCCTATGGCACGCGCACCGAGGACGAGGTGCGCTCATTTGCACTGCAGGCGGGCCGTTGGCTGTCGAAGCACGACGTCAAGATCATGGTCATCGCCTGCAACACGGCGACCGCTGCGGCCTTGCGTTTGGCCCAGCAGGTGCTCGACGTCCCCGTCATCGGTGTGATCGCACCGGGAGCACGCGCGGCAATCAACAGTACCCGCACGCGCCGGGTGGGCGTGCTTGCCACCAACCTCACCATTCGCTCAGGCGCTTACACGCGTGCCATTCAGGACCTGGATGCCGGCGTCGACGTATACGGCTGCCCTGCCTCGAGTTTTGTCGAGGTCGTTGAGCACGAGCTCGCCTCGGGCGCGCATCTGCAAGAGCAGTGGCTCGAGAACGAGGACATCTTTGATACGCCTGCCGTACGCGCGCTGGTCGGTGCCACGGTTGAACCGCTGCGCGATCACGGCATCGATACTGTGGTACTCGGCTGCACGCATTTTCCGCTGCTCGTGGGACCCATTCGCCATGCGCTGGGTCCCGGAGTGCGCGTGGTGAGCTCCGCCGAGGAGACCACGCGCGAGCTGACCGATATTCTCACGCGCCGCGAGCAGCTGGCGGGCGACGCAGCCGAGCCGCAGCATCGTTTTGCGACGACGGCCGATAACATTGCCGAGTTTGCGGTGGCGGGCAGTTTTATCTTTGGCCAGCCGCTCAAGAGTATTGAGCATATCGATATCGATGAGCTGAAATAGATGTAAGGCAGCCGCCAAAGCCTTCGCCACACCTTTTGCCGAAAGGATTTTTCTATGGAGTATATGCAGGTCAATCGCGCCAACGGCCGCGCCGCCGATGAGCTGCGCCCCATCAAGCTTACTCGCGGCGTCATGAAGCACGCCCACGGTTCGTGCCTGGCCGAGTTTGGCGATACACACGTGCTGTGCGCTGCCACCATCGAGGAGGGCGTGCCGGGCTGGCGCAAGGGCGCCAAGGCCGGTTGGGTAACCGCGGAATACGCCATGTTGCCGGCATCGACCGGCAAACGCTGCAAGCGCGAGCATGCCAACCGCAAGGGCCGCTCCATGGAGATCGAGCGCTTCATTGGCCGCAGCCTGCGCACCGTCGTCAACATGAAGGCGCTCGGCGAGTACACCGTCACCGTTGACTGCGATGTGATTCAGGCCGATGGCGGTACGCGTACAGCGAGCATCACCGGCGCCTGGGTGGCGCTGCGCGACGCCCTCGCCATGTGGGTCGAGGCGGGCAAGATCGAGCGCATCCCGCTTATCGGCCAGGTGGCTGCCATCTCCATGGGCGTTGTCGACGGCAATACGCTGCTTGACCTCGATTATTCCGAGGACAGCCATGCCGAGGTCGACATGAACCTCGTCGCCACCGACACCGGTGAGATGATCGAGCTCCAGGGCACCGGCAAGCAGGCGCCCTTCGACCGCAAACGCCTCAACGCCCTGCTCGACCTGGGCGACAAGGGTATCGCCGAGCTCATCGAGCTTCAGCGCCAAGCCATCGCCTAACCTGCCAAAAAGGGACAGGTTTATTTTGGTAGGTTTTATCTGCTGAAATGCTGCGTTGACAGGTCCGATCGCCTGAGAGGGGAGAGGTCAAGTGCCCAAACGCCCCTCACGCGGCTTGCTATAGAGACAAGGAGGCCAGTCATGGCACTTGAGAAGATTGACATCGACGTCCTCGACCCGGCGGCGACCATCGTCGTGGCAACGGGCAACGCCCATAAGCTCACCGAGATCGAGGCCATTTTGGGCAAGGTCATTCCCGAGGTGCGCTTTGTGGCGCTCGGCCAGCTGGGTGATTTTGAGGATCCCGAGGAAAACGGCACGACGTTTTTGGAGAACGCCATCATCAAGGCCCAAGCCGCGGTTGAGGAGACGGGCCTTATGGCCATTGCCGACGATTCGGGCTTGGTCGTCGACGCGCTGGACGGTGAGCCCGGTGTGTATAGCGCGCGCTATGCGGGCGTGCACGGCGACGATGCCGCCAACAACGCCAAGCTTCTCGTTAACCTGGAAGGCGTGGCAGATGAGGACCGCACCGCGCGCTTTATGAGCGTCGTCGCGCTCATCGACACGGACGGTTTGGTCACCTATGGCGAGGGCGCCTGCGAGGGCGTTATCGCGCACGAGGGCCGCGGCGATCACGGCTTTGGCTACGACCCGCTGTTCCTGCCGGTCGACACGCCAGGCAAGACCATGGCCGAGCTGACGGCTGACGAGAAGAACGCCATCAGCCATCGTTTCCACGCGCTCGAGCATCTGTCCGCCAAGCTGACGGGCGAGGAGTAGACCGTGCGTGCGGTGGTGCAGCGCGTGCTCAACGCCGGCGTGACGGTCGACGGCGAGTGCGTGGGCCGCATTGGACGCGGCTACCTGGTGCTGCTGGGTGTGGGCCATGGCGATACGCGTGCCGAGGCCGACAAGCTGTGGGGCAAGCTCCGCGGGCTGCGTATCAACGAGGACGAGAACGGCAAGACCAACTTGGCGCTTGCCGATGTCGACGGCGAGGTGCTCGTGGTGTCGCAGTTCACGCTGTTCGCCGACTGCCGCCACGGTCGCCGTCCGTCGTTTACGGATGCCGGCGCCCCCGATGTCGCCAACGAGCTCTACGAGTACTTCCTGACGCTCGTTCGTCAAGATGTCGAACACGTGGCGCACGGCATCTTTGGCGCCGATATGAAAGTCGATCTCGTCAACGACGGCCCATTCACCATCGTCTTGGACACCGACAACCTTTAGGTTACGCGGTTTTACCAAACCGCGTAACAACTGGTCATGCGAGGTTGTCGTCTGGTACGTATTTGGGACGGGGCTTATTTAGCTACTTGCGTATGGCCACAACAGGGTGCTATAGTATTAGAGTTTTGTCTATCTTAGGGGTATTATCCCCTTTTTGAATTGCACCTTCTGGAGGCCCTGTTCATGGAAGAGATGGAAGTCAATCACGTCGACGACATCCACGAGAAGCTGACCGATATGGTGGGCGATCGCGTCAAGGTGAAGGCCAACATGGGCCGTACCCGCGTCGTCGAGCGCATGGGCACCATCAAGAGCGTCCACCCCGCCGTCTTTATCGTCGAGGTTGACGAGCGTCGCGGCCGCAAGTCGCGTCAGTCCTACCAGTATATCGATGTCCTCACCGGTCAGGTCGAGCTGTTCGACCCCGAGAGCGGCGAGCACATCTTTACCCCGCTCGGCAATCAGCTCGAGGAGCATTAACGGTGACCGATCGGTCCCTGACTCTTTCCGCGCCGGCAAAGATTAACCTCTACCTGGGGGTTCATACCGAGCGCGATGACCGCGGCTACCACAGGGTCGATTCCCTGATGGCGGCCGTCGGTCTTTCCGATACCGTGACGGTCACGCCGGCGCAGGCGCTGACCGTCCAGACGGTTCCAGCATCAGATTTTCCCATGCAAAAGAATACGGCGTATCGGGCTGCGGTTGCTATGGCCGAGCATTATGGTCGCGAGGCAAACATCTGCGTGACGATTGAGAAACGCATTCCATTGTGCGCCGGCTTGGGCGGCCCCTCGACGGATGCGGCCGCGGTCATTGTCGCCTTGGCGGAGCTCTGGGGCATTGATCGCACCGACCCAGCGCTCGATGACATTGCGCGGGGCATTGGTGCCGACGTCCCGTTCTTTTTGCACGCGAGCCCTGCGTTTTACGTAGGTGGGGGAGACGTGCTGGCAACTGAGTACCCCGCGCTGCCCGCGACGCCCGTCGTACTGGTTAAGCCGCGCGAGGCAAGCGTTTCGACAATTGAAGCCTATCGACGTTTTGACGAGGCCCCGGTGCCTGCGGACAAGCCCGGCGCGATAGCTTCTGCCTTGCGTGCTGGTGATGCCGAGACGGTATATGCACTCATCCATAACAATCTGGGTGTCATTTCCGCACAGATGGAGTCGCAGATTCAAACGGTCCTCGACTGGCTGCGTAAACAGGACGGAACCGTTGCTGTAGATGTGTGCGGATCGGGTGCCTGCTCGTTTGCCATTTGCGACACCGCTGCCACGGTCGAAAGGCTTGCCGATGCTGCCCAGCAAAATGGCTGGTGGGCCTGCGCGACTGAGCTTATTCCCAACACGGTTCAAATCGACGCGCCAAAGAAATAAAAATTTCTCTAGCACGCGGCGAAAATCTTTGTTACTATAGTCGAGCTAACGGGTTGTGGCTCAGTTTGGTAGAGCACTGCGTTCGGGACGCAGGGGTCGCTGGTTCAAATCCAGTCAACCCGACCAGAGCATGAGGAGGGACCGCTTCTTGCGGTCCCTTTTTTTAGCTAGTGTTGTGATACCGCGATACCCGCGGTATACTCATTCGAGCTTGTCTCGCTGTATTGTGGAGGTCTACATGTTTGGACTGAGGGCTCCTGAGCTCATCATTATTCTCGTCGTTGTCCTGATTATCTTCGGGCCCAAGAACCTGCCGAAGCTCGGCAAGTCCCTCGGCTCTACCGTCAAGAATATCCGTGAGGGTATGGAGGGCGACGATAAGGCCGAGACCAAGCAGGCCGAGGAGGTCGTGGTCGAGCAGTCCGAGGAGGACAAGGAGATCGCTGAGCTCGAGGCCAAGCTCGCTGCTGCCAAGAAGAAGCAGGCAGAGGACAGCGACGCGGACGCAGAGTAGTCCCATCCCTTTGGGGTGAGCACCTGACCGGCTTGCCCGCAGGCTAGCCGGTCTTTTTCGTTTTGTTGACAGTTGATTGTTTGATCAGAGTTGGGGAGATATCCGTATGGACGCAAGCCAGATCGTACTGACCGCTGAGGGCCGCCAGAAGCTCGTCGAGGAGCTCGCTTGGCGTGAGGGCGATTACGCCAAGGAGATCGTCGAGGACATCAAGGAAGCCCGCGCGTTCGGCGACCTTTCGGAGAACTCCGAGTACGATGCCGCCAAGGACAAGCAGGCCCAGAATGCTGCTCGTATCGCCGAGATCCAGGCCATTCTTGCCAACGCTCAGGTTGCTGCCACTACGGGCGATCTGACCGTCTCCATCGGTTCCACCGTTTCGCTGATTGATCCCAACGGCGAGGTCATGGAAGTCACGCTCGTTGGCACCACCGAGACCAACTCGCTCGAGCACAAGATTTCCAACGAGTCTCCGGTCGGTCACGCCATCATCGGTCACGGCGAGGGCGACTCCGTCGAGGTCGTTACGCCTTCCGGCAAGACTCGCGTCTACACCATCGCCAAGATCGCACGCTAGACCACGGTCCCGCGTAAAGGTATGTTTTCGCTCCCTGGGACCGAATCCTGGGGAGCGTTTTAGTTTGAGGAGCTAACTTATGGCAGAGAACCAGAACGCCGCCGATCAGGCATCGACGCTCAACGACGAGCGCGCCACCCGCCTGGCCAAGCGCGCCGCCCTGTTCGAGGCGGGCCAGAACCCCTATCCCGAGCACTCTGAGCTTGAGGACTACGTCGCCGATATCGAGACTAAGTACGCCGATCTTGCCGATGGTGAGGACACCGAGGATGTCGTGAAGATCGCCGGCCGCGTAGTCGCCAAGCGCGGTCAGGGCAAGATCATGTTCATCGTCGTGCGCGATGCGACTGCCGAGATTCAACTGTTCTGCCGCATCAACGACATGGACGAGGCCGCCTGGAACACGCTCAAGGCGCTCGACCTGGGCGATATCCTGGGCGTGGCCGGCGTAGTCGTGCGCACCAAGCGTGGCCAGCTTTCCGTTGCCCCCAAGAGCGCGACGCTGCTGTCCAAGGCCGTTCGCCCGCTGCCCGAGAAGTTCCACGGTCTCTCCGACAAGGAGACCCGCTATCGTCAGCGCTATGTCGACCTGATCGCCAACGACGACGTTCGCGAGACCTTCCGCAAGCGCTCGCAGATCCTCTCCACGTTCCGCCGCTTTATGGAGTCCGATGGCTACATGGAGGTTGAGACTCCTATCCTGCAGACCATCCAGGGCGGAGCTACTGCCAAGCCGTTCATCACGCACTTCAACGCGCTCGATCAGGAGTGCTACCTGCGTATCGCCACCGAGCTGCACCTCAAGCGCTGCATCGTCGGCGGCTTTGAGCGCGTGTTCGAAATCGGTCGCATCTTCCGCAACGAGGGCATGGACCTTACCCACAATCCCGAGTTCACCACGATGGAGGCCTACCGCGCCTTCTCCGACCTCGAGGGCATGAAGGCACTCGCCCAGGGTGTCATTAAGGCCGCTAACAAGGCTATCGGCAACCCCGAGGTTATTGAGTACCAGGGCCAGACCATCGACCTGTCCGGTGAGTGGGCCAGCCGTCCCATGACCGACATCGTCTCCGACGTGCTCGGCAAGCAGGTCACCATCGACACGCCGGTCGAGGAGCTTGCTGCCGCCGCACGCGAGAAGGGCCTGGAGATCAAGCCCGAGTGGACCGCCGGCAAGATTATCGCCGAGATCTACGATGAGCTGGGCGAGGACACCATCGTCAACCCCACCTTCGTGTGCGATTACCCCATCGAAGTTAGCCCGCTTGCCAAGCGCTTTGAGGACGACCCGCGCCTGACCCATCGCTTTGAGTTGGTCATCGCCGGCCACGAGTACGCGAACGCGTTCTCCGAGCTCAACGACCCGGTCGACCAGGCCGAGCGCTTCGCTGCCCAGATGGCCGAGAAGGCCGGCGGTGACGACGAGGCCATGGAGTACGACGAGGATTACGTGCGCGCCCTCGAGTACGGTATGCCTCCCGCGGGCGGCATTGGCATCGGTATCGACCGCGTGGTCATGCTGCTCACCAACCAGGCTTCCATCCGCGACGTGCTGCTGTTCCCGCACATGAAGCCCGAGAAGGGTTTCCAGTCCGGTGCCGCTGCTGCCAAGGCTGCCGAGGCCGGCAACACCGCGAGTCCCTTCGTCAAGCCGCTCAAGCCCACGGTTGATTATTCCAAGATTGCCGTCGAGCCGCTGTTTGAGGAGTTCGTCGACTTTGATACCTTCTCCAAGAGCGACTTCCGCGCCGTGAAGGTCAAGGCATGCGAGGCCGTCAAGAAGTCCAAGAAGCTGCTGAACTTTACGCTCGATGACGGTACCGGCACCGACCGTACCATTCTCTCCGGCATCCATGAATACTATGAGCCCGAGGACCTGGTCGGCAAGACCCTGCTCGCCATCACCAACCTGCCTCCGCGCAAGATGATGGGTATCCCCAGCTGCGGCATGCTCATCAGCGCCATCCACGAGGAGGAGGGCGAGGAGCGTCTCAACCTGATTCAGCTCGACGCCTCCATCCCTGCCGGCGCAAAGATGTACTAACTAGTTACGCGGTTCTACGAACCGCGTAACGGCTCGACGCTGCGCGGGCCGCATTTGGACAATCTGACGTTCAACTTCAAGGGCGCGACCTAGGTGGTTACGCGGGTTTACCAACCCGCGTAACCAGTTGACGCTGCGCGCCGCCCAGGGCGACAATTTGTCATTCAAAAGGCAAGGCATGACCAGAAGGTCTATGCCTTGCCTTTTTCATGCCAACTTGTTCGCCCTGGACGTCGCTCGCTGTCCGTCCTCTACCTGCGGCGTTGACTTGGTTGACACTTAGAACATCGATGTAATCATTGGGGACGTTCTTAAACGACTGCCCAACGGCTGTTGAGCACATGGCTCGCATGACAGCCGTCTCTTTTATGTTTCCTTTAGCCGTTGCTGCCTAGGATGGGGGTTAGTCGGTAGGAAGGGAGCGTCTATATGGACGACGCGAGCGAGCGTTCAATCGAAGAGGACATGCTCGATCAGTTCAATTACTTTGATGATGAGGACGAGGAGCTGATCGACCGTCGCGAGCCAGCGCCGCTTGATTCCTTTGATCTGGTCGATGAAGAGACTGATGAGGTTGAGGACGAATCAACGGAGCCCCCACAGCCTTCGCGCCTTGACTCGCTGCTTTCGAGAGCCCCCATGCACCACGGCGTTCGTGCCGGCGCGCTCCATATGAAAACTGACTGGCACCAGATCGTGACGGCAGGCGATGAGCTTGCCGTCGATGCGCCGCTCACCGATAAATCATCCATCATCTGCCGCACCGGCATGCTTATGCTGGCAAGCGGAACGGGTGCCTGGCGCGTGCGCGATACCATGAATCGTGTTGCCGCCGTACTCGGTGTCACCATCCACGTTGACTTAAGTCTTCTGTCGTTTGAGTGCACCTGCATCGAAGATGGCCACTGCTTTAACGAGGTTGTCAGCCTGCCCACAACGGGAGTCAATACCCATCGCATTTGGATGATGGAGAGCTTCTTAAAGGAAATCGAGACGTATGGGCGCCGGTTTACCGTGCACGAATACCACGAGATGCTCAAGACCGTTGAGAGTTCAAAACCCGATTACTCTCCCTGGCAACAGGGCCTTGCGGCAGCTTGTGCTTGCGGCGCCTTCGTCTTTTTGCTCGGCGGCGGCCCTATCGAGATGGCCTGCGCGTTTGTGGGCGCGGGTGTCGGCAACTTTGCCCGCTCCCATATTCTCAAGCAAGGCCTTGGTCAGTTCAGCGCGCTGACGACCGGCGTTGCGCTCGCTTGCGTTTCGTATCTGCTGGCATTGCTCGGCCTTGGCCAGGTCATACCGGGGGCAATGTCGCACCAAGAAGGCTATATCGGCGCCATGCTCTTTGTGATTCCCGGCTTTCCGCTCATTACGGCGGGCCTCGACATCGCCAAGCTCGACATGCGAAGCGGTATCGAGCGCCTTTCATATGCCGTATCGATTATTGTGATGGCGACGCTCGTAGGTTGGATGGTTGCCGAGTGTGTTGGCCTGGCGCCGGACGACTTTGCCCCACTGGGCCTTTCGCCGCTTGCCCTTACGCTCCTGCGCGTGGTGATGAGCTTCGTTGGCGTATTCGGCTTCTCGGTGATGTTCAACAGCCCGGTAAAGATGGCCGCGGCAGCTGGGTTGATCGGCGCCGTGTCCAATACCCTGCGTCTGACCCTTGTCGATGCGCCGACGATGATTCCCTTCCTGGGCCTCAGCACGGGAATGCCTCCCGAGGCAGCAGCGTTTATCGGCGCGCTGGTATCGGGTCTGCTGGCAAGCTTGGCCGAAGTCAAGCTCACCTACCCGCGCATCGCCCTCACGGTGCCTTCGATTGTCATTATGGTGCCCGGTCTGTATCTCTATCGCTCTATGTATTACATGTGCACCTTCGACACGGTCAACATGCTCGGCTGGTTTGTGCGCGCAGTGCTCATCGTGGCGTTTCTGCCCGTTGGCTTGGGCGTGGCGAGAACCCTCACCGACCCTCGCTGGCGCCATACCAGCTAATTGGTGCAAGGGGGACAGGTTACTTTGCACCAAATGAGTTGCGGTGAAATAGGGACTGAATTGTTGCTTAAAGGGTCAAAACAGTCCGTATTCCACCGCAACTTATGGGGTCGGGGGTTTTGGTGCCCTGCATCTCCACAAACTCAACGCTTACGAAGCGCGCGCCGTTCGTGTTAGGGTAGTTCCACCACATAAGTAGTCGCAGACGCGCGTAACACGGGCGGGCGAGATGAAGTCCCAACAGCTCCATCTTGCCCGCCCGTTTTTGTTGCGTGGTGCCGCGGCGTAACACAGAAAGGATTTTGTCCTTTATGCCTATCAACAAACGAGAGAGCCTGCTGTTCACCTTTATCATGTGCTTTTGCATGGTGCTCTGGATGAGCATCTACAACGTTGCCCTGCAGCATGGGGCCATCAACGGCGAGGTCGTTGCCGCTGCGTGGCTCGGCTTCCCCGTTGCCTATATCTTTGCCGTGTGCTGCGACCGGTTCGTCGCCAGCCCGCTCGCCAAGGGTTTCGCCTTTAAGTACTTGGTCACTCCGGGCAAGAGCTCGCCGCTCGCCATGACGCTCGCCGTGGGCTCCTGCATGGTCGTTCCCATGGTCATCATCATGTCGCTGTACGGTGCCTGCGAGGGTCTGACGCACATGCCCGGCGGCATCCTTGCGAACCTGTATTCCGTGCCCGCGATCTGGATGATCAACATCCCGCATAATTTTGTGATGGCGCTGCCGTGGAACCTTTTGGTAGCCGGTCCGATTTCCCGCTTCGTCTTCCGTCGCGCCTTCCCTGTGGGGACGGTTTTCGAGGAGGAGCATGCCGAGCTCTTGGAGCAGGCTATGGCTTCTGAGTGCGAGTAGCTCGCTTAGGGACCTGCTGAGCGCGGGCGACTTGCTTGGTTGGAGCCCTAAGCGTGGATAGCTCGCTCGGCGACATCGCGGGCGCGAGCGGTGCGCATGACCGGAGGGCCCGTGCTGCTCCGTTGCCCGACGTGCTAGCGCGCAGACAATCTGTTGGTGCATTCGGCGGCTGCTGAAGCGTTTCGGCAGCCGCTTTTTATACGGAGTTTAAATACAACAGTCTGTTGTATTACGTAGAGTGGTATATCTCTAGCAGGAAAAATGCGAGAGACGGAGCATTATAGCGTTGCTAGTAGGACTGGACGTAGGGTCGACGACGACCAAAGTTTACGCGATGCACGAGGATATGACCGAGGCGTGGTGGGGATATCGCCGCCACGGGGCGTGTCAGGCAGCGAGCGTGCGCGCCATGCTCGGCGAGCTTGCCGAGCGCTTTCCCCATGAGTCGTTGCGCGTTGCGGTGACCGGCTCGGGTGCGCGCGATATCGCGACCGCGCTGGGCGCCTCGTACGTTCAGGAGGTGGTCGCCAACGCGCTCGCGATCAGCAGGTTCTATCCGCAGACGCGCTGCGCCATCGAGCTGGGCGGCCAAGACGCCAAGATGATCTTCTTCCGCACCAACGATAAGGGAGACATCGAGGTTGCCGACATGCGCATGAACGGCTCGTGCGCAGGCGGTACCGGTGCATTTATCGACGAGATGGCAAAGCTCATGGGGGTCGGCACCGAATCGGGCGAGTTCGAGCAGCTCGCAAGCCGGGGAACGACCGTCCACGAGGTCTCGGGCCGCTGCGGCGTGTACGCAAAGACCGATATCCAGCCGCTGCTCAACGAGGGCATTCCTACCACCGACCTGGCGCTTTCGGCGCTTCACGCGGTCGCCCGCCAAACGATCGGCGGTCTGGCCCAGGGTATCGACATCGAGCCGCCGGTAATCTTCGAGGGCGGTACGCTCGCCTACAACCCCACGCTGGTCCGCGTGTTCCGGGAGCAACTGAATCTATCGGACGATCAGGTTATCGTCCCGCGCGATCCGCAGATCATGGTCGCGCGCGGTGCCGCCCTGTCGCTGACCGACATGTTCGCATCGTCCCAACCGATCGACCTTCCCGACGCTTTTGTCCGGCTGGATAAGCTCGAGACGGTCGCGCCCGCAAGCGGGGAGGGACGTCTTGCCCAGCCCTTTTTTGCCACACCTGCCGAGCAGGCGGATTTTACGGCACGGCATGGCAAGGAGGCGCCGGCAAAGGGTCCGGATGCGTATGCGCCCGGAGAGACGGTGCGTGTGGCGCTCGGTATCGATTCGGGGAGCACGACGACCAAGTTCGCCCTGGTCGATAAGGCGGGTGAGCTTGTCGATTCGTTCTACGCGTCTAATAACGGCAGGCCGCTCGACGTCGCCCAACAGGGTCTTGTCAGCTTGAAGAACCGCTGGGAGACAGCGGGAGTCACGCTTGCGATCGATGCCGTGGGCACCACGGGATACGGCGAGGAGCTTTTCGCGCGCGCGTTCCACGCCGACTACCATACGGTCGAGACGGTCGCGCACGCCCGCGCCGCGTGCGCATGCGTTCCCGATGCGACCTTCGTGCTCGACATCGGCGGACAGGATATGAAGGCCATCTGGCTCAACCACGGCGTGCTGACCGATATCGTCGTCAACGAGGCGTGCTCTGCGGGCTGCGGCTCGTTCCTCGAGGGCTTTGCCAAAAACCTCGGAATAGCCGTTGAGGATATCGCGACCGAGGCATTTTCGTCCAAAGCCCCCGCCGTTCTCGGCAGCCGCTGCACGGTGTTCATGAACAGCAGCGTCGTTTCCGAGCAGCGGCGCGGTAAGGGTCCGGGCGACATCATGGCCGGTCTCTGCCGTTCGATTATCGAGAACGTGTTCACCAAGGTCATTCGCGTTTCAAATCTCAACCGTCTGGGCGACAAAGTCGTCGTCCAGGGCGGCACGTTCCGAAACGACGCGGTGCTGCGCGCATTCGAGCAGTATCTGGGCAAACCCGTCACGCGTGCGCCCCACCCGGGGCTGATGGGCGCTATCGGTATCGCCCTGCTCGCGCGCGAGGAATGCCGCAAGGGCGACGCCGGCACGTCGTTTATCGGGCTCGATGCCGTGGAGCGCTTCGAGCATCGCGAGTTCGGCGGCGTTACCTGCCGTCGGTGCAACAACCGCTGCCAGCGCGCGGTCGTGGCGTTTGGCGACGGCTCGCTTTACGTCACGGGCAATCGCTGCCCGCGCGGCGGCGCCATCTCATGGGATGAGCTCGTGCGCGAGGTTCCCGCGGCGGAGGAGCTGCGTCCGCAGGGTGCTTGCGAGGCACAGGCACCCGGCACGGGGCGCGACCGGACCGCGGCTGCCCCCAATCTCTTTGTCGACCGCGAGAAGCTGCTGTTCGAGTCGTACCCCACGGTTCCCGTCTGCGGGGGGCGCGATGTCACGATCGGCATTCCCCGTGTGCTCGAGTTCTGGGACACCATGCCGTTCTGGTCGACGTTCTTCAGCACGCTCGGCTTTAAGGTGCGCGTCTCGGGACGCAGCACCAAGGCGATGTACGAGCGCGGTCTGGCGCACGTCACATCCGACACCGTGTGCTTCCCGGCCAAGCTCGTCCACGGGCACATCCGCAATCTCGTCGACGCCGGCGTCGACCGCATCTTCATGCCCATCATCACGACGGTGCCCACCGAAAACACCGCCTCTACCAGCGAGTGGATGTGCGCCGTCGTAAAGGGATACCCCTACGTGATGCGCAATTCCGATAACCCGGAGGAGCGTTTCGGCGTTCCGTTCGATACGCCGCTGTTCCACTGGTACGACGAGGGTGACCGAAACCGCCAGCTCAAGGCGTGGTGCAAGGAGACCTTCGATATCGATGCCGACCTGGTTGCCAAGGCGACCGAGCAGGCGGACCGCGCGCAGCAGACGTTTGAGAACCAGCTGCAGCTGCGCGGCAGGCAGGTGCTCGAGAACGTGCGCGAGGACGGCGGCTACGCGGTTGTGATCGCTTCGCGCCCGTACCACAACGACCCGCTGGTCAACCACGGGCTGCCCAAGCTCTTCTCTGAGCGCGGCATCCCCGTGCTGACGCCCGATGCGGTGCCGGGGGTCTGCAACGTCGACCTTTCCAACAGCCGCATCGACATCGTGAACAACTACCATGCGCGCATGCTGTCGTGCGCGGTCATCGTCGCATCGACGCCCGAGCTCGAGCTCGTGCAGATGGGCAGCTTCGGCTGCGGCCACGATGCGTATCTCACCGACGAGATCGCGCGCATGATGGGCGAGATGGGCTCCAAGGTTCCGATGATGATCAAGCTCGATGAGAGCGACGTCGCCGGTCCCATGGGCATTCGCGTGCGTTCGTTTATCGAGTCGGTCAACCGTCGTCGCGCGGAGGAGCGTGCCGAGGGCGCCCGGGTGCACGCGGTCCATCCGCTCGACGACCCGTATAAGGTCAAGTACACCAAGCGCGACCGGCACGACAAGATCGCGCTGGTCCCCAACACCTCCCATGCGTTCTGCAGGCTCATGACCGCGGCGATGCGCAATCAGGGCGTGCGCGCCGAGGCCCTTGATATCGGGCGCGAGGATGCCATCCGCCTGGGCAAACGCTATGTGCACAACGACATCTGCTTCCCCGCGCAAATCGTGATCGGCGAGGCGCTCGCGGCACTCGAGAGCGGTAAGTACGACCCGCACGACGTCGCCGTGGTGACTGGCAAGTATATCGGCGACTGCCGCCTGACGCACTACATGCCCCTGCTGCGCCGCGCGCTCGACGACGCGGGATACGACTATGTCCCGGTGCTCACCAACGACGACGTCGATGCCCACAATGCGCATCCGGGCTTCAAGCTCGGCCTTGGCCCGAGCATCCAGATCGCCTACGGTCTTCCCATAATCGATGCCCTCGAGGCCATGCTTAGGCGCATCCGTCCCTACGAGCTCGAGAAGGGCGCGGCGGACGCTGCGTTCGACCGCGCGCTCGATGAGGTTATCGAGGGCATGGAGCGCTCCGGGCTGAGAGGGCAGGCGACGGGCTTCAAACGCGCGCTTGCGATCATGGACGCCGTTCCGTACGACCGCTCGAACCCGCATCCGACCGTTCTCATCGTGGGCGAGTACCTGCTCAATTTCCATCTCGGCGCCAACCACGAGATCGAGCGCTACCTCGAGGACAACGGGCTCGAGGTCATCGAGGCGCGCATGACCGACGTGATCCGCAAGACCTATTTCTACAAGCATGCGCAGTCGCGCGAGTTCCACGTCGACCTGTCGCTGCCCGAAAAGGCCTGGTACGCCACGGCGGACAACCTGTTCGAGCTCGCGCACGACCGTTGCGACCGCCTGGGCGCGGCGAGCCCGCTCTACGAGCCGCCGACGCGCATGCCCGAGCTCGTGCGCGCGAGCGATAAGATCCTGCACCATACGTTCGATGCGGGCGAGGGCGTGCTGATTCCGGCGGAGATCCTCGAGCACGCCAAGCGCGGCTGCCGCAACTTCGTGATCCTGCAGCCGTTCGGGTGTCTGCCCAACCATGTCGTGGGGCGCGGGCTCATCCATGCGCTCAAGGAGCAGTATCCCACGGCGCAGTTCCTGCCGCTCGACTACGATCCCGACGTGAGCTTCGCCAACGTGGAGAACCGTCTTCAGATGCTCATCATGAACGCCAAGGCGCAGGGGTGCGGTGAGGCGCATGGCGAGACCGCGTAAGGACGCCGATGCGCCCGATGCACGCACCCGTATCATCGAGGCGTTTTGGGAGCTCATCGAGAACAACAGCATCTTCGAGCTGTCGGTTGGCGAGGTGACCCGCGCCGCCCAGTGCAATCGCGGAACGTTTTACTACTATTTTCACGATTTCGATGAACTCGTCGCCATCGCCATAGCCCAGCTGCTGCAGGATAACGAGCTCATCACCGATGCCCTCTGGCATTTTTCGAGCGAGGGCGACCTTTCGGCGTTCGACCGGCGCGACGTCCGCTGCCTGCTGCGGCGCATCGTCATCACCATGAGGGCGGGTGCCGCCGAGCAGGTCGTGCAGGGCATCCATACGATCATCATCGACCGCGTGAGAGAGATCGTCCACCCCGACGGAGAAGAGCTCAAGGCAGATTCGAGCTTTGCGGTGGGCTTTCTGGTCTCGGGCATCATGGGCTTTGTGATGGCGGTCGGCTTTGCCCGGGAGGGCGGCGAGGAGATAGACCTCGAGCAGCTGGGGGACAGCGCGTGCGCGTACCTGAGGGCGGTCGCCATGCAGACGGTGGAAACGGTCGCGCAAGTCGAGGGCGTCGATACATCCGAGCTGCTCGAACGCGTCTCCAAGGAGGCCGATGCCTATCGCGCATCGCGTGCGACGAGTCCCGACGTGGTGAAAGACACCTAGGGTTTCTCTTGCGGGGCGCCTGTCGCGCATCGCGCGGTGAGTCCCGCGATGCGGTCATAACCTGCATTCATGTGAGCCGGGTTTATAGATATTCCTCCAGCTGTTAACATAGACAACCTGTGGGTAAAGAGACAAAAGCGCCGCCGACGGGCGGGCGTTTTGATTTCGATGAACTCATGTAAGGAAACGAGCATGTTAGATAGATTTACCGATCGAGCGCGCAAGGTCATGTCCATGGCCAAGCAGGAGGCGCTCGATCTTCATTCAAATAAGGTGGGTACCGAGCATCTGCTGCTCGCGCTTGCCAAGGAGGACGAGGGCATTGCCGCCGAGGCGCTGCGCTCGCTCGATATCTCCTACGACGACATCATGGACACCCTCAAAGAGGTCCAGACCACCGTTCCCGAGCCCAGTGAGGAGACCGAGGCCGCTAAGCTCGCCTTTACGCCGCTCGTCATTAGCGTGATGGAGCGTTCATTCCGCGTGGCGCGTGAGAACAACCAGACCTACGTGTCGACCGAGCACTTGCTGATCGGCATCGTCGAAGAGGGCAACGGCATGGCCATGGACATCCTCATGCGTCTGGGTGTGTCGTCCGCCTCCATCAAAAAGGCTATCGAGAAACTCACTGCCAAGGACCAGGATAAGAAGCGTCCGCTCGCCGGCGCCGGTGCCGGGCGTCCCGGTGCGGGCCTGCCGTTCTTTAGCGGCTCGGACGCGTCGCAGCAAAAGGGGAGCGGCACCGACACGCTCAAGCAGTTCGCCACCAACCTTACGCAGAAGGCGCGCGACGGCGAGCTCGACCCTGTAATTGGTCGCGAAAAGGAAGTCCAGCGTATGATGGAGATCCTTTCGCGTCGCACCAAGAACAATCCGCTTATCTTGGGCGACCCCGGCGTGGGCAAGACGGCCATCGTCGAGGGTCTGGCTCAGCAGATTGCAGCTGGCAACGTGCCCGAGAACCTCATGAACCAGAATATCTGGACGCTCGACCTGCCGGGTCTCGTTGCGGGCGCCAAGTATCGCGGTGAGTTCGAGGAGCGCCTCAAGAACGTGATCCAGGAGGCCACCGAAGCTGACGACGTTATCCTGTTTATTGACGAGATGCATACCATCATCGGTGCCGGTTCTGCCGAGGGCTCCATCGACGCGAGCTCCATGCTCAAGCCCGTACTTGCGCGCGGTGCCTTTCAGATTATTGGCGCCACCACGGCCGAGGAGTTCCGCAAGTACCTCACCAAGGACCCGGCCTTCGAGCGTCGCTTCCAGACCATCGATGTCGAGGAGCCGAGCGTCGAGGACACGGTCAAGATCCTGACCGCGCTCAAGCCGCGCTACGAGGAGCACCACCATGTGCGCTATACGCAGGGTGCTATCGAGGCCGCCGCGAACCTTTCCAACCGCTACATCCAGGATCGCTTCCTGCCCGATAAGGCCATCGACCTTATCGACGAGGCCGGTGCCCGCGCTCGCATCGCCGCGAATCGCGCGCCCGAGCCGGTGCGTGAGGCCGAGCATCGCGTGGAGGAGCTTAAGGCCGCCGCGCAGGAGGCCACCGAGAGCGACGACATGAACAAGGCCGCCGAGATCACCGAGCAGCAGAAGGCCGCCGAGATTGAGCTCGCCGAGGCCAAGGCCGCCTGGACCGCCGAGCTCGACGCCAGCCCGCTCACCATCGATGTCTCCCAGATCGCCGACATCGTGTCCGTGACTTCGGGCGTGCCGGTGTCTTCGCTTACCGAGAGCGAGAGCCGTCGCCTGCTGCAGGCCGAAAGCGTGCTCAAGACGCGCATCATCGGTCAGGATGAGGCTGTCGAGGCAGTTGCCAAGGCCGTGCGCCGCAGCCGCTCGCCGCTCAAGGACCCGCGTCGCCCCGGCGGCAGCTTTATCTTCCTGGGTCCCACCGGCACGGGCAAGACCGAGCTCGCCAAGACGCTCGCCGAGTACCTCTTTGGCAGCAAGGATGCGCTCATCAGCTTCGACATGTCCGAGTTCGGTAGCGAGTTCGAGGTCTCCAAGCTTATCGGTAGCCCTCCGGGTTACGTCGGTCACGACGAGGGCGGCCAGCTCACCAAGGCCGTTCGTCGTCACCCGTACTCGGTCGTGCTGTTCGACGAGATCGAGAAGGCGCACCCCGATATCTTCAACATCTTGCTGCAGGTGCTGGAGGAGGGCCGCCTGACCGATAGCCAAGGCAAGACGGTCGACTTCCGCAACACCGTGATCATCATGACGTCCAACGTGGGCGCTCGCGAGATTGCGCAGGATGCGAGCGTGGGCTTTGGCACCACCGGCGAGCAGGGCCTCACGTCGAGTGAGATCCGCGGCCGCGCGATGGGCGAGCTCAAGCGCCTGTTCCGCCCCGAGCTGCTCAACCGTATCGACGACATTGTGGTGTTCCAGAAGCTCTCGGGTGAGAATCTCACCAAGATCGCGCACCTGCTGGTGGACGACCTGCGTCAGCGTTTGATTGCCAACTGCATGAACATCAAGCTCACCGATGCGGCCTATGACAAGATCGTGGCCGAGGGCACCGACCTCACCAACGGTGCGCGTCCGCTGCGCCGTGCTATTCAAAAGCTCATCGAGGACCCGCTGTCCGAGGAGCTTCTGGCCGGCGAGTGGGGCGAGGGCGATACCGTCTTGTGCGACGTGGCCGATGGCAAGTTTGTCTTTAGCCACGGCACGGGCGAGATCCCGGCACCGCGTCCGGCGGGCACGCTCGGTGGCGATACCGCCCCGGCGGCACCGCACACCGGCAACGCCGCGCCCGTGAGCGGCGGCGTGACCTCGGGCCCCGGCGGCATGATGCAAGCCGGTTCCGGCGCGCTGTAGGGCGTGGCGACAATTTGATCTGTGCAATCGAGGCGTTCCGGCAAGGGCGCCTCGATTTGTAGAGCTGCGGTAACTGTGACCGTTACGCTATGCGGTCCACCGTTAGCCGATGATGCGAGGGCGCTCGGCGTTTTCGACTGGTTTATGCACGCAAAGTCTGGGAATATACAAGTCGCATGTCTTACTGTCTAACCAGTTGCGCCAAGGAGGCACCATGGACTACAAGATTACCGGCTACGAGCCCGCCCAGCTGTTCCATTTCTTTGAGGAGGTCAGCGCGATCCCCCGTGGGTCCGGCAACGAGAAAGGCATCAGCGATTTCCTGGTCGCGTTTGCCAAGGAGCGCGGTCTCGATGTGTACCAGGACGAGGTCTACAACGTCATCATTCGCAAGCCCGCATCTGCCGGCGCCGAGAATGCCCCGACCGTGATGTTGCAGGGTCACATCGACATGGTGTGCGACAAACTGGGTTCCGTCGAGCACGACTTTACGACCGACGGTATCGACTTGGTCGTCAAGGACGGCGTCCTCACCGCTAACGGCACCACTCTGGGTGCCGACAACGGTATCGCCGTCGCTCTGATGCTCACTGTTCTCGATGACGATTCGATTGTTCACCCCGCCCTCGAGTGCGTGTTCACCACCGACGAGGAGACCGGCCTGGTTGGCGCCGAGACGCTCGACAAGTCCCAGATCAGCGCCCGCACCATGATCAACCTCGACTCCGAGGAGGAGGGCGTTGCCACCGTCAGCTGCGCCGGCGGCGTCGTCGTTACCTACACCTGCCCCATCGTGCGCGAGCACAAGACCGGTAGCACCCTCACGCTCGACATTTCCGGTCTGTTGGGCGGCCACTCCGGCAGTGATATCAACCTGGAGCGCGGCAACGGAAACCTCATCATGGCCCGCATCATCGACCGCCTGATGGTCGCCGGTGAGCCCGCCATCGTCAGCTTCAACGGCGGCACCAAGGACAACGCCATCAACCGTGAGTGCAAGGCCGTTCTGGTCTATGCCGATCACGCTGCCGCCGAGGCCGCGGCCGAGATCGCCCGTGGCATCATCGCCGACGTCACTGCCGAGCTCGAGGTCTTCGACCCCGGCTTTACTTGCACCGTCGAGATTGCCGACAACGCCGAGGTCGAGGCCATGGACCAGAAGTCCGCGCTTGCCCTCATCCACGCCCTGCGTCTTGCCCCCAACGGTGTGATCCGCCGCAACGTCGCTACCGACGGCTCCGTCGAGGTTTCCTCCAACATCGGTGTGGTTGCCACTTCTGACGACGAGGTCAAGATCATGCTGTCCCCGCGCTCTTCGATCACCTCGCTGCAGAACGAGTTCAAGGACCGTCTGCAGACGCTGGCCGATGTCCTGGGCTTCGACGCCAAGTTTGAGTTTGAGTATCCCGGCTGGAGCTATGCCGAGCATTCGCCGGTCCGCGAAGTCTTTGTCGAGAGCTATCGAGAGCTCTTTGGCTCCGAGCTGCGCATCGAGTCCATTCACGCCGGCCTTGAGTGCGGCCTGTTTGCCGAGGCTCTGCACGGCCTGGACGCCATCGCCGTGGGCCCGACGCTCTCCGATGTCCATACCCCGGACGAGAGCATGGAGCTCGCTTCTGCCGAGCGCTTCTACGAGCTGCTCATCGACGTCCTCAAGCGCCTCGCTGCGTAAAGGTTGCGCTTGCAGCAGTCCGAGCCACGTGCTAGCGGATTGCAAATGACATTATGAGAGGGGGCACCCGGTCTTTTGCGACGGGTGCCCCCTCTCTTTTGTTTGATAATTGCGAAATTACGGCCACCTAGTCCATTTCTGCCCTGATGAGGTCGAGGGTGCGCTGGCAGTTTTCGCGGACGGGGCCGAGCATATGCTCGCGCAGGTCCGCCATGCCGGGCAGGTCGGCGTATTCGTCCATGACCTCTTCCATGCAAATGGGCACCTCGTAGGCGAGGTCCATCATGGTCGCAAAGCAAAACTTCTCGGATAGCCCGGCATCGGTGAGCGTCGCCTCCAGCGCGGGGTCTCCCATACCGTGGTATCGGCGGATAGCACCTGGACCGATGCGCCCCACACGATTTTCGCCGCCAACGCTCATGGCAAGGCGCGCCCGGCGGCGCATGCGCTCGTATGCCAGCCCCGATGCGACATCGTACATGGGTGCGAGCGCCGCGTTTGTGCCTTTGCCTAGGATGAGCGAGTAGTTTTTAGCGTGTGCGTCAGGCGCTCCGATAATGGCGTTATAGAACAACATATAGGTAAAAAGCACAAGATTCATGTGGTGGGGGACTGTGTTAATCAGTCGTTCTTGGATGTCTCGTGTAGTTGGTCCTCCGTCGGCGGTGTATTTCTGGGTTGGCAATACACCGAGCGCCTGGCAAAAGTCCTCCTGATGCAGCCTTTCGATATTTCCGCTGCTATTGACCATTCTGTCGTACCGTTCAACGACGAGCGCGGCTTCGTCTTCAAATGTGCAATAGGAGACGTTGGCAGTTGGAATGCCAACACGCCGAGCTGTTTTCATGCAGACGAATTCGTTTAAGGCCTGATGTTTGAACCCAACGACACCATTTTTGAAGATATGGGTAGTGGGGGATGACCCTAGACATTCGCACCATTGTCCATCATGCCAAGCTAGTGCAAATTTGCCTTGGTTGCCGCCCAGGGACCAGCTTTCGTTGGAGCCCATCCATGTCTCTCTTTCGTCATCGCGAATTGCTTTGAGCTTGTGAGCGATTTGAGAATTGGTAAGCGGGCGGTATGCTGAGACCCTGCCGTGGGCGGCATCTAATTGATCGGCTCGACAAAACTGAACGGCCCCCGCGCAGTCAAGACCGATATGGCACAAGAGGGCGACGGGGTTGTTGGATGCAACGTCATGCTCGGCGGCAATAGCGCGACGCTGCTCTTGGCTGTCGGGCAAAAGGCCAAATAGGAACGGACGGACGATGTTATGGCCATATGTGCGATTGGAAAGCGGCATTGTTAACGATAGCGGTGCTCCGCGATAGGTTGGGGCGTATACAAAGCTGCAGAGTCCATGCTCGTCTTGCCGGAGAGTGCCGGCGATTTCGCCACAAATGAGGGTCGCAAGCTCCATTTCTGCCATTTATTTCACAACCTTACAGCCAAAGGAGAGGTCTGAAGTGCCGGAAAGGCCTTGCTCGGCTGCGATTTGGGCCAGCAAGGCACCATAGAAAGCTGGCGTTCCTTGTCGAGCGGGTCGTCTGCCTACGCTTGGCTTTGGCAGGGCATTCGAGTTCGCGATAGGGAGGTCCGCTATCGTCATCGGATGTTCGGAGGGCGATGCGATGGAGTCGTTATCGCTTTGCGCAAAGAGACCTATGCCGAGTGCGTTAAAGACGGTCAACAGCTTGTCGAGCCGAATGCCCGTGGCATCTCCCAGCTCGAGCGATGCGAGCAGGCGCTCCGAAACACCGGCCTTATTAGCGAGGGCGGCACGGGTGAGACCCTGAGCCTCGCGTGCCTGGCGCACGTAGATGCCAGCTTGGCGCGGTGTGGTGATGGGAAGGGTATCCACGGCGATCTCCTAACGTGCACACTTTTGCATCATAGTATGACATGTAAAAGTCTGCATGAAAAGGCCTCATGCAAAACTCTGCATGAGGCCTCATCCGGACGTTTAGTTTTGAAGGGTGTTTTACAGCGCCAAAATCCCCAGATGCTCCAGCAAAATCTTGAGGCCGATGAGGACGAGCACGACGCCACCCACGATGGTGGCGGGCTTTTCGTAGCGCGCGCCAAAGGTGTGGCCGATCGCTACGCCGGCAACGGAGAAGACAAAGGTCGTGATGCCAATGAGCGACACGGCGGGAACGATGTCGACGGAAAGCGCGGCGAACGAGATGCCCACGGCCAGGGCGTCAATCGAGGTGGCGATGGCGAGGATCAGGTACTCGCCCAGGTCAATCTTTTCGGCATCCTTGCCGTCGCCTTCATCCTCGTCTTCGGTAAAGGCCTCCCACAACATTTTGCCGCCGATAAAGGCGAGCAGGATAAAGGCGATCCAATGGTCGATGGGTCCGATGATGCCCATGAATTGACTGCCGAGCGCCCATCCGATTACGGGCATGCCGGCCTGAAAGCCGCCAAAGAACAAGCCGAGCACCACGGCAACTTTAAGGTTGATCTTCTTCATGCCAAGGCCCTTGCAGATGGAAACGGCAAAGGCGTCCATCGAAAGGCCAACGGCGAGCAATACGAGCTCTGCGAGTCCCATAGTCTGGCTCCCTCTCTGCGGGCGGGCCCGCGTGTACCTCTTGGGGGAGTACCAAAAAAAGACCCGTGGCGTACGCGTTGCGCGCACAGCCACGAGTCTCGTTCATTAAGGCAAGCCAGGCCGCATCGGCCAGTGTGTTGACTTGCCGCGCCACCGGAGGCGAACCCGATCACGCGACTACTCCCTCATTTATGCGAATCCCGATGCTACCACATAAGCAGCTCATTTGGATTGGGGCTCTCAGCTGTGTTCGCTCATTCTGTAAGCATCGGATTTTGCGGGCGTCACAGGGGCAAACCGTGAGAAACTTATTGACGTTTATGGAGCGTATACGATGGGAGCGATGCCTTGGATAAGAACGAGCTGCAAAAGCGTATGGAACAGGCCATTCGCCTGACGGCACCTGGCCAGCCGATCCGCACCGCCCTCGACATGATCATTGCTGGTCACCTGGGCGCCCTTATCTGTGTCGGCGACACCGAAAACGTGCTCGCCGCCGGTAACGACGGCTTCCCGCTCAACATTTCGTTTACCTCGAACCGCCTGTTCGAGCTTTCCAAGATGGACGGCGCCATCGTTATCGATGGCGACCTCACCCAGATCCTGCGCGCCAACTTCCACCTCAATCCCGATCCCTCGCTCGCCACGAGTGAGACGGGCATGCGTCACCGTACTGCCGCTCGCATGTCGGTGCTCACCGACGCCATCGTGATCTCGGTTTCGGCTCGTCGCGCCGTCGTTAACGTGTACGTCCACGGCAAGAGCTACGAGATCCAGCCCGTCACCACCATCATGAGCTCGGTCAACCAGCTCGTCGCCACGCTCCAGACTACCCGTCAGTCGCTCGACCGCTCCCTGCTGCGCCTGACAGCCCTCGAACTCGACGACTACGTCACGCTCGCCGACATTACCGGTATTTTCTCGAGCTTCGAGATCATGCAGCAGGCAAAGACCGAGCTTAAGGATTGCATTGTCAAGCTGGGCAACCAGGGCAAGCTCGTGCAGATGCAGCTCGAGCAGCTCGCGGGCTCCAGCATGGATACCGAATACGACTTGATGATCCGCGACTACGCAAGCGATTCCTCTGAGGCCAACGCCGAGAAGATCCGCGCCGAGCTGAGCCGCATGACGCCTAAGGACCTGTCTGACCCGCAGCACGTGGCGGCAGTTCTGGGCTATGACGACCTGGACGAGGACTCCGTCATGACGCCGCTGGGCCTGCGCACGCTTTCTCGCGTGTCCGTCGTGCGCGACGGCGTGGCCGAGAAGATCGTCGACGAGTACGGCTCGCTGCAGGAGCTCATGGACGACATCAGCGAGGATCCGGAGCGCCTGGGCGACTTTGGCGTTAACAACCCTGCCATTCTTGCGGACTCCCTGTACCGCATGAAGGGCACCAAACAGGGGAACGCATAATGGCGCCCGTATGCGCCGTGGTCGTTGCCGGTGGCAGCGGCCAGCGCTTTGGTAACCCCGGTGGCAAGCAGCTCGTCAATGTAGCGGGCCGTCCGCTCATGAGCTGGTCCATCCGCGCGTTCGATCGTAGCGACAAGGTCGGCCACATTGTGGTGGTGTGTCCTGCCGAGCGCCGTGCCGAGATGCGCCGCCTGGCCATCGACCCGTTTGACTATGACGCGCCCATCAGCTTTGCCGATGCCGGCGATACCCGTCAGGATTCCACCCGTGCCGGCGTGCATGCGGTTCCGGCGGGTTTCGAATATGTCGCCATCCACGACGGCGCTCGTCCGCTCATTACGACCGAGGCCATCGACCACGCTATCGACGTGCTCGTGAGCGACCGTGCCCTCGACGGTGTCGTGTGCGGTCAGCCCGCGATCGACACGCTCAAGATCGTTGACGGCGATAATATCGTCGAGACGCCGCCGCGTGAGCTCTACTGGGCAGCGCAGACGCCGCAGATCTTTAGCGTCGATGCTATGAAGCGCGCCCACGCTGCAGCCATTGCCGAGGGCTTTATCGGTACCGATGATTCGTCGCTGGTCGAGCGCATGGGTGGGCGCGTCCGCTGCGTCCAGAGCCCACGCGATAACCTTAAGGTGACGGTGCCCGAGGACCTGCGTCCCGTAACCGCGATTCTGCTTGGCCGCATGGCCGAGGGAGAGGACCTTCCCCATGTTCAGTAACCTGCGCATTGGCCATGGCTACGACGTTCACCGTCTGGTGGAGGGGCGTCGATGTATCATCGGCGGTGTCGACATTCCCTACGAGCGCGGCCTGCTGGGCCACTCGGATGCCGATGTGCTCGCGCACGCCTTGGCCGACGCCATTCTGGGCGCCTGCCGTGGGGGAGACATCGGCAAGCTGTTCCCCGATACCGACCCCGCCTATGAGGGTGCTGATTCGATGGTGCTGCTTGCCCGCGTGATGGACTATGCGCGTGAGCTGGGCTTTGAGTTTGTCGATGCCGATTGCACCATTGCCTGCCAGCAGCCTAAGATCACCCCGCATCGCGATGCCATGCGCGCCAACCTTGCCCATGCTCTGGGCGTTGACGTCGAAAACGTGGGCGTCGCCGCCACTACGACCGAAAAGCTCGGTTGGGAAGGCCAGGGCGAGGGAATCGGCGCCTGGGCCGTCTGCCTGCTACAGAAAACCGTTAAGGAGTAACGAATGCGTATCTACAACAGCGCTACCCATAAAAAGGAAGAGTTCCAGCCCATCGAGTCCGGCAAGGTCCGCATGTACGTGTGCGGCCCCACGGTCTACGACAACATCCACATCGGCAATGCCCGCACGTTCATCAGCTTTGACGTGATTCGTCGCTGGCTCATCGCGAGCGGCTACGAGGTCACGTTCGCACAGAACCTCACCGATGTCGACGACAAGATCATCAAGCGCGCCAACGAGCAGGGCCGTACGGCCGCCGAGGTCGCGACGGAGTTCTCCGACAAGTTCATCGGCGTCATGCGCGCCGCCAACGTGCTCGATCCCGATGTGCGCCCCCGCGCCACCAAGGAAATCGGCCCCATGATCGCCATGATCAAGACGCTCATCGAGCAGGGCCATGCTTACGCCGCCGATAACGGCGACGTGTACTTTGCTGTGCGCAGCGATCCCAACTATGGCCAGGTCTCGGGCCGCAACATCGATGACCTTATGGTTGGTGCGCGTATCGAGGAGAACGAGGACAAGAACGACCCGCTCGACTTTGCCCTGTGGAAGGCCGCCAAGCCCGGCGAGCCCAGCTGGCCGAGTCCCTGGGGCGAGGGCCGTCCCGGTTGGCACACCGAGTGCGCTGCCATGGTGCATCGCTACCTGGGCACCCCGATCGACATCCACGGCGGCGGCTCCGACCTTGCCTTCCCGCATCACGAGAACGAGTGCGCCCAGGCCACCTGCGCCTGGCACCAGGGCTTCTCCAACACCTGGATGCACACGGGCATGCTGCTGGTTGACGGCGAGAAGATGTCCAAGTCGCTCGGAAACTTCTTTACGCTGGCCGAGGTGCTCGAGCAACACTCTGCCGCGGCCCTGCGCCTGTTGATGCTGCAGACGAGCTATCGCTCGCCGCTCGACTTTTCTTGGGAGCGCCTGGAGGGTGCCGAGAACTCGCTCACGCGTATCGCCGGTACGGTCGAGAACCTGCGCTGGGCCGCGAACCATGCGACGGCCGATGCCGATGCGGCTGCCGCCGAGGCATTTGCCGCCAAGGCCGCTGAGACTCGTGCTGCCTTTAAGGAGTGCATGGACGACGACTTTAACACCGCTGGTGCCATGGGTGCCGTCTTTGGCTTTGTGACCGAGTGCAACCAGTACTTGGAGCAGGCGGGCGACGCTGCCGACAAGGCCGCCGCGCTTGCCGCCGCCGACACGCTGGCCGAGCTGCTCGATACGCTTGGCGTCGAGCTTCCCGAGCCCAAGGTCGAGCTGCCGCTGGGCCTGCTGGGCGTTGCCGCCGGTTTGGTTGCCTACACGGGTGACGACGTGGACGAGGCCGCTGCCAAGATTCTCGAGGCTCGTGCCGAGGCTCGTGCCGCCAAGAACTGGGATCTGGCCGACGCCATCCGCGACCAGCTCAAGGACCTGGGCCTGACGATCGAGGATACGGCCGCCGGCACCCGTATTAAGACTCTCTAATCCCTGCGGGTTTCCCAAGCACCCGACCTTGCCGTTCAAACCGTCGCTCGCGTACTCAAGTACGCGTCGCTCCTCTTTCACGGCAATCTCGGGCACTTGGAAAACCCGTACCGACCGCCCGAATTAATATTCATGGGCGGTCGTTTATTTTGTTTCGTTTGATAGTTGTATTTAGGAGGTCGCTTTATGGCCGACAATCGCAAGCGCGCGTCTCGTGGCGGCAAGCAGGCCGCTTCTGGCTCGCGTCCGATTCGCCGTAACGACCGCGCTGCCGCTTCCAAGGGCCAGCGCGATCGCACCCAGGCCGCACGTCCTCAGCGCGATCGCAACCGCGACAACGTTCAGGTCCCCAAGGGCGAGTTTATCGAAGGCCGCCGTGCTGCCGCCGAGGCGCTACGCACTGGTTTTCCCATCAAGTGCGCGCTCATTGTCGAGGGTGGAGAGCGCGATGCCGCCTTGTCGCGCCTGGTCGACGACCTCAATGCCGCGGGCGTCCGCATTAAGTATGTGCCGCGTGCGCAGCTCGACGCACTGTCGAGCCATGGCGCTCATCAGGGCATCGCACTCGAGGTTGGCAACTTCCCCTATGCTGATGTCGCCGATATTCTCGACCGCGCAGGCGACGGTCCGGCGCTTGTCGTCGTGCTCGACCATGTGACCGACGACGGCAACTTTGGCGCCATTGTGCGCTCCGCCGAGGTCGTGGGCGCGGCCGGCGTCGTCATCGCCAACAAGCGTGCCGCCGGCGTGACCGTGGGCAGCTACAAGACCTCGGCCGGTGCTGTCATGCATCTGCCTATCGCGCAGGTTCCCAATATTGCCCGTGCACTCGATGACCTCAAGGCCGCTGGTTTTTGGGTGGGCGGCGCCTCCGAGCACGCCGAGGGCAGCTGCTGGGATGCTCCCTTCGAGGGCCGCGTGGCGCTCGTCATGGGCTCCGAGGGCGACGGCATCTCGCGCCTGGTGCTCGAGAAATGCGACTTTATGACCAAGCTTCCCCAGCGCGGCATGACCGAGAGCCTCAATGTTGCCCAGGCGACCACGGCGCTGTGCTTTGAGTGGCTGCGCCGCAACGTCGGCGAGCTCATGGGGGAGGAGTAGCGCATGTCCAAAAAGAACCGTGCCAAGTCCAAGGCCAAGCGCTTTGGCGAGGGCTCGGCCAAGCCGATTGTTTCGGCCGCGACCTACGGCGTGGGCGGCAATGCGTTTGCGCAGGCCATCGCCGACCCGGTCTCGACGGTGCACTCCAATAAGCCCGAGCTGCTGGTGGTCGACGGCTACAACGTGATCCACTGCACGCCGCGCTACGAAAAGCTCGTGTACGACCATTCAGACGATCCGTATTCCAGCGACGTTCACGATATGGCACGCACCGCCCTCATCAACGACGTCGCCGCCTTTGCCCAGGGCCGCTACGAGGCCGTGATCGTGTTCGACGGCGCGGGCAATATCTCCAACGAGCGCCCCAACCTGCCGGCCCGCGGCGTGCGCATCGAGTTTTCGCCGACGGGCGTTTCTGCCGATACCGTGGTGCAAAAGCTCTGCATCGAGGCGCGCGAGGAAGGCCGCGCGTGCTCCGTGGTATCGAGCGACGGCACGATCCAGGCCGTCGTCATGGGCAAGGGCGTCACGCGCATCTCGAGCCGTATGCTGGTGGACGAGATCAAACAGATCGACAACGACGTGCACGAGGCCGAGGAGGCCCCGCAGATCAAGATGACCCTGGGCAGCCGTCTAAGCCCCGAGGCCCTGGCCAAGCTCAAAGCTCTGCGCGGGAGGTAGGGGAGTTGGCGGGGCGATGCTGTCTCGCTAACTCCATTCAGCGATGTCGATCATTCTTTCGAGGCGCCATGTTAGCGCCTCTTTTAGATAAGGCAGTCTCGCTGTAAGAGCGTCGTTTTTGGATAGGATTTCGATTGCCTCGTCAACGAAACCCTCGAGTTTGTCGCCGTCAAACCAGCCCATGTCCTCGACGAGCAACATTTGTTTGGCGGGGCTTGAATGAAATTGTGCGCTGGTAAAACTGTGCTCTCCCGCCCTAAGCTCCTCTAGTGATATGTTGCACCAGAGTGATGAGCCCGAATCGAAGATAGGGGCAGGTCTGCAGGCTAGCGTGTTTACGTTTCGCACAAGGCCAAAGTTGCGCCAATGGCGATCATAGTTGGCAATGATGTCATCGCATACGATCATGCGGTCAAGGGCGTCTTTTATATCCGTCGCTCCAAGCTCCTCGCAGTTTGCTACATACCGTTCGTAATCGGTTAGTCGCTCGTCTGCATTTGCATGCTGGTTTACATAGAACGCAGGGACATACTCTTCTTCATCAGTTAAGAAGACATCGCATATGCTCAGGGCGGAAGTGCCCGTGCCCTCGAGCGAGTAAGGCACATAATCGCAAGCGTTTAGGATGCGACGGTGAAGTGCAGTCGCCACCAGCTCGTTATAAGGTTCCTGGTTTAGATGTGCACCTGCCTTGTGGAGGATTCGACGGTCATCCTCGCATGTCCAGTACTTTTGAAGATTGCCGTCCGAGGTGTTATCGGGCTTTGCGGCAGCTGCCTTGCCCTCTGGGGCGAAGGGCGCGATGCTGAGAGAGACGTCGTCAAAAGCATTATTGAAGAAATTGATATCTTCCCACGCGAGACCGGAGTCTTGGGGCCTAATCCAATACTGGTCGGATAAGGAGAGGCCAAGATTTCGCTGGACGAGTTCATCGGGAACATCGACTGCGGCTTCTGCAAGCAGGGAGGCTAGTCCAATGCGTGCGAGCGGGATACCGCGGCCGCGCCACCAGATGCGGAAGGAGTCGAGCGATATGGGGCTATTAGGGCCAAATACTCCAATAGGGGCGTGGGCGTAATCGACGTCGGCGCCGATGTGGGTGAAGTCTTTTCGCGATGTGCTGTAGACCAGTTGGGCTACTTCGTGCGTGCGGTTCATGAGGGTAAATGCGACTTCGCTTTTCCCATGCCCACGACGAGGTCGTCCCCCTCTTTTGGTTGCGGAGCGGAGTCGCGCGTCTACGCTGTCTTTGTCGATGAGCCACACGCCAGAAGCCTTGCGGGCGGTCAGCGCGCCGTTCTTAATGAGCTCCTGCACCCTGCGCGGGCTGATGCCGAGCAGCTCGGCTGCTTCCTTGGTAGTCAACATCGCGAAACCCTTCGCCAGAACGAATAGTTTTATATAGCCAATTGTAATTAAAACTATTCGTTCTGGCGAATGGTTTTAAGATTGAGGGCGCACTGACAGAAATGAACGGGCCTGGTACGCGCTGTTGCTGGATTTTGCATATTTATATAACGCCGTGCGGCCTGTTGCGCCCCGTCCGCAATTCCATTATTCTTAACAGGCTTCGCGCGAAAGCGCCAAGTGTGCCAGTGTGGCGCAACGGTAGCGCAACTGATTTGTAATCAGTGGGTTGCAGGTTCGATTCCTGTCACTGGCTCCATGAGAGTTTCGGGCTCTGTCTCTATATGGGACAGAGCCCGTTTCTATTTAGGTGGCGCGCCATCAGGTTAGCGCCCATCCCGTTTTTGGTTTGTCTCGTCCTCCAGTTTGTCTAAATCTGTAACACCAAGACCGATATTTGGCATCTATCTGTTACAGATTGAGATGAAACTTAGGGTGTTTTAGGAATATCTTGATCTGTAACATGTAGAAGCGGAATAGGCCTCTTGCTGTTACAGATCGAGACAAGGGCGGGTGCGGACCTGGATGTTCTGCTCGAGCGTGGATTTCTGGACACGCGAGCGAAGAAAATCTTCCGACCGGAGAACGAGCGTGGATAATTAACTTGGATAGGGAGCTAAGGTAAACACCGATTGTCTATCGAAGGCTTTAGAAACGACGACCCCGATTTCATTGTGGAATCGGGGCCGTTTGTGCCTGAGGAATCCGAATGGATTAATCGAGCTCCTAAGGGACTTCTTGGGTTCTTGCTAATGGTCTGCCGAGGATGTCCCCAATGCAAGCAGCGGGCATCTACTCAATATAGTTGGGATTCTTCTTGGTGATCACGCGTGCAGCGATGAACGAGACGACGATGGCGATGACGGCGACAACGCACGCCAGTACGAAGTTGCCCATGGATCCATCGGGAGCGATAAAGATCAGCGCAGAAAGAAGACCGGGGCATGCTCCCGCAACATACTCCTTCAGGACGAAGATACCTGCAGGGAGTCCCGCGCAGAGGGCGCCGATTGCCGTGCCGACAAGCAGGCGGGGACGCTCGATGAGGCAGCCATAAAATGCGGGCTCAGTTACGCCACAGAGTGCGGTGACGGCAACCGTGGTGACCATACCTCTCTTCTCCTTGTTGCCTTTCATTGCAGTTGCCAAGGCGAGACTCGTGCCGCCAATGCAGAGGTTTGAGATGAAGCCAAAGATGATGGGCGCCCAGCCGAGCTGCGCCAAGCTCGTAACTTCGATCGCGATGTAGGCCTTATCAAGACCGAGCATGACAAAATAGGGGTTAAGGGCTGCAAGGATTGGAGTAGCGATAAATGCCACGTTATCCATGAGCCACGTGGCGGCATCACTCAGCGCGTAGCCCATCATGCTGCCGGCGGGGCCGAGGATAATCAGCTCAACAGGCACGACGATGAACATGGTGAGCAGCGGCTTCAAGAACAGTTTGGTAATGTCGGGGATGATTTTCTGAAGACCGCGATCAACAAAGTACATGAACACAACGCCCAGTACGATTGGCACCACCGTGCTCGAGTAGTCATTCGTCGGGATGGGGATGCCAAGAAAGTCGAGACCCTCAGCACCGCTAATAGACGAGCTAATCATGATTGCGCCCAGCAGTGCGCCCATGATAGGCTGCATCTTCATGACGGCGGCGAGCTGATAGCCGAGGTAAACGGGCAGGAAGCTAAATGAGGCGCTGAAGATCGCCAGCAGAACCTGGGCGGTTCCGCTATCGGTGCTCAATCCACAATAATTGACCAGGAGATTCTTGATCGAAAGAATGAGTCCGCCAACGATGAGCGCCGGGACGATGGGCATGAATACCTGTGCAGAGACGTTCCCGAATTTCTCAATCAAGCCCATGGCGGTGTTACCGCTTTTAATGCCTTCTGCAAGGTCTTTGGCGGTTTGGGCATCGTCGGCAACCGTGCCACCGCCGACTTCGATTCCCGCGAAGTCGAGGAAGTCGTTGTAAGCCTCGGTGACGTTGGGGCCGATGATCACCTGAAGCTGGCCACCGCTGACTACTGCCCCGAGCGCCTGGTCGGCCGATTTGGCGAGCTGGAGATCGATGATCGAGGTGTCTCGTGCGTCGATGCGAAGGCGCGTCGCACAATGAGTTACCGATGTAATGTTCTCTTTGCCGCCAACAGCCTTTAGGACTGTTTCGGACATTGCCTGATATTTCATCTCTTTCTCCTAACCTTCCTGCTCCTGATACTTCGAGATAAGGTCTCGGTACCAATACCAGCTCTTTTTGGGGGTGCGCTCCAGATTGTTCTCGAAGTCGATATGGACAAGTCCGTATCGTTTTTCGTAGCCGTTGATCCAGCTATACAGATCCATCGTCGACCAGAGGTAGTAGCCCTCAACGCGCGCGCCGTCGCGCTTAGCCCTCATCATGTGCTCGATGAACTGGCCCAGAAGCTCGATGCGGTCATCATCGTGGATCATTCCGTCTGCGTCTGGTTGCTCATAGGCGCCATGTCCGTTTTCCGTAATAAAGATGCGGGGCGCGTCATAGCGCTCGTGGACATCCATGATGGTTGAATACATGCAACTTGGGAGTATTTCGCGGCCCCATTTATTGCGGGGAACATTGCTGTCGCGGGCGCTTTCAAACAAGGGCGCAATGCATTTTCCTTCGACCTTTTTGCTCGAACCGCCCTTATTGTTCGCCGAAACGGCAAGCTCTCCACCGTGCCAGTCGGTTACATACTCTCGGCAATACACGTTGAGTCCAATAAAATCGACTTTACCGTCGCTGAATTCTTCTACGTCATTTGGGGATCGATAGAGCGAGACGCCAAGTTTTTCAAGGATTTCGTCCATTTCTGGCGGCAGTTGACCCTGAAGCGCTGGTGCCAGAATCATGCGATTGGCGAAAAAGTCTGCGTATCGAAATACGTCATCGGGGTGCTCGGTTGCCGGGTCGAGTTCGACAACGCCGCCATCGTGGACGGCGCCGATGATGCCGTCGTAGCCCATTTGACGATATGCTCGGACTGCGAGTGCGCTTGCGCGCATCAGGTTGTACTGAAACTGCATGTACGACTGAACATCGAGCGATCGATTGGGGGGATAGTTGCCCAACATGTTTACGCAGTAGCTGTAGAAATGCGGCTCGTTAACGGTAGCCCAGATTTTGACGCGGTCTCCAAAGCGCTCAAAGCAAATCTTGGCGTATTTGCAGAACCACTCTGCCATGTCGTTGTTCAGCCATCCGCCTTTGCAAGCAAGCGTGAATGGCAGATCGTAATGGAACAGCGTAACGTTGGGCTCTATGCCATTTTCGAGGCAGCAATCAATGACCCGATTATAAAAATCGATACCCTCTTCATTCACTTTGCCGATACCGGTGGGGATGATTCGACTCCATGAAAGAGAGAAGCGATAGGTGTTTTGTCCGCCTTCTTTCATCATGCGGATATCTTCTTCATAGCGATGGTAGAAGTCGCAAGATACATCACCGTCAACATGGTTGATGTTCTTATTGCTTGTGTGGCTAAAGAAATCCCACTCACCAAGGCCTTTGCCGTCTTCGTTCCAGGCACCCTCGCACTGATAAGACGCCGTGGCGGAACCCCAGAGAAACGGCATGTTGTTCACGTTGCCCATGAATCCCCTTTCCATCATTCAACACGGTGGATACGTGTGGCGGAATTATGATTAAGATGACGTCAACTGATTTGAATCATAGGAGAACGACCAAAGCTGTTTGATTCAATAAATGAATCATGATTTCGAGGAGAGCGGAAAGAGGGATCACGTGAATATCAATGACTTCGATGTGCTCAATCGCATTAGCTCCATCATCAACAGCGAGTTTGGGTCAAACGATGCCGCCATCGCTCGATATCTCATCGCTCACATTAGGCGTTCGAGCGAAATCAATGTTGCCGCAATAACCCGCGATGCATTCGTGACCCGTTCCGCTGTTCGTCGTTTCTGCAATCGATTGGGCTACCAGTCTCTTAGCGATTTGAAAGAATCATTTACTCAGTCAGTCTTTCCAAGCGACTTAAGCCATCGAGAGGAGGAATTTGGCTACGAGGAGTACAGGGCAGAGCTCGACGTTCGCATGATCGAGATGTTCGCTGAGGTTGAAAGCGGCGTGTCCGATATCGCTATTAAGCATCTTGTCGACGAAATTGATGGCCATAAAAACGTTGAAATCTGGTGCACCAATAATGTGAGCGCCAATCTCGTACGATTTCAGCAGGAAATGTTTTATGCGGGCAAGATAGTTCGCATAGTTGCTGGGGCTAACGTCGCGGAATTGAAAAACATGGGAGACGCTTCGCAGTCATTGATAATTCTCGTATCGGTCTCCGGGCTATTTGCGTCACAGGCGCGTGAGTATCTTGATTGCCGTTCGGGCAGGAAGATTCTAATTACTGCGTTTAGCAACGATGACAAATCGAGGTCTTTTGACCGTGTATATCGTCTTGGTAATGCGGGAAACGGAATTGACCGACTCGGCGTTTATTCGAAATACGCCATGACTTATTTTTTCGACTTGCTATCGTCGTGTTACTTGAGTCGCTACCCCTGCACCAAGGGGGAGCCGCTCTATGGGTCTACTTTGGCCTGGCCCGAGTAGTTGCGGCTTTACAGTTCTCTCGCCTGGAGAATGAACGTGGATAATCTGCCACTTTGGCCTTAGAGCCGCGCTAAAAGTGGGAGATAATCCACGCTCGATCGTGGCGTGGAAGCCCGATCTCGACCTATATATAGGTGCAAATAAGCCGTTATCGAAGTTCGATCCTGAAGGTGTACTCCACTACACCAAAGTGTTACCTCGGGAAACGTCACCTCAGTATCCAAAACCACCGTCCTTCATATCCAAACTCAACAAAACCGCAGGTCACAGCTATATAGATACGCCCGGCACCGTGTATCTAGAGGTTTTCGTTGACAGCCCCCAAGGTTGCATCGTATTATCTTTTTCGTTCGCGGGGGCGGCGGTCCAAAAGACCAAAGGACCTGCGGATACTTGAACGATTGGGAGTTTGCCCGAGTGGTTAATGGGGACGGGCTGTAAACCCGTTGGCTCTGCCTACATAGGTTCGAATCCTATAGCTCCCACCCGTCAAGTGCCTGTATAGCTCAGTCGGTAGAGCACTTCGTTGGTAACGAAGAGGTCACCAGTTCAAGTCTGGTTGCAGGCTCCATCCGGCGGTGTAGCTCAGTTGGTTAGAGCACACGGTTCATACCCGTGGCGTCACTGGTTCGAATCCAGTCACCGCTACCATAGGTAACACGGTGGCTTCTCAATAGTATGTTGAGAGGCCACTATGGTATAAAGGCAAAGTCCCGTCCGGGGACGACCTGTTTAGAGGAGGGCTTTATGGCCAAAGAGAAGTTTGAGCGCACTAAGCCGCATGTTAACATCGGCACCATTGGTCACGTCGACCACGGCAAGACCACGCTGACCGCTGCCATCACCAAGGTTCTCTCCGAGACCGAGGGCTGCAAGGCTGACTTCACTGCGTTCGAGAACATCGACAAGGCTCCCGAGGAGCGCGAGCGCGGCATCACGATCTCCGTCTCCCACGTTGAGTACGAGACCGCTGCCCGTCACTACGCTCACGTTGACTGCCCGGGCCACGCTGACTACGTCAAGAACATGATCTCCGGTGCTGCTCAGATGGACGGCGCTATCTTGGTCATCGCCGCTACCGACGGCCCCATGGCTCAGACCCGCGAGCACATCCTGCTCGCCCGTCAGGTCGGCGTTCCCTACATCGTCGTCTTCCTGAACAAGTGCGACATGGTCGACGATGACGAGCTCATCGACCTCGTCGAGATGGAGACCCGTGAGCTCCTCTCCGAGTACGATTTCCCCGGCGACGACATCCCCGTCATCCGTGGCTCCGCTCTGGGCGCTCTCGAGGGCGACGCCAAGTGGATGGACGCCATTCGCGAGCTCATGAAGGCCGTCGACGAGTACATCCCGACGCCTGCTCGTAACAACGACCTCCCGTTCCTGATGGCCGTTGAGGACGTTATGACCATCTCCGGCCGTGGTACCGTTGCTACTGGCCGTGTCGAGCGCGGTGAGCTCAAGCTCAACGAGCCCGTCGAGATCGTCGGCATCAAGGATACCCAGAACACCGTCGTTACCGGTATCGAGATGTTCCGTAAGTCCATGGACTTCTGCGAGGCTGGCGACAACGTCGGTCTGCTGCTCCGCGGCATCAAGCGTGAGGACATCGAGCGCGGCCAGGTTCTCTGCAAGCCCGGTTCGGTTACCCCGCACACCAAGTTCACCGGCGAGATCTACGTTCTGACCAAGGAGGAGGGCGGCCGTCACACCCCGTTCTTCGATGGTTATCGTCCTCAGTTCTACTTCCGTACCACCGACGTTACCGGTACGGTCAAGCTCCCCGAGGGCACCGAGATGGCTATGCCTGGTGACCACATCACCATCGAGGGCGACCTCATCCACCCGATCGCCATGGAGGAGGGCCTGCGCTTCGCTATCCGCGAGGGTGGCCACACCGTCGGTTCGGGCATCGTCTCCACGATCATTGAGTAAATTAGCTCTTTGATATAGCTGACTTAGAGAACCCGGCACTTATATGGGTGCCGGGTTCTTTTCTGCAATGGATATTGAGCCGTTGCTGGTGTCGAGAGGATCGATAATGGTCCTGGATGCACCGTCGATTAGCTCTCGATGGTTTCATTGATGTGTTCCAAATATGAATGGATCCACCGAGAACCAATTGACTCGAGGTTTTCATTGACAGCACTTACGTGGAGCTGATAAAGTAACAACTCGTGCCCGTACGGGGCGGAAATGAAAGGTTCAGGATACATGCGTACTCTAGTTACTCTTGCGTGCACTGAGTGCAAGCGCCGCAACTATACGACCACCAAGAACAAGTCGACCATGCCTGATCGTATGGAGATCAAGAAGTATTGCCCCTGGTGCCGTCACCACACGCTGCACAAAGAGACTCGCTAGTCTCTAGTCACATACGCCAGTAGTTCAATTGGTAGAGCATCGGTCTCCAAAACCGAGTGTTGAGGGTTCGAGTCCTTCCTGGCGTGCCAGTCATTATTCCGTAAGCTCCCACTTGGGGGCTTACGGTTTACTCATGTATAAGCGCATTGCGCGGAGGTAACCCAAATGGCCAACAAGAAGAACAAGAAGAAGGCTCAGCAGCCGGCACCTGCCAACAAAGCTGCCGCCAACTCCAAGGTTGAGGCCAAGAAGGCCGTTGCCAAGAAGAACGAGAAGGCTGCGAAGTCCAAGAAGAACGAGAAGCCTGGTTTCTTCGCCCGCACCAAGAAGTATTTCGCTTCGGTCAAGTCCGAGATGAAGCGTGTCACGTGGCCCGATAAGAAGGAGCTCGTGAACTACTCGGTTGTTGTTTGCGCTTCTCTGATCGTCGTCGGCGTCGTCATCGCTCTGCTCGATGCTGGCTTTGGCGAGGCTCTTGCTCTGTTCTCTGGATTGAGGGGCTAAACCATGTCTAAGCGTTGGTACGTCGTTCACACTTACTCTGGATACGAGAACCGCGTTAAGTCCGATCTCGAGCATCGCATCGAGACTATGGGCATGCAGGACCGTATCTTTGATATCGAGATTCCTATGGAGCGCGTCACCGAGATTAAAGAGGGTGGCAAGCGTGAGACCAAGGATTCCAAGATCTTCCCGGGTTATGTCCTGGTCCGCATGGAGATGGATGACGATGCTTGGACGTGTGTTCGTAACACGCCTGGCGTCACCGGTTTCCTAGGCGGCAACGGCAAGCCCGCTCCGCTTTCCCGCGACGAGTACAACAAGATGACTCGTCGTCCCGGTAAGGGCGATTCGCCCAAGCGCACCTCGGTTGATATTGAGGTCGGTACGGCCGTCCGCGTCACCGATGGCCCGCTTACCGACTTTGATGGCAAGGTCTCCGAGGTTAACACCGAGGCTGGCAAGCTCAAGGTCACGCTGATGATCTTTGGCCGCGAGACGCCGGTCGAGCTCGACTTTAACCAGGTCGCTGTCATCGCTTAAGTTTTCGTCCGTTCGCGCGAGCGTGCTTCTTCTGTGACTGCTCATCTCAGGAGTGCTTCTAACACGTGCGTGCTTACGATATAGCAAGTACTTCACACTCGTGATTCGAAAGGAATGACCATGGCTGAGAAGAAGGTTGCCAACGTCATTAAGCTCCAGATTCCTGCTGGTGCAGCAAACCCCGCTCCTCCCGTTGGCCCCGCCCTGGGCGCTGCTGGCGTGAACATCATGCAGTTCTGCCAGGCCTTTAACGCCGAGACGCAGGACAAGAAGGGTGACATCATCCCCGTTGAGATCTCTGTCTACGAGGACAAGTCCTTCTCCTTCATCACCAAGACCCCGCCGGCGGCTCACCTTATCAAGAAGGAGCTGAACCTCAAGTCTGGTTCCGCTAAGCCCCAGGCTGACAAGGTTGGTCAGCTCTCCCAGGAGCAGCTCACCAAGATCGCCGAGATCAAGATGCCGGACCTCAATGCCAACGACATTGACGCCGCCAAGAAGATCATCGCCGGTACCGCCCGTTCCATGGGCGTCACCATCGCTGAGTAGCGATTTCTTATGGTAACGGCGGGTGCTCCGACCGGGGCGCCCGTTAAATGTGTGCAATAGGGCACACGATACGATGTGGGAGGGCTCACGCCCGTTTAACCACAGGAGGTAATGCACATGGCTAAGCATGGTAAGAGCTATAACGCCGCTGCCGAGAAGATCGACCGCGCCACGCTCTACACCCCCCTTCAGGCTGCCAAGCTCATCAAGGAGCTCGACACCGCCAAGTTCGACGAGACCGTCGAGGCTCACTTCCGTCTGGGCATCGATACTCGTAAGGCTGACCAGAACATCCGTGGTTCCATCTCCCTGCCCCACGGCACCGGCAAGACCGTTCGTGTTGCCGTCTTCGCCGAGGGCGAGAAGGCCCGTGAGGCTGAGGCTGCCGGCGCCGACATCATCGGTTCCGACGAGCTCGTCGCCCAGATTCAGAAGGGCGAGATCAACTTCGACGCCGCTATCGCTACGCCGAACATGATGGCCAAGGTTGGCCGCATCGGTAAGATCCTTGGTCCCCGTGGCCTCATGCCGAACCCCAAGCTCGGCACCGTGACCATGGACGTCGCCAAGATGGTCTCCGAGCTCAAGGCTGGTCGCGTTGAGTACCGCGCCGACCGCTACGGCATCTGCCACGTGCCCCTGGGCAAGAAGTCCTTCTCTGAGCAGCAGCTCGTCGAGAACTACGCTGCCCTGTACACCGAGATTCTGCGCGTCAAGCCCTCTTCTGCTAAGGGCAAGTACGTCAAGTCCATCTCCGTGTCTTCCACCATGGGCCCTGGCGTCAAGGTCGATCCCGCTGTCCAGCGTGACTTCCTGGCTGAGTAACTGCTAGTTACTGCCTGAGTACAGCAAGCATTGCTAAAGAAACCCGGTTCTGCCTTGTGCAGGACCGGGTTTCTTGCTATCGCGTCAAAAGCACCATAAAGGGGACAGTGTCCCCTTTATGGTGGTTACCAGGGTGTTCTGGCTGTTGAAGACTCGATGGCTTCGTGGCGTTTGAGCTCGCGGCGCATGGTTTGTGAGTTGAGCCAAGCTGCTTGCCAGCCGCGGATGGGGTAGTGCGTCTGGTCGAGCTCAAACTGCGTATAGCCGCAGGCGTTGATGATCGTCGTTCCACACACATGCTGACGCTCGCGCTGAAAATCGCAACCGTAGCTTTGGTGCACATGCCCGTGCACCATGTAGTCGGGATTCCAGGATTCGAGTGCTGTGTTAAAACACTCGAATCCTCGATGCGGCAGATCGTCCAGATCACCCATACCGGCGGCGGGTGCATGGGTAAGCAGAATGTCGCACCCGCCGACCATCCTAACCTTACGCGACAGCTTACGCATGCGCTTGGACATCTCGCGTTCGGTGTACATGTTGGCGCCGTCGCGATAACGCATGGACCCGCCAAGGCCCGCAATGCGAATCCCTCGGTACGTGTACACGCTGTCCTCTACGCAGATACATCCACCCGGTGCATGACGTGCGTAGCGGTCATCGTGATTGCCGCGCACGTAGATGAGCGGTTTGTTGATGACCGTAACCAAAAACTCAAGATAGTCCGGGTCCAGATCGCCGGCGGACAAAATCAGGTCGACTCCCTCAAAGCGTTCCTTGCGAAAGCACTCCCAAAGGCATCGTTCTTCGGTATCGGCTATGGCAAGGATTTTCATAGGGCAGGGACTTTCGGCTCATCGTCGAGCTGCGGAATGGTGCCTACCACGTTGTCCGCCAGCCAATTCATCTCGACAATCTGCGTGCTCGGCAGCGGAGGGAAGCCTTCGATCTGTACCACGCCGTTCTGGCTGTGGAGCTCGCCGCCAAAGGGGTTGATGGATCCCACAACAATGCCGTTGCGGAGCAACTGCACGAGTTTGCGCGTTTGGTAGGGTAGGCCCGGAGCGTAACGGATGTCGATAACGCCGGAGCTCATGCCATACCAGTAGTTGACAGCGCGCACTTGGTTGTCGTCGCTGGTCTCGTCCCACGTGCCGTGAAGAAGGCTGCGAACGATGAGCTCGTAGTAACGGCCCCAGTTCCATACGGGCATGGCGATGCCGGTGACTTTGCCGTCGACCAAGCGGTGAAGCCCGTAGGCCGTTGGGTCTTCGAGCGACTTTGACATGTCAGCGCCGGTCATGACGCTTGCGCCTTCGCGGCACATGGCTTCGGCAAGACCACCGGCGGGAACATCGCCCCAGGTGAGGATGACCTGCGCGCGCGGGTCGAGCAGCGAGGCGCCAATCGCAAAGGCGTTGATCTCGCTGAGTGCGCCCGAGGCGAAGACCGACGCGTGGTAACCGATGCGGTGGTTGTCCGCCATGCTGGCCGCAAGGGCGCCCAGCAGAAACTTGGCCTCGTACATCTTGCCAAAGTACGAACGGACGCTTTGATGGGGAAGGCCGATAGAGCAGTTGAGGAACCGAACCCGGGGATACTCAACGGCAGCCCTGAGCGTGTATTCCATCAGGCGGTGCGAGGTCGAGAAGATGACGTTTGCTCCATGTTTGACAGCCGTTTCCACGGCGGCGTAGAACACATCCGGATCGTGACAGTCCTCGAACGCCTCGGTGCGCACGATACCGCCAAAGTGCTCATCGAGATACTGACGCCCTTGGTCGTGCAGGCTGTCCCAGCTCGACGTCGCACAGGGGAACTCATGGATAAAGGCGATGCGCAGGGGGTTGGCCGTCGAGTAGACGGTCTTGCCCATAAAGAAGTTGAGCACGCCAGAGGTGGACTTGGCGGGCGTCTCCTCCTCGTCGACGCTCGGTGCTTCGACAAGATCGACCTTGTCCTCGTCATTTTTGCCGGCAATGACCAGCTCGCGCCAGATCTTGCACAGGTGGTTTACGACGATATCCGTTGGCGTATCCAGCAGGCGGTCCTGGTTGTACACATTGAGGTAGACGAGCATGGCGTCGGCGGGCGTAATGTCCAGGTGATCGCCGCCTGCGCGAAGGTAGGCACGCTTAAAGAGCAGGAAAGTGTGGCGCAGGTAGTCGACCTTTTTCTGCGGCCATTTTTCGATAAGGTTCTGACCGAGCATCTTCGCGAGCGTTTCGTAGCTTCCCTCACGCGAGAACTCGATCTCGTATAGGGGGCAGACGCGCCAAAACGCGCAGAACTCGCCGTACAGGCGGCTTTCGACGGAATCCCATGTGCCGGGGTAGAGACGGGTGACCTTGGCCGAAACCGTCGGGGCGTCTAGGAATTTGAGGACACTGACGCGTTTGTTGCCTTCTTGGACATAGAACCGATGCATGAACTCGGTGACGATGACGGGGTCGCGATAGCCCTCGGTCACCTGGATGTCGTAGAGGTTGGACCACTTGCGGGCGAACTCGGTGCTAAATGGCAACAGGGGCATAAAGTTGCACGAAAAGGCAGACTGACGGCCTTTGGTGACCGTGCCGACGACCATTTCGAGCGGAATGTCCCTCAGGCCGACGCTCTCTCGCTGACCTAAGGGGAGCTGGGCAACGAGGCCGTCGAGGTCCGTAAGGTACGGGTGCTCGCTTTGGCTGATGGCGCGACGGCGTCCCTGCTCGCCGCGCTTGCGTGCTTGACGATAGGCCTCTTCCATGGTGTCTACTCCCTTAGTCGTTTAAACAACGATATGAACCATGGTACCACGATGCGAAACCACCACAAAGGTGCCTGTCCCCTTTGTGGTGGTTTTAGGCGATGAGGGGGGCGATGGCGCGGATGCAGGCGTCGGCTGCCGTAAAGGTGGCGCTGTCGTCACTGACGATAAAGATGATCTTGCCCTTGATGCCAAAGTCGCCAATCTCGCTAAAGAGCACGTAGGGCTCCTTATCAAAGCCAGAGATGGGAAGCACGGCGGCCTTGGTGGCGTCGGTGAGTTCATCTGCCAGCGCGTCCAGTGAAGCCCACTTGGACGTGTCCTTGACCGCGACGGGGACGGCCACGCGCCCAAAGGGCATCAAATGCACGAGCGTGTTCTTGGAGATATTTGAGTTGGGGACGATGATGGTTTGCCCGCAGGCGTCCTCGATGGTCGTGTGGCGCCAGGTGATGTCCTGGACCACGCCCGACACGCCGCCGACCTCGATATTGTCGCCGGGCTTGATGATGCCCATAAAGGTCACCTGCATGCCACCGATAAGGTTTGACAGCGTGTCCTGAAAGCCGAGCGAGATGGCGATGCCGCCGACGCCAAGAGCGGCGACGAGGGCGTTTGCGTTAATGCCAAAGCAGTTGTCGAGGATAAAGCTGCCGCCAATCATCCAGATGATGGCGCGCGCGATGTTGATGAAGATGCTCGATGAAGGGAGTGGGTTATCGTCGCGGCTAAGCAGGTGGTGCAGGGTCTTGGACGCGACCTTGGCGGCAACGGCGGTGCCGATGGCCAAGATACCTGCCCAGATGATGTTGTGGACCCATCGTTGTGCAAAGAAATGAAGAATTGGCTCAAACAATTCCATGTAGGGAAACCTCCTCATGATCGTCCAACCATGATACCCACCAAGAAGCCCGTCCGATCACATCGGACGGGCTTCTGTGCTTGATATAAGGTCTGCACGGCGGGGCTGCAAGGCCCGGCGGTGTAGCTTAGCGTCGACGGTTCCAGATCAACGCGGTGGCTAACGCAAGGCGGGGGAGTCTTTTCATGGCCGTCTCCTTACTCTTTAACAAAAACCACCACAAAGGTGCCTGTCCCCTTTGTGGTGGTTTTCTAGGTCGTTAGCTCAGCAGCATGCGGTCGTTGGCGAGCTCGCCGCCCGAGACCTCCTCGAACTTCTGCAGCAGGTCGGCCACGGTGAGCGACTTTTTCTCGTCGCCGGCCACGTCGTAGATCACATGGCCCTCGTGCATCATGATCAGACGGTTGCCCAGACGGATGGCGTCGTTCATGTTGTGTGTGACCATGAGCGTGGTCAGGTGGTTCTCGTCGACGATCTCCTCGGTCAGGTTGAGCACCTTCGATGCCGTTTTGGGGTCGAGGGCCGCGGTGTGCTCGTCGAGCAGCAGCAGGCGCGGCTTGGTGAGCGTGGCCATCAGCAGGGTGAGTGCCTGGCGCTGGCCGCCCGAGAGCAGACCAACCTTGGCGTTGAGGCGCGTGTCCAGACCGAGGTCCAAGCGCTTGAGTAGCTCAACGTACTCGTCCTTCTCGGCCTTGGTGACGCCCCACGAAAGGCCGCGACGCTGGCCGCGGCGCTTGGCGAGGGCCAGGTTCTCGGCAATTTGCATGTCGGCAGCGGTGCCGCGCATGGGGTCCTGGAACACTCGGCCCAGGTACTTGGCGCGCTGCGACTCGCTCAGACGCGAGATATCGGTGCCGTCGAGCTCAATAACGCCCGAATCGAGCGGATACACGCCGGCAATCATGTTGAGCAGCGTGGACTTGCCGGCGCCGTTGCCGCCGATCACGGTCACAAAGTCGCCGTCGTTAAGGGTAAGGTCGACGCCGGTGAGCGCGCGCTTCTCGGTAACGGTGCCCTTGTTAAAGGTTTTTTTGACGTGCGAGAGCTTAAGCATCTGCCTCATCTCCCCTCGTATAGGAGCTGCGGAGCTTGTAGCGCTCCCAAACCACGGGCACGCACAGGGCCACGGCAACGATCACGGCGGAGAGCAGCTTCATGTCGTTGGCATCCATACCCAGCTGCAGCACGATGGCGCGGATGAGGAAGTAGACCACGGAGCCAAAGACGGCAGAGGCCAGGCGGACGGAGAACTGCGTCAGACCGCCGGGCAGCAGGCGGCCGAGCACCTCGCCGATGACGATAGCGGCAAGGCCGATGACGATGGCGCCGGTGCCCATACCGATATCGGCATACTTCTGGCTCTGGCAGATGAGCGCGCCGGCAAGGCCGATGAGGGCGTTGGAGAGCACGAGGGCGATCATCTTGGTGGTGTTGGTGTTAACGCCCAGGGCGCGGATCATGTACTCGTTGTTGCCGGTGGCACGCAGCGCCGAGCCGATCTCGGTGCCAAAGAACCAGTACAGGATGGCGACGATGGCCACGGCCAGCGCAATGCCCAGGATAATGGCAACAGTGGACTGTGGCAGGCCCGTCATGTTGCTGACGGATGAGAAGATAGTGCCCTTGGCAAGGATGGGCGTGTTGGATTTGCCCATGATGCGCAGGTTGATGGACCACAGACTGATCTGCGTAAGGATTCCGGCGAGGATTGCGGGAATCTCAAAGACGGTGGTCAAGATGCCCGTGACGGCGCCGGCGATGGCACCGGCGCACATGCCGGCCAGCACGGCGAGCAAGGGGTCGACGTTATTGTTGACGATGAGCACGGCGCAAACACAGCCGCCGAGGGCAAAGCTGCCGTCGCAGGTCATATCGGGGATGTCGAGCAGGCGGAACGTGATAAACACGCCGAGCACCATGATGCCCCAGAGGACGCCCTGCGAAACGGCGCCCTGCAATGCAATGAGCATGCTTCATACCTCCTAGGATAGGGTGGACACGTGATTTTCCATAATAGCGGTAACAATGCATAAAAGAGCTGCGGCCGGATGTTTTGTCTCATCCGTAACAAGCAGGGCGAACGCCGGTCTTTGGCGTCCGCCCCTGTGGCTCAGATATTGAATAGCACGGCAACGGCTCGAGTATGGCCCCTAGGCACATCGCCGCGCATGGCGCTACGCGTCCAGAGCGGAGAGGTCGATGCCCAGGGCCTCGGCCATCTCGTCGTTCTTGACGACGACCAGGTCCTTGCTCGAGAGGTGCTTGATCGGCATATCCTCGGGCTTGTCCTCGCCCTTCAGGATCTTGACGGCCATCTCGCCTGCGGCGTAGCCCAGGTCTTCGTAGTTGATGGAGAGGGTGAACACGCCGCCGGCCTTGCACATGCCCTCCTCGCCGGTAACGAAGGGGAGCTTGTTCTCCTTGCAAATCTGGCCGACCTGCGAAGCGCCCGCGGCGATGGTGTTGTCGGTGGGGGAGTACAGCGCGTCGACCTTACCCACGGCAGACTCGACAACGGACTGGATCTCGTTAGAGCTCGAGACGGTGAAGTCGGTGTACTCGAGGCCCAGCTTGTCGAGCTCCTTCTTGGCGGCCTTGATCTGGACGTCGGAGTTGGATTCGGCGGTGCAGTAGAGCAGGCCGACCCTCTTAACGTCGGGCAGGACCTTCTGCATCATCTCGAGCTGCTCGGCGACCGGGGTGAGGTCGGAAGCGCCCGTGACGTTGGTGCCGGGTTTGTCGTTGTCCTGGACCAGGCCGGAAGCGGCGTAGTCGGTGATGGCGCAGCCAACGATGGGGATATCGGCGGTGGCGCCGGCGGCAGCCTGCGCGGCGGGCGTAGCGATGGCATAGATCAGGTTGACGCCGTCGCCTACGAACTTGTCGGCAATGGACTTACACGTGGACTGGTCGTTCTGGGCGTTCTTCTGGTCGATCTTGACCTTGAGGCCGCTCTTCTTGATGGCCTTGACGAAGCCGTCGTTGGCGGCATCGAGCGCGGAGTGCTCGGTGAGCTGCAGAACGCCGATGGTGTAGTCGGAACCGGCGGCAGCGGAGCCGGAACCAGAGTTGCCGCCGCATCCGGCGAGCGGAGCGAGCGCGAGCAGGCCAGCGGAGACAAGAAGGCTCCTGCGGCTGATGGTGATGTCCTTCATATCATTACCCCCAGTATAAAAATGGCTGGAAACACTGCACTGGGACAAAGTGCAAGTGGAACTATAGTAGCGCTGATGTCCATTTTTACAACAGCCTGGCGGGTTTTTTAATACAGAATCGGATGGGCGGTACGGGTAGTCGAATGGGCGGCGGAGGGTCTTATGCGGCGGAGGAGGCGTCGTCCTCCTCGTCGAGGGCGGCGAAGAGCTTCTTGCCGTCGAGGAGACGTGTGGTGACGTTTCTCATGCGGCCAATCTCTACGGTGCGCAGCGTGTCATCGGCACCTCGGGCGTCATAGACCGTTCCCAGCAAATACGAGATGCCATCGCGCTGCCTGATGGCAAAGGGGCGGAGTGTCATCCGTGCTACTTCGGTTTCGCCACGTGCCGTGACGCTCGAAATATCAAAACTCACCGTGGTTCCATGGTCGATGGCCTGCTCGACGAGCTCGCACGTGTCGATGCGCTTGATGGGCGTGCGTGTTGCCTTGGTAGCCTTGCTGCCTGCGCTCGGAACGGGTTCGGGTGTATCGAGGTAGCCGCGAACGTCGGCACTCGCCATGGCAACTAAGTGCTGCGCCATGCTCTTGCGGATAGCGATAGGCGTGGAGCGGTTGCGCATGACCATACCGTGGAGCCGGATGATCTCTTCATCGGTGAGCGGGCGGGTAAGAAGTTTGTAGCCCACGCCGCGTTTGTACTCAATTTCGTATCCGGCATGGCGAAGCGCGGAGATGGCGGTGTAGATGCTGCGCCGCGCCGCCGAGATGGGCATGCGGGCGGGGTCGTCGGGATGGGAGAGGCGCCGGATCAGCTCATCGGAAAGTATGGCCTTGTCTTCGCCGGTGTTTTCGCTCAAGAGCTGCAGGATGCGAACGGCGCGATAGGCTGCCATCGAGGCGGCGCCTCTCGTCGTGGTGTCGTAGGTTTCAACAGCGGCTTCGGTCATCGTGCCCACGTCCTTTCCGTTTTGGGTGGCGACGGTATGGAGCCTAGGACGCGGGGCTTTCCCAGGGGCGCAGGGCGCTCTGGGCGGTCGGTAGTCGTCGGCAAACGGCGGGTTGAGTTTTCAACAGCCCTACTCAACTGACCAAAAACTTGCCAAAAGCTTGACGGATGCTGTTGAAAAAAGCGTCTCTCGACCGATGTCGAGAGACGCTTGTGCGATGAGCGTTGGCGTGTGGCGACGCGAGCTAGCGTCCGACGATTAGAAGTCGGCGTTGCCCACGGTGCGCGGGTGCGGCAGGACGTCGCGGATGTTGCCCACGCCGGTCAGATACATGACCAAGCGCTCGAAGCCCAGACCGTAGCCGGCGTGCTTGCAGGAACCGTAGCGGCGCAGGTCAAGGTAGTACTTGTACTGCTCGGGATTCATGCCCAGGTCCTTGATGCGGGCCTCGAGCAGATCCAGGCGCTCCTCGCGCTGGGAGCCGCCGATAATCTCGCCGATACCGGGAACCAGGCAGTCGGCGGCGGCGACGGTCTTGCCGTCCTCGTTCATGCGCATGTAGAATGCCTTGATCTCAGCCGGGTAGTCGGTCACGAAGGTCGGGCGCTTAAAGTGCTCCTCGGTCAGGAAGCGTTCGTGCTCGGTTTGCAGGTCGATGCCCCAGCTCACGGGGTAGTCGAACTTGTGGCCGTCGGCGACTGCCTGCTCCAGGATCTCGACGGCCTCGGTGTAGGTAACGCGGGCAAAGTCGGAGTTGGCGACATGGTCCAGGCGCTCGAGCAGACCCTTGTCCACAAACTTGTTGAGCATATTGAGCTCGTCGGGGCAGGTGGCCATAACGTCCTTAAGGACGTACTTGAGCATGGCCTCGGCGTTGTCCATGTAGTCGTTAAGGTCGGCAAAGGCCATCTCGGGCTCGATCATCCAAAACTCGGCGGCGTGGCGCGTGGTGTTGGAGTTCTCGGCACGGAAGGTGGGGCCAAAGGTGTACACGTCACCAAAGGCCATGGCAAAGTTCTCGGCATTGAGCTGGCCGGACACGGTGAGGCTTGCATGCTTGCCAAAGAAGTCCTGGCTCCAGTCGACCTCGCCGGACTCGGTGAGGGGCGGATTTTTGGGGTCGAGCGTGGTCACGCGGAACATCTCGCCGGCGCCCTCGCAGTCACTCGTGGTGATGATGGGGGTGTTGACGTAGACAAAGCCCTGCTCCTGGAAGAAGCGGTGGATGGCGGCAGCCGCGACAGAGCGAATGCGGAACACGGCGCGGAACAGGTTGGTGCGCGGGCGCAGGTGCTGCTGGGTGCGCAGGAACTCGACGGTTGCGCGCTTCTTCTGCAGCGGGTAATCCGGGGCGCTCGTGCCCTCGACCTCGATGGAAGTGGCAGAAAGCTCGAAAGGCTGGGGCGCATCGGGGGTCAGCTTGACGGTGCCGGTGCAAATGAGTGCGGCCGAGACGTTTTGATGGGCGATCTCGTCGTAGTTGTCGAGTGCCTCGCGGTTCATGACGACCTGCAGGTCGCGGAAGCAGCTGCCGTCGTTGAGCGTAACAAAGCCAAAGTTCTTCATGTCGCGGACGGACTTGACCCAGCCGGCGACGGTGACGGTCTGGCCGCCGAGCGACTCGGCATCGGCATAGAGCTGCGCGATTTTGGTGCGGTTCACGTATCCTCCCATAACGGTTGAATGATAGTTATCCATACAGTTCGATATTCTAGCAGCTCGGCTCATTTGGGCTATACAGATAAGGCATTGGCGGGATGGTTTTTCAAACGAAAAGCGCCCGCGGCCAGATGGTCGCGGGCGCTCGACGAGGCACCTTTTGGCTGTGTGGTGCGGGGCCTGGCTACTTGGTCTTGGCTACCAGCAGCGGGTCGCCAAGCTTGACGAGCGGGTTGCCGCCGATAAGCGTTCCGGACTCGCCGACATGGTCGATGCTCTTAAGACGATCGAGCTCGGAGATGATGACGGTCACGATGTCCTCGTGACCAGCGGCCTTAATGGCCTCGCGGTCGAAGCTGATGAGCGGCTGGCCTGCCTTGACCACATCGCCCATCTCGACAAAGCGGGCAAAACCCTTGCCGTTCATTTCCACGGTGCCCAGGCCAACATGGATGAACACGCGCAGGCCGTCCTCGGTGATCATGCCGATGGAGTGGTTGGTGACAGTGGTGGCACCGATGCGGCCGTTGGCGGGCGCATAGATGGTGCCGGTAATGGGCTCGATGCCATAGCCCTGGCCAAGCATGCCCGAGGCGATCGTCTCGTCGGGAACCTCGTTCAGGTTGACGAGCACGCCGTTGACGGGGGCATAGATGACGCCTTCGCGGGTAGCGAAGCTTGCTGCGGGCGGAACGGACGCCTCGCCGGTCGAGGTGAAGGTGGACTTAAGCGAATCGAGCAGACCCATAGTTGCCTCCAACTTAAATAGGCGCATATCGCGCGTTTGGTTTGCCGGAAACGTTTCACATGTGTTTCGCGGCTTGGTCAACGCCCCTATTCTACGCTGCTCAACGATACCTCTGAACTGGGATTATGTGATATATCAGTTGAAGGGAAACTTATTGCCGGAGTGTTTCTGCGCCACGGGTTCAAGTGGGGTACGCTTGAAGGCGAAAAACAAGGGCGCATAATTTGCGCGAAGGGAGCACATATGATTGTCGAGAACCATGCGCTGTGGGGCGAGGAGCCGACCGAGGATTATCCGGCGACGTTTACGTATTTGGGTGCCGAGCCGTTGCCCGATAAACCGAATGGCCGCCGCCCCGCGGTGATTATCTGTGGCGGAGGTGCGTTTACGCATATCGCTCCGCATGAGCAGGATCCTGTGGCGTTTGCGTTTTTGGATCACGGTTACCAGGCCTTTGTGCTCAACTATGTCACGAGTTCTACGGGTGACGTGAGCTTTCCGCACCCCCAGGCAGATCTTGCCAAGATGGTCGCCACGGTGCGCGCCAACGCCGACGAGTGGCATGTCGATCCTAAGCGCGTGTGCGTCGTGGGATTCTCGGCGGGCGGCATGATCTGTGCCTCGCTGGCAACGCAGTGGAAGACCGGCCCCTTCGCGGCACTTGCCGGGGCACGTCCGGACGACATTCGTCCCGATGCCGTGGTGCTGGGTTATCCATTGCTCGACTTTGCCTATGTGCGCGACATGCAGACGCGCGATCCGCGCATCGACCTGCGCGTGCCCAAGACGGGCGGCAAGACGGGGCGCGATTTGCTCAACGACTACCTGTCGATGGTTACGGGCGGCGAGGCAACTGACGAGCATCTGGCCGACATCTGCCCCACCACGCATGTTTCGCGTCAGATGCCACCGACCTTTGTATGGGGCGTGTCCGACGACAAGACGGCGCCGATCGCGCAGGTCTACCCGTTTGCGCAGCGCATGGCCGAGGAGGGCGTTGCATGCGAGATGCACGTCTTCGACCAGGGTGGTCACGGCCTTTCGCTCGGCAACGCCAACACCGCGGTCGACAACGAGGACAAGCAGGTGGCGGTCCGTCCCTGGATTCGCCTAGCCTTCCGCTTCCTGGAGCGCCATCTGTAAGAGGACGGGCATCCCAGCCCTTCAATAACTTGCGGTGAAATAGCTCCGATCTGGGGCATCAACCAGCCCATCCAGGAACTATTCCACCGCAACTTCGTTTTTGATGCCCCGCCCGGAAACTGCGTCCCAGTTTTGCCTTTCAAGGTGGGACGCAGTTTCCCATAGGGCCTCGACTGGGAAAGCGCGTCCCGTTTCGAGCGGGGATTCTGGGATGCATTTTCCGTAAGAGGCCTGTTAGGGAAACCATATCCCGTTTCGAGCCAGAATTCTGGGATGTAGTTTCCCCGAGAGGCCTCATCGGGAAACTATGGCCCTGAACTCTCCTGCCTGTCCCCATTGCGCCAATCTGCTGATTGAACGTCGTTGTGTGTTCACGCTATCATGTAAGCTTAAAATTGGTTAGCCATGGCAAACGGTTAGCCATGGTGAACATAAATGCAACGCCCTGTGGGCGCCGGGGGAGGAACGCGGACGTGAGACTCGATACGCTCGAGATTGGAAAGGACGCCGTTGTCGCATCGGTGGCATCGGACGACCAGGCACTCCGACAGCATATTTTGGACATGGGCCTAACGCCGGGCACCGAAGTCACCATGATGAAGTACGCCCCCATGGGCGACCCGCTCGAGATTCGCCTACGCGGCTACGAGTTGACGCTGCGCAAGGACGATGCCGCTCGCATCGAGCTCGTGGGTGTTCACGACACAGACACGGGTCCGCGCGCTAACGCCGCAATCGGCACGACGGAGCACCCGGCACTCGGCGAGGGGACGTATTCTCCCCGTGCGGCAAAAACGGCCGTGCCCGAGGGCGCACCGCTTCATTTTGCCCTCGCTGGCAACCAAAACTGCGGTAAGACCACGCTGTTCAACCAGCTGACGGGCTCCAACCAGCACGTTGGTAACTTTCCCGGCGTGACGGTCGACCGCAAAGATGGCACCATCCGCAACCATCCCGAGGCGAGTGTTACCGACCTGCCCGGTATTTACTCCCTGTCGCCGTACACGGGCGAAGAGATCGTAAGCCGCCAGTTTATCCTGGATGAGCATCCCGACGCCATCATCGACATCATCGATGCTACCAATATCGAGCGCAATCTGTACCTAACGCTGCAGCTTGTGGAGCTCGATCGCCCCATGGTCATCGCGCTCAACATGATGGACGAGGTGACGACCAACGGCGGTGCCATTGACGTCAACCTGCTCGAGAGTCTGCTGGGCGTGCCGGTCGTTCCCATTAGCGCTGCCCGCAACGAGGGTATCGGCGAGCTGGTGGATCATGCCCTGCATGTGGCGCGTTTCCGCGAACGCCCCGGCCGCTTGGACTTTTGCGCGCCCGATGGTCCAGACGGCGGTGCGCTGCATCGCTGCATTCACGGCATCGCCAACCTTATCGAGGACCATGCCGCGACGGCGCACATTCCCGTACGTTTTGCGGCGACCAAGCTGGTTGAGGGCGACGAGCTGGTGACCGAGGCGCTTCACCTGGACCGTAACGAGCTCGACGCCATCGAGCACATCATTACCCAGATGGAGGGCGAGGCCGGCACCGACCGCCTGTCCGCGCTGGCCGACATGCGCTTTAGCTTTATCGGCGACGTGTGTGGGCGTTGCGTCGTTAAGCCGCACGAGAGCCGCGAGCACGTGCGCTCCGTCAAGATCGACCGCATCCTGACAGGTCGTTACACAGCCATTCCGGCGTTCCTGGTGATCATGGGCCTCGTTTTTTGGCTGACGTTTGGCGTGATCGGCGCGGCGTTGCAGGGACTCATGGAGGACGGCATCGCTGCCATCATCGCCTCGGCCGATGCGGGCCTCAAGGCGTTCGGCACCAACGACGTAGTGCGCTCGCTGGCTGTCGACGGCGTGCTTACGGGCGTGGGCAGTGTGTTGACCTTCCTGCCGATTATCGTCGTGCTCTTTTTGTTCCTCTCCATTCTGGAAGACTCGGGCTACATGGCGCGCGTGGCCTTTGTCATGGATAAGGTGCTGCGTCGCTTTGGCCTGTCGGGCCGTAGCTTCGTGCCCATGCTCGTCGGTTTTGGCTGCACCGTGCCGTCTATCATGTCGACCCGTACGCTCCCATCCGAGCACGACCGCAAGATGACGGTCATGCTTACGCCGTTCATGAGCTGCTCGGCCAAGTTGCCGGTCTACGGTCTGCTGTGCGGAGCATTCTTCCCGCAGGCGACAGTTCCCGCCATGGTCTCGCTCTATCTGATCGGTATCGTGGTCGGCTGCATTGCCGCCCTGGTGCTCAACCGCACGGCATTTAAGGGCGACCCAGTGCCGTTTATCATGGAGCTCCCCAACTACCGCCTGCCGAGCGTCAAGACGACAGTGATGCTGGCATGGGATAAAGCCAAGGATTTTATTACCAAGGCCTTTACCATTATCTTTGCCGCGACTGTGGTCATCTGGTTCCTTCAGACGTTCGATATCCGCTTTAATGTGGTCGCCGATCAGTCGCAAAGCCTGCTTGCGGGCCTCGGCAGCATCATTGCGCCGGCGCTGGCGCCGCTTGGGTTTGGCGACTGGCGTGCATCCACGGCGCTCGTTACCGGACTTATCGCCAAGGAGAGTGTTATCTCGACCCTCACGGTGCTTTTGGGTGCAACGTCACCCGCGGCGCTGTCGACCATGTTTTCGCCGTTTACCGCCTACGTGTTCTTGGTCTTTACGCTGCTGTACCCGCCCTGCGTGGCTGCCATCGGCGCCGTTAAGAGCGAGCTGGGCGCGCGCTATGCCGTTGCCGTGTTCGCGTTTCAGGTGGCAGTCGCCTGGATCGTGGCGTTTGTCGTGCATTCGGCGGGCATATTGCTGGGGTTGGCTTAGTTATTTATTGACGGCGCAACCTCTGTGTATCGAATTGTTTCGGTCCCGTGTCCGTTACTGACGGATGCGGGACCGTTGCTATATAATCGCCTCCGCTCAAAATGATTGGAGATGTTATATATGAGTCAGGCAAGGCAAGACGGCATCACGCTCAGGCAGTGGCTCCCACTCGTCGGGCTCACCTGCTGTGCGTTCGTGTTCAACACGTCGGAGTTTATGCCCATCGGCCTTTTGACTGATATCGCCGCGTCGTTCTCGCTCACCGAGGCCCAGGCGGGCATCATGATCTCGGTCTATGCCTGGGGCGTCATGCTGCTGTCGCTGCCGCTCATGGTGTTCGCTTCGCGTTTCGAGTTTAAGCGGATGCTGCTGGGCGTGCTTGCCGTGTTCTCGCTCGGTCAGTTCCTGTCCGCTGTGGCGCCGACCTATCCCATCCTGGTCTGCGCGCGCCTGGTGGTCGCTTGCGCACATGCCGTGTTCTGGTCAGTCGCCTCGATCATGGCGTCGCGCCTGGTTGACACACGCCATGGGGCGCTCGCCATCAGCATGATCGCTACGGGCTCGTCCATCGCGCAGATCTTTGGCCTGCCGCTCGGCCGCGCCATTGGCTTGGCCGTGGGCTGGCGCATGACGTTTGCCGTGGTTGGGGGCCTCTCAGCCATCGCGGCCGTTTACCAGGCAGCGGTGTTCCCGGCCATGCCGGCGGGTGAGCGCTTTACCGTCAAACAGCTGCCCGAGCTGCTCAAGAACCCGCTCCTCATCGCGCTCTACGCAGTCACGGTCTTCATGGCGACCGGCTATTACGCAAGCTACAGCTATATCGAGCCTTTCCTGGCTCAGGTCGCCCATGTCGACGCAAGCGCTATCACCATGACGCTGACGGCGTTCGGCTGCTCCGGTCTGCTCGGAAGCTGGCTGTTTGGCCGCCTGTTCGATGGGCATCGCTTCCCGTTCTTGGCTATCACGCTCTCCGGCGTGCCGGTGGCCCTGCTGCTCATGGGGCCGGCCGCATCGTCGCTCGTGACAGTGCTTGCCGTCTGCGCACTGTGGGGTTGCTGCGCCACGGCCTTTAACGTGGCGTTTCAGGCCGAGCTCATCAAGCACACGCCGGCAGATTCGTCGGCCGTCGCCATGTCGATCTTCTCGGGCCTGTTCAACCTCGGTATCGGCACGGGTACCGCGATCGGCGGAGCCGTGGTTTCGGGCCCCGGTATCGCCTGGATCGGCTGCACGGGCGGTGCGATCGCTGCCGTGGGCGTCATCCTTGCCATCACGGTGATGTTCCCGGCCATTCGCCGCGCCAAGCCCGTCGCCTAATCACGTTCCCTCATCAGTTGCGGTGGAATAGTTCCTGTTTAAGGCCTCTGAAGGCCCAAGCAGGAACTATTCCACCGCAACTTATTTTGGGGAAGAGGATACAAGCCGGGCATACAATGGATGTCGTTGTGTTGCGTTTACCGGGAGGTTGCTATGTGGGCATACGAGACGACGTTCTACCAGATCTATCCGCTGGGCTTTTGCGGAGCTCCGCGCGAAAACGCTGCCCCCGTTGCCGAGGATGAGCTCGCCCCTGCCGCCGGTGCCGCTGCCAATCCCGATGCCCCCATCATGAAGATTGCCCAATGGGCCGACTACCTGCAGGAACTTGGCATTGGCGCCGTGCTCATCAACCCGCCGCTCGAGTCCGATAGCCATGGCTACGACACGCGCAGCCTGCGCCACATCGACCGCCGCCTAGGCAGCGATGCCGACTTTGCCGCCGTGTGCGAGACATTGCATGCCCATGGCATCCGCGTGGTACTCGATGCCGTCTTCAACCACGTCGGTCGTGGCTTTTGGGCCTTCCGCGATGTGCAGGAGCGTAAGTGGGACTCGCCGTACAAGGATTGGTTCCACATCAGCTTTGACGGTGACTCGTGCTACGGCGACGGCTTTTCGTACGAGGGCTGGGAGGGCCATTTTGAGCTTGTGAAGCTCAACCTGCAAAACCCCGCCGTGGTCGATTACCTGCTTGAGTCTGTGCGTCACTGGGCCGAGGTCTTTGGCGTCGACGGTCTGCGCCTGGACGTCGCCTATATGCTCGACCGCGACTTTATGCGCCGCCTGCATACTTTTACCCGTGAGCTCAAGCCCGACTTTGTGCTGATTGGTGAGACGCTCCACGGCGACTACAACCAGATCGTCAACGACGAGATGCTCGACTCCTGCACCAACTACGAGTGCTACAAGGGCCTGTACTCCAGCTTTAACTCGGTCAACATGTTCGAGATCGCCCATTCGTTGCACCGCCAGTTTGGCGGCGACCCGTGGTGCATCTACCGCGGCAAACACCTGCTGTCGTTTGTTGACAACCACGACGTGGCGCGCCTGTCGAGCATCCTGACGGACAAGTCCTGCCTGCGCCCCGCCTATGGCATGCTGTTTGGCATGCCGGGCATTCCGTGCGTCTACTATGGCAGCGAGTGGGGGATTGCCGGCGAAAAGGGCGGTTCCGATGGCGATTGGGCGCTGCGTCCTGCGCTCGATGAGCCTGCGCCCAACGAGCTGACGGCCTTCATCAAGCAGCTCGCGCACCTGCGCTCGGCAAACGACGCGGCGGCTCGTGCCCTCAACTACGGTGCCTATCGCAACGTGGTGATTCAGAACAAGCAGCTGCTGTTCGAGCGCGCCTGCGACGACGCGACGGTGCTCGTGGCGGTCAATGCCGTGAACGAGCCCTACACCTTTGGAGCCGGCGAACTCAGCGGCTCCTTCGTCGACCTGCTTGCCGACGATGCGCCCACGGTCGAGCTGACGGGCTCCCTTGAACTTGCGCCCTACGAGGTGCGTTATCTGCTGAGGGCCTAATTCATGACTGCGCCGGACGAGGGCTATCAGCATATTGAGCATGGGTTTGAGCCCGTGTTTGACGAGCGCTCGCGCGTTTTGGTGCTGGGGTCGTTTCCCTCGGTGCTCTCGCGTGCCAATGCCTTCTACTATGGCAATCCGCAGAACCGCTTTTGGCGCGTGATGGCCGCGTGCCTCGGTGTGCCCGTGCCGCCCAACGAGGGAGACTCTTTGGCGAGCGGCGAGCCCGCGACGCTTGATGCCTCGATTGCCGCCAAGCGGGCTATGCTGCTGAACGGCGGTGTGGCCCTGTGGGACGTGATCGAGAGCTGTGACATCAAGGGCTCGAGTGACGCGAGCATTCGCAACGTTGTGCCGGCACATATCGAGCGCATTGCGGGCAATGCGCCTATTGAGCAAGTGGTATGCAACGGAGGTACAGCTGGCCGGCTCTACAAGCGCTATCTACAAGAGCGCACCGGGCTGCCGGCCATCGTTCTGCCGTCGACAAGTCCCGCCAATGCGGCGTGGCGCCTGGAACGCCTTGTCGAGCGCTGGCGCGATGCCGTTGATTGGGGCGCTCTGTAATTTAGATATCTGATTGGGCGCGGGTGCCGAGGTGTTTCATGATGGCATGCCAGATCGGTGCGGGCAGCGCGGGCTTGACGCGCACCATGCCGTCGGCATCGACGCTACCGGCATTGCCGCCGCCGAGTCGTTGTGCATGCTCAACCGAGCAACCCATGCGAATAGCACCCACCAGCTTGTCCATGGCTTCCGAAAACGGTCGACGTAAGAGGCCCATGCGCGGGGAGCGGCGAAGCGCCACTATGCCGCTGCCAGTGCAGACGATGACGCCTCCACACCACGACAGTCCTCGACGCTCGCACGCTTCGTGCAGATGGCCAACGACCGTGTGCGCCTGCTCGGAACTCCCACAGTCGGCTTGAACAACCACATAGACGCGTGTTCCTGCGCCTTCAACACAATCGAGCGCCCGTTCAACGACGGCCATCGCCTCGCCATCGAGCACGTCTTCAACAGCGAGCACCATGCCATCGACTGCACCGGCATTATCCGCCTCCAAATCGATCGGGCGGGGGAACGCGGTGCCGGAAAGCTGAGCATAGGCGGCGATGGCATCCTGCAGGTCCCAAAGCAAAAACTCAAGATCGGCGCTATTGGGAATGCTGATATACGCAATGGTTTGCAACGTTTTGGGCTTATCGCCGCGCGCGATCGTCTCCATGCCGCCTCCTTTCCGGTTGGTTTCCGTTTAGGTTACACCGTCCGGCGGCGCCTCGCCGCGCTATCCTAGTGCAACCCTTACGAAAGGAACGCCATGCGTCTGCCCATGAATACCTCGCTTGCCACGCTCAAGCCCTCCGGCATCCGTCGGATTAACGCGCTCGCTGCCCAGCACCCAGGGTGCATCGCGCTTGCGCTTGGCGAGCCCGATTTTCCCACGCCCGATGTGATTAGCGCCGAGGTGACCGCCGCGCTGGGCCGCGGCGACACGCACTATCCGCCCAACAACGGCCGTCCCGCCCTGCGTGAGGCGTTGTCTGCCTACATGGGGGACGCGGGCCTTACGTTTTCGGCCGACGAGGTCATCCTGACCGACGGCGCGACCGAGGCCCTGTCGGCAACATTCATGGCTACGCTCAACCCCGGCGACGAGGTCGTCATCCCCACGCCGGCCTTTGGCCTGTACGAGAGCATCGTCGTGGCCAATCACGCCAAAGCGGTCTTTTTGGATACGGAGCCTGCGCAATTCCAGATTGACGAAAACGCACTTCGTGCTTGCGTGACACCGGCGACCAAGGCCATCGTCATCTGCTCGCCCAACAATCCTACGGGCTGCATTCTTAACGCGGCATCGCTCGACGCCGTGGCGCGCGTAGCGGAGCAGGCGGGCATCTACGTGGTCTGCGACGACGTATACAACCGCCTAGTCTATGTGGATGGCTGCGAGCGCTTTGCCCAGCGTTACCCAGAGCTTCGCGATCAGACAGTAGTTATCGAGAGCTTCTCCAAACCCTGGGCCATGACCGGCTGGCGCTTGGGCTGGCTCGCAGCGGCGGCCCCCGTCATCGCCGAGATCGCAAAGGCCCACCAATACCTAGTATCGAGCGCCGTCTCCTTCGAGATGGACGCCGCAACGCGAGCCCTGACCGTCGACCCCACCCCCATGCTCGAAGTCTACCGAGCCCGCCGCGAACGCGTGCTCGCAGCCTTAGACGCCATGGGCCTCGACGTAGTTGAACCGGCGGGAGCCTTCTATACCTTCCCGAGCATCAAACAATTCGGCCTAACCAGCGAAGACTTCTGCATCAAAGCCATCAAAGAAGCAAACGTAGCCCTAGTCCCGGGCGACTGCTTCGGCACCGAGGGCCACATCCGCCTCAGCTACTGCGTCTCCGACCAAGACCTAGACGAAGGCCTAAATCGCCTGTCCACCTTCATTTCAACCTTATAGTCCTCAGGGACGCAACACATCAGCCCACCGACATAAGGATTATGCGTGGGGGCGTCGTTCAACGGAAAACCGGGCTGCCCCAAAGTCGCCGCAGGCCGCCCGGCCTTCGGCGGCGCGTGCCGGATGGTGGAATTGTGTACAGCCCGGTTTTCCGTTGACCGACGCCGGGGTCCCCGCCATAATATTTTCGGTTCACGCACGAATCCGCTGCCAGAGACAGCCGGTGCAAACGGGCATCGCCCGCGAGCTTAATGGGATATCCCGCCAGCCGAGGTGGTCGAGTAGATATGTCTTCTCGCCCCCGTCGCTCATGCAGCGCGGGGGCTTTCTTTTTGGACATGCCCCCGTCACGTCCTTGTGGCGGACCGTGCCCGGAAAGAATTCGAGGAGGTGTAATTCATGCCCCAGCAGTACAAAATCGACAAGGTTGCAGAGATCGAGTCCCGTATCGCCGAGAACGCCGGTCTGTTCGTCGTCAACTACAACGGTCTGACGGTTAAGCAGGCTCAGGAGCTGCGTCATCAGCTTCGCGAGTGCGGCGCCGAGATGAAGGTCTACAAGAACAACCTGGTCAAGATCGCTCTCAAGAACCAGGAGCAGCCCGAGCTCGACGAGATCCTCGCCGGCCCCGTCGCTTATGTGTTCTACGAGTCCGAGCCGGTCGAGGCCGCTAAGGCCCTTAAGGACTTCTCCGCTCAGTCCAAGGGCGTCCTTGAGATCAAGGGCGGTATCTCCGACGGCAAGGCCGTTTCCGCTGATGATGTTAAGGCTATCGCCGAGCTGCCCACCAAGGATCAGCTTCTCGGCCAGATCGCCGGTCTCATCTCCGGTTTCGCTCGCGACATCGCTGTCTGCGTCAACGGCGTTTCCTCTGGTCTCGCTCGTTCGATCCAGCAGGTCTCCGAGCAGAAGGCAGCCTAGTCGCTGTTTTCACCCGCGGCGGCAACGCCGCACCCCTGGCGCATTCGCGCCGTGTTTTAACTGATCTCCGTGCATCCGCACGGAAACCGAAAGGACTTAGAAATGGCTAAGCTTACCACCGATGAGATCATCGATGCTCTTAAGGAAATGACCCTTCTCGAGGCTTCCGAGCTCGTCAAGGCTATCGAGGACACCTTCGGCGTTTCCGCCGCTGCTCCTGCCGCTGTTGTCGCCGCTCCCGCTGCTGGCGCTGCTGAGGCCGAGGAGAAGACCGAGTTTGACGTCGTGCTCGAGGGCTTCGGCGACAACAAGATCCAGGTCATCAAGGCCGTCCGTGAGCTCACCAACCTTGGCCTGAAGGAGGCCAAGGAGGTCGTCGAGGGCGCTCCCAAGGCTGTTCTCGAGGGTGCCAAGAAGGAGGACGCCGAGGCTGCCAAGGAGAAGCTCGAGGCTGCTGGCGCTGCTGTCACCCTCAAGTAATCAGGCTTTCTCGCCAGATTTCTTTGCAGACGGGGTTCGCATTGCGAGCCCCGTCTTTTTTGTTTTTCGGTCCCTCGACATCGGTAGCTCAAACTGCCATGTTCTGTGATTTGCGTCGTATCGGGCACCCTGCCGTTGGGCAATAAAATTGCACCATTCGAGCAATAATTTGCGTTGACCTGCTGAAGAATTGCCTCTGCCTTGTAGCGACATATAGTTCCAGCGGTAAGATGCTTAGGTATCGCAATTTGGTCTGCGGCTGTGTGCCGCACGCATGGGGCGCTTTTGCGCCTGCGAAAGGATCTTTGAATAACATGAAGGCAATTATCCCCGCCGCCGGTCTTGGCACGCGTTTTCTGCCTGGCACCAAGTGCACGCCCAAAGAGATGCTGCCGGTGCTCGACAAGCCCGTCATTCAGTACGTCGTCGAGGAGGCGCTCGACCCCGAGGAAGTCGACGACGCCATCATCGTTACTTCTCCCGGTAAGCCCGAGCTACTGAACTACTTCCAGCCCGATCGCTCGCTCGAGAACCTGCTGCGCGAGCGCGGCAAGAATGCCTATGCCGATGCCGTCGCCCACGCTGGCGGTATGCCGGTCGACTTCCGTTATCAGTACGAGCCCAAGGGCCTCGGCCATGCTATCCGCTCTGCTGCCGACGCCGTGGCAGGGGAGAACTTCCTGGTTCTTCTGGGTGACTACGTTGTGCCTAATCGCGACATCTGCGACAAGATGCTCGCCGTTTCCAAGGAGCACGGTGGAGCTTCGGTTATCGCCGTCGCTGCTTGCTCGCCCGAGGAAGTCAGCCGCTACGGCGTTATCGCCGGCGAGCGCGTCGGTTCGCTCGAGGGCGCCGAGGACGTTGCCGATGCAGAGCCGGGCGCTGTCTGGCGTATCGGCGGTCTGGTCGAGAAGCCCGCTCCCGAGGCGGCTCCGTCCAACCTGTACATCGTCGGTCGCTACTTGCTGAGCCCGCTGGTCATGGACCTGCTGGCAGATCAGCAGGCCGGCAAGGGCGGCGAGATCCAGCTCACCGACGCAATGGCCCGTTCGCTCGACCGTGAGGCCATGTATGCCGTCGTCATCGACCCGCTGTCGGGCTACGACACCGGCACTCCCTCTGGCTGGATGGCCACCAACGCCCTCATGGCTGCAAGCGATCCCCGCTTTGCCGATGCCTTCTGGGACGCCATCGACGAGCGCGGCGGATTGATGCGCAAGTAAGCCTTCGGACATCGACATTTACGGGCGCGGACCTCGGTTCGCGCCCGTTTTTTATAAGAGCTGCGATTGCCGGCTCTCTGTTCACAGAAAATATATGAACAGATGTTCGATACACACCCATCTACCTGCGTGTTTTCTGTCGAAAAACTTTGCTACTCCAAAAACTCAATCGCGTCAAGGCTTTTCTTGCCCAACGGTCGGTACCTGATAAACTATTAGGTTGCGATAACTGGCGAAGCCATGCCTCGCCAACCCACCGAGCATTTCCGTGAAGGAGGAAAAACCTGGTGACCTACGCATACACTGCCACTGAGCGCAAGCGCGTCAGCTTCGGGAAAATCCCGGAGGCCATGGAGCTCCCCAACCTTATCTCTGTTCAAAGGGAATCCTTTGAGCGTTTTAAGGACGAGGGCCTTCGTGAGGCGTTCAAGGAATCCAGCCCCATCCAGAGCCAGAACCATGTTCTCGAGGTTACCTTCGGCGAGCATCAGTTCGGCGACCCCGCGCACACCGTGGAGGAGTGCCGCGAGAAGGATATGACCTATCAGGCTCCGCTTCTGACCGACGTCCGTCTCACCAACAAGGAGACCGGCGAGATCAAGGAGCAGCTCGTCTTCATGGGCGACTTCCCCATGATGACAGATCAGGGCACCTTCATCATCAACGGTACCGAGCGTATCGTCGTCTCGCAGCTCGTCCGCTCCCCGGGCGTGTACTACAGCTCCGAGATGGATTCGGGCAAGCAGATCTACAAGGCCCAGATCATCCCGTCCCGCGGTGCCTGGCTTGAGTTTGAGGTCGACAAGCGCGACCAGCTCATGGTCTCCATCGACCGTAAGCGCAAGCAGAGCGCCACGATGTTCCTGCGCGCCCTTGGCATCGCCGTAACCAACGACGACATCATCGAGCTGCTCGGCAACTCCGATGTGATTAAGCGCACCCTGGAGCGCGACACCGCCCTCACTCGCGAGGACGCCCTCATCGAAATCTACCGTCGCCTGCGCCCGGGCGAGCCTCCCACCGTGGACGCTTCCCGCAGCCTGCTCGAGGGTCTGCTCTTCAACCCGCAGCGCTACGATCTGGCCCGCGTCGGTCGCTACAAGGTCAACAAGAAGCTCAACCTCACCACCGAGGAAGAGGTCACGGTGCTCACCGACGAGGATATCGTCGCGACGCTGCGCTACCTCCTGTCCCTCGCTGCCGGCGAGCAGGGCTTCAAGGTCGACGACATCGACCACTTCGGCAACCGCCGCATCCGTACCGTCGGCGAGCTCGTCGCCAACCAGTTCCGTATCGGCATGAGCCGTATGGAGCGCGTCGTCCGTGAGCGCATGAGCTCCCAGGACATCGACGAGATCACCCCGCAGTCGCTCATCAACATCCGCCCGATCGTGGCCTCCATCAAGGAGTTCTTCGGTTCCTCGCAGCTCTCGCAGTTCATGGACCAGGCGAACCCCCTGACCGGTCTGACCCACAAGCGCCGTCTGTCCGCACTCGGCCCTGGTGGTCTTGCCGGCCACAAGTCCGGCTCCAGCCGCCGCACCAACGTGCCGACGGCCGTCCGCGACGTTCACAATTCGCACTACAGCCGCATGTGCCCGATCGAGACCCCCGAAGGCCCCAACATCGGCCTGATCGGCTCGCTCGCCCTCTACGCCCGCGTCAACGAGTATGGCTTCATCGAGGCCCCGTTCCGCCGCGTCGAGAACGGCGTTGCCACCGATCAGATCGACTGGATGACCGCCGACGAGGAAGAGAAGCACGTCATCGCGCCGGCCAACACGCCGCTCGATCCCAAGACCAACGAGTTCATCACGACCGATGCCGAGGGCAAGATCGTCCGTCCGCACACCGTGATCGCCCGTACCCGCGACTTCGACGGCTCCTTCGGCGCTCCCGCCGACGTGCCTGTCGAGGACGTCGACTACATGGACGTCTCGCCGCGTCAGATGCTCTCCGTCGCAGCAACGCTGATTCCGTTCCTGGAGCACGACGACGCCAAGCGTACGCTGATGGGCGCTAACATGCAGCGTCAGGCCGTGCCGCTGGTTCACCCCGCCGCTCCCTATGTCGGTACCGGCATGGAGCGTCGCGCCGCTCTGGACTCCGGCGAGGTCACCCTGGCCAAGAACGCCGGCGAGGTCATCTTTGCCGACGCCGCCAAGATCATCGTCAAGCATGCCGGCGGCATGGACGAGTATCACCTGGCCAAGTACCAGCGCTCCAACCAGTCCACCTGCATCAACCACCGTCCGCTCGTTCGCGTCGGTGACACCGTTGAGCAGGGCGAGCCCCTGGCTGACGGTCCTTCGACCGATCACGGCGAGCTCGCACTGGGCCAGAACCTCACCGTGGCCTATATGCCGTGGGAAGGCTTTAACTACGAGGACGGTATCGTCGTGTCCGAGCGCCTGGTGGCCGAGGACCTGCTGACGACCATCAACATCACCCGTCACGAGATCGACGCCCGCGACACCAAGCTCGGCCCCGAGGAGATCACCCGCGAGATCCCGAACCTCTCCGAGGACATGCTTGCCAACCTCGACGAGGACGGCATCATCCGCATCGGCGCTGAGGTCGGCCCTGGCGACATCCTGGTCGGCAAGGTCACGCCTAAGGGCGAGAGCGCTCTGACCGCCGAGGAGCGCCTGCTGCGCGCCATCTTCGGTGCCAAGGCCCACGATGTCCGCGATACCTCCCTTAAGATGCCTCACGGCGCTTACGGCCGCGTCATCGACGTCGTCCGCTTTAGCCGCGAGAACGGCGACGACCTGGCCCCCGGCGTCAACGAGCAGGTGCGCGTCTACGTCGCCCAGCGTCGTAAGATCCAGCAGGGCGATAAGATCGCCGGCCGCCACGGCAACAAGGGTGTTATTTGTAACGTTCTGCCGGTCGAGGACATGCCCTACATGGCTGACGGTACCCCGATCGACGTTATCCTCAACCCGCTGGGCGTTCCTTCGCGTATGAACGTCGGCCAGCTGCTCGAGTGCCACCTTGGCTGGGCTGCTGCCTGCGGTTGGGATACCGAGCAGGCCGACTCCGACAAGTACGTCCCCGGTCCGTTCTTCACCGCGACGCCCGTCTTCGACGGCGCCAAGGAGGACGAGATCGCCGAGGTCATCCGTCGTGCCAACAAGAACATGCTCAACAAGGCCACCGCTGCCTTTGGCGATCACATGCGCCCCGAGTTCGTCACCCAGCTTGACGAGCGCGGCAAGACCCGTCTGTTCGACGGCCGCACCGGCGAGGAATTCCGCGAGCCCATTACTGTGGGTACGTCCTATATCCTCAAGCTCGGCCACATGGTCGACGACAAGATCCACGCCCGTTCGACTGGCCCTTACAGTCTGGTTACCCAGCAGCCTCTGGGCGGCAAGGCTCAGTTCGGCGGCCAGCGCTTCGGCGAGATGGAAGTTTGGGCACTGTACGCTTACGGTGCTTCCAACGTCCTGCAGGAGATCCTGACCGTCAAGTCCGACGATACCGTGGGCCGCGTCAAGACCTACGAGTCCATCGTCAAGGGCGAGAACGTTCCGGTCCCGGGTATCCCCGAGTCCTTCAAGGTTCTCGTCAAGGAGATTCGCTCCCTCGCACTGGACATCGAGCCCATGCACGATGCCGACGAGGACGCCTCCGCCCCTGTGACCGCCGAGGAGACCTCTGCTCTCGACGACCTGGCTGCGCTCGCCGGCGTTGACGCCGACGTCGAGGCCGAGGATGCCGAGACCGCCGAGGCACCCGAGGCTGTCGCCGCCACGACCACTGATAAGGAGTAGTTGACTGTGGCAGATTTCGAAGCTACTGATTTTGACTCGGTAAAGATCTCCCTTGCCTCCGCCGACCAGATCCGTTCCTGGTCGCACGGTGAGGTCAAGAAGCCGGAGACCATCAATTACCGTACCCTCAAGCCCGAGAAGGACGGCCTGTTCTGCGAGAAGATCTTCGGTCCCGCCAAGGACTGGGAGTGCTCCTGCGGCAAGTACAAGGGCATCCGCTTTAAGGGCATCGTCTGCGAGCGCTGCGGCGTCGAGGTCACCTCGGCCAAGGTGCGTCGCGACCGCATGGGCCACATCGAGCTCGCCGCTCCCGTGTCCCACATCTGGTACTTCAAGAGCCCCACGAGCTTCCCGATGAGCCGTATGCTCGACATCAAGTCCAAGGACCTCGAGAAGGTTCTGTACTTTGCCAGCTACATCATCACCGAGGTCGACTACGAGGCTCGCGAGGCCGACGCCGACGACCTGCGCGAGGAGCTCGCCGCCGATCTGGAAGAGATCGATGCCGAGTGCGCCCGCCAGATCGAGTCCCTCAAGGAGCAGGGCAACCCCGAGAACTTTGACGAGTTCTCCGACGAGGAGCCGCTGACCCCCGAGGAGATCGCCTCTGGTATCGTCGACATCGAGGAAGAGTGCAAGGACGAGAAGCAGCTCCGCACGGACGCCTTCAACGCCTTCATGAAGCTCAGCGAGCGCGACCTCATTTCCGATGAGCCGCTGTTCCGCGAGATGACCCGCTACTACTCGATGTACTTCAAGGGTGGCATGGGTGCCGAGGCCGTCCGCGACCTGCTCGCTGCCATCGACCTCCCCTCCGAGGCCGAGAAGCTCAAGGCCATCATTGCCGACGAGGATTCCCAGAAGCAGAAGCGCGAGAAGGCCGTCAAGCGCCTCGAGGTCGTTGACGCCTTCCTGAAGGGCGGCAACAGCCCCGCGAACATGATTCTGGATGTCATCCCGGTCATTCCGCCCGATCTGCGCCCGATGGTCCAGCTCGACGGCGGCCGCTTCGCCGCGTCCGACCTCAACGACCTGTATCGTCGCGTGATCAACCGTAACAACCGACTCAAGCGCCTGCTCGACCTGGACGCCCCTGCGATTATCGTGAATAACGAGAAGCGCATGCTCCAGGAGTCCGTGGACGCCCTGTTCGACAACGGCCGTCGTGGTCGCCCGGTCTCTGGCCGTGGCGGTCGCCCGCTCAAGTCGCTCGCCGAGGCCCTCAAGGGCAAGCAGGGTCGTTTCCGTCAGAACCTGCTGGGTAAGCGTGTCGACTACTCCGGCCGTTCGGTAATCGTTACCGACCCCAAGCTGCTGCTGCACCAGTGCGGTCTGCCCAAGACCATGGCGCTGGAGCTCTTCAAGCCCTTCGTCATGAAGCGCCTGGTCGAGCTTGGCAAGGTCGAGAACATCAAGGGCGCCAAGCGCGCTATCGACCGCGGTGCCACCTTTGTGTGGGATATCCTCGAAGAGGTCATCGACGGCCGCGTCGTGCTGCTCAACCGTGCACCTACCCTGCACCGTTTGTCCATCCAGGCCTTTGAGCCGGTGCTGGTCGAGGGCAAGGCTATCCACCTGCACCCGCTGGTCTGCTCGCCCTTCAACGCCGACTTCGACGGCGACCAGATGTCTGTCCACGTGCCGCTGTCCAGCCAGGCTCAGGCCGAGGCCCGCGTGCTTATGCTCTCTGCGAACAACCTGCGCTCGCCGGCATCCGGCAAGCCGGTCAACATTCCTTCGCAGGACATGATCATCGGTGTGTACTACCTCACCCAGGTTCGCGAGGGTCTGCCGGGCGAGAACCACGTGTTCTCGAGCTTCGACGACGCGCTGCACGCCTATGACTGCCGCTCCGAGGTCGACATGCAGGCCAAGATCCAGGTCCGCGTGTCCGCTGCCGATGCCAACGTCATCAACGAGGACGGCACTCGTATCTTCCGCGTCAAGAACGGCAAGAACGAGTTCGTCGACTACGACGTCACCGGCAACAAGACCGCGCGCTTCGAGACCTCTATCGGCCGCATCATCTTCAACCGCCAGTGCCTGCCCGAAGACTATGAGTTCATGAACTACAAGATGGTCAAGGGCGATGTGGCCAAGCTGGTTGCGGACTGCTGCGATCGTTACCCCGAGGCCAAGGTCGGCCCGATCCTCGACGCCATCAAGTACTCCGGCTTCCACTACGCTACCCGCGCCGGCCTCACCATCTCGGTGTGGGACGCTCTCATCCCTGCCGAGAAGCAGGAGCTGCTCGACCGCGCCCAGGCCAACGTCGACCAGATCAACGAGTACTTCGAGGAGGGCTTCATCAACGAGACGGAGCGCCACATCGAAGTCGTTAACGAGTGGACCGCTTGTACCGACAAGGTTGCAGCGCTCATGCTCGACATGTTCGACGAGGAGAACCCGCTCTACATGATGGCCGACTCCGGCGCCCGTGGTTCTAAGACCCAGCTGCGTCAGCTCGGCGGCATGCGTGGCCTGATGGCAGACATGTCCGGCGAGACGATCGACCTTCCCATTAAGGCGAACTTCCGCGAGGGCCTTCTGCCGCTCGAGTACTTCATTTCGACCTACGGCGCCCGTAAGGGCCTGGTCGATACCGCATCCCACACCTCGGACTCTGGTTACCTGACCCGTCGTCTGGTCGACGTGGCCCAGGACGTCATCGTCCGCGAGGAGGACTGCGGTACGCACGAGGGCGTCACCTACAACCTCATCATCCCCGGCACCACCGACCTCAACACCGACCTCGTCGGCCGTTGCTTCATTGAGGACGTCGTGGCTCCCGATGGCACCGTGCTCTTTGAGCAGGACGGATACATCGAGAAGGTCGCCGACATCCAGAAGATGGTCGATGCGGGCCTTAAGAAGGTCAAGCTTCGCGCGCTGCTCACTTGCCGCTCCAAGTACGGCGTGTGCCAGAAGTGCTACGGCTGGGATCTTTCCACCCGTCGTCCGGTCGCCATCGGTACCGCGGTCGGCATTATTGCCGCCCAGTCCATCGGCGAGCCCGGTACGCAGCTTACGATGCGTACCATTCACTCCGGCGGCGTCGCTGGCGTCGACGATATTACGCAGGGTCTGCCTACGGTCAGCCGTATGTTCGATATCGTCGGCAACGTCAACGAGAAGATCCTGGGTCGCGAGGCCGAGCTGGCTCCGTACTCCGGTCACCTCTCGATTAAGCCCGAGAAGTCCGAGTACGTGCTGACGCTCACCGATTCCGAGGATCACACCCGTGTCCTCGACGAGCGTCGCGTCCCCGCTTCGGTGCGCTTTATGCCCGAGATCGAGGACGGCTGCGAGGTTCGCGCCGGCGACCAGATCACCAAGGGCTTCGTCAACTTCCGCAACCTGCGCAAGCTGACCGACATCGAGTCGACGATGCACACCTTCGTCGAGAGCGTCAAGGACGTCTACACCAGCCAGGGCGTCGACCTGAACGACAAGCACATCGAGGTGCTCGCACGTCAGATGCTGCGTCGCGTTCAGATCACTAACCCCGGCGACTCCAAGTACCTGCTTGGTCAGTACGTCGACCGCTACGAGTTCGCCGACGAGGTTGAGCGCGTTGCCCGTCTGGGCGGTCAGGCTCCCGTGGCCGAGCCCGTCATCCTGGGTACGCTCAAGGTCGCGTCCAACATCGACTCCTGGCTGTCGAGCGCTTCGTTCATCCGTACCGCCGGCGTCCTTACTGAGGCTGCCATCGAGGGTAAGGTCGACCACCTGCTCGACCTTAAGTCCAACGTCATCGTCGGTAAGAAGATCCCGGCTGGTACTGGCCTCAAGCCGTACGCCAACGCCAAGCTGACGTATCGCACGGCCGACGGCTACGTGGACATCGACGGTCCGGCTTCGCCCAACGCCAAGTCGCTGCCCGAGTGGGCTCCGGTGGAGCTCAAGGACCTGGACGAGCAGCTCCCGCAGCAGCTCGACTGGGCCGGCTACGACGAGTTTGGTGGTGCTGACGGTTCGTTCACTCGCAACGGCCACACCATCTCCGCCGAGAAGGCTCGCCTGTACCTGTTCGACGACCTGGGCGTGTCGCAGCGCTGGACCAATAAGTTCAGCGAGGTCGGCATCGAGACGGTCGGCGATCTGGTCGGCAAGTCCGAGGAGGATCTGCTGCGCATTGATGGTATCGGTGCCAAGGCGATCGAGGAGCTCCGTGATGGCCTGGAGGCCCACGACCTGCTCTACATCCTCGAGAACAACGACGACGTTGCCGACGAGGAAGACCTCTCGCAGCTGCTGCAGATGGTCTTTAGCCCCGACGGTCCGGACGACATCCTGCTGGGCACCTCCGCCGCGCCGACGCATCACGCCGACGCCGACGAGGAGCTCCTGGGTGCCCCGATCGACGATAAGAAGGCTCCCGCCAACGGTGCCATCAACGAGGATATGGCTTCCCTTGACGAGCTGCTCAACCAGCTCGTGGACACCGATGACGCCGAAGAGGCCAAGGACAACGACGAGGAGTAATTTCCTAGTACGTTAACCGTCCTTCCAAAGACCCGTTTCCCAATGAACTGCCTCCCATTTCTTGGACATGAGAAATGGGAGGCTTTCTTTATGCGCGTTGATTTGAGGGTGAAGCATGATGTCGAGGCCAGGAAGGCGGCCATAGGGCTCTTCGAGCTCGGGCACGGGTATAAATCTGCCGCGATTGCCCTTTCGCTTCCCGCGGAAGCCGTGAGAAGATGGCAGGAGATATACCGCGCGTTCGGGAGCGAGGTGCTGCTGCGCATGGACGGAAAGCAGGGCAGGTACACATACGAGCAGAAGGTCGCCGCCGCCTCCGCCGTCGTCGACGGCGGCATGACGAAGACCGAGGCGATGGCGGCGTTCGGCATAATGTCGATGTCGCCGCTCAAGAAGTGGTGCGCGCTATACCGCCGGGGCGGCGCGGAGGCCCTGCGCCCGAGGCCCAAGGGCCGGCCGAGCGGTTCCAGGGCGAGGCCGCGGACCCGCGAGGAGGAGCTCGAGGAGCGGTGCCGTAGGCTCGAGGCCGAGGTGGCCTACCTAAAAAAATTACGCGCCCTGGTCGAGAGGGACGGGCTCTGACCAGGGCGAAGGCCGAAGCGGTCGCGGCCCTGCGCGCCGAGGGGCACGCGCTCGGGCACCTGCTCGCATGCGCCGAGCTCAAGCGGTCGACCTACTACTACGCCCTCGCGCACCCGCCGAGGCCCACGCGCCCCGAGCTCCGGGAGGCGGCCGCCGAGATCTTCTCGCGCACCGCCAACGGCTGCGGGCACCGGCAGATAGCGATGTGCCTCAGGGCGGAAGAGGGGGCCGTGATAGCCGACAAGACCGTGCTCAAGATGATGCGCGAGATGGGGATTCGCTGCGGGATCAGACGCGAGACGGCCTACCACAGGTACAACTCGTACAAGGGCGTCGTCGGCAGGACGTTCGAGAACGTGATCGCGAGGGATTTCGACGCCGGGGCCCCGTGGCAGAAGCTGGGGACGGACGTCACCGAGTTCAAGGTGGCCGGCGGCAAGGCCTACTGGGCCCCGACGCTGGACTTCTGCACCAAGGAGATCGTGGCGAGCGACATATCGACCACGCCCGACATGTCCCAGCAGGTGAGGATGCTCGACGAGCTGCTGTCCAAGATCCCCGAGGGCGCCGCCCCGACCATGCACTCGGACCGGGGCTGGCAGTACCAGCACGCCTCGTACACATCCAGGCTCGAGGCCGCCGGCATCGTCCAGAGCATGTCCAGGAAGGCGAACTGCATCGACAATGCCGCCACCGAGCAGCTCTTCGGCCACGTCAAGGACGAGTTCTACAGGGGCCGCGAGTGGAAGACGTTCGAGGATTTCAAACGCGACCTGGAGGAATACATAGTCCACTGGAACACGAGCCGGAGGCAGGTAAGATTGGAGGGCCTGACCCCGGAGGAGTTCCGGAATCAGGCCCTCGCGGCCTAGTCGCTATTTAGGGCGTCCAAGATTTGGGACGCAGTTCATGTGCCGGGGAGGGCTTTGCGTGACTGCGGGGTAGCACCTCGGACCTATTCCTCAAAACTGAAAATTTTTCGATTTTGAGGAATAGAATTAAGCCAGCTCGGGCTTTTGCGAGGTATATTCGTTGCAGAGCCTATTCCTCGAAACTGAAAAATTTTCGTTTTTGAGGAATAGCGATAAAAGACCGCAGGGAGGCGCCAATGAAACTCATCAATAGAACGTCATACATGGACATGTTGACGAGCCTTATTGGCGTGCCGGACATCAAGGTCATAACGGGCATTCGCCGTGGCGGTAAGTCAAAATTGCTCGAGGCCCTCCGCGATTACGTGGAGGCAAATCTGTCCAATTCGAATGTCATCCATATCAATTACAACCTCGGCGAGTTCGAGGACCTGCTCGAATATCATGCCCTGCTCGCCTATGTAAAAGAGCATCGGGCGTCCGACAAGCAAAACTTCCTGCTTATCGATGAGGTTCAGATGTGCGACGGCTTTGAACGCGCGATCAACAGCCTCCATGCATCCGAGCAGTACGACATTTTCATTACCGGATCGAACGCCTTTTTGCTGTCGAGCGATCTGTCGACGCTCTTTACGGGGCGTACGTTCGAGATCGAGGTTTTCCCATTCTCGTTTGAGGAGTATCGTCTCTATGGCGACGAGGGCGATGTCGACCGCGACTTCGATGAGTACGCGAGAACCGGCGGTATGTCCGGCTCTTACCCTTATCCACTGCAGGAGCAGCGCTATCAATATCTCTCCAATGTCTTTAAAACGCTCATCGTGAGGGATATCGTGCAGCGGCATAGCGTCAGAAACGAATCGGCACTGCTACGCATTGCCGATTACATGATGGACAACGTTTCCAACATTACGTCGGCGCGCAACATTACGGACGCATTAAATGCGGATGGGTTAAAGATTACGAACAAAACGGTCGGCACGTACATGGGGTACCTGTGCGATGCGTTTGCCTTCTATAAAGTTCGTCGATATGACATTCGCGGCAAGAAATACCTTAAGAGCGGCGAGAAGTATTACCTGGCAGACCACGCGTTCAAATACGCACTGCTCGGTACACGTGATATGGATTGGGGACGCGTATACGAGAACATGGTGGCCATCGAGCTGCTGCGCCGCGGATACGAGGTATACGTCGGTGTGCTCTATAAAAAGGAAATTGACTTTGTAGCAATCAAGCGAAGCGAGAAGCTCTACATTCAGGTGAGCGACGACATCAGCTCGGATAAGACATTTGAACGCGAGATTTCGCCACTGCTGAGCATTGGCGACGCGTACCCCAAGATGATTCTCGCCCGAACGCATCACGAGGCCACGGACCGCAATGGGGTGCAGATCGTGGACCTGGCGAGGTGGCTATGCGGCGAGGCGTAGCAGAAAGCCTATTCCTCAAAACTGATAAATTTTCGATTTTGAGGAATAGGACCGATGCGTTGCCTAGTTCGCCGCTCGCGTTCGTGCTCGACTTAAGCCCCTGCTCTATCCCAGCTCCTGCATGCGGCGGTAGATTTCGCAGATACCCTTGATGGTGAGCTGTCCGTCGACCACGTCGAAGGCATCGGTCGAATCGGCGACGATGCCGGCGAGACCGCCCGTGGCGATAACGGTGGCATCCTCGCGGCCCAGCTCGCGCTTCATGCGCGCGACCAGGCCCTCGGCCATGGCGGCGGCGCCCATCACGGCGCCGACCTTGATGCACTCCTCGGTATCGCGGCCGATGGCGTGCTCGGGCGCCTCGAGCGGCACGCTGGCGAGCTTGGCGGCACGGGCGGCAAGCGCGTCCATGGAGATGCGAATGCCCGGCGCGATCGCTCCGCCAATGTAATAACCGTCCTCATCGATGACGTCGATATTGGTCGCGGTGCCAAAGTCCACCACGATTGCCGGCGCGCCGTAGAAGGTCTCGGCCGCAACGGCGTTAGCGACGCGATCGGCGCCTACGGCCTGGGGACGCGCCGCGCGCAGCTTGGTCACCGCGGCCGTCTGCGGCCCGATAACGATGGCGTCCGCGGCAATGCGGTCGGCCACAGTGTGCCACTCGCGCGAGAGCTGCGGCACCACGCCGGCGAAGGCGACCGCGTCGACCGCGTCGAGCGAGAGGCCGTACATCTTAAAGAAGCCCATCAGGCGCACATGGATCTCGTCGGCGGTATAGGAGCGGTCGGTGGGCATGCGCCACGACTGCACCAGCTCGTCTCCGTCAAACAGGCCCATGGCCGTCTGCGTGTTTCCCATATCGATAGCGAGCAGCATGTCTACTCCCGGTGTTGGCATAAAAGGACGCGCACCATTGTATACGCGCCGTCGACGGCGCTCGGCCGCGATTCGTTTACAGTGATAGGGGCTGAGGGGTTTTAAATATGAAGGAATTATGCTCTACGAGATTTTCCTTGCCGTTTACCGAACTCCCGCGTAATATTCTTTCTTGCGCACATGAGGCGCCCAGACATTGCGGGGTGGAGCAGTCTGGTAGCTCGCCGGGCTCATAACCCGGAGGTCGTAGGTTCAAATCCTGCCCCCGCGACCAAGGAGTTAGAGGTCAGCCGCTTAGTCGGCTGGCCTTTTTTCTTGTTGTGGCAGCCCTTTTTAGGGCTTGTGGCAGAATTGTGGCAGTAAACCATGGCAAACAATGAGAATCAGGCAGCGGGAAGCAGGCCGAAGATGTCCTTTGGCAGCGCGGCTAACTCGCCCCACTTCTCCGAAGACCCGCCGTCGTCTCCCGGCAGGAAGTGCGAGTAGGTCTTGTAGGTGATCTCGATGCTCTCGTGGCCCAAACGGGCGGAGACGTACTGTATCGAGACGCCCTTTTTCAGGAGAAGGCTGGCGTGCGTGTGGCGCAGGCCGTGCAACGTGACCGCGAATGACTTGTGCCGGGCGAAGCGGCTAAAGTCGCTCGTGAATTTCGACGGGCGGTAGAGCTCGCCGAGGTCACTGCAGAACACGGGGGTGTCCTCGCCCTGCTCGATGTCGTTGTACATCAGGCGATAGAGCTGCATCTGCTTGTGATGGCGCAGGAATTCGACCGTCCCCTCGGGGATGGTGACGTCCCTGTTCGAGCGGTTGCTCTTGGGCAGCTTCTCCTCCAGGGTCTCGCCGCAGTAGGTGTCCGTCGCGCGCGCCTCGGCGAGCGCTCGGCGGACGCGGATGACGCCTCCATCGAGGTCGACGTCGCGCCACCTGAGGGCGCACAGCTCGCCGCGTCTCATACCCGTGTCGAGCGCGAGGTTTGTGGCGGCTGCGAAGCGGTAGTCCGGGCATCCGAGCAGGGCAATTTTCATGCGGGATACCTCGTTTTCATCGATGACTCGAACCTCCTTCTTCTCCTTGGACGGGACGTCCACAAGCTCGCAGGGGTTGGACTCGATGTATTCGAGGCGGCGGGCGCGTTTGAGCGCGGTCTTCAGGAACGAAAGGGCTTTCTGACAGGTGTTGCCAGAGAGGGGCTTGCCGTTGAGGCCGCCGCTTTGGCGCATCCATGCCAGCTGATCCTCGATCATGTAGGGCTTCAAGTCTTTTAGCAGGGTCGTGCCGAGTCTCGGTACCCAGCGCGTCTCGACGATGTCGCGGTAACCGCGAATCGTGTTGGCGCTCAGGTGCTTCACGTCGTGCAGGTAGGTGACGTGCTCGCGCAGGAACTCCTCAAGGGTTTTGTTGGAGCGGTCCATGCGCGTGCGGGCCGTCATGAGCTCGACGCGCCACTCCTCTAGCAGGCGCTTTGCCTCGGTCTTGGTGCGGCAGTGGACGGTCTTGTTCAAGCGCTTAGAGGACTTGCCGTCCTCGCTCACGCTGACCCTGAGCAGCCAGGAGTCCTTGCTGCGCTTCACGGGGTCGTAGCCTTTGCTGACTGTTCTCATGGTTTTCACCTCCTTTCGGTGCGTTGGTGGCTGACGGTGCTATCTCAAACCGATTGCTCGGTAATGAGCCCCTGGGATTTCTTCTTGCTGTAGGCGTTGGCGCAGCTGCGCTTGCAGAAGCGAGTCTTCTGAATCACCCTGCCCGGCTTCTCCTCGCGGTATTTCTTGAAGATTCGCCCGCAGTTATCGCAGGTGCGCCATTCGGCGGGGTCGTCGTAGAGGAGGCCGAACTGGGAGATGATCGCCTCGGAGAGGGAACCGTAGGAATGTATGCCCGTCGGACTTCGGTGAGTTTTTTTAAGCGCGTGGGACCAAGCGGCGAGGGGTCCACCGCTGTCGCCTTCGGCTTCATCGGGAGTTTCGCCTGTCCCATCAAAGCGATAAGAGAGGAGAGAGTTCGCTAGGAAGGAGATTGCAGTGTTTGATGCGATTACCAGTCCATCCGCAAGAGTTGATGTATAGCTTTCTCGTGTGTTGAAGCCCGCATCTTCACCTTGCTGCACCATCGACTTGAACTCTGGACTCTCGAGAATGAGCGAATCGTATGACTTAAGGCGAGTGTTATCCAATAGAGCGTCGCTGTTGGAGAGAAGGAAAAAGCTAATGCCGCTCTGTGCCATGTGCGAGCGGTCACAAAGGTAATCGGCGACATCGTCGGCACCCCAGGTGTCGGTGTTTTCCAAGCCATATGCAACGGCGGTAATCAAGGCGGTCGATACCTGGAGGGCCCGTATCGTCTGAATTACCTCCGCTTCGGAAATAGCTCCCACGACCGAGCGGTCATCTAGATGGATACGGCGAGCTTCCTCGGAGAGAAAGTACGGCCTGCGTCCCAGTAGCGTTTCGTCGTCTCCTGAGTAGGCGCTACTGAACAAGGGGATGCCTGCGGCGGATGCGCTCTCGCTTGCCAGAATGCCCCATTCGCTCCTGAACGGCTGAAAGTCTGTCTTGAGGAGTTTGAAACGGTTGCGGAAAAGAGAAAGACGCTGAGCGCCGTCGTAGCCGCTGGAAACGGGGAAGCCGTAACGCTCGCAGAAACGAACGATGCTCTCCGTGCGCTCGACGTTGACCTTCTGAAGGCTGCTTGCGAAGAACTCGTTTTCCAGATGCTCGAATTGCATAACAGTGGGTTTGCCATGCTCGACATAGTATGCGAAACGCTCGCCATCGGTGCTGGTTCCCCACAGCCGGTCAAAGTTGTAGCGCAACCACGGTCTTGCAGCATTGACTTCGAGCTTGATGGGCTGGCGAAGCGACAGGGGCAGGCGTTCATAGTTAACTAATGGACTCAAAATCTAATCCAATCCAACTATTGACTTTCATTTCTCATTCATGGTATCACAAAATGGATGGAAAAGGAACACCAATCCATTCTAGGAGATGCTAATGGACTGCTTTGATCATCGAGAGTTTTGTCTCCCTGACGTGTTGCACGTAGTCGATGTTGCAAAATTTCTGGGCCTTCACGAGAAGACGGTCTATTTGTACGTTCGTGAAGGCAAGATTCGCGCTATCCGCTGTGGGCGAAGTTATCGCATTCGCCGTGAGTGGGTCGAGGAGTACATTCGCTCCGCGAGCCCCAAGGACTCCGACGTAGACTAGCGGGGAGAAGACCATGAAAGATCTGTTCACGCCTAATTTCGAGGGCGATGCCGATGCGGTTGCTCCAAAGCTCGCCAAGCTCAGGGGAAGTTCTGTAGCGATCTATTTTTGGCTTCATTCACGTGCTTTTGCTTGTGGAAACAAGGTCGGAGTAAGCCAGCGTTGGCTGTCTGAACGTTTGGGTTTATCTGTTCGCACTGTTCAGCGGGCGGTGGACGACCTTGAGAGTGAAGGTCTCATCAAGCACGCACTCATACGAGGAGGAAGCGAATTCAGCATCTGTCGCCTGACAACCTTGTCAGGTGACAGACCTGCCGCGAGCGTGACGACAAGCCTGTCACCCAGCGAAGGTTTTGACGCGCCAACATTGTCATCTCAAGCATGTCATCCGTGTCATCCAACAGAAAGGGGAAACATTGAATACACTCTCCACATTGGTGAGCGAGCAGACATCGAAGACCTTGCAGCCATTCTCGACAGAAGGGACCCAGAAAACCCCTGAGACCGAAGAGGCGAGTCTTCTTCAATCCCTGCTCGAGAAAGACGCAGAGCGTTTCGGCAGTCCTAATGTCATGTCAAAGCAGACGCTGGATTACTTGCGTGGTGCCGGACTAATGGGGTTGCCCAAGATGAAGCGCCGTCCTCCAGACTCCGGAGCGCTGTTGAGGGACAACGGCTTCTCGGAGCTTGTCTTGAGCGTCTTGTCGGATGAGAGTTTTGATCCGAGTCGTATCCCCGAGAAAGCGCTCGACTGGCTGTCTTCCTATCAAGGGAAGAAGACTCCCTCTCTTTGGGTGAGCGGCGGTAGTGGTTCAGGGAAAACGACATTGGCGTGTTGGCTGGCGAGGTCACTAGTAGAACGCTCATTGAAGGACGGCGCAGTGTTGGATGTTACTTTTGTGCCTGTAGCTGACTTGGTTCGCGATACGTGGATGGGATCGAGCTACTACGGCGAAGAAAACAAGTGGCGTTCTATCCGGCCTCTGACGAACTGCGGCCTGCTTGTGCTCGATGATTTGGGCACCTGCGTGAGGCAGGGCAAGGAAGAGTGCGCTGTCGTCAGGGAGGTGGTCGATAAACGCTACACCTCGATGTTGCCAACCATCTTTACGACTCAGTTCGGCCTCCGCGAGTACTGCACGATGTTGCGAAATGCGGGGGCCGATGAGCACGACGTGTCTTCCTTGAGAAACCGTGTTCTGGCGTCGATGAGCGGCTATATCAGGCAGGAGGCGGCGGCAATTGAGGCGAACCACGTCGCCATCTAAACCATGAAAGGCTTAGGCGGAAATACGGCCGAGGGCTGAATCGAACTATTTAAACTGCAAAACTATGGAGGTTGCCCATCGCGAGCGTGCCGTCGTCCTGCGACGTCGGCGCCGACGTATCCACCAGCACCACCACGAAGCGGACGGGCCGGCGGCTGCGGCGGGCGAGCAGGGACTCGTAGGCATCCATGGGAGCCTACCCAGGACGGGTCGCGTCGCCGCATGGGGAAAGGTGCGGCGGCAACGAGGCGTGAACGTTAACACGCACAAGATAACCCCCCCCGCCGACAGTAATGAATCAATAAACTGTAATCGCCGAGATATCGATTTTTCGACGACTCCTAAGAAATGCTTCGGTAGACTAAAGTAAGAGTTCCGCAATCTCGTTTTTTTTGTTGCCTTACGCATCGAGGAATGCAAGAATTTACAAACTGTAATTAACAGCCGTCTTACAGTTGGGGGAGAACATGCGGGCGAAACGAGCTGTCGCGATAGCGCTGACCGGACTCATGCTGTTTGAAGCATCCCCGGTGCCCCAGATCTCCCAGGCGCTGACCATCCAGAACGCCGCCGCAGTCCGCCAGCTGATGAGCACCCTCACCGCTTCGACCGCGTATGCCGATACCTCCGAAAACGCGGGGGGGGGGACGCTCCAGGTAGACACCGCTGCAAGCACCGAGGCCAGCGGAGCCGATGCCGCGGATTCGTCCGCCGCGACCGGCTCCGGTGCCTCAGCGGATAGCGTCTCCAACGCCGATGTCACCGCGGATGCCGACGCCCCCGCAACCACGAGCGACGCCGCGACCGCCGATGCCCCCGCTCCCGCGGACGCCATCACGGCAACCAACCAGCCCACCGCTCAGCCCGCCGCCCAAACCGCCACGGACGCCGCCGTCGAAGACGCCGCCCAGGACCTGGCGCAGCTCGCCGGCCGCGACTTCCAAGGCCAGGTCACCAAAACCATCAACGGCAAGACCTATATCCTGATTGGCAACGAGCAGCAGCTGCGCGCGATAGGCTCGGGCAAGAAGGTCACACGTCCGGTCTGGGAGATCACGCAGGAGTACCGGAAGACGGGCTTGATTAAAGGCGGCTGGGTCGATGTCGAGGGCTCCAAAACCGAGATTTACGCGGGTGACGCGGACCTTTCCGCGACCTCCAAATTGGACGAGGGCTCGAGCGAGAAATCGGATGAGCTGGGTGTCAGCCTTGCGGGTCACACTCGCAAACGCTACGTGACCCTTGACGACTATGGCAACGAGGTCAAGGCCGACGGCAACGCGACAAGCTCGACGCTGACCTACGCCGCCGACGCCAACTACATAATCTTCCGAAACATCGACGTGGGCTCCGACGCGGCCAGCGGCACCTCATCCAACGCGACCTGGACCCCGCTCATGTTCAGTGGCACCATGCTCGGCGCGGCGACCACCACCGACGCCGCTAAGACCGCCGGCGCGCTCTGGTCCACCATTAACGCCGACGGCATCTCCACCAACGACACTGCCCAGCGTCCCGTCATCTCCAATGTAAACGTCACTCAGACTGGCAAGCTCGATGTCTCCAGCCACACGGGCATCGGATTCTTCGGCACCGTTTCGCACAAGCTCAGCGAAACCAATCCGTTTATCGGGTCCGCTACACCCGCATACGTGAACAACATCAAGCTTCGGGACGTCTCTGTTGCTAACGAATCCACCAAGGTCAAGGTCGATCAGACGCTCATCAGCTCACTCCTCGGCGTACTCGGCACCGTGGTGGGCGGCCTCGTCAGCACCCTGTTGAAGATTCTTACACTCGGCAAGGTTGACCTCAGTGGCCTTATTGAGTCCCTGTTGAACGTTCGCGCCGCCGATCCCTCTTCGCTCGCCACGGGTGCCTTCGCCGGGCGCATCGTGGGTGAGGTCACGGTCGACAAATGCGAGGTCGAGGGCGCGAGCGTGTCGAGTGCGGCGGACATGACGGGCGGCTTCGCAGGCTACGTTAAGGGAGAGGTCAAGTACGATATCCTCTCCGATGCGCTGGGCGACATCGTCAAGCTCCTGACAAACATCCTGAACCTCATCCCTGGCCTAGGCCTGGGCGACCTCATCACCCTGCTGCTCAACAACAACATCATCAAGGCGAGCCAGCTGCTCCCCGTGGCCTACTACAACCCCACGATCTCGAAATCGGGCGTCGTAAACTTCGCCAGCGGCACCGTCCTGGGCTCCGCTGGCAAGAACTACGCTGGCGGCTTCGCGGGCGTGCAGGCCGGTACCATCGTCACCGACGCCTATATACAGAGTGACGTCGCCTACACCGTGCGCGCCAAGGCATACGCCGGCGGCTTTGCGGGCGTCATCCGCGACGACGTGATGGAGGGCGCGCTCTCCGATTTGGGCGTAGACCTGCCAAGCCTCGCGAGGCTTGCCATTCCGCAGAGCATCGTCGCGACCTCCTCGCTCACTGCGGACGTCACGGTCGAGGGTGGCTCGTATGCCGGCGGCTTTGCGGGCGCCATGGCTGGCAGCCACGCGGTGAACGATAGCCTTACGGGTGCGGTCAACGTCACGGCCTCGGGCATTCAGGACGGCACGGCCGACATGCTCGCCTACGCGGGCGGCTTCACTGGTGCGGCGACGCTCGGCTGGGCGATGGACCTCGGCGCGGGTGACTACAAGAACACGAATCTGCTGAATGGTGTGGGCGGCCTGCTGAAGGGCCTGCTCGGCTCGGAGGATCAGAGCAAGGCATCGACCCTGCTTTCCCTTGCGGGCCTGAATGAGTCCGAGATCCTCGGCGCGCAGATGGCCGGCACCTTCATGGTGTCCTCGGCCAATGACTATGCCGGCGGCATGGTGGGGCGCGGCACAGGCCCGGTCATCGCGAGCTCCGATACGGCGCACGTGGGCGGCCTCGCGTTCTACAAGCAGGGCAAGCTCGACGCCACTGCGGTCGCCAGCCGTACCACCTCGCTCACCGGTCTTGACTCCGTCACGGCCAAGGGCAGCTACGCCGGCGGCATCGCGGGCATGCTTGTCCCCGGTGCCGTGGCGGCGCTGCTGAACGACACCCTCGGCTTGGGTGCGATTGGCCAGAAGCTCGGCGACGGCCAGTTCAAGATGTTCGAGGTATCGAACGTGACGGTTGCGGGCGCCACGGACGGTGCGACCGTCTCCGTGGACGGGTGCTACGCTGGCGGCGCCATCGGCTGCGCGACTGGCGGCGACGTGGACGCCACGACCCTCACCGGCGTGAAGCGGGTCGAGGCCAAGGGCGAGGCCGGCGGCTTCATCGGCTTTTCCGGCCCGAGCGACGCGGCCGACGTGGGCGGCCTCGACGTCCTCGGCCTCATCAAGGTCTCGGGCCTGCTCTCGGTGGCCAAGTATTCGGCGGTCGAGGTGACCGACAGTTCCGTTGCGGGCGTCACAGCCGGCATGACGGTGGCAGCGACCGGCGTGAACGCCGCGGGTGAGACGAACGTCTACGCGGCGGGCGGCTTCTTCGGACGCGCGAACAGCACCAAGTCGGCGAACGTTCACGCCACGGCCGTAAAGGCGGTCACTGCTGACGCCTCAACTTCGGACGGTGCGGCGGGCGGATTCGTAGGCGTCTCGACTACGGGTGGCCTTGCGGATGCGGTGAACGGTGAGGGCGAGGACTCGGGAGTCCTCAAGAACCTTCTCGAGGGTGGTCTCATCTCCGTCGACGGTCTCGTGGGCGCCGTTCCCTACTTGCTGCCTAACTACCAGAACGCCACGGTGACGTTCGTGAACGGCGGTAGCGTTGAAGCAGATATCGCCGGAGGTTTCGCGGGAGACTTCCAGGGCGGTAAGGTCAATATCTACACCGACGATGACCTCAAGGACGCAACGGGTGCGTACGCCCGTGCGAAGACCGCGGCCGAGCAGTCCCCCTGGGGCGTCATCAACATCGACCACGTGACAGGCGGCGCGTACGCTGGCGGCTGGGGTGGTCGCGTGACCTCGGGTGCGCTCGCGAGCGCGGGCAAGGGCGGAATCAGCCTGCTCGGCAAACTCGGCACAGTGGATATCGCCCAGCTGCTCGACGTGGTCGAGGGGTACGTGCCCCTCATCAACCGCTCCGGCGTGCTGTCGAACGCGGACACGGTGGCCGCGGATGCCTCGGGCGCCAGGCCGAGCGATGCCGCCAACCCTGGCCTCGTCGTCTCTGCCTCGCGCCTCGATGACACGGCCTCCCAGTCCGGCACGGCCGGCGGCTATATCGGCTATGGCTCCGGCGTGCAGGTGAGCCACTCCAACGTGACGCAACTGCGCCATACCGCGGTGACCGAGCCGAAGGATCTCGAGGGCACGGACGGCAGCAGCTACTTCGGTAATAAGAGCTCCTACGCCGTCACCGCCCCGCGCTACGCCGGCGGATACATCGGCCACATGGACGTGGGCTCCGCGGCCTCCGTGGGCGACGGCCTGTCGCTGCTGGGAACGACCCTGCGGCTCACCGACGTGCTCGGCGTGGTGCGTGCCGTGGTCTCCACCATCGAGCACTCCGACGTGACGGGCGGCACGGGCGGTTTCGCCGTGCGCGCGAGCTCCGGTGCCACGGGCTCCGAGATCGGCGACGCGGGCGGTTTCGCGGGCCTTGTCTCCGGCGGGCACATCCAGGATTCAAACTCCTACAACTTCTCCTACGTGATCGGCCAGATTTCGGCGGGCGGCTATGCCGGGCAGATCGAGCCGGGCGACGTGGCGCGCGTGCTGGGCGAGCTGAACACCGGTAAGGACAACGAGTCCGCACTGGCCAAGCTGCTGCACGGCCTGGTGAGCACCAACGGCGCCCTCGCGTCGCTCGTACAGGACTTCGTGCCCACGGTTCGCAACTCCGAGACCACGTCCATCCCCTGCGGCGGCGCCGTGCGCGCGCAGGCCGCCAGCACCGAGAGCGTGCAGCGCGGCATGGCAGGCGGCTACGTGGGGCATAACCTCGGCGGTCACATCTGGGGCGCCAGCAACGCGCCGTGGACGAGCGCCGCGTCGTGGGAGTCCGAGAAGGACGGCAGCAACCACTACACCGGCACCCAGCGCGACGCCATGGCCGAGCGCATCCGCAGCGTCTACGGCGCCGAGATGGCCGGCGGTTTCACGGGCTATATGGAGCCTGGCGACACTGCCAAGACGGGGAGCGTCAGCCTGCTCTTCGGCCTGGTGAAGGCCAACAATATCCTGGGCGCTCTGCAGGTGGCCTATCCCACCGAGGAGAACACGCAGGTCACGGGCCCCGTGCGCGGCATCAGCCTCGAGACGTGGAATAGCTGGTCTCAGCACGTTGCCTCTAAGGGCTACTATGGCGGCGATTTCTACGGCAAGACGTTCACCACCGAGGATGAGCTCGCGGCCTTCCTCGCTGATTACGTCTATGGTACTAATGTGGTTGCTGGGCGCGCTGCATACGAGAACAAGGCGAACACCATGCACGGCGGTGTGGCCGGCGGCTACGTGGGCCTCATGCGCGGTGGCACCGTCACCAACGGCCGGGCCTTCGACACCAAGACCGTGCGCGCCATGCGCGCGGCGGGCGGCTTTGCCGGCCGCATGGAGACGGGCGGCGCCGTGGAGCTGGGCGGCGTGAAGGTGCTCGGACTGAACCTCAACCTCGGCCAGCTGCTCAACGTGGCCCAGGTGCTCGTTCCGGTGGTGAAGAGCTCCAGCGTGCAGGGCTTCCGCACGGGCATGGCCGTCAAGGCCACGGGTACCGACTTCAAGCACGAGACCGGCTTTGCCGGCGGCTACGTGGGCTACGCCTCTGGCGCGCAGCTGTGGGGCGACGCCACGTTCTCCGATGCCGACGAGGATGCCAACCGCTGGTCCATCGGCGCCACGCACAGCGGCTACACCGCTACGGGCGACAACGTCACCAACCTGCGCAAGGTCTCGGGCGCTAACTGCGTGGGCGGCTACGCGGGCCTCATGACGGCCGCGGGCGTGGCGGACGTGAACACCAATACGTCCTCGGGTCTGTTGCAGAAGATCTTGGACACGCTCATCGATACGCCGAACGACCTTGCGCAGGTGCTCCAAGCCACGCTGTCCACCGTGCGCGGTGCGAGTGTCTCCGCCGTGACGGCGGGGGACGGCGCAACCGATGCCCAGCGGAACGCCGCAGCCTGGGGTTTCACAGTCGACGGCTCCTATAAGGAAGGCAACGCCACCAAGTACGCCCGCGCGGCGGGCGGCTTCGCGGGATCGATGAAGGCCGTGGTCGCGGGCACGAAGGACCGGGACGAGGGCGCAACGGACGCCGTTACCAACACACTGCAGGTCATCGGCCTGCGCGGCGTGGAGGGCGGCCAGTACGCGGGCGGATTCTTCGGCCAGGCGGACATCGAGAGCGTGGCCTCCGTGGCGGGCGGCGACGGCGATGCCAACGGCGACCAGTCCACGAGCCTGCTGCTCAAGCTGCTGAAGGCTGGCAACATCTCCGCGCTCGACGCCTTCCGCACCTACGTGTACCACGCGAACGTGGCGGGCGTGGCAGACGGCTTCCAGGTCCGCGCGCACGATGCCAGCAAGCAAGGCATGCTCGATTCCACGCGCTTCACAGGCGTGGCCGGTGGCTTCGGCGGCGCGCTCATCAACGGCAGCGTGAAGAACGCGACCGTCGCCAACCTGTCCTCCGTGGAGGGCGTCAACTACACGGGCGGCTTCATCGGGCATCTGGGCAAGGGTGGCACGGTGGACGCGGACAAGGTCGGCGTCCTGTCGAACCTCAACCTCCTCGGCGCCACCGCGGGCGTGCTCGACATCTGGGGCTCCCACGTCGAGAACTCCAGCGTGACGGGCATCGCCGACGGCTACACGGTGACGTCGACGCATCGGGGCGCTGACTACGGCCGCGGCACCGAGGCCGCGAGCGGTCGCGAGGCCGCGGGCGGTTTCGCGGGCTACGCCGACCTGGCGCGCGTGAAGGACTGCACGGTCACCAACCTCAAGAAGGTCGCGAGCGGTGAGGTCGCCGGCGGCTTCGTGGGCGAGACCAAGCGCGCATACCTGGTGGATGCGCAGGTTAGCTCCGTACTGGTGGACGGTCTGCTGGTGATCGTGAACGCGCTGCTGAAGCTACTCTACGCGAATCAGCTCCAGAACCTGGGCGTCATCGACATAGGCAAGTGGTTCCCCGGCGTGAGCAAGGTCTTCGACCTCAAGGTGCTCGCCGAGGGCGAGACGCTCTATGTGAACCTCTTCGGCCTGAAGGTCGGCGTGGCGCTGTCCCGCGCGGATACCGAGAACAAGCAGCAGACTGACGTGGCGATCATCACCATCGGCGACTCCACCATCAAGCTGCCGTGTACGGAAAAAGGCGGCGTGGACACCAAGGGCGATCGCGCCAACATCGACGCGCAGCTCATCAAGGGCAACCGCACGCGTGTGGAGAACTCCTCGGTCACGGGTATCGCGGTGGGCTATGACGTCTTCGGCGGCGGCGCGAGCCAGGCTGAGAACGGCGACGGGCTTGACGGCCTTACCACGGGCTACGCGGGCGGTTTCGCCGGCCTGAACGACGAGGGCGTACTCGCGAACGACCACATGGTGCTCGCCGACGTGATCCGCGGCACGAGCGGCCTGGTGGACCCCTTCGCCAACACCAAGCTCAAGAGCGTGTGGGACTTCAACTCCATGAGCGACATCGTGGGCGAGAAGGACGGCAACTACAACTCGTACAAGATCTACCGCTCCAGGAACGAGAGCCTGGCCGACGCATTCACGTCGAACAGCAAGAATGGGGCGGCGAGCGCCACCTTCGCCAAGCGCGATGGCAACGCCGATGGCACCGGCATGGATGCCTTCACGGTGAGCCTGTTGAAGCCGGTGGACGCGAGCGGCAAGGCCTCCGTCAACACCTACGATGGCACCGTGCCCACGAGCGAGGCGTCCGGTGACGCGGACACCGCTTGGCTCGGCATCAAGGACGCCGTGCGCCAGAATGCGGACGGTAGCCAGAGGCAGGAGCTCAAGGCCTATGAATCCGCCGCCAAGGCCGTGCTGATGCGGGACACCCCGGTGTCCGACAACGCCGGCGGCATCACGCCCGAGCCGGGCGAGGGGCAGGATCCGTGCGACACCTACGTGAAGCTCACGCTGCAAAAGGTGTGGGATGACCAAGGCAACAAGGCCGGCCTGCGGCCTGCGAGCATCAAGCTGACCGTGGTTGCGTCGTACAAGGACGCTGCCGGGAATGTCGTGACGCCCGCGATCACGCTGAAGGATGGGTCGACCTGGACGAACCCGCACGAGGTGGAGCTGACCGGTAAGGACGCATCCAACTGGTCCGACACCTGGCGCACGGTGATCGAGGGGCTGCCGGTGGCGGTGAAGGACGCTGACGGCGTCACACATTACCTGAACTATGCCGTGCAAGGTGAGGCCGTGAATGATGGCGCCGCCGCGCAGCCTGGCGTGCGGTTCGGCAAGGTCGAGGGCGGCAACACCGCGTACGTGCCGCCCGAGCAGGCCGGCTACAGCTCCGCGGTGGGCTCCGAGGCCAACACTCTCACGATCACCGTCACCAACACCCATCGCGATGCCCTGCCCGACACGGGCGGCCGCGGCATCTGGCTGTTCCTGATGATCGGTGCGGCGCTGGGCTGCGCCGGAGCCTACGAGGCGTGGCGTCGTCGGCGCGCGGGACAGCTCGCCGTGGCGGGCGCCCCGACTGCGGGCGCTACGGTTACCGCGCTGCAGCCGCGGCCGGCCGGGGGCCACTTCCGTGACGGGGGTGCGCGATGAACGATTCGACGAGCGGGCTGCCGCGCACGGGCGTGCGCGGCAGGGGGAGGGCGCTTCGCGCGACCTCCGGGGGTTCCTCTCGACAGAGGGGCGCCACGCGCGGGATAGGCGAACGGGAAACAACGCGCGTCGGGAACACCGGCTCCGCGAGGATATAGCTATGTGATCAATAAGGGAGATAGCGAGAAAGGAAGAAAGATGACTACTATCTTCAAGAAAGCGCTGGTGCTGTTCGCGCTGGTAGCCGTGGCGCTCGTGGGCGCTGTGGCGATAGCCCCGGCGGAGGCTCAGGCCGCGACGGGCTCGTTCACGATCCAGAGCAAGAATGCCGAGTTCGCGGGCAAGACAGTGGCGGCGTACCAGATGTTCACGGTCGAGAACCCAGTCGTTGAGAACGGCAAGGTCACGAGTGCGACCTACACGCTGAACACCGCGTGGGAGGGTTTCTTCCAGGATAAGCTCAGCACCTCTGATACGGGCGCTGCGCTGTCTGAAAAGGCGTACAGCTATGTAAAGGACCTTGTCGATGGCAACAAGGGCGCCACGCTCGTGACGTTCGCCAAGGAAGCGGCTGATTACGTGAAGACCTCCAGCGGCATCACGGCTGCCGGTACCGCCAATGCCTCGACGACGGCTGACAACGGCTACTATAAGGCCACCTTCACCGGCCTTGAGTACGGCTACTACATCTTCGCCCCGCAGGGCGGCTCCACGTCCGCTATGCGCGGCAACGACGCCATGCTCTACAACGTGGTCTCGGCTACGTCCGACCCGGTCGAGCTCAAGAGCGTGTACCCCGGTGTTACCAAGACCGTTGAGAACGGCGACAAGAGCGACAACCACTCGAGCGCCCAGGTGGGCGACAAGGTGAGCTTCACCCTCAGGTCCGCGGTGCCCGATACCTCCGAGTACAACACCTACACGTTCGTCATCCACGATACCCTGTCCACCGGCCTCACCTTCAATAACGACGTTAAGGTGACTGTTGGCGGCAGGGATTACACCATCTTCGTGAAGAAGTACGAGGAGGCAACGCGCTCTCTCTCGCTTGATTTCTCGAACGACATCAAGAACCTCACCGCCGGCGATGCCATCGTCGTGACCTACTCCGCCACCCTCAACGAGAACGCGGTCGTGGGCAAGGACAACCTCAACACCGCCCACGTCGAGTACAGCAACAATCCCGGTGGCACTGGCACCGGTACCTCCGAGCCGAGCAAGACCCACACTTATGACTTCGGCTTCGACCTCAAGAAGATCGGCGACAACGACGCCGTCCTCTCCGGCGCCGAGTTCCAGCTTCTTGGCACCGACGGCACCGCCATCACCCTCATCTCCGACGGCAACGACGGCTACCGCCCGATCAAGACCGGCGAAACCGGTGGCAACACGAACGTGACCACCCCCGAGAACGGCATCATCAAGTTCACCGGCCTGAAGGAGGGCGTCTACAAGCTCTCTGAGGTGAAGGCCCCGAGTGGCTACAACAAGCTCGCCGCCCCGGTCAAGGTCACCATCGCCGCGACCTACAACGCCGACGGCACGCTCATCAACTACACCGTGACGGCCGACGGCGCGACGGGCACGACCGTCACCGTCAAGAACAACAAAGGCACCCTCCTGCCCTCCACCGGCGGCATGGGCACCGTGATCTTCACCGTCGCGGGTGCTGCGATCGTCATCGCCGGCGTGGCGTGGACCATCGCCCGTCGTCGCGCGCAGAACTAGCGCACGCTATCTGAGCTGGGCTGACACGCTTTGAAGCGCCTGCGCGACATATTTCCGCTGCTTGTGGTTCTGGTGGGGCTCGCCATCATGGCGTACCCCACCATCTCGAACTTCCTCGTCGAGCGCAACGCGTCGCGCGTAGTCTCCGCTTACCAGGAGGCCGTCGACGCGCTGTCCGACGAGGACGCCCAGGCGATGCTCGATGCCGCGTGGGCCTACAACGCCCGGCTCGCGGGGCTTGCCGGCATCTCCGCTGCCGATGGTGGCGCGGATGCCGGCACCGTCTCGTCCACGCAGCTGCGCGAGCAATACAACCAGCTGCTCAACCTCAACGGCGACGGCGTGATGGGCTACATTACCATCCCGCGTCTGGATGAGACGCTGCCCATCTACCACGGCACCGACGAGGCCACGCTCCAGGTGGGCGTGGGCCATATCGACACGTCGTCGCTGCCCGTGGGCGGGGCCAGCACGCACGCGGCACTGTCCGGCCATCGCGGGCTGCCGTCCGCCAAGCTGTTCACGGACCTGGACCGGATGAAAAAGGGCGACATCTTCTTCGTCCGCGTGCTCAAGAGCACGTTCGCCTACCAGGTCGACCAGATCGAGACCGTCCTGCCCGACCAGACGGAATCGCTCAACATCACCGCCGGGGACGACTACCTGACCCTCTTCACCTGTACACCGTACGGCATAAATTCTCATCGTCTGCTGGTGAGAGGGCATGCCATACCGTATACGGCTGACATGGATTCGCAGGTGGGCGTGTCCGGCAATCCAATCAACATTCCCTTGCCGTACCTTGCGCTGATGATCGCGTTGGCGGTGCTTGCCGTACTGCTCGCGTCGTTGCTAATCGGGCGTGCGATCGAGGCGCGGCGCGACGCCGCCCATGCAGCGGCGGGTTCGCGCGTGGCCGGTGCACGGCAGGCGGGGAGCTCGTGCGACGCGGCTGGTACGGGGGAGACGAGCGTGGTGACGCGTCCCGGCGGCTCGGGCCACGGGGCGCGTGGGGCTCACGCGGGCCGCGGAATGCACGGCGCGCACGAGATACACGATTCTACAAGGAGGGGCGGCCATGGTGGCAAGCACATGCGATAGCGGGATGATGGCTTCGCGCCGTTTCGACGACGGTGCCATCGCGGGCGCGCGGATTTGCGCGGTTCGGCGTGCGTGCCTTGTCTTGGCGTTTGCAGTCTTCGCGTGCGCCTGGGTGATCGCGGCTGCTGTGGCCGCTCCGCAGACGGCGGCTGCCGCGCCGAAGGGGTCTATCTCCCTGTCCGTCGTTACTCAGGATTCCAACGGCTCACATCAACTTGCAGGGGATACATTCACCCTGGTACAGGTCGCGACGGCACAGGTGCACGATGGCGGCAGCGGACAGTCCACAGGCGTGACGTACACCATGCTCGCGGGCTTCGAGCGCTACGACCGCGACTGGGCGTCGCTGTCCGCCTCCGACGTTGCCGCAGCTGCGAAAAATTTGGCGCAGGCCGCGTTCGATGCTGGCGCGCTCGATGCCGGTGTGCCCCGGAAGGTGCCGGAGGGCGCGCGCACGCTGACGTTTTCCGGTCTTGATAGCGGCCTGTACCTGGTGGTTCGCACGGGCGCGGCCGATGCCAACAAGAGCCTGACCTGCGATCCCGTGCTGGTCTCCGTGCCGCTGCTCGAGGACGGTTCGTTTACCTATGACGTGGACGTCGATCCTAAGTTCGAGTGGACGGATGTCGACCATCCAGGTGGCAACGGTGGCGGCACTGAGGCTGATCGCGGCACGCCCGGCTGGTTGCCCAAGACCGGCGACTACGTTATCGGCGTGGTGTGCCTGCTGGTGGCAGGCGGCTCCATTGCCGTCCACATCGGCCGCCGCCTGCGCGAAAAGCGCGCCTGAGCGGGACAAAAGCACCACGTTCGAATGTCCCACGACCGAGACGAGGGTGGGGCAAGGGCGCTGCCGCCTCGATCAGCCCAGATTGCGCAAAAGTGGAGCGAACTTCGGGATTTAGCCGAGTTCGCTCCACTTTTGCGCAAATCCTATAGCCGTGCGGCGAAAAATGGTGTACGCCACTTTCAGGACCGTCGATTGTCGTCCAATCTAGGCGACCTTTCCCAGCTTGTTCAAGAGCGCGCCCTCGACGACCGTGCGGAATCGTCTCACCTGCTCGTCCGTGGCGGCCCGCAGCGCCGGCGAGTTCGAGAAAAAGGAGGTGGAAGAGAGCCGCTCGAAGGCGGCTCAGTACCTGTCAACGAAATCGGGGCAGATTCAGACGAATCCCGAGGGGTGGGTCCGGCCGCACCTCCCACGGGGTGCCGCGCCTCCCGGCGCGGTGCTCCGGGCCCGCAAGGGGCCCTGCGCCCGCTCGGCTTTTGCTCGGGCACGGCGGTCCGTCGCTTCTGCCTCGCTCTCGCTGCGCGACCAGGAAACGCTCCCTCGGGGTCGCCTTCCCCGCTCGCTCTGCTCGCGCCGCCCGTGTCCCGCGAACGGCTGCATTCGATCGCTTGCTCATGGCCGCGATCATTCCGCCGTGTCGCGCGCCTCGGGCTCTCGCTGCGGGCTTCCAAACGCTCCCTCAGGGTCGCCTTCGGAAGCCCTCCGCTCACCATCCCGATGGGCTGGCAAGATATGCATTGCGGCGTACAAACCGTCGTTCCTACGGTTTGCCCGTCGCAATGATCTTGCCCTGCGCACGGCGCAGGGGGAGGGCGAACCGCTCGCTACGGCTCGCTCCCGCCGGGTGATGGGCCGCTCGCTACGGTTCGCTCCCATCACAAAGAGACCCCGACCGCGCATGGGCGGCCGGGGTCTCGAGGTTTCCGTCTGTCGCGGAAACCTCGCTAGTACATGTCCCTCGTGATGTAGTCCATCGTGCGGTACAACTGCACGCACAGCTTTATCGCGCGCATGACGCCATGGTAAGTGAAGCGAATCGTGCGCCCGGTCCTGCGATGCACGACGTAGCCCAGCCGCGCCCCGTTCACCTTGCGCTCGCCGCCCAGCGACTTCGAGCGGAAGCGGTACTGGAGGTCGCCGTTCTTGGAGCGTTTGAGCATGATGCCGTCCTGTGCGAGGCGGTGCGAGAGCTCGGCCATGCGGTCAGGGCAGCCGGGCATGTGCCCGACCTCCTCGATGCGTTTGGCGACCGTGCGCCTCACGCGCTCGTTCTCGGAGCGCTCGGCCTGCCCCTTGCGGGCCATGTCGCGCTCCTCCGCGCCGGGCTGCCTGCCGTGCACGCGGGAGTTCGCCTTTCCACGCTCAAGCTGCCTGAGCCCGTATTTCTCGTCAAGGGCGCGCACAGTCTCGGCGCGTGATTTCGCAGCAGCCCGCGCCGGACCCTCGTTAAGGCGCAACCCGGTGGCGAGGTCGCTCCGATTTACGGCCACATGCGCGGAGAACCTGTCGGTGCCGTCGGCCCCGCAGTGCTCCCGATGCAGGACGACGAGGCATTCGTGGGTGCCGTACCGCGTCTGGATGTAATCGCGGGCGTAGTCCATGCAACGCTCCGGCGTCATCTTGCCGCCGTTGCAGCTGCATTCGTCGGGATTGAAGTTGAGGGTGACATGCTGCATGTATGTGCAGCGCGCGCCTGCTTTGCCCGGCTCGTTGTGATGGAACTGCTCGCGAGTGGCGTGCATCTCCTCGAACCACCTGCCCTCGTCGATGATGTTCTGGGTGTCGTGCGCCAGAACCTTCTCCCGGTTCCAGTCCAGATATGATCTGATGTTCCTCAAATGGCGCTCGCTACAGACGGACACCTGCTTCACGGCCGTCATTTTCCTCCTTCCCGGGGTTATAGCGCGCCCCACTCGTCATCGTCGGCGGCGTCGGCGATTGCTTCGGGGAAGTCCGGGCACCATGTGCGGACGTCCGACACTCTGCCCGCACCGCGTCCGTCGAGCTTCTTCTGGTAGGCGAGGCGCTTCGCGGCGTCCTCATCCTCGGTGCCGAGCCCGAAGTGCGCCTTCGTGGGCGTCTTGGTGCAGTCGGTCAACGGCGCGCGGAATGCGCCCGCGCGGGATGCGGGTAGTCCGTTCATAGCCTGCTTCACCACGATGGCGCCTTCCCTGTCGGGCGCCATCTCGACCCACTCATGCGGTCGTATCACGTCGTCGGCGTGCTCGCTGTAGCTCGTGGTGCTCGATGAGGACGCGCCCCTGCTCGCGCTCGTGCCCATGGTGTGCCGGGTCGTTTTCCCGACAAGCTCGCTCGCGTAGCGCCTGTCCTCCTCCTCGCCCAACTTGAGGAAGACCTTCACGGAGCAGTTGGCAAGGATCTTGCGGCGGCCGTCGCGCTCGCCGTATTTATTGAGCTGCGAGATGTTCTGCACGCTGCCGCACCAGCTCAGGCCATACGAGCGGCCGAGGGAGAGCAGGGCGGGGAGGCACTTGACCGCGCCGAGGTTGCCCCACTCGTCGCCGAGGATGGTGAGCCTCCTCGGGACCTTTCCGCCGTTGGAGTCGGCTATGGCGTACACGGCCTTGTAGAGCTGGTCGAAGAGCACCTCGAACAGCCGATTGTAGGGGCTTCCCTCGTCCATCACGTGGAGGAACAGCGCGGTCTTTTCGGTCAGGACGCGGCGCGCGTCGATGTCGTCCCCAGAGGTGAGCCATGCGATGGGACCAGAGGCGTAGATGCGCAGGTTGACCTTGAGCGTGGACAGCACGCTACGCATCTCGTTGCCCCCGCTGCTCAGGAACTGGGAGCCGAAGATGCGTGACGGGTGGTCGTGGGGCAGCGAGCGCAGCAGAGCCTTGAGCGGGGCTGCGGGGTCGGCCCCCTCGGCCTCGGTGCCCTCGTTGATCACCCTGCACACGGTCGCCATGTTGCGGCAGCAGTCCGGGCAGTCGGGGCTGGTGGAGACGTAGTAGGCGACGGAGGAGAAGAGGCCCCTGGCCGAGTTCACCCAGTGGGAGCCCTGCCCCTCGCGCTCGGCGGGTACTATCGCCGAGGCCAGGTCCTCCGCCGCCTGCTCGGCGGCTTGCGAATCCCCTTGGCCCGCAAGCTCGACGATGAGCTTGAGCGGGTTGAAGCGAGAGCTGCGCGAGGGGTGTTGTGTGTCGAGGAGCAGGACATCGTAGCCGCGCGCCTCGATGGCATCGCCACACAGCTCGATGAGCTCCGACTTCACGTCCGAGACCACTACGTTCTCGGCGCTTTCGCCGAAGGTGAGCAGGTCGAGGCTCGGGATGTTCTGAAACCTTGTCTTGCCAGACCCGGTCTGTCCGATGCAGATGACATGTCGGTCGGGCTCAAAGAGGTACAGACCTCGCGAGAAGCCGTAGACGTAGCCGTGGCCCTTCGGCTCGCTCTTGCCGTCCCATGTCATGGAGCCCTTGATGACCTCGCGGCCCTCCTTAACGCGGGCGTTTCCCAAGACGCCGCCGTCTTCGGCGCGGCCCTTGGCACTTTCGGTCGCGAAGAAGAGCAGGGAGATGGGGAAGAGTAATGCAAGGATGGCGATGGTGCCGGCCGGGTGAGCAGCGAAACCGCCTGATAGCCACCAGTCGGGAACGGCGGTGAGATCGAAAGCGGGGATGACGGTGACACCGTCTCCGTTCAGCAGACATTCCGCTGGCCGGGCAAGCGCGGGACAGCAAAACGCTCCGAGTGCCAGAGCGCTGATGAGGGAGGGGGTAAGGATTTCCATTGCTCCCCCTAACTGCGCACTGCGGCGATAAGCGCGCAGATGTTGTCCGCGGCTGCGGAGACACGGCGCACCGCGCGGTCGGTATTGGCTGCGGAGTCCTCGTCTGCCCCGAAGGTATTGAGCGCGCGAGCGCATTGGTTCAAGTTCGACCCGGCGTGCTTCAAATCCGCGAACGCCTTGCGAAGTTCAGCGATGTCGAGGTCCGCCGTTGGCCGTGCCTCTTGATCTCCCAGCGTCTTCATGCGGGTGTAGGCGGAAATGCTCATGCCCGCCTTGCACGCGCGCGAGCGAATGCGGGTGAGCTCGTTCTCGGTGACGCGGACGTAGATTCGCCTGCGGCGTCCGATTGCGTTGCGGTGCTCGCTGCCTTCTTGGGTGTTGTTCGTCTTGTCGTTCATGGGAGTAATCCTTACGTCAGTTGTGGCAGAGCCTGTGGCAGGATTTGTGGCAGCAGGTCCGCTCCCACGGACTACCACAGGCTCCCTAGAATTACTTCCCGTTGCCATTTTACGAGGTAGATACCCCTAATCAACTCTCATGCGTTTACATGGCCTACGTAGAAAATGCCCCTCATAACCCGGAGGTCGTAGGTTCAAATCCTGCCCCCGCGACCAAGAACTTGCAGCTCGTCGGCCTAGCCGGCGAGCTTTTTTGTTATTTCGGGACCGTGTTTTCGGTCCAATTCTCGGCCTCTCAAACAAAATCTCGATCTGTAACATCTAGACCCGATTTGGGCGGCTAGGTGTTACAGATCGAGATATACCGGTGGGTTGGGTCGTGTTTGTCTAAATCTGTAACACGAGGGACGGATTTTGCCGAGTAACTGTTACAGATTTAGATTTTCTAGCAGGCGGGTTTGGTTTGTCTCGATCTGTAACAGATAGGGGCCAAAAGTGGGCCTAGCTGTTACAGATCTAGATTGTTGAGGATGGGCCGAGAGGAATGTCTCGATCTGTAACAGTAAGACCCGGTTTTGCCGCGTAACTGTTACAGATTGAGATAAACCGACGGGCCGCCCCGCCCATCCCCATCCACCTGCCGCTACCTGCTGTCCGCCGATTTCCGTTGCGCTGCTGTATTCCCATGCCATATCCTCTAGATAACTACGCGGCATCATTGCCGCCGCGCCTACAAGAGAGGAATGTCCATGACCACACCTGCATCCAAGCTGCTCCAGCCCATTACGGTTGGCCCCCTTGAGCTCAAGAACCGCATTATGTTCCCGCCGCTGACCACCGGTTACGAGGAGCGCGACGGTTCCATCGGCGAGCGCAGCCTGGCTTTTTACGAGCGCCTGGCCCGTGGCGGCGTGAGCTACATCGTCATCGGCGACGTTGCTCCCGTCATGACCGCAAGCCCCACGCCCAAGCTGGCGACCGACGCCCAGATCCCCACGTTTAAGGCCCTGGCCGACGTCGTCCACAAGCACGGCGCCAAGGTCGCGCTGCAGCTGTTCCACCCCGAGTACGATGTGCCCGGTGTCGGCCGCATGGTCATGGGATCCATGGCCGCCGCCAAGGCCGCGCAGGAGGCCAAGGCCGCCGGCGACGAGGAGACCTTTGCCGCCAAGATGGCCGAGTCCAACGAGATCCGCAACCAGGCCTACGCCAAGCTGCACCACGACATGCAGCACTTTGTGAACGAGGCGAGCGTAGAGCAGCTCACCCAGATCAAGGAGGCCATCGCTGCTTCGGCCGCTCGCGCGCAGCAGGCCGGCATCGACGCCATCGAGGTTCACGGCGATCGTCTGGTGGGTTCGCTGTGCTCGGCCATCCTCAACCAGCGCACCGACGAGTACGGTGGTTCGTTCGAGAACCGCGTTCGCTACGCGCTGGAGGTCGTCGCTGCCATTAAGGAGGCCGCGCCGCAGCTGATGGTGGAGTACAAGCTCCCCGTGATCATGGAGAACCCCGACGGCACGCCGCGCGGCAAGGGTGGCCTGCAGCCCGACGAGGCCTGCGAGTTCGCCAAGCTGCTCGAGGGTGCGGGCATCGATATGATTCAGGTCGCACAGGCCAACCACACCGGCAACATGGGCGACACCATTCCGCCCATGGGTGCCATGCCCTACAACTGGACGCTGCCCGTGGCCGAGCGCGTCAAGGCCCTGGTCTCCGTGCCGGTGGCAACCGTGGGCCGCGTGGTTTCGGTCGAGGCCGGCGAGAAGATTCTGGAAGACGGCGCCGCCGACATCATCGCCTATGGCCGCTCGCTCATGTGCGACCCCGACATTGCGCTGAAGGCCGCCACGGGTGAGCCCATCCGCGAGTGCCTCAACTGCAACAAGGGCTGCGTCGATGCGATTCAAAACCGCAAGTACATCTCGTGCGTGCTCAATGCCGAGAACGGCGACGAGGCAACCATCGCCATTAAGCCGGGCGAGGGCGACAAGAAGATCGCCGTGGTGGGCGGCGGCATCGCCGGTCTGGAGGCCGCGCGCGTGGCGGCCAAGCGCGGCTACGACGTGACCGTCTACGAGGCGAGCGATCATCTGGGCGGCCAGATTGTGCTGGCGGCCGCGCCTCCGCGCAAGGACGAGATCATGCGCTCGGTCGAGTACTACGAGAAGATTCTGCCCGGCCTGGGCGTGAAGGTCGAGCTCAACCATGCCGCTACCGCTGAGGACCTCAACGCCGCCGACGCTGCGATTGTGGCCGTGGGCGCACACGACGTGGTCATCCCCGTTCCGGGTGCCGATTCGGAGAAGGTCGTCTCGAGCTGGGACGTGCTGGCCGGCAAGGTGGAGCTCAGCGGCCGCGTCGCCGTCATTGGCGGCGGCCTGGTGGGCACCGAGACTGCCGAGTACCTGCTGCAGCACGGCTGCGAGGTGGCGATCGTGGAGATGCTCGACAAGATTGCCGCGGGCGAGTCCGAGACCATTCTGCCGCTGATTATGAGCGACTTTGCAGAGCACAACGTGGAGCAGCATGTTAAGACCCGCCTGACCGCCATTACCGACGAGGGCGTGGAGGCTGTTCGCACCACCGAGGACGGCGCCGAGGAGCCGGTGAAGATCGCCTGCGATTACGTGGTGATGGCCGTGGGCTCCAAGGCCAACGCGTTTGACCTGGATGGCGTGACGGTGCCCGTGACCTGTGTGGGCGACTGCTCGGGTGAGCGCACCGCCGACATTGCGAGCGCCATTCGCACGGCGTATCACGCGGCCAACGAGCTGTAGTTGAACATCGCGGCCAGGCGGGGCGGTAGCACGGATCCGTCTCGCCCGGCTGTGTCCCGTCGGGTGTCAACCGGTGCGGGGCCTGCAAGCGCAGCAGGTCCCGCCCTTTTTGTTTTGCTCCGATGAATGGCAATGCGCGGTAATCATGAGGAGTGAGGACGTCTACTGCCTTGCAGATCACTCAAAAATATTGGGGGAGGGGTTAATAACTATATCCTCTATACCAAAGGACATAAAGAGATGCCAATTTTGTCGACAAGCGAATGACGATTAGCTGCGAGTCAGCTACCAGCGTAAATAATCGATAAAGAAATGTCGTAATTTGGTGCCAAATGCCCAGATAACGCCGCGTCTACTTTAATTAACTGCTTTGAGCAAACAGTAAAATGCTACTATCTAACTTGCACGTAAGAAAGCAGATTAACGGCTAAGGCTAAGAAGTGGCAGGTATGTCGGAAGCAACTAGGAATCGCACGCATGCGCCCGAGGTTAGGCAGCGCGCCGTCGAGATCCTCCAAGAGGGGGTCGGTCATCGCGCTCTCGCCGCGGAGCTTGGCATTCCCCAGGCCACGGCTCGTCAGTGGGCCCGCGCGTATGCCGTGGGCGGTGCCGACGCCGTTCTCAACGCCGGTTCGCATCATCATACCTATTCGTACGACGTCAAGCTCGCTGTGGTTAAGGACCGTCTGGAAAACGGCTTGACGGTTCGCGAGGCCATGATCAAGCACAAGATTCCCAGCGAGTCTTCGGTCAAGGCTTGGTGCCGTCAGTACCGCGAGAGCGGTGAGGCCGCACTGGTCGATAAGCCGCGCGGTCGTAAGCCGCGCGTTAAAAAGGCAGAATAGCAAACGGGATGGTGCGCCCACAGGGGCGCATTTTTCTTGCCGCCTCTCTGCTCCAAAGCGGACGTGCCCTTACTCCGTACGCCTAAAACTCCCCAGTTGACCGAAAACCCGCTGCCGCTACTCATCAATTGAGCTATAACGTTAAACAATTGCAGCGTTTTTGCATGGGGGAGTGATGGTATGACGCTACTGTATTTCCTTACCCTGTTTCCGCTGGTACCGGCGCTGGGCATGCTGCTCGCGCGCGGTGACCGCGCCCGCGATGCGGTGGGGCTCATAGGCTCCGGCATTATTATGGCGGTGACAGTTGTAGTCGCCGTCATGTTTTTTGGCACGGGTCCGCAGAGCTTTGAGGTTGCCCCCGGCACCTCGCATGTGCTCTCGATCATCAGCTCCGTCATCGACGTAATTCTGTGCGCCGTCATCCTGTACAACGCGTACAAATATAGGAACGCGCTCACCATGGTGCTCGGCATAGTCCAGCTGGTGGGCTCGCTCGCCTTTGCAGCCATGACGCTGCCCGCGGCCGAAGCCGTCACGGCGACGCCGCTCTACCTGGACTACATGAGCGTGATCATGGTCCTCGCCGTCGGCATTGTTGGCAGCCTCATCTGCGTGTATGCCTTGGGTTATATGAAGGACTTCCAGGCCCACGACGAGCACGAGGCCGCACTGCGCGGGCAGACCGCGCCCGACCGTCGCCCGCAGTTCCTGGCGCTTATGTTCCTGTTCCTCTCGGCCATGTTCGTCATCGTGACGAGCGACAACCTTGAGTGGCTGTTCTGCGGCTGGGAAATCACCACCGTGTGCTCGTTCCTTATGATTGGCTACACGCGCACGCCCGAGGCCATCAAGAACGCTTTCACCCAGATCATCCTTAACATGCTGGGCGGTATCGCGTTTTTGGCGGGCCTTATGTTCTTGCACGTTAACGGCATGCCGCTGACCATCTCGGGCATGATCGAGCTTTCCGGCGCCGGTACCGCGCAATCCGCACTGCTGGTGATGCCGGTCATCCTGTTGTCGCTCGCCGCACTCACCAAGGCCGCACAGATGCCGTTCCACACTTGGCTGTTGGGTGCTATGGTTGCCCCCACTCCCACGAGCGCCCTGCTGCACTCGTCAACCATGGTTAAAGCCGGCGTGTTCCTAATGGTCAAGCTGAGCCCGCTCTATGCTATCTATCCCGTAACCGGCTTTATGGTCACGAGTGTGGGCGCCATCACGTTTTTGCTTGCTGCCCTCATGGCCATCTCGCAGAGCAACGCCAAACGCGTGCTCGCGTACTCCACCATTTCCAACTTGGGCCTCATCAGTGCCTGCCTGGGTGTCGGCGCGCCCGAGGCCGTATGGGCGGCCATCTTTCTGATCCTGTTCCACACGGTGGCAAAGTCGCTGCTGTTCCTGTGCGTGGGCACGGCCGAGCATCATATCGGCAGCCGCGATATCGAGGACATGGACGGTATGTTCAGCCGCATGCCGCACCTGACGCGTCTGATGATGCTGGGCATCATGGGCATGTTTGTGGCGCCGTTTGGCATGCTCGTGTCCAAGTGGGGCGCCCTGGTGGCGTTCGCGCAGACTGGCAACGTGCTCATGATCATGGTGCTGGCCTTTGGCTCGGCCGCGACGTTCTTCTTCTGGGGCAAGTGGCTTGCCAAGCTTTCGGGTGTCGACCCCACGGCTCAAAACGTTGAGGTCAATGTCCATAAGACCGAATGGATGGCCCTCAACACCATCGCCGCGCTGCTGATTCTGTGCTGCGTGGCGTTTCCGGTTATCTCGAGCGGTCTGGTGTCGCCTTACTTGGCCATGGTGTTTGGCCGCGTGCCGTACGTTATCGGCAAGGACGCCATGTATCTGATGGTGGTTATCGTGGCGTTTATCGCCGTGGTGCTGCTGACTTCATTCCGCGTGAGCAACAAGCCGCACGTCAACGTGTACCTTTCGGGTGTGGGAACCGACAAATATCGCCATTTCCGCGGCTCGATGGGACACGAGGTGAAGGCCGAAAAGCGCAATTGGTACTCGGAGGACGCCCTTGGCGAGAAGCGTATTGGCCCCGCGGGTAGCGTCGTGTGCTGCAGCATTATCTTTTTTGCGCTGCTGTGTTGCGCGTGGATTGGGCCCGAGAGACTTGCCATGAGCGCGCCCTCGGTGTTGCGCGGCAAGTATTTTGAAGGTTCGGGCGTCGTGGGCATTTTTATTGGCACCGTGGCATTTGCCTTGCTGGCGCCGCTTGTGGGCGGCCTGATCGACGGCGTTGACCGCAAACTTTCGGCCCGCATGCAGGGCCGCGTGGGCCCCTGCCTGCTGCAGCCCTTCTACGACGTTGCCAAGCTGCTGCGCAAGGCCCCCGCCAGCGTAAACACCATGGACGACACCTACATGGCGTGCGCGCTCATCTTTACCGTGGTGGGCGGCGGCATCTTTGTGTCGGGTTCCAACACGATGTTGTGCTCCTTTATGGTGACGCTCGCCGCGATCTTTGTGGTGCTGGCGTCCGCCTCGACGCAAAGCCCGTTTGCCCAGGTCGGCGCCGACCGCGAGCTGCTGCAGGTTATGAGCTACGAGCCCGCCGTTCTGCTGATGAGCGTGGGCCTGTATCTTGCCACCGATAGCTTTGATTCCATCGCCGTGACGGGGCAGTCGGCCCCCATCATCGTGTACAGCGCGCCCATTTTCCTCGCGCTGCTTGCGGTGCTTACCATCAAGCTGCGCAAGTCGCCGTTCGATCTTTCGTACTCGCATCACGCGCATCAGGAGATCGTCCAGGGCGTCGCCACCGAGATGAGCGGCGGCACGCTGGCCAAGATGACCCTCATGCACTGGTGTGAGACCGTGCTGTTTTTGATGTGGGTGGGCATGTTCTTTGTTTGGGACAACCCCGTGAGCTGGGTTGTAGCCCTGGTCGTGATGGCCGCGACGTATTTTGTCGAGGTCCTGATCGACAACACCTTCGCACGCAGCACCTGGCGCAGCTGCTTTAAGCTCGGCTGGGGTGTGGCGTTGGTGTTTGGCCTGCTCAACCTTATGCCCATCCTCGTCGACGTGTTTATTTAGGAGGCGGCATCCATGGATCATAAAATGTCGCGCTCGCCGTGGGTTATTCATTACGACGGCTCGAGCTGCAACGGATGCGATATCGAGGTGCTGGCCTCGCTCACGCCGCTGTTCGATGCGGAGCGCTTTGGCGTGGTCAACACCGGCAACCCCAAGCATGCGGACATCTTTTTGGTGACGGGTTCGGTCAATGCGCAGAATCTGCCCGTCGTGCGCCAGATCTACAACCAGATGCTCGAGCCCAAGTGCGTGGTGGCCTGCGGTATCTGCGCGTGTTCGGGCGGTGTGTTCCGCGATGCCTATAACGTGATCGGCGGCGTGGACCGCGCAATTCCCGTGGACGTGTACGCGCCCGGGTGCGCCATTCGTCCCGAGACCGTGATCGACGCCATCGTTGAGGCGTGCGGCATCCTGGACCAGAAGGAGGCCGTGATGCGCGCCGGCGGTGACCCGCTTACCGTGGGCGGCGCTGCTACCTGGGATGGCGGCGTTGAGCTGGGCGAGGACGGGTTTGTGGCCGCGGGGGCCGGGACTGATGGTGCCGGTGACGTGCCTGCCGGGGAGCCCGCCGCTGGCGACGCGCCTGCTGAGAAGCCCACCTCTGCAAAGGAGGCCGAGTAATGCAAAAGGCTATCTATACCACCGTCGGGATTGACGAGCTCCTTCCGCATGTCCAGGCGCTCAAGGGCGTCGGTGCCCGCTTTGTGCAAATGCACGCCGAGCGCAACGTCGACAACGGCACGTACCGCCTGCTCTATACGTTTATCAACGTTCGTACTGCTCAGGAGCATATCGCGCAGGACGGCAGCTATGCGATTGAGAATCTGGTGGTCGAGGGTATCGACCAGTACCAGGAGATTCCGTCCATCAGCTCGTACTATCCGGCGGTGTTCCCGTTTGAGAACGAGGCGCACGACCTGTTTGGTCTTGCCATCACCGACATGCAGATCGACTTCAAGGGCTTTTTCTACCAGGTCTCGACTGCCGAGCCCATGAGTGTGATCATACCTGAGGTGAAGGCCGCGCGCGAGAAGGCCATGAAGGTCCGCGCGGCTGCCGAGGCCAAGGCGCGCAAGGCTGCGGCCGAGAAGGCCGCCGCCGAGAAGGCCGCCGCTGCCACGGCGGCTGCGGGGGAGGGCGCTGGCGATGCTGCGGGCGCTGCCGTCGCGCAGCCCGCTGCGGCTGCCGGCTCCGATGCTCAGCATGACGATGCCGCTGCCAAGGCCGCGCTCAAAGCTGCCGAGCTGGAAGCAAAGCTCGCCGCCATGGATCCCGAGAAAGCGACCAAGGTCCGCGCGGCGCTTGCCGCCAAGGCCGCCCGCGACAGGCAGAAAGAGGAGGCGTAAGGTCCATGGCACATCGCTCCGTTATTCCGTTTGGCCCGCAGCACCCAGTGCTGCCCGAGCCGCTTCACCTGGACCTGGTGATCGAGGACGACCGCGTCATCGAGGCAATTCCGCAGATCGGCTTTGTGCACCGCGGGCTCGAGAAGCTCACCGAAAAGCGCGACATGCATCAGTTTGGCTACATCGCCGAGCGCATCTGCGGCATTTGCGCCGTGGGCCACAGCTACGGCTATGCCAGCGCCTGCGAGCGCATGCTCGAAATCGAGGTGCCCGACCGCGTGCAGTATATCCGCACCATTTTGCACGAGCTTTCGCGCATTCACTCGCATCTGCTGTGGCTGGGCCTGCTCGCCGATGCCTTTGGCTTCGAGGCGCTGTTCTATCGTTCGTGGACGCTGCGCGAGCAGATTCTCAAGATCTTCGAGAGCACCTGCGGCGGGCGCGTGATTCTGTCGATTAACGAGATCGGCGGCCTTAAGCACGATATCGAGGACTCCGAGCTGGCGGGCATTGTCGAGACGCTCGAAGCCATGCGCCCCGACTACGAGGCCCTGGTGCATACGTTTTTGGACGACAACAGCTGCGGCGAGCGCCTGCATGGCGTGGGCGTGATCAGCAAGAAAGACGCGCTGGAGCTTTCGATGGTCGGTCCGTTTGGGCGCGCATCGGGCGTGGATTACGACGTGCGCATGTTTGACGACGGTGCCTATGCGGATCTGGCTGCGTTTGAGCCCATCGTTGCTACCGATGGCGATTGCTATGCCCGCTGCCAGGTGCGTTGCGCCGAGGTCACGCAGGCCATGGACATCATCAAGGAGCTTGTGGGCAAGATTCCGCACGACGGGATTGGCGGGCGCACCAAGCTTACGCCGGCCGACGGCGCGCGCGGCGAGGTTGTGATTGAGCAGCCGCGCGGCGAGGCGTATTACTATGTGCGCGGCAACGGCACCAAGAACCTGGACCGTTTCCGCGTGCGCACGCCGACGTCGCAGAACTTGGCGGGTCTGACGCATGCGCTGCAGGGCGTACTCCTTGCCAACGTTCCCATGATTATCCTGACCATCGACCCCTGCATTAGCTGCACGGAAAGGTAGGCGCGGCATGAGTTTGCTGACATTTGCCAAGACGGCCTTGGGCTCTATGGTCAAGCAGCCGGTCACGGTGTGCTATCCGCAGGAGAAGCTCGCGGCGCCCGAGCGCTTGCGCGGGCATATCGTCAACGACATGGACGTGTGCATTTGCTGCGGCATGTGTGCGCGTCGCTGTCCGGCGGGCGCGCTCGCGGTCGATCGCAAGGGTGGAACGTGGTCGATCGACCCGTATGCCTGCGTGGTGTGCGGTGAGTGCATCGAGAGCTGCCCCAAGCACTGCCTGACTATGGACACCGCCCGCACCCCAGTCGCAGCGGACAAGACTCCCACAGTAGAAACCAAGCCGGAATAGCGCTGGAATAGGGGCCGGTGGGGCAAAAATGCCCCACCGGCCCCGCGCGTGAACGCACGGTTGTACCGTCGCGAACAAAACTATGTCGGTTTACGGGGCTGGATAGCGAACCTCCGACCATACCGAAAATCGCAAAAACAAAACCGCAGGTAGATTGCTTGCTGTTTTTCAAAAATAGGGGGTATGGATGAGGACTCCGACTTTAGCCCCGTAATCCGGCATAGTTTTGAAATAGCACCATATCCGTAGAAGCCCTTGATCTCCCGTGGACAGAGGGAAACGGATCATTTTTGCCTTGCGAGGGCTGCCGCGTGACCCGTCTGCCACGAAATGGGCCTATCTACTACGTTTAGGCGGCAGCCCTCGACCACGTCAAGTAATGCGAAATGAAAACCGCAGGTAGAACGCTTGCGGTTTTTCATGAAAAGCGGCTATGGTCGGGGGTATCGAGTCAAACGTAGTAGATGGCCCGATTTCGTGGCGAGCGTTACCAACTGATCCCCCGGGGACGGAGGAAAACGGATCATTTTTGCCTGATGGCTCCGAGTCGCACCCGTTTTCCTGCGAAAACTCTCGTGTCTCATCTTTGGTGAGACATTTGTCTCACGCCCAAAATCAAATCTGAAACGTGTGTCACCTGCCCTAATTGTGTCTCATTTCGTAACTTTAGGCTGATGCAAGGCCTGAGACCGCGAGAAGGGAGACACGATGGGTAAGTACACGAGGGGTCTCTTGGCGGTGATACTGGCCGTAGTGCTGGTGTTGCCAGCCGCAGCATTCGCCATGCTGCCCGAGGCCAACGCCAGGTCCAGCACAGGAATGGACGGACCGATAATGACCGGAAAGGTCGTCGACCCCGATACCAGCGGACGCTGGGAAATCTGGGCGGCAGGCCACGGCGGCAATAAGGTAACGACCCAAAACGTCGGCCGAATCTGGACCGATAAGACGGTCAAGGCAACCGGGGAAAACGAAGAGTCGGACTTTTTGACCACGCTTTCGGCGATGTCCTCGACGTCTAATTCAACCGTGACAGTCACCACGCCACTTGACATCGTGATGGTGTTGGATGCCTCCGGCTCGATGGATGATCCTATGGGTGGCGGAGATCGCACCAAGCGTATCGATGCACTGAAGAGCGCTGCGAACAGCTTTATCAATACCATCGCCAAACAAAACGAGGCTATCGAAGGCGTTGATAGGCAGCATAGGGTTGCCATTGTTAAGTTTGCGGGTGATAAGACTGATAAGGTCGGCAATGACACGTACTATCAAGGCCAATACAAGTACAACCACTCGCAGGTAATGAAGGGTTTGACCGATTGCTCCGGCGGCAACGTGAAAGCTCTTAAGGATACAGTTGCTGGAATCAAGCCAAGCGGTGCTACGCGTGCCGACTATGGTCTGGAACTGGCCGGGGATATCACTTCTGGTCGCGCAGATGCCAAGAAGACCGTTGTGTTCTTTACCGACGGCAAGCCAACGAGCTACAGCGAGTTTGATTCTGACGTCGCCAATGCTGCCGTGACGGCTGCCAAGAAGATGAAGGATGGCAAGGCCACCGTTTATACCATCGGCATCTTTAGTGGAGCGGACCCTGTTGCCGATCCCTCGAAAAAGGGGACAAGCGACGTCAACAAGTTTATGCACGCCGTGTCGAGTAATTATCCCGATGCCACGTCGTATGCGAGCGACGAGCTTGGCACGCGCGCGGAAAATTCCGACTACTACAAGTCGGCGACCAATGCTGAAGAGCTCAAGAAGGTCTTCGACGACATCTCACAGGCCATCACATCGGAGCCGCCTTATCCGACCGAAATCCATAAGGGCTACGACGAGACCAAGTCCGGCTACATCACGTTTACCGACGAGCTGGGCGACTTTATGCAGGTCGACGGATTTACCGAAGTCGTCATCAACGGCATGTCGTTTACCAAGGCGAGCAAGACGGTCAACAAAGAAACCAATACCGACACCTACGAGTTTTCCGGCAAGGCAAAAGACCTGCTCATCACCGTGCAGCGTGCTGGCGATGACAATCCCCGGAAGGGCGATATCGTAACGGTTAACATTCCTGCGTCGTTGATTCCGCTGAGTCACTTTAAGACCGTAGACGGCAAGCTTTCGGTCGACAACGTTAAGCCCATTCAGGTGAAGTATGCCTCGAGCGTGAAGAGCGCCGCACTTGACAACCTGTTTACGCCCGAGAAGGTAGCAGGGCTCAAGAACTACATCGAGCATAATACGACTGTCGTTGACGGCACCAAGACCGTGAGCTTCTACGCGAACAAGTGGAGCGGTGGTGCGCTGGGTGATACGGTTGCGACCTTTGAGCCGGCCGACACCAACCGCTACTACTACTTCCAGAAGCAGACTCCCATTTACGCGGATAAGGACTGCACGCAGCCTGCAAAGAATTCGCTGGCAGATACTGGCACCTATTACTACAAGGATGAGTTTGAGGAGCGGGGCTCGAACGGCGAGGCCAAGCCCGCCACTGCTGTCATCGAGTTTGTCGGCGGCGACGCAGCGAAGTTTGACGGCGCTCTTGTTGCCGACGAGGACGGCAACCTTTCGTTTAGCGTGGGAACCGCGCGTTTGGCCTTTATCGATGAGCTCCACACTACCAAGGGCAGCGTGGGCGGCAACAGCACTGGTACCGCGACCGACGTTCTCAACCCCAAGTGGAACAACGTGTCTGCCAAGGCGACCGCGACGCATGTCAATTCCTACCTGGGCAACAACGGCAAGATCAGCTTTGCGTATGACATGACGCCGGCAATGGTGAACACCAAGGCCAGCTTTGGCCTGACCAAGGTGCTCAAGGGTCGCGACTGGACGAATGCTGACGCGTTTGAGTTTGGCCTGACATCCGAGAGCGGCGCCCCGATGCCTGCGGCTAGGACTGCGACCGTGCGCAAGGCTGACCTGGACCAGGGCAAGGCTGCCATCGACTTCGGCACGATCGAATACACCGAACCTGGCACGTACGTCTACAAGGTCAGTGAAAAGCATGCCGGGACCACGATTGACGGCATCGCCTACAGCAAGAACGTCGCGGAGATCACCGTGACGGTAACGCTCGACAAGAAGGGCGAGCTGAGCGCTGGCGTGAAGGTGACCTCGGGCGAGACCGAGTTCAAGAACGTTTACGCCACGAATCCTGTTGAGTCCAGCGTCACCGACCAGATTACCGTGACCAAGTCTCTGACCGGGCGTGACCTTACGGCCGACGAGTTCAGCTTTGAGCTGCTCGAAATCATTGACAAGGAAGTTAAGCCTGTCGAGACCGTTAAGAACGCCGCCGACGGCAAGGTGACGTTCAGTGCCATCAAGTACACCGAGATCGGCCAGCACACCTACAAGCTGCATGAGGTTAAGGGCAACGCCGGCGGTATTGACTACGATGACGCGGTCTACACCATCGTGACGACCATCGCCGATAACGGCAAGGGCCAGCTGGTTGCCACGCACGAGCTGAAGGACGCCAAGGACGCCAAGAGCATCAAGTTCAAGAACGTCTACACCACGAATGCTGCCGAGGTATCACTTGTGGGCAAGAAGAACCTGCAGGTCGCCGACGGCTTGACCCCGGCTGATATCACCGGCAAGTTCACCTTTACCGTGACCGGTGAAGAGGGCGCGCCTATGCCTGCGAGCACGAGCGTGCACAACGACGTTGACGGCAAGGTCGACTTTGGCAAGATCGCCTTTACGCTCGACGACCTTAACAAGGCTCTGGGCGAGAAGCCCGAGAAGCGCGAGCGCACCTTTACCTACACCGTGACCGAGTCCGGCGAAGTGGCTGGCGTGACCAACGACGCCAAGCTGTCGCGCAAGGTTTCCTTCACCGTGACTGATGACGGCAAGGGCAATCTGAGCGTATCCCGCAAGCCGGACGGCGATGTGGCATTTACGTTCACCAATACCTATAACGTGACGCCTGTCGAGACGAGCGTTACCGACCAGATCACCGCGAACAAGGTCCTGACTGGCCGCAATCTCATGGACAGCGAGTTCTCCTTCGAGCTCGTCGAGGGCGACAAGGTCGTCGCCACCGGCAAGAACGACGCCGAGGGCAACATCACGATGAGCGCCGTGAAGTACACCGAGGCCGGCGAGCACACCTACACGCTGCGCGAGGTCAAGGGCGGAACCACCAGCAAGGGCATCACCTACAGTGGCGCCAAGTACACCATCGAGACCACCATAACGGACAACGGCGACGGCACCCTCAAGGCCGAGCATGTCCTGAAGGACCTCACGGCTGCGACCTTCAAGAACACCTACAGCGTGACCCCGACCGATGCAGACCTCGACTTTGGCCTGAGCAAGGCTGTCGATGGTCGCGCTTGGACGGACTCCGACGAGTTCAGCTTTACCATTACCGCCGCCGAGGGCACCCCGCTGCCCGACCCCGCAACCGTGACCGTGAGCAAGAAGGACGCGAAGGACGGCATCGCCGCCATCAACTTCGGCAAGATCCGCTACACGGCTGCCGGAACCTACAAGTACGAGATCCGCGAGAACGCGGGCAATGCGGCAGGCATGACGTATGACGGACATGTCGCGACCGCCGAAGTGACCGTGACCGAGAACGGCGAGGGCGTCCTGACCGCCAACGTCACCAAGAAGGAAAGCGGACGTTTTACCAACACGTACCGCACTGAGCTCGATTACGCCGCGGCCGGCGGCCTCAAGCTCAGCAAGAGCCTCTCCGGACGTCCCATGACCGAGGGCCAGTTCACCTTTACCGTGAAGCCCGCCGACGAGGCTTCGGCCAATGCGCTCGGCCTGCTGCCCGGCGCCAACAACTTCCAGTCCCCTGCAACGGCAGAGGCGACGGTCGGTCTGATTGATATTCTGGCGGGCCATGAGGTCAAGTTTACGCAGGCTGACGCCGGCAAGACCTTCAAATATACCGTGGCCGAGAAGAACGACGGCAAGCCCGGTTACACCTACGACAACGCCGAGCGCACGGTGACGATCGTTATCGCCGATGACGGCGCCGGTACGCTTACCGCTACCACGACCGTTTCCGGCGGTCCCGAGGGTACGCATACGACGGTCCACAAGAGCGGTGAGAACAAGGTCGAGAGTGCCCTGGTCCCGTTCCACAACAGTTACAGCGCTACGACCAATACGCCTGGTGGTACCGCTGCTCAGGTTGTCGCCACCAAGACCCTGACCGGTCGCCCGATGGCCGACGGCGAGTTCTGGTTCGGCATCGCCTATCAGGGTGAGCTTGTGGCATACGAAAACCTCAAGCCCAATATCGGCGGGCACGTGAGCTTTGATGCTCTGCACTACGACACTAAGATGCTTGCTAATCTTGAGGCTGCTGGGCTTGCTTATCGTACCGATAAGGACGGCAAGCTTGCCTGGACCATTAACTACACGGCCTACGAAGATTTATTCGGGCTGCCGAATGGCGTTTCCGCTACAACGTGGAGCTTTGGCTTTAAGGTTATCGTCGTCGACAACGGTGACGGTACCCTGACGGCGACGGTCGACTACGGCGGCGTCGAGCCCTTGTTCGAGAACGTCTACGGCGCCGAAGCCGTCGATGCCGCGCTCACCGGTACTAAGAAGCTCCAGGTTGCCGAGGGCCTGGCCCCGGCCGACATCACGGGTAAGTTCACCTTTACCGTGACCGCCGACGAGGCTGGTGCCCCGATGCCCGAGCGCACGACCGCAACCAACGACGCGGCCGGCAACGTGGACTTTGGCAAGATCCACTTTACGCTCGAGGACCTCAACCGCGCCCTGGGCGTGACGGACGATGCGACCGATAAGGCCGAGACGGACGAAGCTGACGAGGCCGAGGCTGAAGAGGCCGACGCTGATGCCAACGCCGACGAGCCCAGCGACGAGTCCGAGCCTGCAGCCCCCACCGCCCCGCGCTCGCACACCTTTACCTATACGGTGACCGAGACCGGCAGCGCCCCTGGCGTGACCAACGACGCCAACGCCACACGCAAGGTTTCCTACACCGTGACTGACGACGGCGCCGGGCACCTGAGTGTTGTGCGCGAAGGCGACGGCGGCGCTGCTTTCACGTTCACCAACACCTACAGCGTGACGCCTACTGATTCCGTGGTGACCGATCAGATCAAGACAGTCAAGCGCCTGACCGGACGCGACCTTGCAGCTGGCGAGTTCACGTTTGATCTGCTCGAGGACGGCGTGGTTGTCGCAAGCGGCACCAACGACGCCAGCGGCAACGTTGCGCTGAGCCCGATCCACTACGAGGCACCCGGCACGCACACGTACACGCTGCGCGAGGCTTGCCCCAACGCGCTCGGCCTGTACAAGGGCGTCACCTATGACGGCACGACCTACACCGTCGTGACCACCGTTTCCGACAACGGCGACGGCACGCTGACCGCGACGCACAAGCTCGAGGGAACCACCGAGTCGGCTGGCTTTACCAACAAGTATCACGCCATGCCCACGCAGGTCTCCATCGGCGCCATCAAGGTGCTCGAGGGACGCGAGCTCAAGAAGGACGAGTTCAGCTTTAAGCTCGTTGGCGAGGGCATCGAGTCCACCGTCACCAACGATGCCGACGGTAAGATCAGCTTCGACAAGTTTGAGTACGACGAGCCCGGTACGCACGTCTACACCATCAGCGAGGTCAAGGGCGACGAGGCCGGTATGACCTACGACAAGTCCGTCTTTACCGCGACCGTCAACGTGGTCGATGACGGCGAGGGCAGCCTCAAGGCAAGCGTCGCCTTTGCCAAGGGCGACAAGAGCGCCGAGGGTATCGTGTTCAACAACACGTACAAGAAGCCCGAGACGCCCGTGCCGACGCCCGATCCCGGCACGCCCAAGACCGTGACGAACATCGTCAAGACGGTCAAGGGTTTCCTGCCCACCACGGGTGACCAGCAGGCCGCCGCACTGCTCATGGCATTCGTCATCGCCATGGCCGGCGTCGGAGCTCTGGTCTGGGGCATCCGTAAGCGCTAGGCTCCCACCCCCACCCCCAGCCGCCACGGAGGTATCTCCCTCCTCCGTGGCGGCGCTTTTGTGCGTAGGGAGGAGGACCGCCACGAAATCGGCCCATCTACTACGTTTAGCCCCTTACCCCCAACCATGCCGAAAAGCGCGAAAACAAAACCGCAGGTAGAACGCCTGCGGTTTTGTTCAAAACGAAGGTATGGTCAGGGGTATCGAGTCAAACGTAGTGGATGGGCCGATTTCGTGGCAGGCACCGTCAACCGATCTCCGCGGGCGGAAGAAAACGGATCATTTTGGTCCCGCGAGGCTGGCGGAGGCACTCGTGCGGGGCCGCCCGAACAAAACTATGTCGGTTTACTACGAAGAATTTGACATTCCCGACCATGACTGCATTTTTCTAAATATTGCAAACGTTCTACCTGCGGTTTTGCAAGCGCGCAATTTGCTGTGGTCGAAGGTGGGCGATTCATCGTAGTAATTCGGCATAGTTTTGAAATGGCGTTAAATCGGTAGCAGCCATTTTGCTATGCCGGGGGGCTCGGTCTTTGGGCAACTACCCTCGCAGGTACGCAATGGCGATTTGCGTACGGTTGCGTAGCCCCATTTTGGCTAGGATTGAGCTGATGTGGTTGCGCACCGTGCCTTCTCCCATATAAGTCGTGGCGGCAATCTCCTTGTTGTCGAGGCCGCGGGCGATGAGCTCGGCGACTTCGAACTCGCGGTCGGTCAGGCCGGCAAAGGCCGCGGGCCGGCGGGACGTGTCTGCCTTGTTGCCCATCCCGTCAAAGTCAACATCTTCGATTGCCTTGCCCTCGAGCACGCGTTTGCCGTCCATGACCTGTGCCAACGCCGGCGGAATGGCGGCGACATCGGTCTTGATCAGGTAACCGCGGGCGCCCAGCTTGAGCGCCGACACAATGTACTCGTCATCCGAGAATGTCGTTAGAAACACCACGCGCGCCGAAGGGTCGCGCTCAAGGATCTCGCGTGCCGCCGAAAGTCCGTCGCGCCCCGGCATCTGAATGTCGAGCAGCGCGATATCGGGTGCGTGTTCGGCATAGAGCGCCACCGCATCGTCGCCATTGGCGCCGGTGCCCACCACCTCGATCTGCGGCTGGGCGCCCAGGATAATCTTGAGCGAATCGATCACCAAGCGGTCGTCGTCGACAACGATGAGCCTCATCGGCCCTCATCTCCTTGCTGTTTGGGAACGGTGGCAAACACGCGCCAGCCGCCGGCGCCGGCACGCGGGCCGGCGGAGAAGGTGCCGCCAAGCGCCTCGATGCGCTCGCGCATGGAGGCAAGCCCCATGCCCTTCGCGGCGCCGCGGCTGCTTGCTTGGACCCCGCCCGCGCCATCGTCGGTAACGATGAGCTGGTAAGACGACGGATGCTCCATGCATCGTACAGTGACGGTCTGGGCGCATGCGTGGCGCATGGTATTGGAGAGCGCCTCGCGCAGGACCGCCGCAAAGCAGTTGGCGACGTTTGCGGGCGCATGCTCGGCCAAAAATTCAAGCTCAATCTGCGGGCCGCCGTCCGAACGCGCGCCTTCAACAATGCGTTCGAGCTGCACGGAAAGGTCGACGGCGTTGTCGTTGAGCGCGTGGACGCTGGTGCGCACAAGCTGGAGCGCCTCGTCAACCGTGCGTTTGACGTCGGCGAAATCGGCGGCGACGCCGGGCTCGTCGGCGTGAACCACGCGCAGGGCTTCGGCCTGCAGTGAGGCGCGCGTGAGCTGGTGCCCGACGTTATCGTGGATCTCGCGCGCGATGCGGGCGCGTTCGGCGAGCGTCGCGAGCTCGACTTCGTAGTCCTGGCGGTCGGCGAGGTCGCGGTTGCGTGCCTCGAGTGCCAGGGCGCGTTCTTGCAGCTTGTCGCGGGTGCGACGCATGCGTTCCTGTTCGCGCTCCAGCTGCGCGGTGCGCAGCGACAGCAACGTGGCGGCGATCGAAAGGATGGCGGTTGGCAGCAGCGTTCGGGTGGTGAGCGCGCCGCCGCGAAGGTCTGCGACGAGCGCAAAGGCAAAAGCGGAGCCAATGCCCAGCGCGACCCAGGCGTGCTCACGGCGCACGCGCCGCGCGATGTCATAGAAGGCGAGAGGCGCAAACGGCACAAACGGCGGCACGAAGACGGCCGCGATGATGCAGGCGTAGCTCGCGGCCTCACTCACACGGCGGGCGCGGTTTCCCTGTGCGACCTCGGCCAGTGAGGTGGCAATAACGCCAAGGCAAAACGCCGCAACCAGACGAGCGTCCACAGCAAGGCCCGTGGCGGCTGCGATACAGCACGCCAGCACGATCGATTTGTCGAATAGCCTGTTCATACGGGTATTGTACGCGAAGCTGCGCGTGGTGGAGGGGCCGCCTAGCGCAACCGTGACATTCCTCCCGCACGGTGGGGCGGTCGCGTCAGCGGGCCACGCGACCGAGCCCCCGCACTCGTGACAAAGCTCACTGGTGCGCGCCGTCCGCTCCTGCGATGATGCAATCGTACCGGGCCGCAAGCAACAGAAGGGCCGCCTCATGACAGACATCGTCCACGTCGAAAACCTCGTCAAGCGCTACGACGATCTTATCGCGCTCGGCCACTTTAACCTGAGCATCGCCCCCGGCGAGATCTTTGGCCTGCTGGGCCCCAACGGCTCGGGCAAGACCACGTCCATCAACTGCATTTTGCAGCTGCTTGCCTACGACAAAGGCACCATCGAGCTGTTCGGCGAACCCATGACGCCCGCCCGCTACGACCTCAAGCGCCGCATCGGCGTGGTGCCGCAGCAGGTGGCGGTATTCGACGAGCTCACGGTGCGCGAGAACATCGACTATTTCTGCAGCCTCTACGTCAACGACCGCAAGCGCCGCCGCGCGCTGGTCGACGAGGCCATCGACTTTGTCGGCCTGGGCGACTTTGCCAAGTTCCGCCCCGGCAAGCTCTCGGGCGGCCTGGCGCGACGCCTCAACATCGCCTGCGGCATCGCGCACAAGCCCGAGCTCATCTTTTTTGACGAGCCCACGGTGGCGGTCGACCCGCAGAGCCGCAACGCCATCCTGGAGGGCATCTGCCGCCTGCGCGACGAGGGCGCCACGGTGGTGTATACCAGCCATTACATGGAGGAAGTCGAGCAGATCTGCAGCCGCATCATGATCATGGACGGCGGCCGCGTGCTGGCGCAGGGCACCAACGACGAGCTCAAACGCATGATTCAGATGGGCGAGCGCGTGACCGTCGAGGTGGGCGCCGTCGAGCCAGCCACGGTCGAGCGGCTGCGCGCCCTCGAGCACGTGCTCAGCGTCGAGCTGTCCGGCGGCGAGCTCGTCTGCACCTGCGAGACGAGTCCGCACAATCTGGTCGACATCCTCGACACGCTGCGCGCTGCCGACGTTGCGCTCGGCCGCGTGTGGAGCGAGCCACCGACCCTCAACGACGTGTTCCTCGAGATCACCGGCCGCGAGCTGCGCGACTAGGGGGCGGCCATGTTCAACACCATTATCATTACGGTCAAGACGCTGCTGCGCCGGCCGAGCACGTGGGTTTGGGGCGCTCTCTTTCCCATCGCGCTTTCCACGATGTTTATGTTTATGTTTGCGAACCTCAGCTCCGACGGCACGGTCGACCCGGTGCCAGTGGCCGTCGTAGCGGATGAGGCCTGGGGCGCTTCGTCCTTTAAGGACGTGGCGACTTCGCTTGCCAAGGAGGGCGAGAATCAGCTGCTCGATGTGAGCGAGTACGAAGACTTAGCTGCCGCGCGCAAAGCGCTCAAGTCCGGCAAGGTCGCGGGCATCTACACGGTCGACGACGCGGGCACGCCCAAGCTCACACTGCTTTCGAGCTACGACAGCTCGCGCGCATCATCGGTGCTCACCGATCGCAGCATCCTGGAGACGGTGGCAAGTTCGTATACACAAAATGCCGAGCTCATGTCCCAGATTGCCCAGGACAACCCGGCGGCGCTCGCCGACCCGGAGGCGGTTGCGCGCGCCCTGTCGCTCGAGGGCGGCACCCGCCGCGTAAGCCTGACACGCACCACGCCCGACGGCACGGTCATCTACTATTACGCGCTTTTTGGCCTGGTCGCGATGATGTCTGCCGAGTTTGCCGCCTTGAGCGTTGTCGACCTGCAGCCCAATCTGTCGGGCCTTGGCGCGCGCCGCTGCGTGGGCGGCCTTTCCAAGACGGCGTCGCTGGCCGGTATCTTTGTGGGCTCGTGGCTGGTCTCCTTTGCCTCGATGGCGATCGCGATCGGCTACGTGCGCCTGGTTGTGGGCGTCGACTTTGGCGGGCGTGAGGGACTGTGTTTGGTGGGCGGCGCCGCTTCCGCGCTTGCCGCCACGGGCTTGGGACTCTTTGTGGGCACGCTTCCCGTTAAGGGTGGCAAGGCATCCAAGTCGGGCATCCTCACGGGCTTTGCCACCACGTGCGCCCTGTTCGCTGGGCTTTACGGCGAGCCGGCGATGGCACTTGCCGACGATGTCGCCCGCGCCTGCCCGGCCGAGTGCTGGCTCAACCCTGTCAAGCTCATCTGCGACATGTTCAACCGCCTGTATTTCTTTGAGGACCTGGGTCCCTTTGTCATCCGTGCGGGCGCGCTGGTCCTCATGACGCTGGTGTTTGTTGCCGCCGCCACGCTGATTTTTGGAAGGAGCCGCTATGAGCACCTTTAAGACTGCGCTGCGCATGGCGCTCGCGCATCCGTTCTACCTGCTCATCTATACGGTGTTCATATCGCTGATGGGTGTGTTCATCGCGGCATCGGTGAGCTGGAACTCGTCGCAGCTCACCGAGTACAAGCCCTACGACGCCAATGTGATTGTGGTCGACCGCGACGACAGCGATCTTTCGCGTGCGCTTACCAAGCATCTGGGGTTGCGCTTTGACCTGGTCACGGGTGTTGGCGACGACACGTACGACCTTGCGGACGCGCTCTCCAAGAGCAACAGCGCCAAGGGCAGCGCCGACTGCGTGTTCTTTATCCCGGAGGGGTTTGAGGACGACCTCGTTGCAGCCGCCCGCGTGGGGGAGTCCCTGCCCAAGCTCGATGTGACCTACGGTGCCGGCACCATGGCGGCGGCGCTGTCGTCTGCCGAGGCCTCGCGCTGGATCTCGCTCGCGGGCGCTGCGGCGGCGCTTGAGCCCGCTGCTTCTAACGGCGACGTTGCCAAGGCCGCCGAGCATGCCGCTGCAAAGCGCGCGGAGGTCCAGATCGAGCGGGTCAAGGTCGACTCGGCTGCTGCTGCCACGCTCGAGTCGTATTTCAACTTTGGCGCGTATGCGATTATCTCGTCGGTCATCGTGTCGGTGGGGCTGGTGTTCTCGGGCATGAACGAGCCCGAGCGCGTGCGCCGCATGGATGCCAGCCCGGTCTCCGAGCGTCAGCGTTCGCTTGCCGTGTTTGCGGCCGCCGCCGTGCTCACCGTCTGCATTTGGCTCGTGTCGAGCATGATGGGCGTCGTGGGCTTTGCCGGCGCGGTTGCCGAGGTCGGCGCGGGTCGTGTGTGTCTGGCGCTGGCGGTGACGTTTGCCCTGGCGTGCACGCCGCTGGCCGTTGGCTTTACGCTGTCGAGCTTGGGCGCGCGCGAGGAGCTGCTCAACGGTGTGGGCAACTTACTCGGCATGCTCATGACGTTTTTGGGCGGCGCCTGGATGCCGCTGTCGCTCATGGGCTCGGCCGTGCAGACCGCGGCGCATTTTGTGCCGACGTATTGGGTGAACGACGCGATCGGCAAGGCGCTCGCCGCGGACCTGACGTCCACCGTGCTGGGCGACATCGCCTGCGACCTGGGCGTCACGGTGCTCTTTGCCGCGGCCATCGCCGCCGTAGGCCTAGCCCTCGCACGCACCAAATCCCACGCCTAGCCACCTAGTCATTCAAGAACGTCCCCAATGACTAGTCTGAAATAAATCCTAGGCCTCGCCCCAAAATAGTTCGCCAAGGTTTACTATTACGTTCATAAAGTAGTACGAGGCTAACAATGGGGGATACCATGGCAACGCAGGAAGCCTACGTCCAGGTTAAGGATCTCAAAAAGCACTACGGCGACGGTGATGCGCGCCTGACGGTACTCGATGGCATCGACGCGTCCATCAACCGCGGCGAGATCTGCGTCATGCTGGGACCCTCGGGCTCGGGCAAGTCGACCTTTCTCAACCTGATCGGCGGCCTGGAGGATGCCGACGGCGGCTCCATCATGGTGGACGGCTGCGACCTCACGGTGCTCAAGCCTGCCGACCTGGGCGAGTATCGCCGCCGTGAGCTGGGCTTTGTCTTCCAGTTCTACAACCTGGTGCCCGACCTCACCATCACGGAGAACATCGAGGTCACGGCGCACCTGTCCAAAAACCCGCTCAATGTCGACAACCTGCTGCGTTCGCTGGGCCTTTACGAGCACCGCAACAAGTTCCCGCGCCAGGTCTCGGGCGGCCAACAGCAGCGCTGCGCCATCGGCCGTGCGCTCGTCAAAAACCCGGGCCTGCTGCTGTGCGACGAGCCCACGGGCGCGCTTGACTATAAGACGTCCAAGGAAATCTTGCAGCTCATGGAGGATGTCAACCGCACCTACGGCTGCACCATCATCATTGTCACCCACAATGCCGCCATCGCGCGCATGGCCAATCGCGTGCTGCGCCTGCGTGACGGGCACATCGTCGAGGATGAGCTCAACGAGTCGCCCGTCGCGGCCGCCGAACTCGATTGGTAGGCGGCGCCATGACACCTCTCGCAAAACGTCTCCCGCGCGAGCTGCGCCGCAATATCGGCAAGTACCTGGGCATCTTTTTGCTTATGTGCGGAAGCATCGCTCTCACCTCGGGTTTTTTGCTCGCGGCGCATTCCATCGGTTGCCTTATCGACGACATGCGCGATGCGTACACGATTGAGGACGGTCGCGTAACGACCTCCTTCGAGGCCACCGACGACCAGCTCAAGGCCGCCGAAGACGCCGCTAGTGACGTCGGCGGTGTTACGTTCTACAAGAATTTCTCCATTGACGCCGTCATCAAAAAGACCGCCGGCGACGATGGCACCAAGCGCACGCTGCGCACCTATGCGCACCGCACCAAGGTCGATATCGCGTCCTACTGTGAGGGCAAGGAGCCCAAGACGGATGACGAGGTGGCCGTCGACCGTGTCTTTGCCACCAATAACAGCCTGTCCGTGGGCGATAAAGTCGAGCTCGAGGGTCGCGCCTACACCATCTGCGGCATCATGACCCAGCCCGATAGCCAGGCGCTGTTCCTCAACAATTCGGACTTTACTGTGAACACCATCACCTATGGCGTGGCCGAGGTCACCGACGCCGGCTTTGCCGCGCTCGAGGATGTCGGCGGCGCGCCCGCCTACACCTACTCCTTTACCTTTACCGATCGCGACCTCCCCACCGCGGATCGCATCGATGCGGAGCAGGATATGGTCGAGGCACTGACCGATGCCGATGCGCGCGTGGATGACCTCATCGACGCCGATTCCAATCAGGGCATTGGCTATGCGCGCGACGACGTGGACGGCGACTCTACGATGTGGATGACGCTGCTCGACATTATCATCGTGATCATGGCGTTTGTCTTTGTGGTCCTTACCGACGCCACCATCGAGGAGGAGAGCGCCATCATCGGCACGCTGCTCGCCAGCGGCTATCGTCGTCGCGAGATTGTGCTGCACTACCTGGCGCTTCCCGCCATCGTAGGCGTGGTCGCGGCGCTGCTGGGCACCGCGCTCGGCATTGCGTTCTTTACCGAGCCTATGCGTAGCCTGTATTACGGCTCGTACAGCCTGCCGCCCTTCCAGGTGTACTGGAGCTGGGAGATCTTTGTGAAGTGCGCCGTGGTTCCCGCTGCCGCGCTCATCCTCATTACGCTGGTGGGCCTGCTTCGCAAGATGGGCAAGACGCCGTTGCAGTTCCTTCGCCACGAGGCGAGCGGCAAGTCGGGTACCAAGCGCGGTCTGCAGCTGTCGGAACGCATGGGTTTTGTTTCCCGCTTCCGCTTGCGTATCTTCCTGCGCAACCTGGGCAACTTCGCCACGCTCTTCGTGGGCATTGCATTTGCGTCGCTGCTGCTGCTCTTTGGCCTGGCGATTCTGCCCACGATGACGCACTACGCGGACAACCTCGAGACGAGCCTGGTCGCCGAGCACCAGTACACGCTCAAGGCTCCGCTGGAGCTCGAGGGCACCGCCGAGGAGCGCGAGCAATGGTCAGCACTCGAGCGCTTGCAGTCGGTTGACGGCGCGCTGCTTTCCGCCGCCCAGGATGCCGATGACGAGCTCGATGACGCGGCCGATGCGGCGCAGGCGGCAGCCGATGCCGCGACCGCATCTCCGTCTGCCGAGAGCCTGACCGCAGCGCAGGATGCGCTTGCCAAGGTCCAGGACAAGAAGGATGCGCTTTATGCGCGCCTCGATGACCTTGCCGATGCCCTCGGCTGTGACCGCGACGAGGCTATCGACCTGATCGACAAGGCCTCTAAGATCGACACCGACAACGACGATATCCACCCGGTCAATACGACCGACAACGGCGCGGGCGCAATCGCGCAGGCCGAGAAATATGCCGTTTACCAGCTGCAATACAACCGCGGCGATGGTAATGGCGAGGAGACGATTTCCGTCTACGGCATCTCGCCCGATTCGCGCTATTGGAAAGACCTCAACGTGGGCGATGGGCGCGTCGTCTTTGGCGGCGGTCTGCTCGATAAGTTTGGCTGGAGCGAGGGCCAGAAGGTCACGCTCAGCGACAAGTACGAGGGCGAGCATTATTCCCTTGAGTACGCGGGCAAGGATTGTGCCTGGGGCTCAAAGTCGGACATGAATATCTATATGAGTGTCGACGACTTTAACGAGCTGTTCGGCAACGACGCCGCCTATTTTAACGGCTATGTGAGCAACGAGAAGCTCGACCTCGACGCGCGCTACTTTGCCGGCGACACCACGCCCGACGACATGCGTGCCGTGGGCGACCAGTTCATCGGCATGATGAGCAAAATGATTGGCATGATGGTTGGGCTTGCGGTGTTCATCTTCTTGCTGTTTATGTATCTGCTGACCAAGGCTGTGATCGACCACAGCGCCCGCTCGATCAGCTACATGAAAGTCTTTGGCTATCGCGATAGCGAGATCTCGCATCTGTACATCCGCTCGATCACGCTGTGCGTGGCGGCGTCGCTCGTGCTGAGCCTGCCCGTGATCATCGGCTCGCTCACGGCCATCTTCCGCTCGATGCTGCTCGCCTACAACGGCAATATTGAGATCTACGTGCCCGCTTGGTCTATGGCTGCATGCGTCGGCATTGGCTTTGCGACCTACCTGGTCGTGGCGCTGCTACACACGCGCTCCATCAAGCGCGTGAGCCTCTCCGAGGCGCTGAAGGTCCAGGAATAGAGAACCGCCCGCACGCGGGGGCACGAACCGAAGGAAGGGTGCCCCCGCGTTATTTGCCCGCCAGGCCCGACGTGGGCAAACGCGCGCAACGTCAGACTTCCCCGAGCAGAAGGAGACCCATGGCAAGATCGGCAGAGGAGCTCAAGCAGCTCTCCATCAAGGAGTTCACCGAGGCGGCAAAGGTCTACGAATCCGGCCATGCCGGCATTTACGAGATGTGCAAGGACGACTATCCGCAAATGCTCGAGGAGCTTGAGCTCGAACCGTTCGAGGACGCGCTCGACGTGGGCTGTGGAACCGGAGCCGCCCCAGAACTGCTCCACGCCCGGTACCCCAGCAAGCACTTGACTGGACTCGACCTCACACCCGGGATGATCGACGTCGCTCGGGCAAAGCAGCTCGATAACGTCAGCTTTGTCGTCGGAGACGCGGAGGCACTGCCCTTCGAGCCCCGGAGCTTCGACGCCGTGCTCTGCTCCAACAGCTTCCACCACTACCCGCATCCGGAGAGGTTTTTCGCCGAGGTGGCACGCGTCCTTCGGCCCGGCGGGCGACTGGTCCTTCGCGACTACACCTCGAACGATGTCGCGGTCTGGCTCATGAACAACATCGAGCTACCGCTGGCACGCCTCTTGGGCCATGGCGACGTGCGCATCCTCAAGCTGTCCGAGCTACGCGCGCTCGTCGAGGAATTCGGGCTCACCCCGCTCAAGCTCGAGGCACAGAAGGGATTCCGCGCGCATCTGGTCGCGCGAAAGGGCTAGCGGTCCGCGCCAGGACGCTCCGTCACGCCAGGGCACGCCGTCAACGCCGCCACACCAGGGCACGCCATCAAACCAGATTGTGGCCACGCTAGAACGCGCCGCCAAACCAAGGCGCGCCGCCACAAACGTGACGGCGCGTCCCTAGCTGCCAGGTGGCGAGGCACTCATTTAAGTCCGTCCCCAATGAGTGGTTTCAGTCATTTAAGTCTGTCCCCAATGACTGGGTGCCGTACTTGACTTTAACTCTGCTTTAACTGGTACCATCCTCTATGTCTGTAACGCCATATAGACCGAGGGGATATATCTATGACCGTAACTGCACCCGCAGCACCCGCTAAGGTGTACTTCACCAACCTGCGCACGCATGCTCGCGAGAGCCAGCTCGACAAGCTCAAGCGCCTCATTCGTCACGCCGGAATTGAGCAGATCGACTTTGAGAACAAGTTCGTTGCCATCAAGATTCACTTTGGCGAGCTGGGCAACCTGAGCTTTTTGCGCCCCAACTACGCCCGCGCCGTCGCGGATGTCGTGAAGGAGCTTGGCGGCAAGCCCTTCCTCACCGACTGCAACACGCTCTATGTCGGTAGCCGCAAAAACGCGCTCGAGCACATCGACACCGCCTACCAGAACGGCTTTACCCCGTATGCCACGGGTTGCCAGATCATCATCGCCGACGGCCTCAAGGGCACCGACGAGGCGCTCGTCCCGGTCGAGGGCGGCGAGTACGTGCGCGAGGCCAAGATTGGTCAGGCTCTCATGGACGCCGATATCGTGATCAGCCTCACCCACTTTAAGGGCCATGAGCAGGCCGGCTTTGGCGGCGCCATGAAGAACCTGGGTATGGGAGGCGGCAGCCGTGCCGGCAAGATGGAGCAGCATGCCGCCGGCAAGCCGAACGTCTCGACCGAGCACTGCGTTGGCTGCCGTGCCTGCGAAAAGATTTGCGCGCACAACGCTGTCTCGTTCGACGGCACCCGCGAGCGCGAGCTTGCCAGCGGCGCTACTCGCACGGTGCGCGTGGCCACCATCGACCACGATCGCTGCGTGGGCTGCGGCCGCTGCATTGCGGCGTGCAACCAGGACTGCATCAAGCCCGGCTATGACGCCGCGGCCGACGTGCTCAACTGCAAGATCGCCGAGTATACAAAGGCCGTTGTCGACGGCCGCCCGAGCTTCCACATCTCGCTTGCCATGGACATCAGTCCCAACTGCGACTGCCATCCCGAAAACGACACACCTATCGTCAACGACATCGGCATGTTCGCGAGCTTCGACCCGGTCGCCATCGACCAGGCCTGCGCCGATGCCGTCATGGCATCCGAGCCGCTGCCCAACACCGAGCTCACCGATAGCGCGGCCAAGATGGAGCACAACCACGAGCATCTGGAGGGCGAGCAGGCCAAGGACCCCTTCTGCATCACGCATCCCGACACCGACTGGCGCGTGTGCATCGCGCACGCCGAGAAGATCGGCTTGGGCACGAGCGAGTACGAGCTCATTGAGGTCAAGTAGCACCTGTCTATTGGACATATCAAGCGCTTTTATAGCGCAACGTTAGCAAAAGCCGCCCGTGAGCACAGCGCTCATGGGCGGCTTTTTGGAAGTGCTAGGGGGTCAGATAGACCAGTAAACCGTCCTATTTCCTAAAAATACTCGTCGAGGAAGTTGTCGACCGTGTTCCAGTAGAGTTCGGGGTCGACCTGCGCGCTCTTGGCGTGGGTGGCGCCATGGACGGTGAGCTTTTGCTTGACCTTGCTGGCGCACGCGTCGTAGTTTTGGTCGAGCATGCTGTACGGCACAAAGGTGTCTTGGTCACCGTGGATAAACAGCATGGGAACCGTCGCGCGCTTGAGTTGTTCCACGCTGCTCGCCTTATGAAAGTCGTAGCCCGCGCGCACGTTGCATACCAGGTTTGCTACATCGAGCAAGGGAAAGCTGGGCAGACCGAACACGTCCTTGAGCTGCAGAGAAAACTCGTCCCAAACACTTGTATAACCGCAGTCCTCGATAATGCATTTCACGTTTGCGGGCAGAGATTCCCCCGCGACGTTCATGGCGGTTGCCGCACCCATCGACTCGCCAAAGACCAGGATGCGCGCCTCGGGGTCAGCCTGAACGATTCGCTCGATCCATGCGACGATGTCGAGGCGCTCGGGCCAGCCCATGCCGATATAGTCGCCGCCGGAGCGCTCGTGGGCGCGGGCGGCAGGCGCGAGCACGTTCATGCCACGGTCGTGGAAGCGCTTGGCGTATCGAGCCATGCCGATGGGCTCGTTGGTATATCCATGCAGGCAGACGGCGTAATCGTGGGTGTTCTCCGAGGCAGTAAAATACCAGGCGGCGAGCTCGGTTCCGTCATCTGCGGTGAGGCCGCTGCTCTCGCGGTTCTCTTTAAACCATGCCCGCGCCTCGGCATCCTCGGCATCCGGCTGCTCACTTTCTTTGTCGTTCTTGCTATCCTGCATCATCTTCATGGTGTATGGCGCGCGGGGATTCAGCGCGAAGTCAAACAGAAAGTTGCCGGCAAATCCGAGCAGCGCAACGACAGCCACCAGTGCAACGATGCCGGCTATCTTGAGCTTTCGATGGGAACGTGCGTTTTGAGACATAAGAAGCTTTCCTATAAGATGTTAATACATCAACATTTAATGCAAGCGCATTATGGACGTTCGCCGTTGATGCGTCAACAGGCAAAGAATGGGTAAACGAAAGGTCACGTATGGTGCAAATTTCGCACGTACCTAGACGCTTTGATATAGTGTTGAGAACTCTTTACGTTGGAGGATGTAACCGGCATGTCCGATTCGAGCGACAGTTCTAAGCCGCGACCCAAGACCGCGGCCGTTCCACACTACACGGTGGGTGAGGAGATCATGAACTCCGTCACCCATGGTGTCGGCTGCCTGTTGGGTATCGCGGGCCTGGTGCTCCTGATCGTATTCGCCGCCCTGCGCGGCGGAGGCCCGGCCCACATGGCCGCGGCAATTGTCTATGGCGTCAGCATTATCCTCGAATACCTAGCCTCCACGCTCTACCACGCGATTCAGCCCGCGCGCGCCAAGCGCGTGTTTCGCATCATCGATCACAGCTGCATCTACCTGCTCATAGCCGGCAGCTATACGCCGTTTTGCCTCATCACGCTCGCAAACGACGGCGGCGCTGTGCTGTTCTTTGCCGTATGGGCCATCGCCATCATCGGCATCGCCCTCGAGTGCTTCCTGCGCGAGCGCCAGCCGCATTGGGTAAGCGGCCTGGTCTATCTGCTGATGGGCTGGCTCGTTGTCTTTAAGCTGCCCGAACTTGTGGCGCTGCTCAACCCCGTGGCACTTGCCCTGCTCGCCGTCGGCGGCGTGTGCTACACCGCGGGCGTGCCGTTCTATATCGCCAAAAACGTGCGCTATCTGCACAGCGTGTTTCACCTGTGGGTGCTCGCCGGCAGCATCTTCCAGTTCATGGCGGTGATCCTCTTCGTAATCTAGCGACCACGCCAGCGCCCGTGCCCCCGCTCGGTCGCCAGTGCAATTGCCGTATCCGCCACCAACGTTTTAATCCGACGTCCCGAATCTTGGAGGTTCGAGAAACTCCCGATGGACATAACCATCTCCCTTATCACCACCCTCGTTTTGACCCTCATCAACGGCTACTTCTCTATGTCCGAGATGGCGCTCACCACGGCCAAGCGCGCCGTGCTGGAGCACGAGGCCGAGGAAGGCGACAAACGCGCCGAGCGTGCCATTAAGCTAGCTGCCGACTCCGACCAGCTGCTCGCCACTATCCAGGTCGCCATCACGCTCGTGGGCTTTGCCTCGTCCGCCGTCGCCTCGACGAGTCTGTCCGACCCGCTCGCCACGTGGCTCATGAGCTTTGGCATCGCGCCGCTCTCCGCCATCGCGCGCGGCCTGGCGCCGGTCATCATCACCGTCGCGGTCGCCTTCGTGTCCATCGTGATTGGCGAGCTTGTGCCCAAGCGCATCGGCCTGGCCAATGCCGAGGGCGTATCCAAGCAGGTCGTGGGACCGTTGTCATTTTTCCAAAAGATCGCCCGTCCGCTTGTGTGGCTGACTGGCGCTTGCTCCGATGGCCTGGCCCGCATCCTGCGCATCAAGAGCGCCGACGACCGCCAGAACGTCTCGGAGGAGGAGATCAAGTACATGGTCTCGGAGCAGGACGACCTGCTCGACGAGGAAAAGCGCATGATCCACGAGATCTTCGATCTAGGCGACACCGTTGCCCGCGAGGTCATGGTGCCGCGCGTGGACACCACCATGTGCGAGGACGACGAGACGGTCGCCGACGTGTTGTCCACCATGCGCCAGACCGGCTTCAGCCGCATCCCCGTCTATCACGAGGATCCCGACAACGTCGCGGGCATCGCGCACATCAAGGACCTGATCCAGCCCGCGCTCGACGGCAAGGGCGACCAGCCCATCGCCAGCTATTTGCGCGACGCCACCTTTGTACCCGACACCAAGGACATCCTGCCGCTGCTGTCCGAGATGCAGACCTCGCACGACCAGATCGTGGTGGTCGTGGACGAGTACGGCGGCACGGCCGGCATCATCACCATCGAGGACATCGTCGAGGAGATCGTCGGCGAGATCGAGGACGAGTTCGACCCCGACAACAAGTATCTCACGCGCCTTTCGCGCCGCGAGTGGCTCGTTGATGGGCGTTTTTCGTGCGATGACGCGATTGAGCTTGGTTGGCCGCTCGAGGAAAGCGATGATTATGAGACCATCGCCGGCTGGATCTTGGAGCTTTGTGACTCGGTGCCCGACATCGGAGAGGTGTTTGAGGTCGCGGGGTACAAGTTTAAAGTGCAGTCGATGCGTGGCCAGCGCATCTCGCTCATTCGCGTGATTGCTCCGGCCGAAACCGATAAGAAGGATTCCGAGTCTTCGGCAGAGAAGCCGGCGGCGTCGGGTGCGGGCTCTGTGGATCCGCACGATGGCGACGAGTAGGGCAAGGAAGAGTAGGGGAGAGTTATGGCAGGCCTGTTCAACATCCTTAAGGTCACCGTCAGCGAGGACAAGATCTGCGCGCATGTGCTGGTGAACCCCGGCATGCCGCTCATGACCTCGGAGGACATCGAGGCCACGGCGCGCGTGTACTACCTGGTGCCGGCGATTGCCAAGCACCTGTGCCTGGGCGATTCTGGCCGCGAGTTCCAGGACTGCATGGGCCAGACCGAGCTCTGCCACCTGCTGGAGCACGTGACGGTCGAGCTCATGAACGAGACCGGGCTTGCCGGCAGCATCTCGTGCGGCCGCACGCGCGTAAGCGAGCACGACGAGCGCGTTTTTGAGGTTGAGCTTTCGTGCCCCGACGACGCACTGGCCATCGGTGCGCTGTCGTCGGCGACCTTTATGATGGACTGGGCGTACCTGCACGCCGACCAGCCTGTCCCCGACGTGGAAGGCACGGTCGCGGGCCTGCGCAACCTGGTACTGGGCATGCGCGCCGAGGCCGAGGGCAAGGATCCTCACGAGGCCGTCGCCGCTGCGAACGGCGAAGATACTGCCGAGGACGAGGGCGCTGACGAGGGCGATGTGCCGGTCGACGCCGAGCCCGTTGCCGATGCGACCGCCGAGCCCGTTCCCACCGAGCCCCAAGGCGTCCCCAACTTTGACGATGAGCCCCAGGTGGCGATTGATACCGAGGGCGCGGTTGCCGAGAACCACGAGGCCTCCGCTGCCGTCTTTGGCGGTGCGGCGACGGTTCCGGCAGGGCCTGCGCATGAGGGCGGCCTGCCGCTCGTGGACGGCGCCGGCGAGGACCCGGGTGCCACGGTGGCCATGCCGGCTATGCCTCAGGAGTAGGCCTACGCGTTTATCACCATCACGTACCTGCGCCTTTGCCGTACGCAGATGAGCGGAGCGGCAAGTGATGCGCTGCGGGTATAATGGACAGCATTCAAACGGTGGGCACCGACGTGCCCGCAGGAGAGGAATGATCATGGGTAAGACTTTCAGCTTTGTCTCCGGCGCACTTTTTGGTGCCGCTGCCGGCGCTATTGTCGGCGTTGCTCTGGCCCCGCGCTCGGGCGCCGAGACCCGCGCCATGGCTGCCGATATCGCCAACGACGCCTGGGACAATATGCGCGACACCTACGAGCACAGCGCCGAGGAGGCCCGTGCTGCGGTGAATGACTTTGGCCCGATGGTCGACGCCAAGACCGACGACCTGCGCGCCAAGGTCGACCTGGCCCGCGAGCGCATGGACCAGCTGCGCGAGCAGCTCAACGACGCCATTTCGGGCGGCAACGTGACGCCTGCCGCCGACGTCGTGGTCGAGAACGCCGTCGAGGCTGATACCGAGGCTGCGGAGTCCTCGACCGAGGCATAATGCGCGCCGGGGATTTTGTCGGCGCCAAGATCTATCGCAAGCCTACCGAGGACAAGCGCACCAAAAAGGACGGCACGCCGCGCAGCCCTAAAAAGCTCGGAAAGATTCACTTTCCGGTCTTTACCCCGGGCGGTACGCGCGTGGTCGGCTTTATGGTCCGCCAGTCCGATATCGCGGGCATGATCGAGCGTCCCGACCGATTCGTAGCGCTCGACGCCATTGGTGTCTACGAGGGCGCCATTGCGGTCGATGACGTCAAGGACACGTACGATGCCGCCGCCGCCAAGCGCCTCGACATCAACCTGGACGATTGCATCATCTGGGTCGGTATGGACGTGCGCACGGAATCGGGCGACGTCGTGGGCTATTGCTCGGATGTTGAGTTCAAGCCACGCTCGGGCATCGTGCAGGCATTCTATGTGACCGCCGGTGCTGCTTCGAGTGTTTTGGTCGGTGACACACAGGTGCCGCCGACGATGCTGCGCGGCTACGAGAACGGCGCGATGGTCGTCTCGGACGAGGTCAAGTCGCTCGGGTATTCGGGCGGTGCGGCTGCCAAGGCCGCCGAGGCCAGCGTCGTGGTGGGCGACAAGGTCAAAAAGGGCGCCAAGGTGCTCGACGACAAGGGATCGGTTGCCGTGGACAAGGGCAGTCGCGCACTGGGCAAGCAGCTCGGCAAGACGCGCGGCATGTTCAAGGCCTTTAAGGACGAATACCAAAAGGCGAGCGGAGGCTCGTCAAAAGCTACAAAATAGCGACGTACCAAATGATGGGAGGCAAGCCGGAGACCTGTTGCTCCGGCTTGCTGTGTTTATGGGGGAGGGCACATGCGCCAAAACGGATCCAACTTAAACGGGCGTTCGGGTGCGCGTCCGACGGCGCGCCGCGACCTGGGGCAGCTGCCCAGCGGTCAGCGCAAGCGTCACCGTAAGCCCGGCGCGATGTATCTCAACCATAGCCGCGGCTTTAGCGATCGCAGCGCGCGCATCGGCAACAGCCGCACGCCCCGTCGTTCGTCTCGCCTGCCCTATGCGCTCATCGCCGTGGGGTGTGCGCTCGTGCTGTTTATCGCTGCCGTCGTGGGCTACGTCAACCGCAGCGTGGACGTGGAACTCAACGGCCAGAAGACCGCGGTGCGCGTGGGCTCTACGCTGCAGAATCTCATCGACGAACAGGAGTTGACTGACACCTACGACGCAGGCGACCTGCTGGCCGTCGATGACAGCGTGCTCAAGCGCCATGGGGGCGAAAAGCTGTCGGTGAAGGTCGACGGCAAGCGCGTGAAGCAGGGCAAATGGGATAGCCGCGAACTTGAGGGTGGCGAGAAGGTGACGGTCAAGGATGGCCGTAACATCTACGAGAAGCACGAGGTTCAGGCTACGGTTATCGAGCCCAAGCTCAAGGTCGAAGGCACGGGCGCTATCGAGTATGTGCAGACGTGGGGTGTCCAGGGCCGCTCCGAGGTGTGGGTTGGTGAGCAGTCGGGCAAGACGCAAGACCGCGGCGAGGTTGTGCCCGCCACCGATTGCGTTGTTGCGTGCGCCAGCGTGGCGCCCAAGGGCAACAAAAAGTACGTGGCGCTGACGTTTGACGAGGGTCCGAGCGGCGCCACCAAACAGATCTTGCAGGTGCTCAAGGAAAAGGGCGTCACCGCGACGTTCTTCCTTTCGGGCGATGCGGCCGAGGCCTTGCCTGCCACGGCCAAGGCGATTGTCGATGCCGGGTGCGAGATCGGATCCAACAGCTACAGCGACGATTCGCTCAAGGGCCAGGACCGTGAGGCGGTACGCGAACAGATCACGAAAGGCACCGATGCGATTAAGTCGGCGACCGGCGTGAAGACGATGCCGCTGCGTGCTCCCTACGCTGCCTTTGACGAGCAAAACTGGATTGATGCGATGGACCTGGTCTCCGCCGTGGTCTCGTGGAATATCGATTCGGGCGACTGGCTGCTCAACGGTGCCGACGAGCAAGTCTCGACGGTGCTCGATTCGGTGACGCCGGGCAATATCGTGCTGCTCACCGATAGAGACGAATGCGCTGAGCAGACACTCGAGGCGCTGCCGCAGATTATCGACGGCCTCATTGCCGACGGCTACAAGATCGTGACGCTCAGCGACCTGGTCAAGACGGACACGTCGCTGAGCAAAAAGCTCACCTCGCTGACGAAGGTCACCATGCCCAAGGACGCCGTGTTCCCCCAGCTTGCCGAGGACGACGACACCACGGAGTAGTCATTGGGTAGTCATTTAAGAACGTCCCCAATGACTATGTCACGGATGCGTCAGTGTTTGGTATGCCTGCAATGTGCAGCGCATAAATTCGATGCCGCAGGGCGATGCTGATGCTATAGTTACTGCGGTTAATGAGGGTCAAGAGAAAGGTTACAGGTGAAATCCAAACCTCGACCATACAGTCGATGACCCCATGCAGGTGCTTTTTGCGCATGCACGGGGTGTAAGCGTCGAGCGGCGTGCCGCCCGCGCATGCGTATACATATCCAGAAGCCCCCGGACGCCGCACGCGCGGCCGCGTCCGGAGGAATTATGATGGGGAGCACCATTGAATTATCTGAGTGAGATGCTCAAACTGCCGGTCTTGGACGTCGATGGCGAAAAGCTCGGCGTTGTGAACGATTTTGGCATTGCTACCGGCGAAGTTTTTCCACACGTGACGTCGCTCGCGTTTCGCGGTCCCGGCAAGACGCCGTTTATGATCAGTTGGCGCAAATGGGTCGACCGTATCGACGAGACGGGTGTACACCTTAAGACGTCGGCCACCGAAATCCGTTTTTCGTACCTGCAGCCGACCGAACTCTTGCTTGCCCGCGACGTGCTCAACAAGCAGATTGTCGACACGCAGGGCATGAAGGTCGTGCGCGTAAACGACATCAAGTTTTCCATGTCGGGCGAAAATCAGCTGCGCCTGCTGGGCGCCGAGGTCGGTGCCCGCGGTCTGCTACGCGCCATCAGCCCCGCGCTCGAGCATATCGTCGAAGGCTTTATGAAGCACCTGGGCAAGCCGCTCAGTGGGGACATCATCGCTTGGTCCTACATGGACCTGCTCGACCGCTCGACCAAGAACATTCAACTTTCGGTGTCGCACAAGACGCTCGGCGAGCTGCACCCTGCCGACATCGCCGATATTATCGAGCAGCTCGACCCGCGCCTACGTGCGCAGGTGTTTGCGCAGCTCGATACTGCCCAGGCCGCCGAGGCCATCTCGGAGTTCGATGACGACGAGCTTATGACCGAGATGCTCGAGGGCCTGTCCGACACGGACGCATCGTCGATGCTGGCCATGATGGACCCGGACGATGCAGCTGACCTGATCGACGAGCTCGATTACGAGAAGGCCGAGAAGCTCCTGCGCCTGATGGGCGTCAAGGAGGAGAAGGCGATTCGTAACCTGCTGGGGTATGAGGACAACACCGCCGGCCGCATCATGACCTCGGAGTTTGTCTCCCTGCCCGCCACGGCAACGGTCGGTGACGCCATCGAGGCGATTCGCGAGCTCGACGAGGATTTCGAGAGCGTCTACTACGTCTATACCGAGGATCCGAGCGGCATGCTGACCGGCGTGCTTTCGCTGCGCACGCTGATCGTAGCCGACCGCGACGCCACGCTGGGTCAGCTGGCCTATCGCGACCTGGTCTATGTGTCGCCCGACGAGGACCAGGAAGACGTGACGGACGAGATGACCAAGTACGACCTGGTTGCCATCCCTGTCTGCGACGAGAACCGTCATATCCTGGGTATCGTGACCTTCGACGACGCCATGGACGTTATCGCCGAGGAGCATCAGGAGGACCTGCAGATCGCCGGTGTCGGCTCGGGCGATAGCGCGTCGGACGACTCGACGAACGTGCTCAGCTGGTTCGTGCATCGCCAGTACTGGGTTGTTGTATGGGGCATCGCGTCGTGCATCATGGCGACCGTGCTGGGGACGGCGCTCGGCTCCGCGCATCTGGTGGTGTTCCCCATGTGCGCCATGCCGCTCGTGCTGCTTGCTGCCTCGCGCATGGTGTCGTTCGTCAAGAACTACTTCCTGGAGTATGACGGTCACGACGACGAGCCCAAACCGTACCTGGGATTCTTCTTCCAGAGCACGGGTATGGGCCTGATCCTTTCGCTCGTGACCTACCTGTGCGCGCAGCTGGTGCGCACCGCCGCATTCCCCGATGCGTCCATGTTTGAGGAGCAACTCTTTACCGGGTGTTTTAATATCGCTGCTATCATTTGCCTGGTTGGCAACATGAGTGCCGTGATTTACCTGATGGTGCTGTTCTGGCGTGACGAGCATGACCTCAACACGTCGGGCACCGCCATGAACGTTATTGCCGTCATGATCTCGTGCGTAGCGTACTGCGCCGCTGCGGTGCTGCTCACCATGTCGGTCATGGGTTAGGTGGTCGCGTGCAAAATACCAAGCAAAAGTCGGGCACCAAGCAAAAGTTGACCATCGCGGCCATCTTTGGCGCTATGGGTCCCGGTCTGCTGGCGGCGCTTTCGGGCAATGACGCCGGCGGCATTGCAACGTATTCCAGTGCGGGCGCCAGCTATGGCTACAAGATGCTCTGGATGCTTCCCGTCATGACCGTGCTGCTCATCGTGACGCAGGAGACCGCGGCGCGCTGCGGCTGCGTCACGGGCAAGGGCCTGGCATCGCTCATCCGCGAGCGCTTTGGCGTGCGCAAGAGTGTACTTGCTATGGCGGCGCTGTTGATCGCCAACACGGCTGTGACCATTTCGGAGTTTGCGGGTATCGCCAGCGGCCTTGCTCTCTTTGGCGTGCCGGCGAGCATCTCGGTGCCGTTGGTGGCGCTGCTGGTGTGGATGCTTACCATGTCGGGTAGTTTCCAGCGCATCGAGAAGATTCTGCTGCTGGTAAGCTGCGTCTTCGTGACCTATATTGTCGCCGCGTTTATGGCTGGCCCCAACTGGGGTGAGGTCGCGGTCGACCTGGTCGTGCCTAACATTCAAAATGACCCCAGCTACGTGTCGCTCGTGGTCGCAACGATCGGTACCACCATCGCGCCGTGGATGATTTTCTTGGCGCAGAACAACGTGGTCGATAAGAACGCGGGCGAGGACGATATCGTGCTGCAGCGCATCGATACCGTGAGCGGCTCGCTTGCCGCCGATGTCATTGCCGGCTTTATTATCATCACGACCGGTACGGTGTTGTTCCCGGCGGGTATTCAGATTAGCGATGCTGCCGATGCCGCCCGCGCGCTGGAGCCCATCGCGGGCCAGTGGTCCACGGTGCTGTTCGCCTCAGGCCTGGTCGCAGCGAGCTTTTTGGCTGCCTGCGTGCTGCCGGGCGTTACGTCGAGCGCTATCTGCGAGGCATTTGGCTGGGAGCGCGGTGCCGACCGCAGCTGGGACGAGGCCCCGGTTTACCGCGGCATCATTACGGCCATCATCGGCATTTCTGCCGTGTTGGTGCTCATGCCTGGCGTCGATTTGTTCCAGATTATGATGACCTCGCAGGTCATCAACGGTGTGCTGCTGCCCGTGGTCTTGGTATTCCAGGTGGTTATCGCGGCGGATCGCCACATTATGGGCGCCAACCGCAACGGCCGCGTATGGAACGTGCTCACGTGGGCGACTATCGGCGTGATTACGGTGCTCACGGTCGTCATGTTTGTCCTGCAGGCGATGGGTTACAGCGCTTAGCGCCTCTTTTGGACTCCAAACAGGCCGCAGCGATGGGCTACGGCCTGTTTTTGTCTGCTATAGGGTGTTAGTTATATGGCAGTGGGCAATAAATGCCAAATATGAGTACTGTTGCTAAGTGAATAGCATTTACATTCAAGAAGATAATAAACATAACCTATAGTATGTTCATTAAAATTGGCTCCAATACGCCTTAAACCAGTCAGGTTGGCTGTCTTAGGGGGTTGTAAGGTTCGCTCGGACGTCATTTTGGGTGGTTTTGCCTGCTACTAAAATGGTAACAGTACTCATATTTGCCCTTTTTTGCCCACAGACCTTTGAGGGTGCGGCGAAAAGGGCTTGTTTTGATTGTTTGGGGCAGGCACGAGGCGCGGAAACGATGTCTGGAGCGACGGAGCGGCCTGGAATTCATCCGTAGAGGTCTTCATTGGCTGCGCCAGGAGTGTCCCTAGGTACCGGCACATAAGGAACGTCCCTAACTGCCGGAGGGGGCGTCTGCCGTGGCAGACGCCCCCTCCGGATGTGGGAAGTTTGCGCTGCGGGTTACTTGTCGGTGCCCAGCTTGTGCGGCTTGAGAGCGAGCGCATTGACGAGTGCGTCGGTGGCAGACTTGACGGCTGCCGGCTGCGGATCGTTGACGTGATCCTCGGGATGCACGGGCAGGTCCTTCTTGACGGCATCGTGGATCAAGTTGAGGTACTCAGTCACGCCAGTGGTCGATAGATGCGTGCCATCGCCATCGAACAGGTCGTTGCGGTTGGCACTGTATCCGTACCAGTCGATAACGCGTACGTTCTTGTAGCGCGTAGCGGCGTTGGCGATGGCCTGGTTGGTAGAGCCAACCCACGGCTGCGGGCTGCGCGTGTTCACAAACACCACAATACGCTTATCTCCTGCATCGGCCATGATGGCGTCGATTTGGTCATCCGTTACCAAACCGTTGGTGCCCAGGGCAAAGACCACGATCTTGCCGGCAAGGTTCTGCTGGATATAGCCCTCAAATGTCGCGCGGCCCGCATCAAACTGGCGGCCCTTTTCGGCATCGATATGGCTGTGCGGGAACACGCCGTCAAAGGAATCAACGGCGCGCAGCGACACGGAGTCACCGATCATCAACAGGTCGTAGGAGCCATCGGGGAAGCCGTCGTTGTCCTTGTCGGTGTCGTCGGCCGCTTGCTGGTCGGTGGGCGCGGTGTTTTTGGCTTCTTTGTTCAGAACTTCGGCGCCCTCGCCGCTCAGTGCAGACGTCTCGGGCACAAAGATCAGGCCGCCCAGTGCAACGACCAACACGATAGCGCAGGCTGCGCAGACAGGGATGTGCGCGCGCACCCAGTTGGCGGGCGTGGTGGTGCCATCGCGGAATTCGGCGACGGTGCGCCCAAAGGTGCCCTTTCTAAACGGCGTCTCGATAAAGCGATATGAGCATTCGGCCACGGCGACCACCAACAGCACCTGCAAAATGTACTGCCACCACGGTGTATCGTTGATGTTGGCGACCGGGTTCATAAGCAACAGCAGCGGATAGTGCCACAGGTAGATGCTGTATGAGCGCTTGCCAACCCACACGAGCGGCTCGGCGGACAGCGCGCGGGCAACCATTCCCTGGGGCTGCACGCAGGCCGCGATGACCATGAGCGTGAGGATGGAGCATAACAGCGTGCCGCCGCGATACTGGAACGCGGTGTAGCCGTTGGTGAGTGCGACCATGGAGGCAAGGCCAACCAGACCCACGACGCCCAATACATCGATGGATGCGGGCGAGGACCAAAAGCGCACGAGGGCGCTCGGCTGTGCCGGGGCGGTCTCGGCTGATTCGTCGGCCTTCTCGCCAGGCTTGCCCTCGGCGTTCTTGCCGTGCTTGGCGGCGCCAGCCAGGCGATTGAGCCCCAAACGATGAACGAGACGCACCGGCGCCAGGTCGCGATCGGGGATAAAGGCCATCCAGGCACCCAGCAGCAGCGAGAACACGCGGGTGTCGGTGCCGTAGTACACGCGGCTGGGGTCGGCGGCAGGGTTGTAAAGCACCATCATGGCGAGGGCAGATACCGCGGCAAGGCCCAGAACCACGCGGCGCGTGTTGGGTTTGCTCACATGCATGGATACCATGGCAAACAGCAGTGGCGGCCAAATCAGGTAGAACTGTTCCTCGATGGCAAGCGACCAAAAGTGCGTGAGCGGCGAGGGGTCGCCCAGAGCATTGAAGTACGAGACGTTTTGGGCAATCTGCCACCAGTTGTTAAAGAACAGCAGCGACGGCAGGATGTCGGGGCGCATCTTGGTGAGCATCACGTGGTTAAAGATGGTGCACAGCGCGCAGGTCACCACCACGACGGTCACCACGGCGGGGACCAGGCGACGGATGCGGCGAATCCAGAAGCTCTTGAGGTCGATGCGTCCGGTCTTAGCGACTTCGTTGAGCAGCAGGCGCGTGATCAGATAGCCCGAAAGCACAAAGAAAATCGTGACACCGAGCAGACCGCCCTGCGCCCACGTGAGGTTAAGGTGATAGAGCACCACCGCGACGACGGCAAGCGTGCGCAGGCCGTCAAGGGCAGGGATGTAGCGGGACTTGGGGCGAGCAGGCGTCTGCTCCGCGGCGGGAGTGTTGGCGCGGCCCGCGTTGTTGGCAGAAGTGCGATGGGGGCTCGCGGTGCGTCGCGGCTCGTTGGCACGGCGTTCGCTCTTCACGCGTTCGTGCGGCGCCGGCTCGTTGCCCGTGCGGCGTCGACCGCGCGAGCCCGATTGCGAGAATTGTTCCATAAAACATCATCCAATGACGAGAATAATCAGCACGCCTTCATTGTAGCTGCCTGCTCCTGTGAATGCTTGCTGCTGGCGCAAGCTCAAGCGCGCGTCCACATCAAAGTGAACTAAAGTTATAGGGGGTGCGAGAGTGCACGATCGACGACTGGCGGTGGGTATAAGGCCCGCAGATGAGGAGGTTTCCATGGCAGATCGCGGCATCGTTGCGGTGTTCGGCAGCATGAACATGGACCTTTCGGTGGCGTGCGAGCGCATGCCGCGCGCGGGCGAGACCGTCGGCGGTAGCGGCTTTATCACCAACGCCGGCGGTAAGGGCGCCAACCAGGCCGTCGCCGCTGCGCGCATGGGTGCGCGCACGTGCATGATCGGCGCTGTTGGGTGCGATACCTTTGGCGATGCGCTTGTGGCAGGGCTCCAGGATGCTGGCGTGGGCGTTGAGTTCGTGGCGCTTCGCGATGACGTGGAGACCGGTACCGCGACCATCATTCGCTGCGAGGGCGACAACCGCATCATACTGTCACCGGGCGCCAACCATGCGCTTGCGGGCGCGGACGTTGCCTGCGCGCTGAGGCGTCTGGTGGCCCATGAGCTCGACGGCGACGCCAGCGAGATTGCCCCGGCTGCCGGAAGCGTCTTTATCGCCCAGGGTGAATGTGACCTTGCAGCGACGGCCGAGGCGCTTGTTTGCGCTCATGGGCTGGGGTTCTATACGGTCTTTAATCCGGCGCCTGCCTGCGAGCTGCCTGCGGAGGTCTGGCCTGCGGTCGACCTGGTCTGTCCCAACGAGACCGAGTGCCAGGTTCTGACGGGCATTCTGCCCACGGATGATGTGAGTTGCGTCGCCGCGCTCAATGCGCTGCTCGACAAGGGCGCCGGCGCTGCGGTCATCACGTTGGGCGGTGCCGGCTCGGTTACGCTCGGCGATGGCGGTGAGCTGCTGCGCATGCCGGCACTTTCGAGTACGGTAGTCGATACCACGGCCGCCGGCGATACGTTTATCGGCGCGTTGGCGGCGGCTCGCCTAGAGGGCTTGCCGCTCTTTGAGTGCATGGCCGCGGGTGCTCGCGCCTCGGCAGTGACGGTGTCGCGCCTGGGCGCTCAGCAATCGATTCCCACGCGCGCCGAAGTTGAACATTGGTTTAGTTAAACGATAAAGACGGAGAAGCGGAGTAGAACAATGGCAATCAAGAAGCTGATCCTTGATCTGGATATGGGTGTGGACGATGCGATGGCGCTGGCCTATGCCATCGCGAGCCCCGAGGTGGAGCTCGTGGGCATCACCACGTGCTTTGGCAACGTGCGCGTCGAGCAATCGGCGCACAACTGCCTGGCGGTGCTCGATCTGCTGGGTCGCCCCGAGGTTCCGGTGTACCTGGGTGCCGACCGTCCTCTGCAGGCGACTGAGCCCTATACGCCGCCGGCGTCCACCGCGCTCATTCACGGCAAGAACGGCATCGGCGGCGCGAGCGTGCCCGCGTCGCCCTACGAGCCGGTGGGGGCGACCTCGGCCGACGGCAACGCTGCGGTCGATTATCTGATCGATGCCGCGCGCACCTATGGTCCCGATCTGGTCTACGTAGCGACTGGCCCGCTCTCCAACCTGGCGCTCGCCCTGGAGCGCGATGCGGCGGCGATGATGTCCATCGGCCGCGTGGTCGTAATGGGCGGCGCCCTTACCGTGCCCGGTAACGTGAGCGCGGGCGCCGAGGCCAATATGGCGAGCGACCCCGAGGCAGCCGACGCAGTGCTGCGCTCGGGCCGTAAGCTCACCATGGTGGGTCTGGACGTGACGCATCGCGTGGTGCTCACACGCCGCGACATTGCCGGCTGGACGGGCTCGGGCACCATGGCGGGCTGCGCATTTGCGAGCATGGTCGAGCACTACATTGGCTCGTACGAGATGAACGCACCCTACCTGGGTGGTTGTGCGCTGCACGATCCGCTGGCCGTTGCCGTGGCGATCGACCCCACGCTCGTAGGTGCGCTCGGCTGCAACCTGCGTGTTGATCTGCTGGGCGAGTACCGCGGTCGCACCATCTGCGATGAGCGTCGCCTGTCCGATCCGGACAAGAGCGCGCTTGTGGCACTGACCGTGGATGCTCCGCGCTTCCTGTCCGAGTTCAAGACGCGTATGGCCCGTGTCCTTGGCTAAGTTGTCTTTTTGGGACGGGGCTTTTTGACTGGTATGATTGGTGCGACCAATCGAACCAGCTAAAAGAGCCCCGTCCCAATTTGACTATCGAGAGGATCTGCCATGGAGCGCATCGCAAGTTTTTCCGTTGACCATCTGCTGCTTGAGCCCGGCGTGTATGTGAGCCGCATCGACCGCGATCCGGCGACCGGCGCCGCCGTCACCACCTTTGACCTGCGCCTGACCACGCCCAACAAGGAGCCGGTCATGAACACGGCCGAGTGCCACACCATTGAGCACCTGGGCGCGACGTTCCTTCGCAATCATGCCGAGTGGTCGAGCCGCATTGTCTACTTTGGCCCCATGGGCTGCCGCACGGGCTTTTACCTCGTCGTATTTGGCGAGATGACGAGCGAGGAGATCCTGCCGCTCGTGCGTGAGCTGTTCGAGTTTGTCGCCGACTTTGAGGGCGATGTCCCCGGTGCCGCTCCCGAGGAATGCGGTAACTACCTGGACCAGAACCTCCCCATGGCCAACTGGCTTGCGCGCCGCTACCTCGACCGCGACCTGGCCGATATCGACGAGAAGCACCTGCACTATCAGCAGGCGTAAGGGCTTTATCGCCCAAAACGCGCGCATTGGGCGCCTTCGCTTATGCGGGGGTGCCTTTTTGCTGAGTGGTCGGGACGAGTGTTTAAAATCGCTTATGTTTGTTCTAGAATGTTCATACTGTCATATAAACGAACAGGAGCGAACATGCATATCTACTCTGTCAACGATCCCGAGTTCAAGTCCTATGGCAACGTTTGGGATAACGTTCCGTCCGAGCTTACGTCGCCCGTGCTCGAGGCGCTCTCTGCCACGCCCATTCCCGAGGGCAGCAAGTACGTTGCAAGTGCGCCGGAGCTCGAGGACGTCAAGGATGCCGACAAGCTTGGCTTTCTCATGTTTGGTGGCCGTCCCTTCCAGCTCGGCTGGTGCAACGGCCACAATACACGACTCAACTGCCTGGAGTATCACCGCGCGAGCGAATTCAACCTGGGCGCTCGCGACTTTATCCTGCTCGTGGCGCATCGCTGGGAGATCGAGGACGGCAAGCTCGACACCGCGTGCGTCAAGGCGTTCCGCGTGCCGGCGGGTACGGTCGTCGAAGTCTTCAACACCACGCTCCACTACACGCCGTGCATGGTCGACGACGGTGGCTTCCAGGTGATGGTGGCGCTGCCCGCCGGCACCAACGGCCCGTGCCCCGAGGTCGCGGCCGACATGCCTGCGGCCGGCGACAGCTACTGCTACTGGAAGGCCGACAAGTGGGTCCTCTGCCATGCTGACAGCCCCAAGGCTGCCGAGGGCGGCTACGTAGGCCTCATCGGTAAAAACCTCGACATCACCGTGGACTAGCGCATCGCCCCAAACCACCACAAAGGTGCCTGTCTCCTTTGCGGTGGTTTGGGGCGGGCGGATATCGGGAAGTGCCAGACGGGGGAGGCTGCCGGGCGCCTTGCCGTCTGCGGATTTTGGGACATGTGGCCCGCTTTTTGAGCCTGCCTGTCGGTACACTAAAAGCGCTATGGGTACCCGCGCACGACATATTGGCAACGCGGCCGCCCGATCCGCACCCGTGGCGGATCCCAGGGGCGGCAGGCTCTTCGCCATGCCGCGATTCCTTGTTGGCATAACACATCAGGTGTACCGCCACCGCGTCTTTGCTATCGCCGGTGTCATCACTGCGCTGTTCCTCATGCTTTTGGCAGTCTTGCCGGCACTGTTCGCCTTCGACTCCAAACTTTCTAACGCCGCGCCCGCCTATAGCGAGGTGTCCGAAGAGGTCGTGGATGCGCTCGTCCATTCGAGCTCTCTCCCGCTGCTTGTCGCCGCAATTGTATTTTCAATTTGGGGCGTATCGGTCTATCTGCGCTGTTTGGACTATGTGTTGCGCCGCCGCCTTGTTGCCACCGCCACCATCTGCGCCCTGTGGATGATCGAAGTCATTCTCAAGTACAAGTCGTTCACGCCGTTCTATGCTACCGTGCTGTGGTACCTGTACTACGTGCCCATGACGCTCATTCCGCTGCTCTACCAGTTGTGTGGTTTGCGCCTTGCGGGTCTGGAGCAACACCGCCTGGGTCGCCGCTACTGCGCTGCGCTGTGGATTGTGGCCATCCTGCTTATCGGATTTGTGCTCACCAACGATTTTCACCAGCAGGTCTTCCACTTTGACCGTACAAGCGACACCTGGAGCAACGATTACACGTACGGCTGGGGTTATTTCGCCGTCCTCGTGTGGACGGCCTTTAACTTCGTGGCCTTTTTTATCCTGGTGGGCCGGTCCTCGTCCTTTCGCATCCAGCGTTTCTCGGGTACGGCGGCGCTCGTGCTGCTGGGCGGCGCATTCTTTGCCATCTCGTATGCGTTGCGCGTGCCCTGGGCATGGAGGCTCAACTTCTCGCTCATCTATTGCGTCCTGTGCGTGGTGGCGATGGAAATCTGTCTCGATTGCGGTGTCATTCCGTCATATCACGACATCGCCGGCATCTTTGACACCTTGCCGCTTGACCTCAAAGTTCTAACGCGCGACCTGCAGGAAGTCTATGCCACGCCAGTGTCAAAGCCAATGCCGGTGGGCGTGCGCGAGGAGTTGCGGGTCCAGGAGCACGGCCGCGCCCATGCCTTTGCCGTGGCGTCCGATCCCGATGTAATGTACCGTGCCTTCCCACTGCTGGGCGGATCGGCCCTGCTTGCCCAAGACGTGTCGGAGCTCAACGAGCTTAACCGTGAACTGGCACATCGTCGCATGGAGTTGCAGCGTCAAAACGAGCTGCTCGCCGCCGACTACGACCTTAAGACGCATTTGGCAGATCAAGAGGCCGAGACCCTGCTGGTCCAAGACGTGGATCAAGCGCTTGCCCGCGCGCTCGAAGGGATGTACGACCTGCTGAGCTCGCTGCCGCCGTTGACCGACGAAGCGTCTTCGCACGAGCGCTACCGCATGCTGCAGCGCGCCAAGATGCTCGTCGCCTATTGCAAGCGCAAGGGGTCGCTCACGTTGGCACAGCACGGGGAGAGCGGTTTTGATCGCGACCGCATTCAGCTCATTGCCAACGAGCTCGCAAGCGACCTGCGCACCATCGATATCGATTGCGCCTCGATTATCGCCATACGGCGCCCGATGCACGCCAGTACGGTAAGCGCCCTGTACGACTGCGTGTATGACTTTGCGTTTTTTGCCTACACCACCGACCATCCGGCGCTTATGTATCACTTGGGCGACCATGACCGATGCAGTGTCGAGCTGCGCGCCACGCTTTTTTCCAACGATGATGCAGATCTTTCGCAGACGCCCGCTGCGCAAGAGCTCGAAAGCGCTCTGCAAAGGCGCAACGTGGCATACCGCCTTGAGGGCGAACCCGGCCAGTTGCGTATGATTGTGTTGATGCCGAGGGCGGGTGAGTGACGATGCAGATTTCGCTCATCCTTCCCCAAATCGTTGCGCTCGATGTTGTCTTTGCCCTGGCTGCGTGTCTGCAGACGATCCACGTCCCGCTCATTTCATCGCGCCGCTCGTCCTATAACCGTAAGGTGATTTGCGCCTACGAGGCGAGCCTCGTGCTCCACCTGGTGGTTTCGGCGCTTATCCTGTTCGCGTCGTCTGGCTCGTATCTGGTGGCGCCGCTTGACGTTTGCGCCAGGGCAATGGGCGGAGCGCTGTGGCTCAATGCCGCAATCTTTGCCTATGGCGTGGTGCTTATGGTGCGCCATCGTCGCCCCGTCATGCTGGTCGAGCTGCTGCTTGTTGTCGCCGTTACACCGCCGGTGGTTTTTGCCATGGGCTCGGCGTGGACCGTTGTCCTTATCGCAGAAGGAGCGTTCTTCCTGTTCCGTTCCATCGCGGCGCTCTTGATGGACGTCCGTAACCGCCAGGAGGATATCACCGCGTTCTCGACGATCGAGACCATCAACGTGATTCCCGTGGGCATCCTGTATCTGGACCCGAGGGGCCGTCCGCTGCTCATGAACCGCTGCATGCGCAGAAACCTGGTGGAACTCTCTATGCCCACCGACCTAGGCGATATGAGCGGCACATGGAACGACCTGCGCAAACTCAGCATGCAAATGCCCGAAAGCAGCCAGAACCGTGTGCGGATTAATCTGGACCGCTTTGGTGAGGCGCGGGCGGTGGTCGAGGTTTCTCCCGCCGAGATTCGCTTGTTTGTGCACGATGACGTTATGGTTTCGGGCCGCCTCTTTGAGCGCATTATCGGCCTGGATGTAACAGAGTATGCGCATGCTCATGATCGCCTGGCGCAAGCCAACCACCTGCTTGAGCTTGCGGGCCAAGAGCTCCAAGCCCAGATCGAAGAAGTCAAAAAAGTTGCTGACAATGCGGCCTATCTGCGTATGCGCGCTCGCGTGCACGACGTGATCGGGCAGCGCCTGTCCATTCTCCATCGTTATCTGGAGGAGGGGCGCCTGGATGACGAGTCACTCGAGCAGATCGACCCGCTGCTGCGCTCAATCGCTGCCGATCTGCGCAGTGGGGGCGACACCGAACCGACAGAGCAACTGGGCGATATCGTCCATGCCTTTGGCCTGGTGAGCGTGCAGATCGATGTGGAGGGCGAGCTGCCTGAGGACGCGCGTGTCGCCGCAGCCTTTCTGCAGATTATCCGCGAAGCCTCGACCAATGCCACCAAGCATGCACAGGCCCATCGGGTCCATGTGCGCCTGTGGCGGGAGACGTCGGAAGGCAGCGCTGTTGCGCGGATGACCGTTTCTAACGACGGCGCGCCTGCACCCGTATCGTATCGCGAGGGAACGGGTATTCCAGGTATGAGGCATGTCGCACAGAATCTGGGTGGCAGCCTTGAGGTCCATGCCGCCCCGCCCTTTACGCTTGCGGTGTCCATCCCGCTCAACGCCAGCGCCACAGCTCAAAGGAGAAACTCATGATTCGCGTCCTTATCGTCGAAGACCAAGCTATCTTGCGCGAGAGCCTGGCGCGCTCCGTTGGCGACCAGCCCGATATGACCGTTGTTTCCGCCATTGCCGATGCTTCCGAGGCCTTGGGTGTCGCGCTCAAGGAGCGCCCGGACATGATGCTGATGGACGTGTGCACCGAACACGATTCAAACGGCATCGTGGCTGCGGCGCGCATCAAGGAACAGCTACCCGAGTGCCGCATCATTATCATGACCGGCATGCCCGAGATCACCTTTGTCGATCAGGCCCGCGAGGCGGGCGTCGATAGCTTTGTGTACAAAAACGTCGGTATCGACGAGCTGTTCGCCGTGATGCGCTCCACGCTGGCGGGCTATTGCACGTTTCCCAAGCCGCCCGAGAGCATTTTTTCGGGCACGGCGGCACTCGACGATGTCGAGCTGTCGATTTTGCGCCTTGCCTGCGAGGGCAAGAGCCGCCGCGAGATTGCGGCCGAGCTGTTTATGAGTGAGGGCACCATCAAGCGCCGCATTTCGGAGATCCTGAGCAAGACCGGCTACGACAATATCATGCGTCTTGCCGTGCATGCGGTGACCGAAGGCAGCATCGTCCCCAATATGGAGCGCCCGTAGTCGGTGTGCCGCCCGTGCTCCAACGCCGAAGATAGGCCGCCCGCCGTTTTGCATCAGAAAACGGCGGGCGGCCTGCTTGTATGGGCAGTGCTGTCGGCATAAAACGGCGGGGCCGCAGGATTATCTCCTGCGGCCCCGCTTGACATGTGCGCGGATGTGTCCGCCAATCCGCGGCTGATGTTACGTGCCGTTACGCGATGGTTGCGGTGTAAGAGGCGACGTCCTCGTAGGAATCGGTCAGATAGGCGTCGATGCCGATGGTCGTGTTGACCAGGTCGTCAAGGCTGTCAAGCTCGCCGTTCGAGAACGTGAATTCCTCGGTGGCGTTGGTGCCGGGCATCAGGTGAGCCGAGAACCAGGGTTCCTTCATGGTGCCGTTGACGTTGGTCTTGCCGGAAGGAGCGTAGAAGGTCAGGTCCTTGTCGCTCTTGTTGGTGATGTTGACGACAAAGCCGATGTCGCCCCAGTCGTCCTTGAACTTCTCGGTGATGGTGATGGTGCACAGATCGTCATCTGCAACGGTGACGGCGGGGGAGATTTCGGCATTCTGGACATCGTCGTCTTCGACGGCCTCATCGATCTCCTCTTCCTTCTCGGCCGCCTCGCGATCCTTCTTTACCGTGCCGGACAGATCCTTGTCGGACTTCGTAAAGACAAGATTGCCGTCATCTTCTTCGAGGATGAGTTTTCCGTCCTTGAGCTTCATGTCATGCGACTCGTCTTCGGCGGTGATGGTTACGGTGGTGGCGTCCTTTGTCTCCCATTTAAGGTCGACGACTTCAAGGAACAGGTCGAGGGCGCCCGTGCCGTCCTCATCGAGAATCAGGATGCAGTGGACACCCCAGTCCTCGAGCATCTTCATGTAGTCATCGGTCAGCTCTTCGCCTTCCATGGTTCCGCCCGAGAGTTCCCAGCTGCCGACGAAGTTGGCCTTGGGGTCTTTGCCGCCGCCGCTGCAGCCCGTCAGGGCAAAGGCGAGCGCTAGGACGCATGTCAGGAATGCGAGTACGGACTTTTTGAACGTTGTCTTCATGGTGTCCTCCTTCTTGTGTGAAAACCCATAGAAGCAAATGCGGGGGTGGCGGATCCCCCGCCAATTACCAGATAGAGGGGTTAGGGCCTGGGCGTTCCGCAGTTGCTGCAGAACTTGCCGCCGTTTTCGCTGCCGCAGTTGGGGCAGAACCACTTGGCCGGCGCCGGGGCAGGTGCGGGGCTGCCGCACTCGGAGCAGAACTTGCCGGTGTTGGTGGCGCCGCAGCTGCAGGTCCATGCGCCGGCCGCAGGTGCGGCGGGAGCCGGTGCGGGAGCGGGTGCCGGAGCCGGCTGCGGGGCGGCCTGCTGCTGTGCCTGGCCGGCGGCGAACAGCTGGCTGGCGTTCATGCCGCCCATGCCACCTGCCATGCCCATGCCCATAAAGCCTGCCATCGCGCCGTTGGGGTTGGCGGCTGCCGCGCGCATTGCGTCGCTCTGGGCGCTGGCAATGTTGGCTGCCGCCATGGTGGGATCGCGCATGACCGCGGCTTTTTGCAGGTCCTTGATCATCTGCTCGTCTTCTTGCGAGGCGGCGATGGAGTTGACGCCAAAGCTCACGATCTCGACGCCGCGCAGGTCACGCCAGTCGGCAGAGAGGACCTCGTTGAGCGCGCGGGCGAGCTCGGTGGTGTGGCCGGGGATGGCGCTGTAGCGGATGCCCATCTCCGAGATCTTGGCAAAGGCGGGCTGCAGGGCGGTGAGCAGCTCGGACTTAAGTTGGCTGTCGATCTTGTCGCGCGTGTAGCTATCGGTCACGTTGCCGCACACGTTGGTGTAGAACAGCAGCGGATTGGTGATGCGGTACGAATACTCGCCGTTGCAGCGCACGGAGATGTCGACGTCCAGACCGATGTTGTTATCGACCACGCGGAAGGGCACGGGCGAGGCGGTGCCGTACTTGTTGCCGATGATCTCCTTGGTGTTGATGAAGTAGACACGCTGGTCCTTGCCCGCGTCGCCGCCAAAGGTAAAGCGGCTGCCGATATTGGCGAAGGTCTCCTTGATGGAATCGCCCAGGTTGCCGCTAAAGACGCTCGGCTCGCTGCCGGCATCGAAGACGAACTCACCGGGCTCCAGCGCGACTTCGATGATCTTGCCGTTTTGCACCACGAGCATGCCCTGTCCGTCGTTGACGGCGATGACCGAGCCGTTGGAGATGACGTTGTCCTCGCCGCGCGTGTTGGAGCTGCGGCCACCGGTACGTTTGCTGCCCTTGCAGGCCAAGACGTCAGCAGGCATCGATTCGCAGTAGATAAATTCCTTCCACTGGTCGGCCATGACGCCGCCGGCAGCTCCCAATCCAGCTTTCAAGAGTCCCATGGTGATCTTCCTTTCTCGTCAAAGGCCGGGTGGTATTGGTTGGATTGCTTAGTCGTCCTTGTCGTCTTTCATGACAACGGTGGTCTCGGTGTGGCTGAAGGTGTCGTGTTTCTCGGTTAGGTCGAGCTCGCCACAATACTCATCGGCACAGGTTGCTTCGTTGGCCGTCTTGAGCTGGCCTACCAGTAGCACGTCTCCGATAATCACGATGATCAGCGGCGCGATGATATTGATGAGGATGCCCTCGATATCAAAGGTGAGGTAATCCGGATCGAAGGCGTATTCCCCCATAAAGAGAATCTGGGAGAGGATAAATCCGATCATAAAGAACAGCACCGAGGCGATGGCGAGCTTGGGCTTGGAGCAGGGGAGCTCGCCGACCAAGCGGCCGGTCTGGCCGTTCATGGCAAACAGGTAGCTCTTGCCGTTCCACGAGGTGGAGAGCATCCAGACGGGGAACAGGGCGTAGTCGCTGTCTTCCCAGGTGTAGTCGAGCTGCTTGCTTTCGACCGTGGCATCGTCGTATTCGTCGACGACGGTCTCGCGCAGGGCCGAGATCGTGCTTTCTTCCATACGGCGCTCGGCGCGCGCCTTGCAGGTCTCGCAGTCCTCGTCGTAACGGTTGGCGATGTAGCCGGGCATATATGCGACCGAGAACGGACGCAGTGCGTCGTAGTCAAACGGCTCGATGGCGTCCATGTGGCCGTCGGGCATCTTGGATGATCCGTCGACGGGCACGCGCTTAAACGAGATATTGCCCTTGCGATAGGCATCGTAGTGGTCGGTGGTCGTGACGCTGCGGTCGGATTCCTCGGTCACGGTCTCGTTGGTCGCGTCAAAGTACACTTCGCCGTCAACGCGGGCGCCATAGAGCCAAAACGGCACGTAGACACCTTGGACCTCGTCGATGTGGTTGCCGGTGACAAAGCTCTTGGGCAGCAGGATCTTGCCCTTGTAGTGCTCCTTGAGTGCGGTCATGACATCGTCGCGTCCGAGTTTAAACGGAATCACCAGGTCGGGCGAGAAGTCGCCAGAGAGCTGGCCGGGCGCCACGGCGGAGTTGCCGCAGTACGGGCAGGTGGTGACGGCGACGGTGCCGTCGGACACGAGCTCGGCGCCGCACGACGAGCAGATGTAGCCGGCGTTTTGGGCGAGCTCCTGCACGGCATCGTCGGCAGCGGGTTTGGGAGCTGCGGCTGCGGCATCGGCTTTGGCATCTGCCTTGTCCTGGCGCTCGCGATAGAGGGCCTCGACTTCTTCGACTTCAAAGTGTGAGTCACAGTAGTCGCAGACGAGCTTTTGCTCGGCGCTGGCAAAATGCAGGGGACCACCGCAGGCAGGGCACTGATAGTTAACGCTCTCGAAGGCCATGATCGGTCCTTTCCGTGCCGGGTGCTATGCGCCGATGGCGCCGCCGCAGTATTCGCAGCGCCCGCTGGCATCGGGAATGGTGGTGGCTCCGCAGAAGGGGCAGGTCACCGCGGTCTTGGGGGCCTTGGCGGCCACGACGCTGTCGCGCGTCTCCTGGCGCAGCTGCACCAGCGCATCGCGGACCTCGGTTGCCTGGCGCTTGGCCTCGCGGTATTCGATGGAGCCGCGCTGATCGATGGTGGAGTCGTTCACGCGCAGGTTGATCTCGGTAAAGTACGGCGTGTTGACGTGGATGGTCAGATTAAAGTCGTAATCCAGGTCGTAGCGCGGCGGGTTGTAGCTCTCGCGCTCGCCGTCCTTGGTCTCGCGATAGATCTCGGTGCGTTGCTCGTCGATATCCATATCGCAGCCGAGTACCTGCGAGAACTCGATGATGTCGGGATTGGCGTCGCGCCAGCGGCTCTGCGAAGTGATGATCAGCAGGCCCGCGTCTTCATCGAGCATAATATTGGTGCGCCCGGCAGAAAGCGTGCGCGTGGGGTTGAACGAAGACAGGCGCTCGGCGTTGGCCTCGCGGTAGGCGAGTTGCTCACGGATATCGTCCGCGGTGCTGGAGCGATAGCCGTGAAAGTAGGGGGAGAGCTTGCCGGCGCACTCTTTGCACAGGTAGCCTTCATTGATTTTTGTCTTACCTAGAAGTCCCAGCTCGGTACCGCAAATCGCGCACTCTTTCTTCTCGAACATCTTGTCAAAGAAGCCCATGGCTGCCTCCCATCAACAGGTAGCGTGTGTCACTTTTGATGATGGGGGAGTGTGCGATTCTTCGCGATACCCAGACGGCTCAAGGAGTCTCCACAACTGGGACACATGGCCCATTTTTGACTAGTCATTGGGGACGTTCTTAAACGACTAGTCGCGGGGGACACTCTTCGGCCACTCATTGGGGACGTACTTAAATGAGTGGTAGTTGGAGACACTCCTGGCCGAGCTAGAGATCGCGCGCGTCCCTTCTGGTCCATGCGGCTCAAAATCGCGGCGTGATGTGGACGGCTGGGGTCGAATTGGCAACATTTCGAGCCTGGCTTCGATATTGAGACTGGTTCTTTATTAAAATGGAATTCCAGACAATTGAGCGGCCGGGGGTTAACCATGAGGGGCATGGGAGACACAACCGCATATCTGCGTCGGGGCATTCGGGAGATTATATGCCTGGCGCTGTTCTTCTTCACGTTTTTGGCGTGCGAGTATCTCTTTGATGTGCGCATAGCCGAGTTCGTGCCATCGAGTGAGGTCGTCATCTACGAGAGCATCGTTGTCGGCGCGAGCGTGATTGGCTTTTTCGTGCGCCCATTTCTGTACTATCGCCTTCCCCAGACGATCGATGCGACGAGCGATATTACAGGCGTGCTGTTGGTATCGGCGTTGCTGCTGATGATTACGGCAGTGCGGTTTGAGGTAGTAATTGCCGGCGGCCTGGTGGCGTGCTGCGCCCTGGGCTATTGCGGATCGACCGCCCATGCCAATCTTGCGCGGCGTTTTGCGCAGACGCCCTGCCTGGCGCGCGCCGCCGCACTTTCCTATGCCATGGGCGTTCTGGTACAGGTGATCAACCACATGGTGATGCCTGTCGGTATTCCTCAGCAGGCTGTGCTGGTCGTCTGTGCGATCGCGCAGGTGGCGTTGCTCCACGGTGCCCGACGCGCCAAGCTGCGCGACGAGTCCGACCCCAACTTTGAACCCAGTGCTGCCGGGCTTTCGGTAGATGCTCTGGAATATGGCGCCAAGTGGCATGACGATCCCGAGGCAAAGGCGGCATTCCGTCGCGCCGTAGTTCGCCTGACCGTGGCGACGGCGTATCTTTCCAGCGTATTCGCCGCTCTCAACGCGGGCTTCACGACCTTGCATGCTGTCGGAGCCGTCGATTTGGGCGATTGGCCGCGCCTGCTGCTTGTCGTGAGCTCGTTGGTCGCTGGCGCACTATTTGACCTGCACGGCCGCTCGTATATGAATATCGGCATGACATGTGCCGCCATACTGTCCACGCTTTCGTTCTTTATGCTCATCGTCGATGGCAATGGCGGCAACGAGCTTGCTGCCACGATCATCTTTTATCTGGGCTCGGGCTTTTTCGTGGTGTTCTTTACCACAAAATATGCCGCCGTCTCGCTCTATGCGCGCTGGTCATATTTTTGGCCGTGCATGGGTCGCGTCGTCAACAACGTGTGCTCGATGCTCGTGACGGCGCCGGCGGTGGCGATCATCTCGAGTCAAAACGTGCTGGCTGCGGTCGGTGCGGCGCTCGTGATGTTTGTGGGCATTGCGATTACGCTGCTGGGGCAGTTGGGGCAACGAGCCGATGATGCCGTGATGCAGGATGGCCTGCCGCTTGCCACCGACGATCTTGGTGGGGATCTTGCGCCCACATGCTCCGACCCCGAGCCCGTGGAGGCAGCGGAGCTCACGTCCGATGAACGCCTTGATGCCTTCGTCGCCACCTTTGGGCTTACAGAGCGCGAGCGCGATATTCTTGAGGTCTTGGTCGTTTCGGACCAGAGCGTTCAGGACATCGCCACAACGCTCTTCCTTTCGCGCTCCACGCTCTATCGCCACATTTCCTCAATCAACAAGAAGACCGATACCGCCTCGCGTGTGGCCCTTATCAACTTCTTCTGGTCCTGGACGCCCAAGGGCTAGCTAATCCTCCAATAAGTTGCGGTGGAATAGTCCCTAAATTAAAGTCACGGGGCTTTAAACAGGAACTATTCCATCGCAACTGCTGGGGGGGATAGGCTGCGGCGGCGGCAGAGGCAGCGGCAGAGGCGTCGTCAGCTGTGGTAGTGGCAACGGCAGCTGGCAGGGTGTTTTCCGTCTACTTGCTACAGCAGCTCGCCGTGGCGTGCAATGTAGCGGCGCTTTGCCAGCTGAGTGAGCGCGATGTAGGCGGTGACGATGCCGACGAGCAGCGCGAAAAAGCTCGCGGGCAGTGCCATGAGGCCGAGCGCATCGGCGATGGGGCTTGCCGGCAGCCATGTGACGAGCGCCAGGCCCAGCACGGTAAGAACGCACAATGCGGGCGCGGCGTGGTCGCGCGGGCTCGGCAGATGCGGGGAGCGCAGCATGTGGACCACGAGTGTCTGTGACCACATGGACTCGACAAACCAGCCGCTCTGGAAGAGCGCAGCAAAGGTCGCCATACCCGCGACGTCGCCCGCGGCGGCAAGCTCGGACCAGCTTGAGTCCACGGCGGCGGGGCACACGACAAAGAAGAGCGCGGCGAAGGTCACGATGTCAAACAGCGAGCTCACGGGGCCCAGCTCGAGCATAAAGCCCTTGATGGACGCGGCGTCCCAGGCACGCGGGCGGGCAGTCCAGGCGTCATCGACGGTGTCCCACGGCAGCGCGATGCACGCGATCTCGTAGACCAGCGACAGCAGTACCAGCTGCAGGGCGCTCATGGGCAAAAACGGCAAGAACAGGCTCGCGACGGTCACGGACAGCACATTGCCAAAGTTGGAGCTCACCGTGGTCTTGAGGTACTTGAGCAGGTTGCCGTAAGTGCGGCGGCCTTCGATGATGCCGCGCTCGAGCACGCCCAGGTCCTTCTGAAGCAAGATGATATTGGCGGATTCCTTGGCAATGTCGACGGCCGAATCGACCGAGATGCCGCAATCGCTCGCACGCATGGCGGCGGCGTCGTTGATGCCGTCGCCCATAAAGCCCACGGTGTGGCCGAGCATCTCGCGCATGACACGTACCAGGCGCGCCTTCTGCAGCGGCGAGAGCTTGGCGAAGAGGTGGGTTTTCTCGGCGCGCTCGGCAAGTTCGGCGTCATCGAGCGCATCGATCTCGGAGCCGAGCAAGACGTTGCTCGCATCGATACCAATCTGCTCGCAGACGGTGGCGGCGACGCGGTCGTTGTCGCCGGTTAGGACCTTGACCGCCACGCCCTTGGCCTCGAGGGTGGCGACGGCGCCCGCGGCACTTGCTTTGGGCGGATCGAGGAAGGCCAAAAAGCCCATCAGCACCATGTCGCACTCGTCGGCGATTCCAAACTCGCCCACGCAGCGCGGATTGGTCTTCTGCGCCACGGCAATTACGCGTAGGCCCTCGGCGTTAAGTCCGGCGACCTGCTTGCGAATCTGGGCGAGCTTCTCGTCGGTGAGCGGCTGAGCGATGCCATCGATCTCGACAAAGGAACAGATCTCGAGCATTTCCTCGGCAGCGCCCTTGGTAACCATCTGGGTTTTGCCTTGGGCGTCGGCGACAACTACGCTCAGGCGGCGGCGCGAGAAATCGAAGGGAACCTCGTCGACCTTGGTATAGCGGTCGCGCAGACTCTGGCCCAGCATGGAATCGGGCACGACGGTCGAGGGCGTCACATCGACGCGGTCGATTACGGCCAGGTCGATAAGGTTTTTGAGGCCGGTTTGGAAGAAACTATTCAAAAATGCATGGCGCAGCACGCGTGCATCTTCGTTGCCGTCGGTGCTGAGATAGCGCTCGAGCACGATGCGGTCTTCGGTGAGGGTGCCGGTCTTGTCGCAGCACAGGACGTCCATCGCGCCGAGGTTTTGAATCGCCGGCAGCTCCTTGACGATAACCTGGCGACGGGCGAGGTCTTTGGCGCCCTGCGATAGGCTCGTGGTCACGATAACGGGAAGCATCTGCGGCGTGATGCCCACGGCCACGCTCGTAGCGAACAGCAGCGCGTCGATGACGTTGCCCTTGGTGGTGGCGTTGATGGCAAAGACGGCCGGCGCCATAACGAGCATGAGGCGTACGAGCAACATGGAGACGCTCGAGACGCCGCGGTCAAACGCGCTCTTTTCGCCGCGCCCGTTGAGCATCTTGGCGATGCCGCCCAGGTAGGTGTCCGAGCCGGTGGCAACGACAAGCGCCATGGCGGCGCCGTTTTGCACGGAGGTGCCGGTAAAGACGATGTTCTTGCAGGCAGAGAGTGGCAGTGCGGAGCCGTCGGCGCCCTCGACGACGGTGGCGGCGGTGGTCTTCTCGACGGCCTCGCTCTCGCCGGTGAGTGCGGACTCGATCACAAACAGGTCGCGCGCGGTGATGATGCGGGCATCTGCCGGCACCATATCGCCGGCAGAGAGGCGGATTACATCGCCGGGGACGAGCTCGTCGAAGGGGATCTCGATGCGCTCGCCGTCGCGCAGGGCGGTGCAAGTGTTGGAGACCAGGTCCTTGAGGGCCTCTGCCGCATTGCCGCTGCGGGCTTCCTGGACAAACTTCATGCCGCCCGATACCAGCAGCATGATGCCTATGACGATGACCGTGGAGGGGTCGCGCTGCGGTTCGGGCACGGCGAGCACGTCGATGTAGAGCGAGACCAGCGCGAGCGCGGCGAGGATGCCGGCGAAGGGATCGATGAAGGCGTCGGCGATGCGGCGGGCGAGCGTCTTGGTCGGTGCCTCGATGGTGTTGGGGCCGGAGGCGTACAGGCGCTCGGTTGCCTGCTCGGCGGTGAGGCCGTTTGCCGTGGCGTCAAGCAGTACGAGAGCGTCATCGGCACTATGGGTGGTGGCGAATATGGTGTTCTTGGACAGGCCGGTGTGAGCGGCAGGGCGTGCCGTGCGGCGGCGCTTGGAGATGGCTTCGAGAACCGTGGCGGTTTTGAGCATCAGCATAGGGTCCTCCTTGTTGAAGGGAGTTAGCGTACGTGTCGTATTGAATTGCAAAAAACCTAGATGTCGCTCACGTCATGCTCGCGAACCACCACAAAGGGGACAGGCACCTTTGTGGGGGGTTGACGATCTGCCGGTGGCGTTTATGCGTGTGCGGAGTCCTCGCGGCGTGCCGAGGGCGACATGCAGGTTTTTCGACTAGGACTGCCTTCCATGGCACACCTCCTTAAGGCCGGGCGCAGCGCGCTTTGGGTATCTCGTACCCCTTTTTAATCCGCTCGTATTCTTGATGAGGGGGTTTGACATGTCAACCCCATTGTTCGGAAAACCATTCCCTCTGACAAAGCCTTTACAGAATGCCGTGGCCCCAAAGCGCGCCCGCATCTACGCTTCGCCTGCGCTAAACTGGAAGGCACGTACGCGATTACGAGAGGAGCCCGCATGGAGGCTTACAAGCAAGAGTTCATCAAGTTTATGGTCGAGTCCGACGTCCTTAAGTTCGGCAGCTTTACGCTCAAGAGCGGCCGTCAGTCCCCGTTCTTTATGAACGCCGGTGCTTACGTGACGGGCTACCAGCTCAAGAAGCTGGGCGAGTATTACGCCCAGGCCATCCACGATAACTTTGGCGACGACTTTGACGTGCTGTTTGGGCCGGCCTACAAGGGCATTCCCCTGGCCGTCGTGACCGCGATTGCCTACCACGAGCTGTACGGCAAGGAGGTCAAGTACTGCTGCGACCGCAAGGAGGCCAAGGACCACGGTGCCGATAAGGGCAACCTGCTGGGTTATGAGCCCCAGGACGGCGACCGCGTGGTCATGGTCGAGGACGTCACCACCAGCGGCAAGTCCATCGACGAGACCTATCCCAAGGTTAAGGCTGCTGCCGACGTCGAAATCAAGGGCCTCATCGTGTCCCTCAACCGCATGGAGGTCGGCAAGGGCGGCGTGACCACCGCGCAGAAGGAGATCGAGGCCAAGTACGGTTTCCCCGTCGCGAGCATCGTCTCCATGGCCGAGGTCGTCGAGACCCTCTACAACCACGAGATCGACGGCAAGGTCGTCATCGATGACGAGCTCAAGGCCGCCATCGACGCCTACTACGAGCAGTACGGAGCACGTTAGTTACGGCGTTTTACCAAACGCCGTAACTGCTCGACGCTGCGCGGGCCGCATTTGGACAATCTGACGTTCAACTTCAAGGGCGCGACCAGAAGGTCAGCGCCCTTTCGTTTCACGTCACCTTGTCTCAAATGCGACCCGCTCGCTGTCCGTTCTCTACCTGCGGCGTCGTCTTGCTCCGAATGCGGCTCGCTCGCTGTCGTTGCCGAAACATCGGCGTTGCCGGACTAGTCATTGGGGACGTTCATAAATGACTACTCAGGAATGAGCGTGGATAATCTCCCGTTTTTGGCCTGTGTGCGGGCTCAAAGTGGGAGATTATCCGCGCTCGCTTTAATTTGCTTGGGCTGCGGTGCCTATCTAATCGGCTCGGCGTCTTCCCTGAGAATCGAAAGATACTCTTCATACCCGTACTGCCGGTATCTCTGTCTTGACTCGTCGAGCGGACGGAGGATACCCAATTCTTCAAATGATTTGACGAGCGAGCTCGCGGTACTCCTGCCGATATCGAGTTGGGCAGCGATGAATGCGGTGTCGACGATGGGGTGCTCTTCAAGAATGCCCAACAGCCTTTGCCCGTTTGCAGCGGTCCTTCCGAGATTTTCGGTAATGGTTGCTGTGGAACGGTTATGGAGGTCAACAAGGTTTTTTAAAGACCCTACCGAGTCCTTCGCACTCTCGAGAAGACTGTTGCAGAAAAACTCTATCCATTCCTCGTAAGTGCCTCTCTCCCTTACGGATGTGAGTTGCCGGTAGTACTCGCTTCGATTTTTCTTGAACTGGAACGATGGATAGAACAAGCAAGAATGAAGAACGCCATCATTGATGAGCATAAGTGTAATGAGAAGCCTGCCCAGGCGACCGTTTCCGTCTAGGAATGGATGGGCAGTTTCAAATTGGTAATGGACGAGCGCCGCCCGCACAATCGGATCCATTTCGACTTGAGGCTCATTGATAAAGCGTTCGAGGTCCTGGAGCGTGTTACTCAAATCTTCAATGTTTGGAGGGACAAACGATGCGGTTGCAATGGTGCAGCCTGAGGGGCCAATCCAGTTTTGTGAGGAGCGCAGCTCGCCTGGATTCTTCTCCGTTCCGCGCACTCCGTCCAGCAGGACCGCATGAACTTGCCTAAGAAGTCTCGTGCACAAGGGCATCTTTTTGAGCAGTTCTACGCCGCGGTCGACAGCACGGACGTAATTCACGACGTCTGCGACATCTTTATGATGGAGTTGTGTTTGCGATGGACTAAGTAGGTCGTCAAACGTGCACTGGGTTCCCTCAATTTGCGAAGAAAGGAGTGCTTCTTTGCGCACGTACATTGTCAGATACATGTCGGCGTTGGGAACAAAGTAGAGCATGCCTTCAAGCTCTCCAAGCTTTCGTGAGCATGCGGAAAGCGTGCGATAGGTTTCCTCGGTGAGGTTTAGCTGCCTCAATGATTGCAAGGGCGTTGGAAAAAACGAATAGTAAGCCAATTTCCCCGATAGATTATTGCGGAGCGTTCCCTGGCCGTTCTCCTCGATTTGCATCGCGCCCTCCATATCTTTAGTGCCGGAAACTCGTTATTAGGCTAATCATATCAATTCTAATAACGAGTTTAAGGATTAAATAGTTATTAGAATTCATGTAAACAATCTAATGATGAGAAGTCGTTATTACTTGACCATGGAGCTCGGCTTGGTACAAGGGGGTCATCCAAAATGAACGTGGATAATCTCCCGTTTTTGGCTCGGTGACGGCCTCAAAGTGGGAGATTATCCACGTTCGCTAGTTAAGCGTCCAAAAATCCACACTCGCCAAACCTGCCAAAAAGGACAGGTTTATTTTGGCACGCTTCGGTCGGTGTCAGGAAGTGTTAGGGACGGGGCGGCGGCAGGACTCGAGAGCGAAAAGAAGTATCGGGTTTGGCGTGCCCGCTTCTGCCCGTCCCGCGCGTGGGCGATACTCGGCTTATCGAACCGCGATGCAAAGGAGATGCTCATCCCACGAGCACTACCGAGAAGGGCTTGCGATTCGAGTCCCCACCTTAGCATTTGAACCATTTGGCACTATAATTACCGTAGGCATGCGCACAACGTTGCGCTTAATCAAGAGGAGAAAACGTATGGGTCTGTTTGACATGTTCAAGAAGAAGGCTGAGCCCGCGGCTGCCGCTGTTCCGGCCTCCATCTCTGCTTCTGCTGGCGCCGACGTGCTGTGCTCGCCCGTCAAGGGCAAGGTCATCAAGATGGCCGACGTGCCCGATCCCGTCTTTGGTGGCGAGGTTCTGGGCAAGGGCTGTGCCGTGTGGCCCGAGGACGATCTGGTCTACGCTCCCTGCGACGGTAAGGTGACCGTCACCATGGGTCACGCCGTGGGCTTGCAGTCCGATAGCGGCATCGAGGTTCTGGTGCACGTTGGCGTCGATACCGTCAACATGAACGGTGACGGCTTCGAGGGCTTCGTCAAGGCTGACGACGTCGTGAAGGCCGGCCAGCCCATCCTCAAGATCGACCGCGCCAAGATCGCTGCCGCCGGTTACAAGGACTGCGTCGTCGTGGCCGTGTCCAACACCGCCGAGTTTGCCGACGTCGAGCTCACCGTTGAGGCAGAGTCCGCTGTCGCCGCCGGTGACGCCATCGTTAAGGTTGTCCGCAAGTAAACTGCGGCATCCAAAGGATGTGCAAGGGTGGTCGGGTTTTCCGGCCACCTTTTTTATTGCACCGTGGGGAAGCGTTTTATTGCACGTTGGGCGGGCTTGCAAACCGTTCGGACGCTAAAACGAACCGACCACGCCTTCGCGTTGCCGAGGGTGTTCATAAGTTGATAGTATGGGCTTACTTATTACAACGTGTGCCGCGTCCGGGAAGCGCGGTGCCGCTCATTGGGAGGAACAACATGAAAAAGAAGCTGCTGCTTGCGCCCCTCATGGCCGTCTTGGTTGCATGCGTGGTCGTGCTTTCCGGCTGTGGAGGTCCTTCGGTTGAGGAGCTCATCACCGAGGATCTTACGACGCAGTTTGACGAGGTCAAGAACGGTGGCGACGACTTCCTCTCTGGTCTGGAGGAGGCTTCGGGCGACGAGTTCGAGCAGCTGGGTATCGATCCCAAGGAGTACGCCAAGACCTATCTTGAGGGCTTTGACTACAAGATCGGCGACGTGACGGTCGACGAGGACAAGGGTGTCGCGACCGCCGAGGTCTCTATTACATGCAAATCTATGAACAAGATCGTCGAGGACTTCTCCACCCAGTATCAGGAGAAGGTCGCTGCGCTTGACACGGTTCCTTCCGATGACGAGCTGTACAAGATGGCCGGTCAGGTTATGGTCGATGTGACCAAGGCTGCTAAGACCAAGGACACCAAGGTCACCTTCAAGTACTCCTGCAATGACGACGGCGAGTGGTCTGCTGACGATTCCGCAACCAACGAGATGATGAATGCCATGATGAGCTAGGGAGTTGCGGCGTTTTACCAAACGCCGCAACTGCTCGACGCTGTGCGCCGCCCAGGACGACAATTTGTCATTCAAAAGGCGAGACATGACCAGAAGGTCTATGCCTCGCCTTTTTCATGCCAACTTGTTCGTCCTGGACGTTGCTCGCTGTCCGTCCTCTACCTGCGGCGTTGCCATGGTAGTCATTGGGGACGTTCTTAAATGACTAGTCGAAGGTGTAGTCATTGGGGACGTTCTTAAATGACTAGTCAAAAGGGACACTCTTGCGGCACTTTAGTCGTTGGGGACGTTCTTAAACGGCTAGTCGTTGGGGACACTCCTTGCACCAGCGTTGCATCGAATGCTCGGGAAAATGCGAGCCGGTTTTTGGCTGAATAGTGGGTCGCGGTTTCCGGATGGGGTGGGTTGCGGAAAGTGCGACCCGGAATATTGCTCCGAAACGGGATGCGGTTTCCCTGACGCGCCTCAAACGGAAAGCGCATCCCATTCCGGAGCTCTAAAACGGGATGCGTTTTCCGCGCGGAAGAATTGTCGCAGCTGCGTTAAGCGGTGTCGCTCGTTACTCGCCCAGCACCAGCTTGGCGAGTTCGTCCTGGGTGTCCACCACGTAGTCGGCGCCGGCGGCCTCTAGCTCTGCGCGGCCGCGGAAGCCCCAGCTGACGCCCGCGCTCTTAAGGCTGGCGTTGTGACCGGTCAGGATATCGACATTGGAATCGCCCACGTAGAGCGTGGTTGCCGGATCGGCGCCCAGCTCCTCCATCACATGCAGCGTGACGGGCGCTTCGGGCTTGGGCGGAAATGCGTCCACACGGCCCTGCACCAGCGCAAAGCGCTCAGAGCCAAAATACTTCTCGATAAGCGGGGCTGCCGAAATATGATCTTTGTTGGTGAGCACGGCAAGCTGAACGCCCGCTGCGCGCAGACGGTCGAGCATCTCAATCGTGCCGGCGTAGGGTGAGGTGTGGTCCTCCTTGTGCTCGCCGTAATAAGCTCTAAACTCAGCAAGCGTTTGCTCAAACATGCGGCCGTCGCCCGCATATTCGGCGGGCATAAAGCGCTCGACCAGCTTGAGCATGCCGTTTCCCACCTTGTAGCGGTATTCGTCGACGGCAAACGTGGGCCAGCCGTGCGCCTCGCAGGTATGGTTGCCGGCGGCCGCCAGGTCCTCGATCGTGTTGAGGATGGTGCCGTCCAGGTCAAAAATCACATGGGAAAACGCTGCCGCCATGAAAGCTCCCGTCATTGGGTTTCAAAACGCACATCATAATACTGGGCTTCCGCGTTGGGCACGCTTGGAATCTGAACATCTCCAGGGATATCAAGCCACATCGCGCCGACCGCGCGATACCGCCCTAGCAAATTCTCGGTAACTGCTCTCCCACGAGCATGTCGAGGATGCGGGTCGATCCCCAGCCGGTGCGTACGCGCACGACGGGTCGAGCGCCCTCGGCAAGCGGCAGCACGCGACCGATGATGGCGGCGTTCTCGCCGTAGCGGGCGGCGCGCATGGCCGCCAGCGCGGCATCGGCCTGTTCGGCCGGCACCACGGCGACCATCTTGCCCTCGTTTGCTACCTGCAGAACGTCGTAGCCGAGCATCTCGCAGGCGGCCTGCACGTCGGGGCGCACGGGCACGGCATCCTCGTCGATCTCCATGGCAACGCCGCTGGCCTGGGCAAACTCGTTGAGCGTGGATGCCAGGCCACCGCGCGTGGGGTCGCGGAAGCAGCGGGTGTCGGGGGCGGCGGCGAGCACGTCGGCAATCAGGTGGTTGAGCGGCGCGGCATCGCTTTCGATCGTGCTTGAAAACGCCAAGCCCTCGCGTTGGCTCATGATGGCGATGCCGTGGTCGCCCAGTGTACCCGAGACCAAGATGGCATCGCCGGGCTGGCAGTTTGCACCGCTGAGCGCTACGCCCGCGGGCACTTCGCCCACGCCGGCGGTATTGATGTAGACGCCGTCGGCACCGCCGCGCTCGACCACCTTGGTGTCGCCGGTGATAATCTTCACACCTGCCTCATGTGCCGTTTCGGCCATGGTCTGCACAATCTGGCGCAGCTTGTCCATGGGATAGCCCTCTTCGAGGATAAAGCCGCATGAGAGGTAGCGCACGTTGGCGCCCGAGGTCGCGACGTCGTTGACGGTTCCGCATACAGCGAGGCGGCCGATATTGCCGCCGGGGAAGAACTGCGGCGTTACCACAAAGCTGTCGGTCGACATGGCGATTCGCCCGCTTGCGGGCAGCGTAGCGACGCCGGCGTCGTTGCCCTCGAGCAGCTCGGGCGACCCAAAGGCATTCAGAAAGACCTCATCGATAAGGCGCTTCATCATCTGGCCGCCGGAGCCGTGGCCCAGCAGGACAGTGCTATCGGTGGCAGTACGGGACATATCGAAAACTCCAATCGTGGGTGGTGCCAGCGTGCGGGTGCGTCCGGGCTAGTCGCGGTATCTAAAGTACGCCGCGCAGCTGCCTTCGGAGCTCACCATGCAGGGGCCGACGGGGTGTTCGGGCGTACATGCGTGGCCGAACAGAGGGCAGTCGCTCGGCGTGATGGCACCGCGCAGCACGTCGCCGCAGCGGCACCCGCGTGGCTCGACCGTCGCCTCAACGGGCACGTCAAAGCGGGTGCCGGCATCAAAGCGCGCGAATTCGGGTCGGATGGAAAGACCCGAGTTGGCAATCGGTCCCAGCCCGCGCCACGTGGTGTCGCACGGCTCAAATACCTGCTCGACCAGCTGGCGCGCCACGGGATTGCCGTCGGCATTGACGCCACGACGGTAGGCGTTGTCGATTGCGGGCTGCCCCTCAACAACCATCTGGACCAGCATGCAGATACCCTGCAAGATGTCGACCGGCTCAAATCCCGTTACCACGCCTGGAGTCTTAAACTCGTCGACCAAAAAGCTAAAGGGCGCCAAGCCCGTGATGGTGGCGACGTGGCCCGGCAGGATAAAGCCGTCGATGGCGGTCTCGGGGTCGTTAGAGATCGCACGCAGAGCCGGCGGCGTGGTCTTGTGAGCACAGTAGACCGAGAAGTTCTGGAGCCTGCGCGCGTCGGCCTCCAGGATAGCGGCGGCAATGGTGGGCGTTGTGGTCTCAAAGCCGACGCCCATAAAGATGACCGGGCGTTCGGGATTTTGCTCGGCAATGTCGAGTGCGTCGAGCGGAGAGTAGACGATGCGGATGTCGCGCCCCGCCGCCTTTTGCGCGGCAAGCGAGGTGGACGATCCGGGCACGCGCATCATGTCGCCAAAGGTGGTGATGATGGCGCCGTCCATGTTGGAAAGCGCGATTGCGTGATCGATGTCGCGGTTGGCGGTGACGCAAACGGGGCACCCCGGGCCGCTTAGCAGTTTGAGTCCCGTCGGCATAATGGAGCGAAAGCCATAGCGGCCAATGCTCACGGTGTGCGTGCCGCAGACTTCCATAAGGTTGATGCTGCGGTTGCCGACAAGCTCATGAATACGATCGATGAGCTCGCGAGCCAGCTTGGGGTCGCGAAATGCCGAAAAGTCGATACCGGAGCGAACCGGCTGCGCCGCCGCCACTAGTATGCCTCGGCCGGGTTGGTGGCGAGCTGATCCTCTTCGGCCAGCTCGGTCATGGTGTTGACGAGCTCGAGTGTCTCTTGGGCTTCCTGTTCGTCGACAATCTGAATGCCAAAGCCGGCGTGCACGAGAATATAGTCGCCTACCCGTGCCGTCGGCACGAGGCGTAGCGAAACGGGGCGCTCGATGCCCATCATGTCGACGGTCGCCTTAAGGTCGTCGTCGCGTTTGACCACTTTACCGGGAACGGCAAGGCACATAATGTTTCCCTTTTATACGTTTTGCGCTGGATAGGCGCCTAATTACCCATCAGTTGATGGTAGCGCTCGCGGGAGTCGCGAGCAAACGCGTTACACCTGTGAGACGGCGGCGCGCAGGCTGGCAAAACAGCCTATCACGACGCCGTCTGCGCGAGGTGAGCGCGAGCGATGGCGGCCTGACCGTAGGCGATGCAGCCGTCGTTAACGGGCACGGTTTGGGGAATCAAGACCGTAAGGCCTGCGTTTTTAAGCTTGCGGGTGAGGAGCTGAAGCAAAAGTCGGTTCATGAACACGCCGCCCGAGAGCGCGACGGTGTCGATGCCCTCGTGCACGCAGATATCGCTGGCGATGCGCGCCGAGGAGCGCGCGACGGAGACATGGAAATCGAGTGCGAGCCTGTCGGCGGGCGCTCCGGCTTCAATTCCTCCCAAAAGTGCCTCAAAGAGTGCTTTCTGGTCCAGAACATAGGGGCCGTCCAGCCACGATGGGCCAGATGCGAAATAGCCGGCGTTGTCGTCGGGAAAATGGGCGATTTCGTTGTCGAGCGCGCGCCAGGCAGCGGCTTCGAGTTCTATGGCGGGTTCGCCCTCGTAGGTTGCCTTGTCGCAGATGTCCAGAATTGCTGCCGCGGCATCAAAGAGACGCCCCATGCTGCTGGTACGCGGGCTGTTGATGCCGCGCTCGATCATGGTGGCTGTCACGCTGCGCGTTTGCTCGTCGAGGCTGTCCAAAAGCCGAGCGGCACCTGGGTGCTCGAGCAGGCCGAGCTCACTGAGCAGGGCAAAGGCGTTGCGGCGGGCGTCGCGCACGGAGGCCGCCCCACCGGGGAGCGCCCAGGTGCGCAAATGCGCGGCGCGCTCATAGCCGCCAAGGCTGGCAACAAGAAACTCGCCGCCCCAAATGGTCCCATCGGTGCCGGCGCCGGTGCCGTCAAAGGCGATGCCAAGGACGTGCGCGTCGGTTGTAAGCTGGCCCGCGGCGATGGCCTCGGCCATTACGCTCGCGATATGCGCATGATGGTGCTGCACCTCGACGAGCGGCAGATTGCATTTTCGCGCCTGCTCGCGCGCCCACTGGCCCGATAGATAGCTGGGGTGTACATCGCAGGCCAAGGCGGCGGGCGCCAAATCAAAGAGATCTTCCAAGCGCGTGCGCGCGGCGTTCCAGGCATCGAAGGTCCCGCCGTTTTCAACATCGCCGATATGTTGCGACACAAAACAGGTTGCCTTGCCGTTCGTCCCTTCACGCGTGAGCGCAATCGTGGCCTTTTGTTGTGGCCCGCAGGCAAGCACGCAGGACGGAGCGCGGTCGAGCGCCGGCAACGGCAGCGGCTGGGGTGCATATCCGCGAGCGCGGCGCACGGGCATAACGGTGCCGTCAACCACGCGCACCACGGAATCGTCATAGCGCGAGAGGATCGCGCGGTCGTTACCGAGCAACGCGTCGGCGATGCCGGCAGCAACGAGGTGTTCCCAGGCAAGGTCGTCGTCGGTCTCGATGGGTTCTTCGCTCAGGTTTCCGCTGGTCATGACGAGCGCGTGCATACCGCAGGCTTCTGCCGCGGCGAGCAACAGATGCTGAAGCGGCGTATAGGGGAGCATGACGCCGAGCTCGGGCAGGTCGCGCGCGACGGACGGTGCGAGTACGAGGGCGTCGGAAGAATCGCCGTCGTTCCCGCAAACAGCCCGCCGGCGCAGCAGCACGATGGGGCGGATACTGCCGGCGAGCAGATCGCGTTCAGCATCGTCGATATGGCACAGGCGCCCGGCATCGGCAAGACTGCGCACCATGACGGCAAGCGGCTTATTGCTGCGGCGTTTGCGACGGCGCAACTCGGCCACCGCCTGCTCGTTGGCAGCGTCACAGGCTAGATGGAATCCGCCCAGGCCCTTGATGGCGACGATGCCGCCGCTGGCCAGCAGCTCAGCGCAGCGCTCGATGATAGCGTCGCTGGCCTCGCGTGTGGTGCCGGCGGCCGGTGTCGCGGGCGAATTCCCGCACGCATCGCCGTTCACAGCCTCGCGCCACGTAATATGCGGTCCGCAATCAAAGCAGGCATCGGGCTGCGCGTGAAAGCGACGGTCGAGTGGATCGGCATACTCTGCGGCGCAGGCGGGGCACATGGGGAAACGGTCCATCGAGGTAGCCGCTCGGTCATAAGGCAGCGATCGGATGATGGTAAAGCGCGGCCCGCAGTTGGTGCAGTTGATAAAGGGGTAGTGGTAGCGTCGGTCGGCGGGATCGAACAACTCGCACAGGCAATCGTCGCAGGTGGCGATATCGGGCGAGACGAGCGTCGTGTGCGCGGTCTGGTCCTGCGACGCCACAATGTGAAAGCCCTGCTCATCGGCAGTGCTCCAGCCGCCAGGCTCCAAATCCGCAATATCGACTCGCTCAACGCGAGCCGCCGCGGGCGCATGCTCAGAAAGTGCAGCGACAAATCCGTCAACCGCCTCGGCACAAGCGTGTGCCTCGATATGCACGCCGTCGCCCGCGTTGAGCACCCAGCCGCAAATGCCGTGCGTCATGGCCTCGCGATACACAAACGGCCGCATGCCGACGCCCTGCACAATGCCCGTTACATGGATATGCGCATGCCGCATGCGACCCTCCTTCGTTGAAATGTGTGCTGTTACAGCCCCAGGCTCTGCTTGGTGGCGGCGCACGTGAGCTCGCCGTGCTTAACGCCGCGCAGGCCCAGCAGGCGGTCGGCTAGTTCGTAGACGCGCTCGCCGCGACCCTTGAGTGCCAGAATCTCCAAGCAGTTGTGGTGATCCAAATGCACGTGCATCGTCGATACGATCTCGTCGGTGTAGTCGTGCTGCACCTCGTCCAGGCGGCGCGTCAGATCGCCTGTGTGATGGTCGTAGATCATAGTGAGCGACCCGATAACGTGCTCATCGGGCGTGCGCATCTGCTCTTTGGCGATCGAGGCGCGAATCAGGTCGCGCACGGCCTCGGATCGGTTGGCCACGTCGCCGCGGCGTGCGATCTGCTCGTCAAAACGGCGCAGCAGGTCGTCGGGTGCGGTAACCGAAAAACGGACCAGCTCGGAGCCGGAGCCACTACAGTGGCAGCCCGCGTCACCGTCCGCCCCGTGCGGATGCTCGTGCTCGTACCCGCAGCCGTGCTCGTGTTCGGCCACCTTACACCAGCTTCACGGATCCGACGGAGTTGTGGTCGGCCTCGATGGCATCTTCGTAGCCCTCGAGTGCGTCGTGGGCCTCGTGCAGCGCGGCCATGGCTGCCTCGAGCTTGGCGCCGATGCGCTCCATGTCAAAATTCTCGGTCGCATGCAGCAGCTGATGGCTCCACTCATGAGCGAGCTCGATGGTGTCGTCGACCTGTTTGACGCTCATGGCAAGCTGGCTCATGTTCATTCCAACATCATGCATGGAAAATCTCCTTTTGTATGGGGCAGTTCAGTGGCTCAGATTTTACTACGCCCGCTCTGCGCGCAGCTGCATAAGAAAACGGGTACGAGTCTGTGCGACCCGCACCCGTTCACTGGGGGCTGTTTGTGACTACCATACTATCCGTGGTTGCACTCGGTGCATCCAGAAGTCCGGCGAGCGGTGCAAAAGCGCTCATGGACGGCAGGCAGACGGCAACATGTAACAAGCGTATTACAGATGCTTTTCCAGCAGCGCCTGCAGCCTCGCCTTGGGCAGAGCGCCAACCGAGCGGTCAATCTCCTCGCCGTTCTTAAACACAATCAGCGTGGGGATGCTCATGACGCCATACTTCATGGCCAGGTCCTGGTTGTCGTCGACGTTGCATTTGGCAACGGCAAGCTTGCCCGCCAGCTCATCGGCAACCTCGTCAACGATGGGCGAGAGGGAGCGGCAGGGACCGCACCACGGTGCCCAAAAATCAACCAGCACGGGAAGGTTGCCGTTAACGACGGAATCGAAATTTTCGGGGGTAATCTGCTTAATGTCAGCCATGGTGACCTCCATAATGTGACGCGGCTTGGCCGCGTAAAACTCAGTACGACCGTGCTTATACCCAGCCGCCCGCAAAGCAACCACTCGCGGGCAGCTCTTTTATATAATGGTGGGCACGCAAACGATTGGAGAGCGCATGGCCATGTCACAAAGCCAGAAAAAAGAAGCTATCGCCCAGGCGACCGAGCAGGAGCTCGCATCGCTCGCGGGTCGTGGCGTGCGTATCGCGGGCAACGCGTGCTCGCCGATCGTGCTGGTCAAAGGCGATCTGGACGAGGCCGAGCGTTCGGGTGGCGAGCTTGCCGCCGGCCCGGATGGCGCGGCGTTGCGCAAGGCGCTTGGGGCCATCGGCTACGCGCCCGAGGATTTTTGTGTGCTGGCAAGCGTCGCCGGCGCGGGCGACGGAGCTGTGGCGGTAGGCCACGCCCTGCCGTGCGAGCTGTTCCGCGAGGCGCTTGAGGCCTTGGACCCCGAGGCGGTGCTGCTGCTCGACAACAACGCGGCTGACGCCATGCGCGAGACCTACGCCGATATGCTCGTGGCGATCGATGACTTCGACACCGCCATGCTCAAGCCCGGCCTGGTCGCCCATGTGCAGGGCCGCCGCGTGCTCGCGCTCGATGGCTTTGAGGCGGCGCTGACCGACAAAGCGGCCAAGCAGCGCATGTGGGCCTACATCAAGCAGCTGACCCCGGCGGCCGCTCCGCTGTAGCAGATTGGCGCCGGTGAGCGATTGCCTGGCGGGCAAGACACGCCGCGAGATCGGCGCCGCACTTCTACATCACAGCGCGCAGCTCAAACCGATCGCCGTTAATGCGGAACTGACAGTTGCCGTTCATGCGCTCCACGGCAAGTTTGATGCTCTTGGTGCCAAAGCCGTGGCCCGCATGCCGGGTCACGGGCATGCCGTCGACCATGCGCGGCGCGCGGTCAAACGTGTTGGAAACTAACAGCAGCAGCTGGCCGTCCTCTAATCGCAGGTCAAAGTCGACGAATCGCTTTCCTTGGGGTGCGGCGCTTGCGGCGGTGATAGCGTTTTCCAAGGCATTTGAGAGCACGCTAAACAGGTCGGCGTCACCTACGTGGATGGTTTCGGGTACGGCGGCGCGCAGGTTGGCGGTAATGCCGTTTCTATTGATATCCGAGCTAAATGACGAAAGCGCGATGTTTACGGTCTCGTTGGCGCAGAAGCGGCGTACGGCGGTGCGGTCGCCGGCTTCGCAGAGTTCATCGATGCGTTTGAGCGCCTCGTCGGTGTGGCCCTCCTCAATTAAAGCGGCCAGGCCGCGTAGGAAGTGGCGCATATCGTGGCGAAGAATCGACAACTCGCGCCCAGATTGACGCCAAGCCTCGAGCTCTTTGATGGCGGCGCTGTCGCGGGTTTCGAGCATCCAGCGCTCTCGCTCGGCGGTTTCCTTTTCTTCGTATTCGCGTAGGTAAACGGCAAGAAACATAAGATAGAAGGCACAGAGCGCAAATGCCAAAAACTCAACCGTCACCACCGAGCCCGAGTGGAACAGCGTGGTGTAGACGTTGGTGGCATAGTCAAAGACGTAATAGACGAGCGGCAGGATTAAAAGGATGCCCAGCTCGGTGGTGCTTTTAATCGCCAAGCGTGGACCGATGTCGCCGGCCCAATGCAACAGGACGGCAAAGACGGCGAGTGTGGTCGCGATACGCGCCAGATAGTACGCGATCTGCGAGTCGGTTGCGGCAAAGGCGGCGATGCCCATCCAATTGCTGAACTGGCAGCTCAGATAAGCACTCGTAATGCCGAGCGCGGCAAGCAGCGGGCTCAGGCGGTAGCGCGCGCACAAATAGATGACGAGCGGCAGATGCACGACGAGCGGATATACCTGGCGGGCAAAAAGCTCGCCGCCGACGGCATTGGCGAGGCCAAATGCGCATCCGGTTACGGCACCGACCAACACCAGTTCAAGCGCATGACGCCGGTTGATCTCGACACCGCACAGCGCCGCCGAGGCAAAGACGCCAAAGAGCAGCGTCGTGGCGTGGTGGATTGCCCAAAGGACCATTTCGACCGAGGAGACCATCAGTGTCTCCCACCCTCAAAGCGCGCCGCAAAGTAGGCGTCTTGGAATCCCTGCTTGCAACTGCGCGAAAGCGGGATGCACGCGCCCGAGCGCATGACGATGTCCGTGCGGTCAAAGTGATCGATATTGCGCAGGTTGACCTGGTAGCTGCGGTGGCATTTAAAGAAGACTGCGTTTTGCTCCAAGCGGTCCTCGACGCTGCGGAACGACTCGAGTGCCTCGATATCGCGTTCGTCGCGCAGGTGGAAGACCACGTGCTTGTTGCGCGCCTCGGCATATTCGATGTCGGACAGGCGCAGGGCGTGGTAGCCAAAGGAAGTTTTGATCACGAGCTCGTCGGTTGCCGCCGGGCGCATGCTCGAAAGCTCGTCGAGTAACTGCGCCAGGCGTTCGTAAGTCACGGGCTTGAGCAGATAGTCGAAGGCGCGGACCTCGTAGGATTCCAGCGCGAACTCGGGCGACGAGGTGAGGAACACCAGGCGCACGGCGGTGTCGGCCTGGCGCAGTTCGCGTGCGGTGTCCATGCCGTTGACGAGCGGCATGATCATGTCGAGCAGAATGATGTCGGCGCGCGACGCGGCATGGCGCGCCAGCAGGTCCTCGCCGCGCGTGACGAGCGCAACATCGACCGCCGTGCCCGTCTCGCTCGACCAACGGTCGATCATCCGGTGCAGTCTATCTAGAAAAGCGACGTCGTCGTCGCAGGCAATAATCTTGAGCATTCTGAGCCCCCTTAGTAGTTCGATTTTGCCACATTGGGTGCGGACCGCTCGCGGAGGCGTGTCCCATTTGCGCCCCACGTCGCGCAACTCGCGCCGAGCGGTATTGCGGTGGCGAAAGATGCCTCCTGCGCTATCGAGAGCTCGGCTATCCTCAGCTTGCCAGTTCGAAAATGGACCTGACACATGATTGAATCTTTATTTCAGCTTTACACCTAGGTTTACAGCTGTCTTGTCAGCTGTAAACCTAGGTGTCATACTAAAGCCCCAAGATTCGCCAAAAGAGAGGGGCCTTGATGGCACAGAGCGCGAACATGGATGCATCGGAGCTTGCACGCGATATTGCGGCCGGCCTGGCATCGGCAACGACGGCAACGGAGCGCGCGGCGCTGGTGCCCGCAGAGCTCGTCGAGGCCATTCAGCAACTAAAAATCCAACGCGACGCGGTGATTCTGGCGCACTATTACGTGGCGCCCGAGGTGCAGGCCGTGGCTGATTACGTCGGCGACAGCTTCTACCTGGCTAAGCTCGCTAAAAGCCTGCCGCAGCAGACCATCGTGCTGTGCGGCGTGGAGTTTATGGGCGAGAGCGCCAAACTGCTCAATCCCACTAAGACCGTGCTGCTGCCCGAGCCGGGCGCGGACTGCCCCATGGCTCACATGGTCAAGCGCGAGACGGTCGACGCCGCCCGCGCCGAGTACGGTGACGACCTTGCCGTGGTCTGCTACGTCAACTCGACGGTCGAGATCAAGAGCTGGAGTGACGTGTGCGTCACCAGCTCCAACGCCGTCAAGATCGTGTCCGAGCTGCCGCAGCAGCATATCCTGTTCATTCCCGACCAAAACCTGGGCCGCTTCGTAGCCGAGCAGGTGCCGCAAAAGCACGTCATCCTCAACAACGGCTACTGCCCGCGCCATCACATCATCACCGTCGAGCAGATCGTCGACGTGACGGAGGCCCACCCCGACGCGCTCGTGCTGGCGCATCCTGAGTGCAAGGCCGACGTTCTGGCCGAGGCCGACTACATCGGCTCCACCGCCGGCATCATCAAGTATGCCGAGGAGTCCGACGCGAGCGAGTTCATTATCGTGACGGTCCGCGGCGTGCTCTACGAGCTCGAGCGCCGCTGCCAGGGCACTGGCAAGAAGTTCTACTTCCCCGCGGTGCAGCCCACCTGCGTCAACATGGATCTCATCACGCTCGAGAAGCTCGTGCGCTGCCTGGAGACGGGCGAGGGCGAGGTGCAGATCGGCGTCTCGGACGAGGCGGCAGACCAGGCCAAGCTCACGCTCGACCGTATGCTCGAGTACGCAGCGCGCTAGAACAATGTTGCATGAGGGACGGTCCCTTATGTCACATTACAAGGGAGAGGATTCCTGTGGAAACCAAGCAATACCCCGATATGGAGTGCGACGTCGTTATTGCCGGCTGCGGCGTGGCGGGTCTGTACGCGGCCCTCAATCTGCCGACGAGCACGCACGTGATCATGCTCTCCAAGGGCGCGGTCGATGAGTGCGATTCGATGCTCGCGCAGGGCGGCATCTGCGTGCTGCCCGAGGGCTCGGACTACGATGCCTTCTTTGAGGACACCATGCACGCCGGCCACTACGAGAACCGCCGCGAGAGCGTCGACATCATGATTCGCTCGAGCCGCTCGGTCATCAACGACCTGCTGGCGATGGGCGTGGATTTTGAGCGCAAGGCCGACGGCAGCCTCGACTTTACCCGCGAGGGCGCGCACAGCCGTCCGCGCATTGCCTTCCATGCCGACATTACGGGCAAGGAGATTACGACCAAGCTGCTCCAGGCCGTTCGCAAGCTGGATAACGTGCAGATTTTGGAGCACGTAGCCATGACCGATATCCTGACGGGCGAGCGTGACGGCGCCACGGTGTGTGCCGGTGTCGTCGCCGTTTCCGTGGACGAGGACAACTCGGTTCGTCCCGCCGACGAGCTGACAAATGCCGCCGAGGGCGTGCATGCCGGCGAGCCGTTTAAGATCCATGCCCGCCACACGCTGTGGGCGACGGGCGGTATCGGCGGCGTATACGACCATTCGACCAACTACCCGCAGCTCACGGGCGATGCCTGCTACATTGCTCAGGAGCATGGCATTAAGATGGAGCATCTGGACTACGTGCAGATTCACCCCACGGGACTGTTCTCGCCGCAGCCGGGCCGCACCTTCCTGATCAGCGAGAGCTGCCGCGGCGAGGGCGCGATTTTGCTCAACGCCGCCGGCGAGCGCTTTACCGACGAGCTTCAGCCGCGTGATGTGGTCGCCGCCGCTATTCGCGAGCAGATGAAGCAGGACGGCACCGAGCACGAGTGGCTGAGCTTCGCCCCCGTCGAACGCGATGTGGTGACCGGGCATTTTGCCAACATTCGCGCGCGCTGCCTTGAGGACGGCCGCGACATCTTGGACGAGCCCATCCCCGTTACGCCCACGCAGCACTACTTTATGGGTGGCGTATGGGTCGACAAGGACGGCCGCACCTCGATGCCCGAGCTCTACGCCGCGGGCGAGACGGCTTGCAACGGTGTTCACGGCAAGAACCGCCTTGCATCAAACAGCCTGCTCGAGGCACTGGTCTGGGGTCGTCGCGCCGCGTGGTATATGCGTACCGGCGAGTCGCTGGCCGTGGAGCAGGAGGGCGATTCCGCGCTCGATGGCCGTCATCGCGCCCTGAGCGTCGACACCCTGGCAATCGATGAATTGGCCCGTGCCGCCGGCACGCAGGCCGTGGAGGAGTAGACCATGAATCCCATTACCATGAAGCTCGTCGTCGATGATCTGATTCTGCAGGCTCTGCGCGAGGACATTACGTTTGAGGACGTGAGCACGGCGAGCGTGTGCCCCACGGCGCGTCCCGCCACGGTGGAGCTTATCGCCAAGGCCGACGGCATTATCGCCGGCCTGGACGTATTCGCCCGCACCTTTGAGCTGCTGGATCCGCAGAGCTCCGTGTTGTTCGATGTCTCGGATGGCGACGAGGTGCATGCCGGCGATCACGTGGGCCAGGTGCGCGGCGACGCGCGCGTGTTGCTTTCGGGCGAGCGCGTGGCGCTCAACTACCTGCAGCGCATGAGCGGCATCGCTACCTACACGCACAGCATGGCCGCGGCGCTCGAGGGCACTAAGACCGTGCTTGTCGACACGCGCAAGACCACACCGGGCATGCGTGTGTTTGAAAAGGCGGCAGTCGAGATCGGCGGCGGCAGCAACCACCGTTACAACCTGTCGACGGCCGTCATGCTCAAGGACAACCACATCGATGCCGCCGGTGGCGTGACGCGTGCGATCGAGATGGCGCGCGCCCATGCGTCGTTTACCACGACGGTCGAGATCGAGTGCGAGAACCTGGACATGGTGCGCGAGGCCGTGGAGGCCGGTGCCGATATCATCATGTTCGACAACATGACCCATGACGACATGGCCGCCGCCATAGAGCTTATCGCCGGTCGTGCCAAGACCGAGTGCTCGGGCAACGTGGACGCCGGCAATATCCGCGCGCTCGCCGACCTGGGCGTTGACTTTATTAGCTCGGGGGCGCTGACGCACTCTGCGCCGATTCTCGACCTCTCGCTCAAGCACCTGCGTCTGTTGGACGGTAAATAATGGATGCCCGCGAGCGTCGCCGTGCCATCATGGGCGTGCTCGAGGGGGCTACGGAGCCCGTTTCGGGCAGCGCGCTTGCTCGCGAGGTGGGTGTGAGCCGCCAGATTGTCGTGCAAGACATCGCCCTGCTGCGCGCCGATGGGCACGATATCGTGGCGACCAACCGTGGTTATGTGCTGCAGGAGGCCCCCAGCAGCCCCGCCGTGCCCACGCGCTTGGTCAAGGTTCGCCACAGCGTGGAGCAGGCAGGTGATGAGCTCACGAGTATCGTCGACGTGGGTGGTGCCGTGCTCAATGTAATCGTCAACCACCGCGTGTATGGCAAGATCACAGCCGATCTGGACATTCGCAACCGTCGCGATGTTGAGCGCTACCTGCACGATATCGAGAGCGGCAAGAGCTTTCCACTACTAACGGTGACGAGCGGCTATCACTTCCATCGCATTGCGGCGGAGGACGAACAGACCCTCGACGAGATCGAGGCGATGCTCAAGGAAAAAGGCTACCTAGCAGACCTGATGCCCTACGAAGACGATTTGTCCTAGTCGACGCCGCATCTATAAGTTGCGGTGAAATAGTTCCTAAAATCGGCATCCAAGACATAAAACAGGAACTATTCCACCGCAACTGCCAAGGGTCCCGCTCCAAATTAGCTGCCCACACATGCAAAAGGAGGCCTCCGCGGCGATGCGGAGGCCTCCTTTTTTGTGCACGGTGTACTTTTGAGTGTGCAAGTGGGGGAGTTGTTACTCCTCGACGACCTCGGTGATCGCGCCAGCGGGGCAAGCGTCCTGGCAAGCGCCACAGGCGACGCAGGAGTCCTCGTCAGCGACGGTAGCGACGTCCTGGAGCTCCAGAACGCCAGCGGGGCAGGAGTCGACGCAAACGCCACAAGCGATGCACTCGTCGGCATCAATTACGGGATGAGCCATGGTAGTTTCCTCTCTGTTGACCGACGCTACAGACGATGCGCGCCGGTTTGATTCGGGCAAAAACATACCACGGGAGCGACCGTTTGCAATACCCTCTGGCCGGCATCTTCATACCGTTCGCCGAGTATGCCAAGGTTTACTAAAAAACGTGCAGGTGGGGCCGTTGAGCTGCGTAAATGTTAGCTAAAGGTGACTTGAAATATTGAGCTATTGAGCGCGCCTGCGGAAAGGGCATCCCGTTATTTGGCCGAAAAACGGGTCGCAGTTTCCGGTTGGGCCCGCTAGCGGAAACTGCGACCCGGTATCAGCTCTCAAAACGGGATACGGTTTCCGGTTGAGCCTTCAGACGGAAACTGCGACCCGGAATCCACGCTCAAACCGGGACGAGCTTTCCACAAGGCAGCCCCAGGCGCCCCCGGACCCAAACCTCAGCCATCTCTACATAGATCTCGATAGATTTGCCGAGAACTCAATCAGCGCATCTACCTGCGCATTTAAGAACCTAAACTCTCAGCAATAAGAAATCTTATATGAATTGACTTAGATTTTGTATATTCCGGCCCATAAGGGGATACACTACATCCTGAAAGACAAGCCGAAACACCGCGCGGCAGACCGCCGAGTCGGTGCAAACGCACAAGAGAGAGGGAATTTCTAATGGGCAAGATTCTTGGTATCGACCTTGGTACTACTAACTCCGCTATGGCCGTCCTCGAGGGCGGTTCTCCGACCATTATCGTGAACGCCGAGGGCGACCGCACCACCCCGTCCGTCGTGGGCTTCCGTGCCGACGGCGACCGCGTCGTGGGTAAGGCCGCTAAGAACCAGGCTGTCACCAACCCCAAGAACACCGTGTTCTCCATCAAGCGCTTCATGGGCCGCAAGTACTCCGAGTGCACCTCCGAGATCAAGACCGTGCCGTATGAGGTCAAGGAGGGCCAGGGCGGCCGCGCCGTCGTCGACATCGAGGGCAAGGATTACACCGCCGAGCAGGTGAGCGCCATGACGCTCGCAAAGATGAAGGCCGACGCCGAGAAGTATCTGGGCGAGACCGTCACCGACGCCGTCATCACCGTCCCGGCCTACTTCAACGACGCCCAGCGTCAGGCCACCAAGGATGCCGGTAAGATCGCCGGCCTCAACGTCAAGCGTATCGTCAACGAGCCGACCGCTGCTGCTTTGGCCTATGGCCTGGACAAGCAGGGCACCGACCAGCGCATCCTGGTCTTCGACCTGGGCGGCGGCACCTTCGACGTCTCCATCCTCGACCTCGCCGACGGCGTGTTTGAGGTTCTGTCCACCTCGGGCGACAACCACCTGGGCGGCGACGACTGGGATCAGCGCGTCATCGACTGGATGGCCGATAAGTTCCAGCAGGAGAACGGTGTCGATCTGCGTCAGGACCCCATGGCCCTGCAGCGTCTGAAGGAGGCCGCCGAGAACGCCAAGAAGGAGCTCTCCGCCGCCCAGCAGACCACCATCAACCTGCCGTTCATTACCATGAACCAGTCCGGCCCGCTGCACCTCAACTACACGCTGACCCGCGCCGAGTTCGAGAAGATCACCCGTGACCTGCTCGAGCGCTGCAAGCAGCCTGTCACCAACGCCCTGCGCGACGCCAAGCTTAAGCTCTCCGATCTGACCGAGGTCATCCTCGTCGGCGGCTCCACCCGTATGCCCGCCGTCCAGGAGCTCGTCAAGACCATGACCGGCAAGCAGCCCAACATGTCCGTGAACCCCGACGAGGTCGTTGCCGACGGCGCTGCCGTCCAGGGCGGCGTGCTCACCGGCGACGTCGAGGGCATCCTGCTGCTCGACGTTACCCCGCTGTCGCTGGGCGTCGAGACCATGGGCGGCATCATGACCAAGATGATCGACCGCAACACCACGATCCCGACCTCCAAGACCGAGGTCTACTCCACCGCTGCCGACAACCAGACCAGCGTCGAGATCAACGTGCTCCAGGGCGAGCGCGAGCTTGCCCGCGACAACAAGTCGCTCGGTAAGTTCCAGCTGACCGGTATCCCGGCTGCCCGCCGCGGCGTGCCGCAGATCGAGGTCACCTTCGACATCGACGCCAACGGCATCGTCAAGGTCTCCGCTAAGGACAAGGGCACCGGCAAGGAGCAGCAGATCACCATTTCCGGCTCCACCGCTCTGTCTGACGACGAAGTCGATCGTATGGTCAAGGACGCCGAGGCTCATGCCGAGGAGGACAAGAAGCAGAAGGAAGAGGTCGAGGTCCGCAACCAGACCGACAGCCTGTGCTACTCCACCGAGCAGACCCTCAACGAGCTGGGCGACAAGGTTTCCGCCGACGTGAAGTCCAAGGCCGAGGCCGCTATCGCCGACGCCAAGAAGGCGCTCGAGGGCTCTGACGTCGAGGCCATCAAGGCCGCCGGCGAGTCCCTGCAGTCTGTGGCCTACGAGCTGGCCCAGGTTGTCTACGCCGATGCTCAGCAGCAGACCGACGGTGCCGCCGGTGCTCAGCCTGCCGACGATGACGTCGTCGATGCCGACTACGAGGTTGTGGACGACGAGGACAAGTAATCATGTCCGCCCGTAAAGCTCGCACGGAGGCGGCTGCCGCTGGCGCCGCCCCCGTTGACTCTGAGGAGAAGGACGTGAAGATTCCCGTAGAGGCCGTCGACGATACCGAGGCCAACGAGGCCCCGGCCGCCGAGGCTGCCGAGAACCAGGTAGAGGATTCCAACAAGGAGGCGACGATGACCGAGGACGAGATGGTGGAAGCCGCTATCCGCGCCGGTGAGGAAGCCGCCGACAACGACTTTAAGCTCAAGTTCGAGCAGGCTCAGAAGGAGCTTGCCGACGTGCGCAATGAGCTCGATGCTGCGGCAGAGGCTCAGAAGGCCGCCGAGGACAAGGCAAAGGACGCCACCGAGCGCACTGCCCGTCTGCAGGCCGACTGGGAGAACTTCCGTCGCCGCACTGCCAACGAGCGCATCGCCGAGCGCGAGCGCGCGACCGAGAAGCTCGTCACCGCGCTGCTGCCGGTGGTTGACGATATCGAGCGTGCGATCGACCATGCCCGTAGCCAGGAGCTTTCCGACGATTTTAAGCAGTTCGTCGATGGCGTTGACGCGGTGCATGCCAAGCTGCTCGATGTGTTTGCGCACGAGGGCGTTGAGCCCATCGACCCCAAGGGCGAGGCGTTCGATCCGCTCGAGCACCAGGCTGTGGGTCGTGTCGAGGACGCATCGCAGTACGACGAGACCGTCAACGACGTGTACCAGAAGGGCTACCGCATGGCGGACCGCATCCTGCGCTCCGCGATGGTGACGGTGACCTACGGTGGCGATAAGCGCCCCGCACCGGAGCCCGAAGCGGCGCCCGAGGATGCCGCGGCCGATACGGCCGAGAGCACCGAGGAGTAATTGAGAAGGGCCCCGGGGCAACACCCGGGGCCCTTTCTGGCCTAGTGCCACATGAAAGCATGAGCCGCCGCCCGCTGGACGGCGGATGTAACAGGAGAGGAGCTACGATGGCTGCAGGCAAAACCTTCTATGACATCCTGGGCGTATCCAAGAGCGCCTCCGACAAAGAGATCAAGAGCGCGTTTCGCAAGCTCGCGCAAAAATATCACCCCGATGCCGGCGGCGACGAGGCCAAGTTTAAGGAGATTAGCGAGGCCTACGAGACGCTTTCGGACGAGAAGAAGCGCAAAGAGTACGACCAGATGCTCATGTTCGGCGGCATGCCGGGCGCGGGCGGCGCGTATAGCGGTGGCTACGGCGCCGGTGCCGGCGCGAGCGGTTGGGGCGATATCTTCGACAGCATCTTTAGCGGCAACGGCGCCTGGGGCAGCGACTGGCGCTCGGGCTTTGCCGGTGCCGCGGGTGCTGCCGGTGCGGGCGCGGGCCGCAACCGCGCACGCAAGGGCGGCGACCTGTCGCTGACTGTCGACGTAACGGCCGAGGACGCGTTCCGCGGCGTGACGCACAAGGTCACCTACCGCATTCCCTCGACGGGCGAGCAGCAGACCATCACGGTCTCGGTGCCCGCGGGCGCGGTCGACGGCGGCAAATTGCGCTACAAGCGCCGTGGCGAGTACGGCGTTGCCGGAGGCGAGCGCGGCGACCTGGTCGTGACCACACATGTGGAGGAGCATCCGCTGTTTAAGCGCAAGGGTGCCGATGTGACCATGGAGGTGCCGATCTCGGTCTATGAGGCGGCGCTCGGCTGCACGGTGGATGTGCCCACGCCCGGCGGCGCGACGGTTCGTCTGAAGGTGCCCGCTGGCACCCAGACGGGCAAGAAGTTCCGCTTTAAGGAGATGGGTGCGCCCGACGTTAAGCATCGCGGCCGCACGGGTGCGCTTCTCGTCGAGATCAAGGTGCAGGTTCCCTCGAACCTGTCCGACGATGAGCGCGATGCCATGACCAAGCTGCGCGAGGCCGACGCGCGCGATTATCGCGAGAAGGTCAACCGTTACAAGGCGACGTTCTAGGGCGGTCGTGGCGCACGGGCTGGCCGCAGGCTTATGATGGACGATAACGAGACGGAAAGGGGTCAGGTAGCATGGCCGAGGACAATAGGAACAAACCGCTGTACATGATCAGCGTGGCGGCCGAGCTGACCGGCATGCATCCGCAGACTCTGCGCGTCTACGAGTCCAAGGGCCTGGTGAACCCCCAGCGCTCGGGCGGCAACACGCGTCTGTATTCGCGTGCCGATATCGAGCGCCTGGAGCTCATCAACCAGCTGACCGACGAGGGCATCAACCTTGCCGGCGTGGTGCGCATCCTCGATATGAAGGAGCGTGCCGAGGAGCGCGAGCGCGAGAACGAAAAACTCCGTGCCCGCGTGCGCCAGCTCGAGGACGAGCTGCACGAGTACAAGATGCAGAAGAAGATCACCGCCCTGGCCCCGCGCGACGGCTCAGTCAACCCCGAGCAAGTCATGCGCAAGCTTTTGGGCGCAGGCGGGGATCTCTAGGTTACGCCGTTCTGCCGAACGGCGTAACGGCTCGACGCTGCGCGACGTCCAGAGCGACAATTTGTCATTCAAAAGGCAAGGCATGACCAGAAGGTCTATGCCTTGCCTTTTTCATGCCAACTTGTTCGCTCTGGACGTCGCTCGCTGTCCGTCCTCTACCTGCGGCGTTGCCTTGCTCCGGATGCGGTAGTCGTTGGTAGTCATTGGGGACGTTCTTAAATGACTAGTCGAAAGGGACACTCTTGCACTAAATCTGCCGGCCCTCGTCGGGTTCATCCTTTACTTTACCGAGATAAAGTGAACGTGTAGATTCGTAACCCACTCGCAACCGTTCTATGGCACGATATTGAACGAATGTATGCTATGCGCCCGAGCCTTTCGGGCAGAGTGGGAGACAGTATGGTTAAGCTGTACGAGGACGGCATCTACCTGCGCGGCGGCAGCGAGGTTGTGCCTGTGGCCGAGGCTGCCGAGCGCGGTATTACGCAGACGCCCGAGGACGCCAAGCGCGGCACCATCGCGTATTCGATCCTTCAAGCACACAACACGTCCGGCGACCCCGTGGCGCTCAAGATTCGCTTCGACGCCATGGCGAGCCACGACATCACCTTTGTCGGCATCATCCAGACGGCGCGCGCCTCGGGCATGGAACAGTTCCCACTGCCCTACGTGCTCACCAACTGCCATAACTCGCTGTGCGCCGTGGGCGGCACCATCAACGAGGACGACCACGTCTTTGGCCTCTCGGCTGCCAAGAAGTACGGCGGCATCTTCGTTCCGCCGCACATCGCCGTCATCCACTCCTTTATGCGTGAGAACTTCGCGGGCTGCGGCAAGATGATCCTGGGCTCCGACTCGCACACCCGCTACGGCGCCCTGGGTACCATGGCCGTGGGCGAGGGTGGTGGCGAGCTGGCAAAGCAGCTGCTGCGCGACACCTACGATGTCGCCTATCCCGGCGTCGTGGCCATCTACCTCACGGGCGCCCCGCGCCCCGGCGTTGGCCCGCACGATGTGGCGCTCGCCATCATCCGTGCCGTCTTTGCCAAGGGTTACGTCAAGAACAAAGTCATGGAGTTCGTGGGCCCCGGCATCGCGAGCATGACGACCGACTACCGCAACGGCGTTGACGTCATGACCACCGAGACCACCTGCCTGTCGAGCATCTGGGCTACCGACGAGGATACGCACGCGTTTTTGACCATGCACGGCCGCGGCGACGACTACCGCGAACTCAAGCCCGCCGATGTCGCCTACTACGACGGCTGCGTCGAGGTCGACCTGTCGAGCATCAAGCCCATGATCGCGCTGCCGTTCCATCCTTCCAACGGCTTTGAGATCGACGAGCTCAACGAGAACCTCGAGGACATCCTGCACGAGGTGGAACTCGAGGCCGCCAAGATCGGCGAGGGCAAGACGCACTTTAGCCTGCTCGACAAGATCGTCGACGGTAAGCTGCACGTGCAGCAGGGCGTCATCGCCGGCTGCTCGGGCGGCAATTACGATTCCGTGGTCCAGGCTGCTCGCGTGCTCAAGGGTGCCAACACCGGCTGCGGCGAGTTCTCGCTGTCGGTCTATCCCACGAGCCAGCCCGTGGCGCTCGAGCTTACGCGCCGCGGCTATATCTACGACCTCATGGAGGCCGGTGCGATCGTTCGCACGGCGTTCTGCGGCCCGTGCTTCGGCGCCGGCGACACGCCTGCCAACAACGGCCTGTCCATCCGCCACACCACGCGCAATTTCCCCAACCGCGAGGGTTCCAAGCCGGGTAATGGCCAGCTGAGCGCCGTGGCCCTGATGGATGCCCGCTCCATTGCGGCGACAGCTGCCAACGGCGGCGTCCTGACGTCGGCGACCGACCTGCCCGAAGACACTTGGGACGAGGCCTGCGAGTACACCTTTGACGATGCACCGTACAAGAAGCGCGTGTACTGGGGCTTTGGCAAGGCGGAGCCTGCCGACGAGCTGGTCGAAGGCCCCAACATCAAGCCGTGGCCCGCGATGGAGCCCCTCGGCGACGACATCCTGCTCAAGGTGTGCTCCAAGATCATGGACCCGGTTACCACGACCGACGAGCTCATTCCCTCGGGCGAGACGAGCTCCTTCCGCTCCAACCCGCTGGGTCTGGCCGAGTTTACGCTCAGCCGCCGCGATCCGGCCTACGTCGGTCGTTCCAAGGAGGTCGACGCCGTGGAGAAGCGTCGCGTGGCCGGCGAGGCCGCGGGCGACCTGGCGGCGCTCGATGCCGAACTTGCCGGCGTGTTTGAGGCGCTGGCCGGCGCGGGTGTCGCGGCAGACGCCAAGGTGACCGAGTACGGCTCTATGCTCTATGCCAAGAAGCCCGGTGACGGTTCTGCCCGCGAGCAGGCCGCGAGCTGTCAGCGCGTGATTGGCGGCTTGGCCAACATCGTCCACGAGTACGCCACCAAGCGCTATCGCTCCAACGTGATGAACTGGGGCATGGTGCCCTTCCAGATGGAGGCCGAGCCCAACTTTGAGGTGGGCGATTATGTCTTCGTGCCGGGTATCCGTGCCGCGCTCGATGGCGACCTGAAGGACATCGCCGCCTACGTGGTGCGTGCCGACGGTGCGGTCGAGCAGATTGAGCTCTACATTGCCGATATGACGGCCGAGGAGCGTGCCATCGTCAAGGCCGGCTGCCTGATCAACTACAACAAGTTCAAGGCCGCTGCCGAGTAACGCACTTAATTGTCCGCCCGGGGCTTACCCTTTCCCGCCCGCTCACGCGCTTCGCGAGGGTCGCGTTCGGGAAAGGGTAAGCCCCGGGCTACATTTCTGCGTTCTCGTTGGGTCTTGAGGGACGCTAAAAATAGACTTGCTTGATGCCGCCTCTGTTGTCGGGGCGGCTTCTTTTTGTCGAAAACCGCCACAAAGGGGGCAGACATCTTTGTGGTGGTGGGGAACGAGCTCGATGTTGTTGTGATTGTTGAGCGGTATGTTAATGAGCGTCTCTACAGGATTTCATCTGGGCTGGCGGGCTTGGTTGTTTTGGGGATGCCGAGTTTGGATGACGCGAAATCGTCAACATCGTCCTTGATTCCATCTTTGGTGTAGACGGTGACCGTATAGGTGCTGTGCCCGAATTCGCTCTTGTCGCGTGTCGCCCAGGCCTGCCAGTAGGCAGCCCCGTTTCGCCCTTTGATTGTTCCGACACGGCGGAGTTCTGTTCGCTTTAATTGCTGGTTGCTATAGATGGTTCGACCGGCCTCCTCGGTGAGCCCGCACTGTCCAAGCATCTTGTCGAGGACTTGGTTCATGTGGCGCTCATCGGTGTTTGGTGCGTAGTCGTAGGCGAGGGTGATGGAGTCGAGGGGCTGGTCGTCGATCAAATAATTCATCGTCTGAGGTTCAAGGCAGAAATAGGGGGAGCATCCGTCGACCTTGCCGAGCAACGGTAACTTGGACTGCCAACTTCCGGTGGGAATTGCATATTCGTAGAACACGCCACGGCAGACAAAGGAGAGCGAGGTGGCACGCGAGCCGGCGTCGATCATCCCGCAAAGATCGAAGGGCGAGGCGATACCAAAAGAAAAGGGCGTGATGACGATAAGGAAGAGCATCACGATGGGTATGGCGAGAATGGCGATGACGTTGCGACCGGTGGAATGAGACGGCTTCATATGCGCTCCTCGAGACAAAGATCTGTTGAGGATAGGCAGAAATGGATATGTTCAGAGAACAATTCAAGTTTAATCTCATGGCGCGAGATGGTCGACCGTTAGCGTCGAAAACCACCACAAAGGTGCCTGTCCCCTTTGTGGTGGTGGGGAGTGGACGGCTTCTTTTGGTGATAGTGTTAGCTGGAGGTATCATTAGGGCACATGGCGCGGGTTTGCATTGTGGGGTGTTTTGCCGTGAGCCGTTCTGCCCGTATTGGATTGATTGTCTTGGCGCTTGCGATCGCTGTGGTTGGCGCTGTCGGTATGGCATTTCTACCTGCTGCGGTGACGGAGCCGGTGGTCAAGCCTGTGACTCAATCTGTCGAACTTCTGACCGGCGACGACAAGCCCGAGACCATTACGGTTGATTTTGATGAGCAGCCGGCTGTGCTGGGTATTAGCAATTATCCGAGTATTCAGCTTGGGGCCATGCGCTATACCACGGATACAAGCCTGATCGATAGGGCGTCCGAGCTACTCAAGGGCAAAACATTTAAGCGTTGGTACGGATATGCGTCCTATCGGGCAAAAGCGAACGACATGGTTGGCGGATGTCACTCTTCCATCGAGCTGGACACTGCAAACGGCGCAAAGTTATGTGATGTCTCGTACGATCCGGGTTACGAGGGCAATGAGGGTCCGGGTATTTACATCATGGCCGGCGATGCAGCCTATGTCATGGAGGGCGACCAGGCCGAGCTCAACGATTTTATGGGTCAGTGTATCCAAGATGCCTATAAACAGACCTGCTTGCCTGACCCGCAGACTGCACGCGATAGTGGGTCTGCCCGTACATGGCTGTTCGAGGATGAGATGCCCTGGACCGTCGAATCGGGAAGTACGGGTTCGGCGAAGGAGTAGAGACCGCGACCACCACAAAGGTGCCTGTCCCCTTTGTGGTGGTTTTCGGTCTGTCTCGATCTGTAACATCTTGGCCGCTAAAAGTGGACCTGGTGTTACAGATTTAGATTTTTGATCCGGGTGTTTTCTGTTCGTCTCAATCTATAACATCTGGAGCCATAAACAGTCGCTAGATGTTACAGATTGAGATAGTAAGGGGACGAGGCCGCAGCGGGTGAGCGTGCCTGCCCCCTATCTCTTAGTCACTCATAAAATCTTATATATAGAGACTTAGATTTATGTATAAGATCGTACAAAGCTGGCAACAATACTTCTCGAACAACGTGAAGCCGCCCCGTAGGGCGGCCGCCCCAAGAGAGGTGATTCCATGAGAATCGATAAGCTAGCAATGACGTCGCGCGAGGCGTTGCAGACCGCCATGAGCACGGCTGCCGACGCGCAGGCCGGTGCGGTGGAGCCGATTCACCTGCTGTCCGCCCTGCTTGGTGCCGGCGAGCGCAATATCTCCGTGATCATCGAGCGCATCGGTGCCGACCCGGCTCAGCTCGCACGCTCCACACAGGATGCCATCGGCCACGCGCCCAAGGTTTCGGGCGAGGGCCAGCAGATGGGCCTGTCCAACGAGCTCGTCCGCGTCATCGAAAAGGCCGAGAAGAAGGCCACCAAGATGGGCGACAGCTTTGTGGTGACCGAGCATCTGCTGATGGCGCTTGCCGAGGACAAGGGCGAGGCCGGCCGCGTGCTGCGCGACGCCGGCGTCACCAAGGAGCGCATCGAGCAGGTCTACGAGGAACTGCGCGGCGATGACCGCGTGACGTCTGCCGAGGATAAGACGCAGTTTGAGGCGCTGGAGCAGTACGGACGCAATATCTGCGACCTTGCCCGCGCCGGCAAGCTCGACCCGGTCATCGGCCGTACCGACGAGATCCGTCGTACCATCCAGGTCCTGTCCCGCCGCACCAAGAACAACCCCGTGCTCATCGGTGAGCCGGGCGTCGGTAAAACGGCTATCGTCGAGGGCATCGCCCAGCGTATCGTGGCCGGCGACGTGCCGAGTACGCTGCGCGACCGCGACCTCATCGAGCTCGACATGAGCGCGCTGGTCGCCGGCGCCAAGTACCGCGGTGAGTTCGAGGACCGCTTGAAGGCCGTGCTCAAGGAAGTGCAAAAATCGGAAGGCAAGGTCATCCTGTTCATCGATGAGCTCCACACCATCGTGGGCGCGGGTGCCACCGAGGGCTCTATGGACGCCGGCAACATCCTCAAGCCGGCGCTCGCCCGTGGCGACCTACATGCAATCGGCGCGACCACGCTCGACGAGTATCGCAAGTACATCGAGAAGGACGCGGCGCTCGCCCGCCGTTTCCAGACTGTGATGGTCTCCGAGCCTACCGTCGAGGACACCATCTCGATCCTGCGTGGCCTCAAGGAGAAGTACGAGATCTTCCACGGCGTGCATATCACCGATGGCGCGCTCGTGGCGGCTGCCGACCTCTCCGATCGCTATATCGCCGACCGTTTCCTGCCCGACAAGGCCATCGACCTGGTCGATGAGGCCGCAAGCCGCCTGCGCATGGAGCTCGACAGCATGCCGGTCGAGATCGACGCCACCACGCGTCAGCTCACCCAGCTGCAGATCGAGGAGCAGGCACTCATGAAGGAGACCGACGACGCCTCCAAGGAGCGTCTGGAGGCCCTGCGTCAGGAGATTGCCGAGGTCCAGGAAAAGCTCAATGTGCAAAAGGCCGGCTGGCTCAACCAAAAGAACGCCATCGACCACGTGCAGGAGCTTAAGGGCCAGCTTGACGAGGCCAAGAGCGAAGAGGAGCGTGCAACGCGCAACGGCGACCTGGGCCGTGCGTCCGAGCTGCGCTTCTCCGTGATTCCGGGCCTGCAGCAGCAGATTCAGGATTCCGAGGCTGCGCTCGAGGCACAAAAGCAGCAGGACGGCGAGGGCCTCAACGAGCAGGTGACCTCCGACGAGATCGCCGAGGTCGTGAGTGCCTGGACCGGCGTGCCCGTGTCCAAGATGATGCAGGGCGAGCTCGACAAGCTGAAGGGCCTGGAGGGCGAGCTGCATAAGCGCGTCATCGGTCAGGACGAGGCCGTCTCCGCCGTCGCCGCGGCCGTACGTCGCAGCCGTGCGGGCCTCTCCGATCCGGACAAGCCCATCGGCAGCTTCTTCTTCCTGGGCCCCACCGGCGTAGGCAAGACCGAGCTCGCCAAGGCGCTTGCCGAGTGCCTGTTCGACGACGAGCGCGCGCTCGTGCGTATCGACATGTCCGAGTACATGGAGAAGTTCAGCGTCCAGCGTCTGATCGGTGCGCCCCCGGGATACGTGGGTTACGACGAGGGCGGCCAGCTCACCGAGGCCGTGCGCCGTCGTCCCTACTCCGTGATCTTGCTCGACGAGATGGAGAAGGCCCATCCGGATGTCTTTAACGTGCTGCTGCAGGTGCTTGACGACGGCCGTCTGACCGACGGTCAGGGTCGCCAGGTACCCTTCAAGAACACGATCATCATCATGACGAGCAACGTGGGCTCTAAGGCTATCGCCGAGCTTTCGGGCAAGGACGAGGAGGAGATGCGCCATCAGGTCGACGCTGCCATGGCTCAGACCTTCCGCCCCGAGTTCCTCAACCGTATCGACGATATCGTGGTGTTCCATCCGCTCGGCATGGCGCAGATCGAGAAGATCGTCGACATCCAGCTTGCCGACGTCCGCGCACGCCTGGCCAAGGAGCGCATGACGCTTGCCATCACCCCGGCGGCCAAGCAGATGCTCGCCGTGGGCGGCCTGGACCCCGTGTTCGGTGCCCGTCCGCTCAAGCGTCTGGTCCAGCGCGAGGTCGTGGATGCCATCGCCGCCGCCATCATCGACGGCACGGTGCGCGAGGGCGATCAGGTGACGGTCGATGCCGACAAGGACGGCGGCTTTACCGTCGTGTGCGACAACACGCCGGCGGCCACCTACGAGGTTCCCGACGCCGAGTAGATTTATGGGACATGCCTTAAAATCTGCCAGCCGTTTCTAAACGCCAAGGGCGGCGGATCCAATTGGGTCCGCCGCCCTTTTTCGTGCGACAATCGATGTTGTTGAACGGATGCGATGCAAGGAGATATGCAGATGAAAGACGAGATCAAGACAAGCGCGCCGGCGACCGATGCCGCACCCGCCGCACCCAAGCCTGCGCCTAAGCCGGCGCCCAAGCCGCGCGACCCCTACATCCGTGCCGAGAACGAGGACGACGACGGCTACGATCCCTACAGCGATCGCCGCCCCGAGCGCGAGCCGATGTTCGAAGCCGACCCGTGGCGCTAAGTGCCACCCAAAAGGCCACCAATAAGTTGCGGTGAAATAGGGACTGTTTTGCGGTTTGACCAGCAAAAACAGCCCTATTTCACCGCAACTGCGTTAGGGATTTTTCTACAGGGGGAGGGTAGTCAAAAAAGCCCCGTCCCAAATTGACTGCTCGGGGAGTCGCATTCGAGCTCGGTTGTCCTCTTAGCCACTCGATATCCTTCGGAGCAATAACGGTGATAAAACTTGCTTAAGTGTTAATCAAGCTACACACAATCTTGCTCTCTAATTAATCAAGAATCGGTATAATTTTGATTAGCTAGAGAGCAAGATTGGAGAATCATGGCATTCAACGACTTGATCGCCCAGAAAATAAAGGACTTTGAACAGCAGGGGGTTCCGCAGGTCTTTGAGCGAGACCTTAATCTGGGAAACCCACAGGAGCCAAAGCGCGACAACATCGTAAATGTGGTTGTGGGGGCCCGCCGTTGTGGAAAGACGTATCGCCTGTATCAGGAGATGCAGCGGCTTCAGGGCCGGGGCGTCGAGCTTGACCGGATGCTTTACTTTAATTTTGAGGACGAGCGCTTGCGCCCGTATGAGCCATCGCTGCTGGCGGACGTGCTCGACACGTTCTATGCGCTGTATCCTGCTGCTCGAACCGAGGGCGCTTACATTTTCTTTGACGAAATCCAGGAAATTCCCGAATGGGGTGCGTTTCTGCGGCGTGTAGTCGATACGGAGAAAGCGACCGTCTATGTGACGGGATCTTCTTCTAAGATGCTGTCCTCAGAGCTTAAGAGCGAGTTCAGGGGTCGTTCTCTTATACGGGAGCTTTTTCCGTTGAGTTTTTCGGAATACGTTCGGTATAAGACGGGGAGCGTTTTCGAGCCAGATGCGACCTTTTCCCCAAGCGATGCAGCGCTGCTTCGACATCATCTGATCGGATATCTTGAACGAGGGGGATTCATCGCGACGCTTGAGCAGACGCCCGCAGACGCGATTCAGCTGCTACAGGAATATGCTTCGCGAACGGTCGCTATGGACGTCATTGAGCGTTACGACGTCAAGAACCCTCGCTTGGCATCGCTGTTCTTGACGCGGTGTATGGCATCTTCGGGACGAGAGCTGTCAGTGAACAAAGTGTACAACGAGTTCAAGAGCAGACAGATACCCGTCAGTCGTAATTCGCTCAGCGATTTACTTGAGTATTATGAGGATGCCTACCTGTTATTTTCTGTGCCGGAGTTCACGCGTTCATTGGCAAATAACATGCGGTCTGCGTCTAAGGTCTACGCTGTCGACCCTGCGATGTTTGGAGCATTCTCTCCCGCATCAGCATTGGATCAGGGCCAGAGGCTCGAGACCGCAGTGTTCAATGCGCTAAGAAGAAGGACTCCCGCGGTGAGGACCGGCTCGGTCTGCCGCCTGCTGATCAAAGAGAAGAGCAAAAGCCATGAGGTGGACTTTGTGGCTGGGGACGCACTTCTCATGCGGGCTTATAGCCTGATTCAGGTGAGTGTGGATATGGCAAGTGAGAAAACGCGCGAGCGCGAAATTGCCGCGCTTGATGCCTCGATGGCCCAGTTCGATCTTGGCGAGTCGACAATCGTTACCATGGATGAGCAGGCCGATATTCCATGCGAGCACGGTGCGGTACACGTTGTGCCCGCATGGAAGTGGCTCCTTGCCTAATCATCTACGGATCTGTGGGGCCAGGACCTCCTGGCCCCTTCATCACGGTTGGGGAGCACCATGATGCGCCCGGCTAGTCCTGGGCTTTGATGCTCGGCATCAGAATCTGGGCGAGGTAGTCGCATTCGAGCTTGGTGGCAGCGTCGGCCTTGCCGTCTTTACCGACCAGGTCGTTTTTGATCTGGCTGTATGTGTAGCGGTTGCCGGTCGTGAGCTCGACAAGCTCAATCGCCGTATCCATGGGGTAGGTCGACACAGGGTCCTGCGTGCGTCCATTAACGGTTTGCGGAATCACGTACGGATAGACAGGACCGCTCGCATAGACGGTGTAGCCGTTACCTAGGCTGACCGTGCCCAAAACCGTATCGCCGTCGTCGGGCGTAAAGGTCTCGCCGTCGCGCACCGCGACGAGCGTCACGAGCGGTGTGTTGGTGTCGCCGTCCAGATAAATGCACAGCGTACTGCCGTTTTGCCAGGTGGCGACCTTGCCATACCACTCAACCGGAATATCGAGCTGATACAGGTCCGTCGCCTTGTGTCGAGCGTCGGCATCGCGGGCGGACTGTGCCTCGCTCGCGCTCACGGCATTGACGGCGGCGTCGCGCCGCGCGGTTGCCGCCTGCTGAAGTATCTTGGCGGCCGCGGCGGAGCTCGCGCCGCCTTCCTCGGCATACTTGGCGGCGGCATCGATCTGGTCGTCAGTCACCGTGTCGGCCGAAGGCACCTTGAGCTTAAAGGTGGCCTGGGCACTCAAATCCTGCCCATCGCTCTTAATGGTGACCTGCGCCTTGGTGGTCGGGACAGTGTAGATGGTGCCGTCTTCCGCGATGGGGGATCCAGCAATGGAGAGCGTGTAATCGCCGGGCAGCAGCTTAATGCCGCGACCATGCTCGTCAACGTAGAGCGTTTCGCTCACGGAAGAACCGTCGGAATCCTGCCCGCTCACCTGTACGGGAATCTTGGAGCCAGTTGAGCAGTCGAGGCCCGCGGCATGCACGCCAATCTGCACCGACATCATCGTGTGCGCACTGGCGGCGACAGCGGCAGCCTGCTCTTGCTGGTATCCGTTCCAAGCCGCATAGCCCGCGCCGCCGGCGACGAGCGCGACGGCCACAACGCCGGCAACCATCAGGTTGCGGCGCTTGGGCGGCATCTTACGATGGCGAACCTCGGCCTCGCGTGCCGAAGGGACGGACGGTAGGGGAATATCGCCCATGGCGATGGTCTCGTCCACGGCAGGCGCGGAGCCTAAGCCGGGGAGCTCGCGGGTGAGCGAATCCTCGGCCGGCAAGCTGTCGAGCAAGATGGTTTCCTCGCCCGTGTCGGATTCGGGCTGGTTGTCGGCCTCGCTTTCGGTGTCTTCGTGACCTGCCTCATCTTCGGCAGGCTCAACGTCGCCTGCATCCTGATCATCGGGCTGTGCCTCGATTTCCGGTTCATCCTGCACATCAACGCTCGAATCGTCAAACGCAACATCGTCAAGCGAAATCCGGTCTAGGCTCTCCAGGGCCTCGGCACACGCTTCTGCATCTTGGGCCGCATCCTCTTGGCCCATCGTCTCATCTTTCATACATCCCCCAAGCTCAATATCGGGACAACACTGTACCCAAAAACGGGACCCCATAGAGCCGCCGCATGATTTGAAATCCGATTTTATATATGCGTATGTTTTTGAATAGATGAATAGAGACGCAACGACAAAAGCCCCCGAAAAGCGAGCGAAACGCTTTCCGGGGGCTCTGCGAGACATTGGATGAAAATCCTGACGGGCGGGCCTATGCCCAACTGCCAACAGCGACCAACACGTTACTCGGCGTGCGCGTAATCAACCTTGGCGCGGCGGGCGGTAGCCTTCTCCCAATTGCTGGTGCCCTCAAAGACATCCTGCTTGTAGGGATTGCGACCGAGCTTCTTGGCGCGGTAGGCGATGTAGATGATCGCGGCGACGTTGGCGATCAGCGCGGCAATCGAGACCGCGGTAGCGGCGCCGGGGTCGAGCGTGGAGTGGGTCACAAAGATGGACTCCTCCTGGAAGTACGGGAACACCTGGGCAAACATGCACCAAATGGCCAGCGTAAAGGCGCGGTTCTGGATCCAGCCGCCCTTGTTCCAGATAAAGGCGGCGACGGTGGGCGCCAGCAGCAGCGCAAAGCCGCAGAACCAGGAGTGGGTGGGCAGGCAGTTGTAGGTGTAGCAGAAGTTCCAGATATCGTAGGCGATGATGTAGACCCAGGTCATGTCGGGCCACAGCATGTCGGTTTGATCCTCGGAGGCGTAGACGCTCCACCAACCGGTCATGCAGAAGATGTTGATGATACCGGCGATGCCGTTGAACACGTTGTTCCAGCCGGCCAGCTGTGTGGCGCCCTCGGAGGTGACCCAGGTGGACTCGCCCAGGACAAAGAAGTGATAGGCGCTCTCGAAGTCGGACACGACGGCGATCATGATGTTGATGGCGACGATCACAAACGGCCATGCGCGGAACCAATGCGCCTTGCCGATCTTTCCCCACTGGTACTTAATGGCAATGAAGCCCCAGCAACCGGCGAGCGCCGCGTATACCTTGGCGTAGTGGAACCAGCTGTTCTGGTACACATGGGTGGGGTTGGTGAGCGCCCACTCGGCGCCCTGCGAAACGCCCACGGCGATGGCGACGCAGTAGATGGTCATGGCCAGCGGAGCCACGACAAAGATGATTGCCGCGCCCAGCTTGGTGCGGCGGCCGACTTCGTTGAGCACGATCAGGCCAATAAAGACCATGGCCCAGCCGGCCCAGTGGATAAGGGTATCGCTACCCCAAACATCGAACAGCATGCTGCTCTCCTTTCACACGCCCGCGGCCCCTCTTCTGATCGCGGGCAGTTTGGCCAAATGTCGTCAGTTCTGGGGCTTGCGCTCCGGATACTTGGCGGTATAGCCCTCGATGTGGAGTGTCGAGGCGATGATTTCCTTGACCGTCTCGTCGGGCACATCGGGGTGCGTGCGGATGTACATCAAAAGACCCATGATGAGGGTGTAGAACGTCTCGTAGACATGGTCGATGCGTAGCTCATGATGGGCGACAAAATCCACCACGGTGGTGTCGCAGATATACTGCGCCACGCGCTGGACCACGTTGTGCAAAAAGCCGCCGTAGAGCGCGCCGCTGCTCGAGGTGAGCGTGCTCGGCAGCTCGTGGCCGCTGGCGACCAGGCGCTTAAAGAGCGGGGCGACGGTGTCGAGCGCGCCCTCGATATCGCCGACGGTGCGGTCGGCGTTCCACTGCTCGAGCTCGGAGATAAAACCGTCGATTGCCTCGTCCATGACGGCGGTGACGGCGGCGTCCATGTCGGCGAAGTAGTGGTAGAACAATGAACGCGTGCAGCCGGCTCGCTTGGTCACGGCCGATACCGATAGGTGGGACACGCCCAGCTCGGAGCTTACGGTGCGCACGGCATCGAGGATCTCGCGACGGCGTTCGTCGCCCGTCAGGCGCTTTGCCGCGCTATCGGATGCGGGGACGGCATCGACCACAGAGGTACCTGCTGTGTTGTTGCCCATGTTTTGACGCCTTTCATCCTCTTTTGCCTGACCGTTCGCCTAACAGTCTTGAATATTGTTGACGGTTCGTCAATACTATTTTTGACACAATGTCAACAATGGCGGGTGAACGGCATGGGGCATGCCCGGCCTGCAAAAAAAGAGGGGCGCTGCGGCCTCGTCGGGCTGCGGCAAGAGAAGGGACAACCATGATTCTCAACGGACCGGGGATTAGTTACACCGAGCCCGACATCGGTTCGGAGTTCGTGCCGCCGCTGCCGGATCATCCGCGCGAGGCCACCGTCAAGCTGTGCGAGCACTGCACCAACCGTCTGCTGCATCGCGATGAGCTGCTGGGCTACGAGTACTGGTCGTTTGCCGAGGCCGCAACCGACGAGCAGGCCGAAGTGCTCTGCAAGATGAAGATGCGCCGTTCCTATACGCTGCCCGAGATGGTCAAGCTCACCGGCATGCCCGAAGCCGATATCGAGAAGATGCTCGACGACATGAGCTACACGGGTCTGCTCGAGTACAACTGGGAAAACCCCGAGCGCGCCAAGCAGTGGGTGCTGCCCATGCTGGTGCCGGGTTCCGCCGAGTTCCTCAACATGCGCGTGAGCCAGCTCGAGGAGCATCCGGTCTATGCCAAGTTCTTTGAGCAGGCGTCCAAGGGACCGCTGTCCAAGGCCACGCCGATGGTGCCGCCCGGTGGTGCCGGCATCGGCATGCATGTCATTCCGGTCGAGAAGGCTATCGATGCCGCGAGCACGTCGGTGCCTATTGAGCATATCGAGCACTGGCTCGACAAATACGAGGGTAAGTATGCCGCCAGCACCTGCAGCTGCCGCGCGAGCCGTCGCGTGATGGGTGAGGGCTGCGCCGACGACCCGGCCGATTGGTGCATCGCCGTGGGCGATATGGCCGACTACGTGGTCGAGACCGATCGTGGCCATTACGTGACCCGCAACGAGGTCTACGACATCCTGCGCCAGGCCGAGGACAACGGCTTTGTGCACCAGATCACCAACATCGACGGCGAGAACAAGATTTTCGCCATCTGCAACTGCAACGTCAACGTGTGCTATGCCCTGCGCACCTCGCAGCTGTTCAACACGCCCAACCTGTCGCGCTCGGCCTATGTCGCCAAGATCGAGAAGGACAAGTGCGTGGCCTGCGGTCGCTGCGTTGAGGTGTGCCCGGCCGGCGCCGCCAAGCTGGGCCAGAAGCTCTGCAGCAAAAAGGCGGGCGGACAGGTGCCCGAGTATCCGCGCCAGGAGCTGCCCGATGCCACCAAGTGGGACCACACCAAGTGGTCGCCCAACTACCGCAACGACAACCGCATCGAGACGCATGAGTCCGGCACCGCTCCCTGCAAGACGGCCTGCCCCGCGCACGTTGCCGTTCAGGGCTATTTGAAGCTCGCGGCTCAGGGTCGCTATGACGAGGCCCTAGCACTCATTAAGCGCGAGAACCCGCTGCCCGCTATCTGCGGCCGTGTGTGCAACCGCCGCTGTGAAGATGCCTGTACCCGCGGCCGTGTAGACGCTGCCGTGGCTATCGACGAGGTCAAGAAGTTCATCGCCCAGCGCGATCTGGATGCCGCGACCCGCTATGTCCCGCCTGTGGTGACCCCGACGCGTGCCGGCGGCTTCGACCAGAAGATCGCCATCATCGGTGCCGGTCCGGCCGGCCTGTCCTGCGCTTTCTACCTGGCCGAGAAGGGCTACAAACCTGTCGTGTTCGAGAAGAACGAGTGCCCGGGCGGCATGCTCACCTACGGCATTCCCAGCTTTAAGCTGCAGAAGGATGTTATCGAGGCCGAGGTCGAGATCATTCGCCTGATGGGTGCCGAGTTCCGCTATGGCGTGGAAGTCGGTCGCGACGCGACGCTCGACGAGCTGCGCGCACAGGGCTTTAAGGCCTTCTACGTTGCCATTGGCTGCCAGGGCGGCCGCCTTGCTGGCATTCCGGGCGAGGATGCCGAGGACGTGACCGTGGCCGTCGACTTCCTTCGCGAGGTTAACAGCGGCAAGATCGATACCCTGTCCGGCCGCACCATTGTGGTGGGCGGCGGCAACGTGGCCATCGACGTTGCCCGCAACGCCTGCCGTCTGGGTTCCGAGCACGTTGAGATGTTCTGCCTGGAGAGCGAGGCTCAGATGCCCGCCAGCGAGGAGGAGCGTCGCGAGGCCGTTGAGGACGGCGCTCACATCAGCTGCGGTTGGGGCCCCAAGGAAGTTCACCTGGACGAGGCCGGTCGTGTGTGCGGCATTACCTTCAAGCGCTGCATGCGTGTCTTTGACGACGAGGGCCGTTTTGCGCCCGAGTACGACGAGAACGATCTGCGCCGTGTCGATGCCGACCGTGTCGTCATGTCGATTGGCCAGTCCATTGTGTGGGGCGACCTGCTGGCTGGCTCCAAGGTGGAGCTCGGCCGCGGCCAGGGTGCCCTTGCCGATCCCCAGACCTACCAGACCGCCGAGCCAGACATCTTTGTGGGCGGCGACGTCTACACCGGCCCCAGCTTTGCCATCGACGCTATCGCCGCTGGCCACGAGGCCGCGGTGTCCATCCATCGCTTTGTGCAGCCGGGCTCCACACTCACCATCGGCCGCAATCGGCGCCGCTACACCGCGCTCGACCGCGACGACGTTGTGCTCGAGAGCTACGACAACGCGAGCCGCGAGGTTGCGCATGTGGACCGCGAACGCGAGAAGGCTGCGCCGTTTAGCGAGTATGTTGAGACCTTTACCGAGGAGCAGGTGCGCGCCGAGACCGCCCGCTGCCTGGGCTGCGGCGCCTCGATCGTCGACCCTAACAAGTGCATCGGCTGCGGCCTGTGCACCACCAAGTGCGCGTTCGACGCCATCCATCTGGATCGCGACCGCCCCGAGTGCTCCACGATGGTCAAATACGAGCAAAAGCTCCCAAGCCTCGGCAAGTATGCTTTGAAGCGCGCCATCAAGATTAAGTTCGGTCGCAAGTAAGTAGTCATAACGGGAACGGCGGAAGGAAATAAATGCACGAGCTCGGAATCGTCTATCACATCATTCGTGATGTTGAGAATGTGGCGCGCGCCAATGGCGTGAGTCGCGTTTCGAGCGTCACGCTGCTGCTGGGCGAGGTCTCGGGCGTCGTTCCCGACTTGCTGCTCGACGCCTGGCGCTGGGCGGCAGATAAAAAGTCCATTACCGAGGGTGCGGAGCTTCTTGTGGAGCCTGTCGAGGCCGTGACGCATTGCGAGGCGTGCGGCCGCGACTATGCGACCGTCGAGCACGGCAAGACCTGCCCTCATTGCGGCAGCGGCGAAACATACCTGCTGCAGGGCCAGGAGGTCATGATCAAGCAGATCGAGACCCCCGACGAGGACCCGGCAGGCGCTGCCCCCGATGGCCCTTCCGACGCTCCCGACGCCGTCGACGCCGCCAACCCCCTCCGCATCGTCTAGTCCTTAGTCGTTGGGGGACGTTCTTACATGACTAGTCAAACAAGAACGTTCCCAACGACTACTTGCGCTAGAACATAAGTCACGAAAATAGTCAAGCCATGTCTGTTTAAACAAAATAGCGGCAGTACAAGCGCATTCGCGCTTGCCTAAAATCGTTATTAATGAACAGCCTGCTTGTATCTGTAAAGTACATGGCTTGATGAGCAACGCTTTGGCGGGTAATGAGTCGAAAAGCAGCAACGTAATCAATTTGTAACAAACTTAGACGTTTAAACAAATAATCCAACCTTTTGCGAATTTAGCTATAATTCCACAATCCAAACAGGTATACTCCTTTCATGTCGTGTAGGAAATACGTAGACAAAAAGGAGGTTATGTGATGGTAAGTATTGTTCTTGCTAGCCACGGGGACTTGGCAGCTGGAATCAAGCAGACGGGCTCGATGGTCTTTGGCGATCAGCCGTCTGTTGCCGTGGTCTCGCTCGAGCCGAGCATGGGCCCCGACGATTTCCGTGCCAAGGTCGAGGAAGCAATCGCTTCCTTCGAAGACCAGGAGCAGGTGCTCTTCCTCGTTGATCTGTGGGGCGGCACGCCGTTCAACCAGATCAGCGGGCTCATCGAGGGCCACGATTCCTGGGCTATCGTCACCGGTGTCAACCTGCCTATGCTCATCGAGGCATATTCGCAGCGCTTTGACGCAAAGAACACTGCACATGCGATCGCAAAACATCTCGTGACTGAGGCTAAGGCTGGCGTGCGCGTCAAGCCCGAGTCTCTGGAGCCCGAGGAGAAGAAGCCGGCTGCGGCCGCCGCTGCTCCTGCAGGCGCCATCCCTCCGGGAACGGTCATCGGCGACGGGCACATCAAGATTGCCCACGTCCGTATCGACACCCGTCTGCTGCATGGTCAGGTGGCCACCACGTGGACCAAGCAGATCAACCCCAACCGCATCATCGTGGTTTCCGACGGCGTTGCTCACGACGAGCTCCGCAAGACCATGATCGAGCAGGCTGCCCCTCCGGGAGTCCATGCCAACGTCGTGCCTATCAAGAAGATGGCCGAGGTCGTCAAGGACACGCGTTTTGGTGACACCAAGGCCATGCTGCTCTTCGAGAACCCGCAGGATCTGCTCAAGGCCATCGAGGCCGGCGTCGACATCAAGGAAGTCAACATCGGTTCCATGGCTCACTCCAAGGGCAAGGTCGTCGTCACCAACGCCGTCGCTATGGGCGATGACGACGTCAAGACTCTCGAGGCCCTCAAGGCCAAGGGCGTCAAGTTCGAGGTCCGCAAGGTTCCTTCGGATTCCTCCGAGGATCTCGACGCCATGTTGAAGAAAGCTAAGGCCGAACTGGCCGCTCAAGCATAGTAAAGGAGGGTCCGATACATGTCTGCAATCACTATTCTGCTTGTTGCGATTGTCGCGTTGCTTGCCGGTATGGAAGGCATTCTGGATGAGTTCCAGTTCCATCAGCCGCTCGTGGCATGCACGCTTATCGGTCTCGTAACCGGTCACCTTCAGGAGGGCATCCTCTTGGGCGGTTCGCTCCAGATGATGGCCCTTGGCTGGGCTAACGTCGGCGCCGCTGTCGCGCCTGACGCCGCTCTGGCCTCGGTCGCTTCTTCGATCATCATGGTGCTCGCCCTCAACGGTGGCGCCACCGATTCGGCCAAGGCCGTTACCACCGCTATCGCCGTCGCCGTCCCGCTGTCGGTCGCTGGTCTGTTCCTGACCATGATCTGCCGTACCATTGCTACCGCTATCGCTCACGCCATGGACGGTTGCGCCGAGAAGGGCGACTTCTCCGGCATCGAGCGCTGGCAGTATGCTGCCATCCTCATGCAGGGCCTTCGTATCGCCATCCCGGCAGTGCTTCTGTGCGTCATCCCGGCCGAGGCCGTTACCAACGCGCTTAACGCTATGCCCGACTGGCTGTCCGGCGGCATGGCTGTCGGCGGCGGCATGGTCGCTTCCGTCGGTTACGCCATGGTCATCAACATGATGGCCACCAAGGAGACCTGGCCGTTTTTCGTCCTCGGCTTTGTCCTTGCTGCCATCCCTCAACTCACGCTGATCGCCCTTGGTCTCATCGGCATCTCCCTTGCCCTCATCTACCTTGGCCTTAAGGATCTGGCCAAGCAGGGTGGCGGCATGGGCGGTGGCTCCGGCGACCCGCTCGGCGACATTCTGAACGATTACGAGTAGGAGGGGAGTGATACATATGGCAGAGAACAAGATTCAGCTCACCAAGGCTGACCGCAAGAAGGTTTGCTTCCGTCATCAGTTCCTTCAGGGCTCGTGGAACTACGAGCGTATGCAGAACGGCGGCTGGTGCTTCGCAATGATCCCTGCGATCAAGAAGCTCTACACCAGCAAGGATGACCAGATTGCCGCTCTTAAGCGCCACCTGGAGTTCTATAACACCCACCCCTATGTTTCCGCCCCCGTCATTGGCGTTACCCTCGCTCTCGAGGAGGAGCGCGCCAACGGTGCCCCGATTGACGACGTCGCCATTCAGGGCGTCAAGGTCGGTATGATGGGCCCGCTCGCCGGCGTCGGCGACCCCGTCTTCTGGTTCACCCTTCGCCCGATTCTGGGCGCTCTGGGCGCTTCCCTGGCCATGTCCGGCAGCATCGTCGGTCCGCTGCTGTTCTTCTTCGCGTGGAACATCATCCGTTACGCTTTCCTGTGGTACACGCAGGAGTTTGGCTACAAGGTCGGCTCCTCCATCGCCAAGGACCTCTCCGGTGGTCTGATGGGCAAGGTCACCGAGGGTGCTTCCATCCTGGGTATGTTCATCATCGGCGCCCTGGTCGAGCGCTGGGTGTCCATTTCCTTCACCCCGATCGTCTCCACGGTCAAGCAGTCTGCTGGCGCCTTTATCGACTGGGCTAGCCTGCCCTCCGGTTCCGAGGGTATCAAGGAAGCGCTGACGATGTACAACTCCGTCGGTGCTACCGCCCTTGATCAGATGAAGGTCACCACGCTTCAGGCCAACCTCGATCAGCTCATCCCCGGCCTTGCCGCCGTGTGCCTGACCCTGCTGGTCTGCAAGCTCCTCAAGAAGAAGGTCAGCCCGATCGTCATCATCCTGGCTCTCTTCGCCGTCGGCATCATCGGTCGCTTCTGCGGCTTCATGTAAGCACGCTTCGGCTTAAGACCGAGAATTGCTAGGCAAGGGCTTTTGAGCCATTGAAACGGACCGCACCCGGTGGGTACACTGGATGCGGTCCGATTGTTTCATTTGGAGGGCGAGGCGCGCATGGCGCAATCTCAGAACAGCACGGTCGATCTGGCAACGCCGGCAACCTGCCTGATGGGGCTTACCAGCCACGGTAACGTGATGGTGGGCAATAAGGCGTTCGAGTATTACAACGAGCGCAATCCCGAGGATTATATTCAAATCCCGTGGGACGAGGTCGACTATATTGCCGCCGAGGTTTTACGCGGCACCAAGAAGATCACGCGTTTTGCCATCTTCACCAAGGACAGCGGTCACTTTACGTTTTCGACGCGCGACGACAAAGAGACGCTTCGCGCGGTCCGCAAGTACGTTGACGAGGACAAGCTCGTGCGCTCGCCCGACTTTATCGACGTGACCACCAAGGGTGCCAAGAGCATCCCCTCCCTCATCAAAGGCCTCTTCCACAAAGGCGACTAGCCCCTCATAAGTTGCGGTGAAATAGTTCCTAAATTCGACTTTAGATGCTTCTGGCAGGAACTATTCCACCGCAACTTCGAAGAGCTGCTATGCACTGTATGGCTGCGATATAAATCTGCTACACTAATACGACATGCCTCCGTAGCTCAGGGGATAGAGCACCGCTCTCCTAAAGCGGGTGTCGACGGTTCGAATCCGCCCGGGGGCACCAGGGAATATGACGGCGTCGCGAGAGCGGCGCCGTTTCTGGTTTGTGGGGGCCGCCGGCGGATTCGGGCCGCCGACACCCGCGTCACCAATTTCCCCGCGGGGGGGGGAGTTTTCGAATCCGCCCGGGGGCACCAGAGATTTGTAGAGTCCGGTACCGTAATGGCGACACGTCTTGATAGTTTTGGAAAGCTCGTCGTCGGTGCCCTAGCGCACTGCCGTTTAATGCCGATTCTGCCATGCCCGCACTCTTCGCGAGGGTGAGGAGCGTGAATTGATCGGAGAGGGCCAACCACTCTGATAAAATCGTTTTCGCTGGCGGCAGTCCTCGTGCCGGGCAGAGCCCTCCATCCGATGGGAGGTGATGCCCATGACCGATTTCACTGAGCTCGTGAAGCTCCTGACCGCTATGGTCTCGCTCCTCACGGCCCTTGTCGGCCTTTCCAAGGCACTCAAGCAGGGCCAGAAGCCCAAAAAGAAAGGCCACCGTCGCTAAGACGATGACCTAACTTCGTTAAGCAACGGCTCTGCCCAGCTCTCTACAACTTGGGCTGCCGTCGGCACCATTCTACCCTCCTGACGAGGAATTCGTCCATATTTCAAAAAACAAATCCTGCCTGCTATCGAACCCCTTGATTCTCATTTTCATTGCGACAGCCTCAGGACTCAGCGCAACGCGTTGCGCTCGGTGTCCCTATTTTCATAAAAGGCCCAGCAGTAGGACGCAAGCAAATTGGGCTTTTTGGTTTTAGAGATCGTGCCAGAGGAGTTGATTTCAGCCAGCTTGGCTAACATTGCAGCCATTGCTTCTGTCTTAGTCTTGCAGCGAACCGTATAAGTTGGGGATCGTCTATAGCGCCCCGTTTTAGGGTCCTTGATCCCAAGTGAGAAATAATAGCGGTAGGTGTTAGGCGACCTCTTGTCTTTCCAGCATGTACCTCTTCCACTGATAAGTGGCTGCTCCGACATCTTTGCACTCCGTTTCTTTGAATAGTTTTCAACAATTCATTGAGTGCGGTTTAGCTAAAGCTGTTAGTAATATGTTTGTAAAAGCGTAGGTGCAGCTAGCGGAGGTAAAAGACACAAACTGCCATGTTTATCTGCGATTATATGGTGTTTAATGACGCTGGATGAATGGTAGGGGGTAGCATTAAATCATATCTCCTAAAGCGGGTGTCGACGGTTCGAATCCGCCCGGGGGCACCAGAGATATGCCGAGCCCGGTACCGCAACGGTGCCAGGCTCTTCTGGTCTTGAATGCGAACGGCCTTACCGTCCTTTATTTCGTGCAGATAATGATGCCCCCAAGAGATGGAACTCTTCGGATAAACTTTACTTTTATATCGCATCAGACAATAGCCCCAGTTAATTAATGGGATAATGGGGAACTACATATGAAAGAGAATAGAGGAGCAAGGGCGGTCTTTACCCCTCACACCTCGCCAAAAGGGGAAAGGATCATCGAATGAAGAGAAAGATGATCGGCCGTGCACTCCTAGCGTTTGCGTGTTCCGTGGTACTGCTTGCCGGCACGCTGGTGGGCTGCGGGGGTTCGGGTGCGACGGGATCTGATGGCGAACACGAGGCAATAACCATCATGGCACCTTTCCGCAACGTCAGCGCGTTCAAGGACATGGTTGCCGAGAAGTACCCGGAGATCAACCTCGAGATCATCCCTTACAGCGGTAAGAACTACACTGCGTACGCCCAGGCATCCCTTAAAGCGGACGATATGTCGGACATCTACTTTGCGACCGTGTATGAGCCGAGCTATGAGCACGTGGGCGACAAGCTCATCGACTTGTCAGGCTATGATTTTACTGATAAATACACCGAGGCCCGCCTCCAAGACGTGACAGACAACGGTGCCATCTACATGCTGCCCACCTGCTACAGCTGTCTGGGCATTACCTACAACAAGACGCTGCTTAAAGAGCATGGCTGGGAGCTTCCCACTAACTTAAAAGAGCTCGAGGAGCTTGCATCCAAGGCCAAGGAGGCAGGCGTGAACCTCTGCCTCACCCAGATTCAGTACCCGGGCTTTGGCTTCCAGTATTGGTGCAACATCCTCGACACCAGCTTCTTCAACACCCCTGATGGTGTCCAGTGGCGTGCCGACTTCCTTGACGGCAAGGCCACGGTCGCAGGGTCTGAGGAGTTAAAGACGGCTATGGAGGACCTCGACAAGTGGCGTGACTTGGGCATGCTCAACGATGGGGGCGACCCCGTTAGTGATGATGTTACGAGGGAGGAGTTTGCCAAGGGCAACACCCTCTTCATGCTCGGCAACAACAACGACTTCTCCGACGGTGACACCACGGACGAGTTCGGCTTGATGCCCTATCTGTCAAAGGATGGCAGAGACAATGCCTTTATTCTGCAAACCACGAGTTATGTGGGCCTGAACAAGCATCTGCAGGATTCCGGTAACGAGCAAAAGCTCGAGGATGCCCTGCATGTGATGGAGGTTTTCTCCACGGTCGAGGGCATGCAAGCCTTCAACTCCTCGTACAGCGACTCCACGCTGCTGCCACTCAAGGATTATAAGCCCAAGGCCGACGGCTATTATGCGGAGATCTTGGACCAGCTCAACGAGGGCCTCACCGCTCCGTTTATATACTCTGGCTGGGAAGATCTCATCGTTCCCATTGGAAACGCAGGTCTAGACTACATCAAGGGTAAGGCCAGCTTGGCCGACTTCGAGACGGCAATCGACGACAGCCAGTCCCTCATTGTGGACAACAAGTCTCAGGTGTTCACCACGGTTACGAAGAAGCTCGATACGGACGCCTGCGCCAAGCTCGTCGGAATCTGCTTTGCCAAGGCGACGGGCAGCGACCTGGCACTCATCTCAACCAACAAGTACTATCCCTACTCCGGCACCCGCGACGAGCTCAACGTCGACGGCGTGAGTGGTGCGCTCTTTGCCGCCGACGTTACGGACATGGAGATCTCCTCCATTGTCCCCACGGGTTGGACTGATAACATCAAGACCGTCACGCTTGCGGGCAAGCGCGTCAAGGACCTGATGGACTCCGGTTACGACCGTGCGGGCGATGGCAATGTCTACCCTTACGTGCTCGCCGCTCCGGAAGGCTTTAAGATCGACGACAACGCTACCTACAAGGTCGCCGTTGCGGGTGTGACCGATGAGGTGGCCAAGGAGGGCAATCTTGAGGACAGCGGCGTGCTCGGTCTGGATGCCATGAAAGAGTACCTGAGCAAGCTTGAGACCCTATCTCCCGCGGATGTAGCTTGGAACGATTAGTGCCGAATCATAACGATAAACAAAGAGGTCTGCGTTCGCTCGTGCTCAAGCGCGCGGATGCGGACTTCTCCGCAAAGCAAGCCAAAACGGTGTTCATGGTGTTTCTCGCCATCGTCATCGCGGGCGCCTTGCTGTTCTTGAATATGTACGGTCGCTACAACGATCGCGTGCTCTACGAGGAGCGTCTCAGCCAGATGGGCGAGGTGACCACAGAGCTCTTTGACGGCCTCGACGATATCATCGACAGCAAATGGCGCGCCGTTGACACGCAGGTCAACTATCTGCGCGATGAGAGCCCGCAGGATGTGGAAGCGCTCGTGTCCCTCATGGAGAGGCAGCACCGTTTGGCTAATCTTGGGGACGAGGGCACCGATATCATCATGGTTGACGACAAGGGGCGCTACTACACCCAGACGGGCCCCAAGGGGTCCATGCAGGAGATGGATCATCTGCTTGGCAATCCCGAGCGCATCAACTACGTGACCACTACGATGACGACCAACAAGACCTTGATGGTGTTTCTCGAGCGCCTTGAGCAGCCTGTTCGTCTGTCGCTTGGCGACGGCCAAGATACCAAGATCGTTTACGCCGGCCTTCTGTGCAATATGGAGGAGCTCGAGCCCTATTTCTCATGCGAGGCATATGACGGGGCGAACAACGTCATCGTTGTCGACAACGACGGCTCCAAACTCTTCAGCAGCAACAACAGCCCGATCAGGGGACACAACGCCTTCAGCGTCTTGAAGCAGATGCGGTACCTGCACGGCAGCTCCTTTGACAAGGCCGCCGCAGAGCTTGAGGCAAATGGCGTCGCTTATTCGAACGCCGTACTTGACGACGAGGAGTACTACTACGCCTTGAGTCGCATGGACAGCGCCGATTGGACGCTCGTCTTCCTGGTGCCGGCTCGCTATGTCGCGACAAATACCGTTGAGCTCGTCAACACGACGGTTAAGCTCGTCATGGGCTTTGCGTTTGCGCTCGTGACAGCATGCGCTGTGGCGATTTACATTGTCTTGCGCGCCAAGCAGCGCCAGGTGCTCGAGATCGAGCATAAGAACGCAGAGGGTCTCAAGCGCGTCAACGCCGAGCTCGACACCAAGAACGAGGAGCTTGAGTTTGCGGTGCGCGATGCCCAGGTGGCGCGCTCCCAGGCAGAGGCCTCCAACCACGCCAAGAGCGATTTTCTCGCCAACATGTCTCACGATATCCGCACGCCTATGAATGCCATCGTCGGCATTACAAATCTCATAGAGCACGGGACGACCAGCCCGGAGCAGCTTGCGGACTACATCCAGAAAATCAAGCTCTCGAGTAATCACATGCTCAGCCTTATCAACGACATCCTTGACATGAGCAAGATCGAGTCCGACAAGGTCGAATTGCAACTCGTGCCGGTGAGCTTGGCAGAGCAGATCAACCAAGTTGACAACATTATCCGTGCCCAGGCCTTGGGACGCCATCACGAGTTCCATATCTTCGTCAACGACCTGCGTCACGAGTATCTTGTTGCCGATGGTGTGAGGCTGCGGCAGACCATCCTTAATCTGCTTTCCAACGCGGTCAAGTACACGCCGGACGGCGGTCAGGTCGAGCTCAGCATCACGGAGCTTAACAGCGGCGATGCCGACTATGCGCGCTTGCTTTTCGAGGTGACCGACACGGGCATCGGCATGGATGAGGAGTTCCTCAAGTACATCTTTGATCCGTTCTCCCGCGCGGAGTCCTCGGGTACGAACAAAGTCCAGGGTACGGGCCTGGGCATGGCCATCGCCAAGAACATTGTCGAGCTCATGGGCGGCAGCATCGAGGTCGAGAGCACGCCGGGTAAGGGTTCGAAGTTTACGGTCGTCCTCGACTTGGCCATCGACAAGGACGCGAGCTACGACATCGGCGTGGAGCGGATGCTGCTTGTGTGCGGCGAGCAGCGCCTCGAGCGCAATGTCAGCATGCGCTGCGAGGAGGCTGGCATCGTCCTCGATGTTGCAAAGAGCGTTGAGGACGCATGCGCGGGCGCGGCTGCGCACATTGCAGACGTCATCCTGCTCGCAGGTTGTGTTGACGACCCTGCGCTCGAGGCGAGCATCGCGGCGCTGCGAGAGGCAGCAGGGGAGGACGGGCCGCTCGTCTTCTGCATCGACTATGCTCTGCGCGGGCAGGTCACCCAGCGCGTCGTGGCTGCCGGAGCCGATGGCTTCGTCTCGCGTCCGTTCTTCTTGGCGGAGCTCGAGGGCGTCGTGCGCCGCGTCTATGGCAGCACGGCGACGCCGACATCCGATACCTCTGTGCTTAACGGCATGCGCTTCTTGTGCGCAGAGGACAACCAGCTCAACGCAGAGATTCTCAGCGCGTTGCTCGAGATGAGCGGTGCGAGCTGTGAGGTCTGCCCCGATGGTGCAGCGATTGTCGAGCGCTTTGCCAGCGTCAAGCCCGGCGAGTTCGACGCCATCCTCATGGACATCCAGATGCCGAGGATGAATGGCTTGGAGGCGACGCGTGCCATTCGCATGGGTGCTAACCCGCTCGGTGCCGTCATTCCCATCATCGCCATGACGGCGAACGCGTTTTCCGAGGATGTGCGCAGCAGCCTGGAGGCGGGCATGACCGCGCACACCTCCAAGCCCATCGACATCAGCCTACTCGAGAAGACGATGGAGAAGCTTGTCGCTCCCCCCCCCTCGATCCGGCGGCGATAGCTGACGAATAAGCGCCGGCAATGCGCTGGCGCTAAGGCAGGCCTCCGACGTCTACCTATATGCAAAGCGCCCGCTTGCTGGGGGAGCAAGCGGGCGCCTGTGAGCGAATATGTTTGCGGTGAGAGCCGGAATGAGCGGTGGGGTGGCGACTAGTTGGTCGTACCGGAATCGTTACCCGTGCCCGTGCCCGAGCCCGAACCCGAACCCGAGCCCGAACCCGAACCAGAACCCGAACCTGAGCCCGAACCCGAGCTAGAAAGTGCGACCGTCAGCGTAATCGTGCTGTCGGTGGATTGCTTACCGGTGGGGGAGACGCCCGTAACGGTGGCATTCTCGTTGCCGCTCACAGGGTTGCCATTCTGGTCACAGAAGCTGATGTTGTAGAAACCGGCGTTGTTGAGCGCGGTGACGGCGGCGGAGATGCTCTTGCCGTACAGGTTGCCCGGGACGCTGGCCTTGCCGGACTTCTTGGCGATGACGACGGTGATCGTGGCACCGGGCTTCTGCTTGCCGCTGGGGTTCCAGCTAATTACGGTGCCCTCGGTAACCGAGTCGTTTTCCTGGTAGCTCACGTCGACGCCAAAGCCAGCCATGTCGAGAGCGTTGCGCGCCTGGGCCTCGGTCATGTCGGTCAGATCGGGCACCGAGGTGGTGTCCGGGCCGCTGGAGACCTTGTACGAGATGGTCGTGCCCTTCTCGACCTCCTTGCCGGCAGCAGTGCTCTGTTCAAAGACCTGACCCTCTTCGGCCTCGTTGGCTTCTTCCGAAGCGCTGCCCTTCAGGCCCACGCTTGCCAGTGCAGCCTCGGCCTGGTCCTTGGTCAGGCCGATGAGCTGCGGAACCTCAACCTTCTCGGAGGGTTTAGGGCCCTTGGAGATTACCAGGTTCACCCTCGTGCCCTTGGCCTTCTTGGTGTTGCCGTTGGGGGTCTGCTCGGCGACCTTTCCCTCATCGACATCGTCGTTGTAGCTCTGGTCGACGGAGCCAACCTCAAGGCCGGCTTTCTTGATCAGCTCAATAGCGGTTTCCTGGTTCTTGCCCAGCACGTCGGGCACCGTGACCTGTTCGCCACTGAACATGCCCGTGGCAAAGGCCACTACGATGCCAATCACGGCGACGGCGGCAATCACGGCGGCGATGATCTTGTTCTTGTTGGACTTAGGCTTCTCAGCCTCGTAGGAGCCCGTGGAGCCCGAGGCAGCACTGCGGGCGGTATTCTGACCGCTCACGCCCGAGACGGGACGAACCATAGCGCGCGTTGAGTCGGAAAGCTCGCGGGTCTTGGTGGCACCCAGGTCGCCGGCGGCACCGATGACGCGCGTGGGCTCCGAGACGTTGACGGCTCGGCCGGACAGGTAGCTGTTGAGCACCTGGCGCAGCTCGTCGGCCGTCTGGAAGCGGTTTGCCGGGTCCTTCTCCATGCACTTGAGGATGATGCGCTCCAGGTCGGCATCGACGCCAGAGTTGATCTGGCTCGGCGGGATGGGGAGCTCGTTGACCTGCTTGAGCGCGACCGAGATGGCGTCGTCGCCGTCAAAGGGTACGCGGCCGGTGGCGCACTCGTACATGACGACACCCAGCGAGTAGATATCCGAGGTGGGGCCGAGGTCCTGGCCGCGGGTCTGCTCGGGGCTTACATAGTGGGCGGTGCCCAGAACGTTGTTATCCTGCGTGAGGTGGCTGTTCTTGGCGCGTGCGATGCCAAAATCCATGACCTTGATGTTGCCGTCGGGCAGCACCATGATGTTTTGCGGCTTAATGTCGCGATGGATGATCTCGTGCTTGTGTGCGACCGAGAGCGCGGAGCTGATCTGCGAGCCAATCTGTGCGACCTTCTTGGGATCGAGTGCACCGTGGCTCTTGATGCCGCTTTTAAGGTCGGTGCCGCGCAGGTACTCCATGACGATGTAATAGGTGTCGCCGTCCTTGCCCCAGTCGTAGACGCCCACGATATAGGGGGAGGACAGGCCGGCCGCTGCCTGGGCCTCCTGCTTAAAGCGGGCGGCGAAGGTGGCGTCGCCGGCATACTGCGGCAGCATGATCTTGACGGCAACCGTGCGGTCGAGGACCTGATCCTGTGCACGGAAGACGGTCGCCATACCGCCCGTTCCCACCTTATCCTTGAGGAGGTATCTTCCCCCGAGGACCCTCTGTTCCATTCCTGCTCCTAACATAACTATTCGCTCAACGATGTGTGTAGTACCAAATGTGTGGCCGCTGGGGCCGTGTGGCGCGTGGCCGCTAGCTCATCGGCCGCGGCGCGCCACAAGTATCCGCTTTGATCACGGGCATCACGCTCCCTGTGCGGCGAGCGCCGCGGTCAGGACGATGCCGGCAATCTTGGCCGCCTCGACGTCGTGTTTGTCGTAATCCTCCAGGGCTACCGAGATGGCAACCGTGGGTGAATCGTAAGGTGCAAAGCCAACAAACATAGAGTTGACGTTGGTGCCGCCGATCTCGGCCGAACCGGTCTTGCCGGCAACCTTGACGCCCGGAATCTGGGCATCGGTGCCGGTACCGGACTGGACGACGGCGAGCATGGCCTGCTTGACCTGGTCGGCCGTGGCAGAGCTGACAGCCTGGCCCAGCGAGCGGGACTGCGTGGTCTTAACCACGGTTCCGTCCGGGGCGAGTATCTGGGACACAAAGAACGGGTCCATGACCACGCCGCTGTTGGCGATAGCGGCAGCGATCACGCAATTCTGCATAACGGTGGTCTGCGGGCCAGGCGTGTGGTCCATACCGACGGGCTGGCCCGCGCCTGCCCAAGCGGTCTCCCACTCGGTCATAAGCGACGGGTCGGCCATGATGGAAGCCGCGGTGGTCAGATCCTGACCGAGCTTTTGGCCGTAGCCAAAGGCGTTGGCAAACTGGACGAGCGAGCTGGCACCGACCTCGTTTGCCACCTGGCCAAAGACGACGTTGGACGACACTGCGAAGGCCTGCTGCAGGCTGATGGTGCCGTAGCTCTCGTTGGCAGAGTTGGTGACCGGCGCGTTGCCAATATCCATGGAGCCGGGCGCCTGGTACGTGCTGGTAAGGCTGGCGGTGCCGGTCTCGAGCGCCGCGGAGAGTGTGACGACCTTAAAGGTCGAGCCCGGGGTGTACAGCGCGTCCATGGCACGGTCATACATGGAGCCGTCCTCGCCGCCGCCCGACTGGAGCAGCGCATCGATGTTGGTGTTGTCGTAGGTGGGCGAGCTCGCGCACGCAAGGACCGCGCCGGTGCGCGGATCCATGACCACCACAGCGCCCTTAAAGCCCTTGAGCGCCTGCTCGGCAGCCGTCTGGATGCGCGAGTCGATGGTGAGCTTGGCGGTATTGCCCGGCTGGGTCTGCCCCGCGAGCGACGCGATGGCGTTGTTCCAGCTGGAGTAATCCTTGGAGCCGGTGAGCGTATCGTTCATGACGCTCTCGATGCCGGCGGTGCCGTATTGCTGGCTCACGTAGCCCACCACGTGCGCGGCCATGTTGCCGTTGGGGTAGGAACGGGCGTAGGTGCCGTCCTCCTGCTGCAGCGACTCGGCTAGCGTCACGCCGTCGGACGTGATGATGGAGCCACGCTGGATGTACTTGGAGCGGGCGATGGTGTGGTTGTTGGTCGGCATGTCCTGATAGTCCTTCGCCTTGATGACCTGGACATAGGTGAGGTTGCCGATAAGGATGGCGAACAGCGCCGTGAAAGCAAACACGGCACGAGTCAGACGGTTGGCAAGCGCCACGCGGCCGAGCACGCCGGACTCTGGCGTGTCGAGCAGGCGACGACGCATGCGAGAACCCGCGGAGTGGTTGCCGTGGCCGTAGGAAGATGCGCTGGCAAAACGTGTGCCGGTCGGGGCGGCGGCGGATGCGACCTGGTCATCGGTGATGGCGGCCATGGTGCCGGTGCCGGTGAGTTCGGCTTCGCGTCCGGTTGCCTCGTCGCCGGCGCGCAGCAGCAGCGCGACGATGATAAAGCTCGCCAGCAGCGAGGAACCGCCCTGGCTCATAAAGGGCAGGGTGACGCCGGTCAGCGGGATCAGGCGGGTTACGCCGCCAACGATTAAGAATGCCTGGAAGCTGATGGCCGCCGTAAGGCCGGTCGCGCTAAAGGCGGCAAGGTCGGACTTGGCGCGGGCGGCCGTGGTGAGGCCGCGCACGGCAAAAAGCATAAACAGGATGAGCACAGCGCCGCCGCCCAAAAGGCCCATTTCCTCGCCGATGGCCGAGAAGATAAAGTCGGACTCGACGACGGGGATGTTGTTTGCCATGCCATTGCCGATGCCGACGCCAACCAGGCCGCCGTCAGCCAGCGAGTAAAGTGACTGTACGATCTGGTAGCCCTGGCCCTGGGCGTCCTTAAACGGATCGACCCAGACCTGAAAGCGCACCTGCACGTGCGACAGGAACTTGTAGGCGCCCACGGCTCCAACGGCCAGCAGCGCAAGGCCGATGATGACGTACGAAAAGCGTCCCGTGGCAACATAGAGCATCAGCAAAAAGATGGTGTAGAACAGGACGGCCGAGCCCAGGTCGCGTTCGAAGACGACGATGAGCAGACACACGCCCCACACGGCAAACAGCGGCAGCAGCAGGCGGAAGCGCGGAATCTTGAGACCCAGGATCTTGCGGTTGGAGATGGAGAGCAGCTCGCGGTTCTCGGCCAGATAGCCTGCCAGGAACAAGACGATGAAGACCTTGGCGAACTCGCCGGGCTGGATGGTGAAGCCCGCGATGCGAATCCACAGCTTGGAGCCCGAGATCGTGGTGCCGATAAAGATCGGCAGCATCAGCAGGATGATGCCGATAATGCCAAAGGTGTACTTGTAGCGCATGACCACATCGAGGTTCTTGACCAGTGCGAGCGTTCCCACCATGAGCGCCACCGAGACAAACAAGATGATGAGCTGCGAGATGGCGAGGTCGGGGGCCAGGCGCGTCACGAATGTGATGCCGATGCCCGAGAGCACAAAGACGATGGGCAGGATGGCGGGGTCGGCGCCGGGCGCCAGGATACGCACGGCGATATGCGCCGCGGCGAAGGCGGCGAACAGGCCGATCGGCACGGCGAGCGTCTCAAAGGAAATCGTGGCACCCGCGGCGAGCACGTACATCGCATAGAGCAGGATGACGGGGAACGCCGAGGCGATGAGCAAGAGCAGTTCGGTGTTGCGGCGACTCATAAGCGGCACTCCCTTTCTAATTCTTATCGGAGGCTTCGGCCTCGGCTGACTGTTCGGCGGTTTTCTCGGAATCTGACTCGGAGGTGGATTCCTGATCGGTGTTGTCGCGAATCGTTTGCGCGTCAATCACCTGACGGGTCTGCTCCTCGTCAATCTGATGGCGGTACTTGGAAATGGTGTCCTGCGCATCGTCGACACTCGTTTGCGGAATGCCTGCCTTCAGGCGGTTTTGCGTGTCTTCGGGCAGGTCGGACAGCTTGATGCTGGTTTCGCTCTCGAGCCAGTGGAGCTCGACCCCGAGCGTCTTGCCGGGCAGGCCGCGCCAGACGGCGACATTGCCGTGGTAGGTTCCCAAGTAATAGGAGCCGGTGACGCCCGTGTATGCCCAGATGCCTGCTACCAGCACAAAGACAAGGGCCAAGACGGTGGCGATGGTGACATTGCGGCGTCGGACGCGTTTTGCCTCGCGCATGACGCCGTCGTCGACCAGATCGACGACCACCACGGTCACGTTGTCGTGGCCGCCGGCGGCGAGCGCCGCGTCCACCAAGTTGTCGACACAGATCTGTGCGCTCGAGGACTGCGTGGCGATGTTCTCGATATCGCTATCGGGAATCATGCTCGAAAGACCATCGGAGCACAGAATCAGGCGGTCGCCTTCCTCGATGTGCAGGGTAAAGTGGTCGGCATACATGGCGGGATCCGAGCCCAGCGCGCGGGTGATGACCGAGCGGTTGGGGTGGACGCGGGCCTCGTCGGCCGTAATCTCGCCGGCATCCACGAGCTCCTCCACGTAGGAGTGGTCGCGGGTCACGCGGATGAGCGTGCCCTCGTGGAGCAGGTAGGCGCGCGAGTCGCCCACATGGGCGATGGCGAGCGTGTCGTTTTCGATGTAGGCGCAGGTGGCCGTGCAGCCCATGCCGGGCTTGCCCAGGCCGTTCAGGGCCGCCTCGATTACGGCGGCGTTAGCGGCCTCGACGGCTGCGGCCAAGCGTGCTGCGTCGGCGGACTGCGGGGCCGTTTTGGCAATAGTCTCGACGGCGATAGAAGAGGCTACCTCGCCGGCGGCGTGACCGCCCATGCCGTCGCATACGCAAAAGAGCGGCGACTGCACCAGGTAGGAATCCTCATTGTGCGGGCGCACGCAGCCAACGTCGGAGCGGGCGCCCCACATGAGTTGCGTGGTGGTGCCGGCATCATAGGTCGAGTCGGTCTCGATGCGCTCCTCGGTCAGGGGCTCAAAGCTCATGGTCGAGCCGGGGTCTTTGAGCTTGGCCTCAACGGCGGCAACGTCGATTTCGGCGGTGTCACCGGGAGAGACGGTGTCGGTCTCGGCGTTTGATTCGGAATCGCCGGTGTCCGGGGAGTCGGACTCCTCGGAAACGCGGGCGGTCGACTCGTCGTCTTGCGGGCTGACGTCTATAGGCTCGGGCGCCGGCGTAGACGCGGGCGCAACCTCGGATGCCGGGGCTATGGGAAACGCCGGCGCGGCGGGCTCGGGTGCCGCAAACACCGCAGCGCTCTCGTTGATTGCCGCGGCGACGGGCTCTGCAAAGTGAGCCGGCGCCGGGGTTGCTTCGGGCGCTGTGGGCTGTTCCGCAGCATGTGCGCCGATGGGCGCCGCTACGGCATCCTCTTCGTCCTCGTTATCGGCGAGATCCGAAATATCATGCGTTACATGCGAAAGAGGCAGGGAGAACACGGTGTCCTCGGGTTCCACGGGTGCGGAGCCCGCCGGAGCGGCGTGGGCCGGCGCAGCTGTGGCGGCGGCCGGTGCCTCGGTCATAGTTGCGGACTTGTTCTCCTCGTCGATCATCGACGGTTCACCTTCATGACCACGTCGCCAATCTGGACTTCGTCGCCCTCACGCAGCGTCGCGGGCTCCACGAGCTGGCGGCCGTTGACGAGCGTGCCGTTAAGCGAGTTGAGGTCCTCGATGATGAGCGCCGGGCCCTGCAGCGAAAAGCGCGCATGCGAGGCCGAAACGAACGGTTCGTTGATGCAGATGTCCGAAGATGGCGAGCGACCGACGATGACGGGGCCGAGCATGTCTACGTGGATGCCGCGGATACCGCGCGGACCCTTGTCCACATCAATCGTCCAGATAGCCGAGTCGCGGCGCTGCCCGCGCACAAGCCCCACGCCGGTCTTCATGACGGCGAACAGGAAGATATAGAGCAGGGCGACCAGGACGATGCGGCCTGCAAAAAGGACGATATCGATGTTCATAAGCGACTATCCCCTAAATTCAAAGGTGCTCAGGCCAAACGTCAGCAGATCGCCGTTGCGCAGCGGGCAGCGCGTAATGCGGCGGTTGTTGACGAGCGTGCCGTTGGTGGAATTGAGGTCCTCGATCGACCAATCCGAGCCCGTAAAGGTGAGCTGGGCGTGGCGGCGCGACACGTTGGGGTCGCGCAGGGCAATGTCGGAAACTGAGCGCTCACGACCGATGGTCACCTGTGCGGAGGTGATGCTATGGCTCTCGCCGCTCACGACGTCGACGAGCTGGGCGAGCGGGCGCTGCGGGGCGCGAGTGCTCGCCATGTTGGAGGCGATGCCGGCTGCGGCGCCTAGGCCCACGGCGGCACCGGTCGCGGCGGCTCCGCCCATGCCGGCAAGCGCGTCGCGCGAGACGGTCTGAGGCACCGGGATGGGTGCGGCGGCGGGGTCGGGGACGCTAGGCGCGAAGGGGTCTGCCACGGCAAGCGGGTCGGGAGCGGCGGCGCGAGGCGTCGGCTGCTGCTGGGGCATGGCGGCGGGGCGCTGCTGCTGCGGGGCAGCAAACTGCTGCTGGCCGGCGCGCGGGGCGCTGGCGGCACGGCTTGCCGCGGAGTTGTTCTGGCCCAGGCCGTTTTGATAGGCGCGCTCTTCTTCGTACAGGCGGCCGAGCGTGGGGGCATCGACGTTCTCGGCAAAGACCGAGAACTTGCCGGCGCGCAGCTGCGGATCGATCATAAAGCGCACGAGGGGCTCGCCGACAAAGACATAGCGTCGCTTTTCGGCCTGCGCCTTCACAAACTCGCGGACCTCGCGCGAAAGCTCGGGGTAGAACGGGGCGAGCATGGGATCGTCGTCGGCGGCGATAAGGATGGTATAGAGTGCCGGCGCCGTGTTGACGCCGTTGATCACCAGAGTCTGATCCTCCATGTCGCGAGCGGCCTGCTTGGCAAGCTTCTTAAAGGAGAACGGGGCACGGGTGGCACCGAAGATGCCGGCCACGTGGTCCTCGAAGATGTTCAGGAAGTTCACGAAAGATCACTCTCCGTATAGGTTCTTTGGTATCCGAGCAAATATAGGCATATCCCAACGATTATAGAGGATAGGATTCCCGCAACCGCCGCCTTGGCGATGACCGCGGCTGCAAGGCTGGCAATTTCCATATGGTGTGCAAGACAGGACGCCGCTGAGCAGCCGATGCCGGTGGCAATGATGGCGGCGATTGCGGCAAGGTTTGAGCCCTGATCGGCACGCTTGGCATGGGCATTGAGCAGCGCAGATGACGCCGCGGCAGTTGCCGCGACCAGCACAAAGGCAGCCCAAAGGAGCGGGTCTCCCAGCGCTGCGGCAACGTTACCGAGCCCCAGCACGCCTCCGGCTGAAAGCGCGACCGTGGCCAGACGGGCAAAAAGCGCGCCCATGCCCGTTGCCGCGGCGGCGCTTGCCGGGCCGAGCCAAAATGACGCGACGCCGGCGGCGACCCCAGCTGCCAGGAAGGTATTGCCGGTCAGACAGCCAAGCGCGAGTGCACAGGTGAGCGCGGCGCTCGCGGCAGCCTCGGTGCGACCCCAGGCGATCCACCAACCGGACATGGCGGCGGCAAAGATCACCGCGACGGGCAACATCGACAGGATACCCTGCGCCTGCATGGTGGCGTTGGCCATGAGCACCAAAAAGCCCACAGCCGAGATGGCCGAGCCAATCTGGGGGGCCAGGCCAGCCGCCGCTCCGATCGCGATAGCCGCAATGACCAGGCCGGGAAGCGCCGCGACCCCGGCCGTCTGCATCAGCAAAAAGCTAAAGGTGCCGCACGTTAGCGCCGAGATAGTGCGCATGGTGTAGTCGCGCGCATGGCTCCAGCGCGTGCCCGCCCAGCCGAGCGCGGGGTCGACCTCGATGGCGTCGCCCTCGTAGTGCGACGGCTCGATATCGTCGAGCTCCTGCTCGTCATCCGAAAGCTCGCCAACCATTTGCTCCAGGCTGCGACGGCCTTCGCGCACGCTGCCCAGACCGGCAAGGAGCTGGTCGCAAAATGCCTCGATGCTGTTGGGGCGGTCCTGCGGCATGGGGGAGAGCGCGCTCATGAGCGCGGCCTCGGCTCCCGGGGGAAAGTGTGGTATCAGCTCGCTGGGATAGGTGGCGCCGCCGATGATGCGGCCGAGCGAGTCGGCGGGCGTGGCCGCCATAAAGGGAGCGCTGCCGCACAGGCCCTCGTAGATCACACAGGCAAGGGCAAAGACATCAGCGCGTTCGTCGACCGTGCCGGTCTCGATATCGAGCTGCTCGGGCGGCATGTAGCCGATGGTGCCGCCGCGTGAGCCGCCAAAGCCACCGGCAGACGACAGTCGCGCCATGCCAAAGTCGGTGAGCTTTACATTGCCCGAGTGGTCGATGAGCACGTTGGCGGGCTTAATGTCCAGGTGGAGTACGCCATTACTATGGGCGAAGGTGAGCGCCTGGCCCAGGGCATCGGCAATGGCTGCGGCCTCGTCAAAGGTAAGTGAGTGGCCGTCCACGCGATGTAAAAACTCGGCCAGCGACATGCCATCGACATATTCCATAACCAGGTAGGCATAGGCTGTGTCGTGCGTAAAGTCGATGACCTGCACGATATTGGGATGTTGAAGCATGGCGGCAGTGTGCGCCTCGCGCAGGACATCCATGATGTCGCTGGCGGGCATGCCGGCACCGTTGATAAGGGGGATGCGCTTAATGGCGACGCGGCGGCGCAGGTGCGTGTCGCGGCAGATCTCGATGGAGCCAAAACCGCCGGTCGCGAGCGTCTCGAGCGGCTGGTACCGCTTGAGCAGCTCGCGAGAGCTGGTGCCCTCCAAGGGAACGTCCGGCGAGAACCGGGCGGTATGTTGCGAGAAAAGCGGCATGGCCAACCCTCGTGCGTTTAAAGTTCGTTTGCGAGCGGCGGGCGCGGAGCCGAGCCGTTCGCGGTGGCATAGATGCTGCTAGTGTAGCACGCTCGGGCAGATGGCGAGGATAACGGGATGCGAGGCTGCCTGTCTGGCTTGGCCTTAGCGCTTCTTCTTGTTCTTTTTCTGCTTGCGCTTGGTCTCCTGGGGCTTGTCGCCCTGCTTGGCCTCGGCGGCGGCCTTCTCGGCCTTCATTTTCTTCTTCTTGGTCTCGATGCGGAGTTTTTTGTTGATGCGGGCCTTGAGGAAGGGACCGAACTGCTCGGCATCGCCACGGACGAAGGTGTCCTTGGGGATCGTCACGCCCTGGTCGGCGAACATGGCCACAAAGATGCGCTCGCCGTCGAGTACGTGGTCGAGCTTGTCAAACGGGAAGAACTGCGACTTGCCGCTCTTGCCCCAAACCATCAGGCCGTCCTCGTTGGCGGCGACGCGGCGATAGCGGCCACCCATGGACTCGTCGGCCTCAACGGCGTCGATAAAGTCGCGGGCGAGGGTGTGGTGCAGGTTTTTGCTCCACCAGGCCAAAAAGGCGCCGAACACGATCAGGACGACGCCAAACTTGATCCAGTTGCCGCCGGCCACCAGCATGCCGATGCCGATGAGCGCGGCAATTGCCGCGGCGACATACAGCGAGCCGCGACGCCTGGGCGAGGCGACCAGGCGCGCAAAGTCGGTGACCAGGTCGTTTTCGTACTGGTACTCGTTGAGGTACAGGATGCCGTCATCGGCCGCGGCCTGCTCCTCGAGCGCGACCTCAACCTGGTCGGCTGCTTCGGAGGGAACGAGGTTGCTCTCTGCGTCTGCCATGCTCTTTAGACTCCTATCGCGGCGGGCTCGCCGTACGGGTTATTATGAATGCAGTATGCCGTGCGACCGCATGGCCGTCGCGGCAACAAGACTCAGTATACCCGGGGGAGCACCCATGGAATCGTTGTACCGAAAGTATCGCCCGCTCACCTTCGACTCCGTGGTGGGCCAGCAGCATATCGTCTCGACGCTCGAGCACGCCATCACCGAGGGGCGCCTGTCCCACGCCTACCTGTTCTGCGGACCGCGCGGCACGGGCAAGACCACCATGGCGCGCATTCTGGCCAAGGCGCTGCTGTGCCGTAATGCTGAGGCAGCGCGCGCCGAGGGTGCAAGTGGCTGCATGCCCGACGGTACTTGCGAGGAGTGCGAGCTCATTGCCGAGGGCAACCACCCGGATGTCTACGAGCTCGATGCCGCAAGCCGCACGGGCGTGGACAATGTGCGCGAGGAGATCATCAACTCCGTCAACTTTGCCCCGGTGCGCGGCAAGTACAAGATCTATATCATCGACGAGGTCCACATGCTCACGACGGCGGCGTTCAACGCGCTGCTCAAGACGCTTGAAGAGCCGCCGGCACACGTGATCTTTGTGCTGTGCACCACCGACCCGCAAAAGATTCTGGAGACCATCCTCTCACGCTGCCAGCGTTTCGATTTCCATCGCATCGGCAGCGAGGATATCGAGCATCGCTTGGCATACGTGTGCGAGCAGGAGGGCTTCGATTACGACGACGAGGCGCTGACTATCGTGGCACGCCATGCAAAGGGCGGCATGCGCGACGCGTTGTCCACGCTGGAGCAGCTGAGCGTCTTTGGCAACGGTTCTGTGCATGCGGACGACGCCCGCTCGCTTTTAGGCGAGGTTTCGGACCAGATTCTGGGCGAGTTTTCCCGCGCCATTGCCGATCGCGATGTTGCCGAGCTGTATGGGCTTATTCGCGCGCAGGTCGAGGAAGGTAACGATCTGCTGGAACTGACGCGCGACCTGGTGGCGCACGTGCGCGACGTGTATGTTGCCTGCGTTGCCGGTGCCCGTGCCGAGCTGTTTGAGGGCGGCTCCGAGCAGGCCGAGGCGCTTGCTGCCGAGGCCGCTGCCTTTGGCGAGCATCCTGCCGACCGCCTGGCTCGTGTGCTGACAGTGCTCGACGATGCCGCACTGGAGATGAGGGGCGCGAGCGACGTGCGCCTGGTGCTCGAGATTGCCTGCACGCGTCTGGCGCGTCCCGAGGCTGATTTAACGATTGAGGCATTGGCCGAGCGCGTGGCACGCCTGGAGGCCATGGTTGCCAACGGCGCCGTGCCGGCGAGCGTGGCTGCTGCTCAGGCCGCCGCGCCTGCAGCATCCGTACCCGCTGCTGCCCAACAGCCGACGCTCATTTCGGGCGCCCGTGCTGCCACTTCGGTGGCATCCGCTGCCCCCGCTGCTACGTCCGCGCATCAGGGTGGCATGCCTTGGGACCGTGGCGCTGCTGTTCCGGCTGCCCAGCCTGCGCCCAAGTCTGCGGCTCCGGCTCCCGCGCCTAAACCTGTAACGCCTGCACCTCAGCCCGTTGCGGCTCCGGCTCCCGCGCCTGCTGCATCGACCGTGCCGGTGTCCAAGCCCAACAACGCCGCCCAGGTTGCCGTCGCCGGTGCTGTCGAGACGCCCGCGGTCGAGGATGCCGGAGAGCTGCAGCGCAAATGGGCCGAGGTCGTCGAGCGCGTCAAGGCGCGTCAGGCTTCCTACGCAGGGCTTTTGCTCAACGCCCGCGCCACGGCCGACGACGGCTCCAAGCTCACCGTCTCGTTCCCTGCGGGCTCGACCTTTGCCATCAAGATGCTCGGCCGTGCCGATACGCAATCGGTGGTCCTGCCGACGGTCTGCGCGGTCTTCGGTCGTCGTACCGTCGACTATGTCCTGGATGGGGGTGGCACGCCGGCTCCTCAACATGAGGAGCATTCTCCATCTGCACGGGCTGCGGCATCTGCGGACCCGCAACCCGTGTCCTCGGTGGCCCCTGCATCCTCGAGCGCCAGCGCTCCGCAGCAGCAAGCGACGCCGGTGATGGCACCGACCCCGTCGGCGCCTAAGCCCGCCACGCCCAAATCTGCTGCTCCGGCTCCCGCGCCCAAGCCCGCCGCCGCGCCTGCGTCTAAGTCATCCGACCTGGCTAAGGCCCCCTGGCTGCGCTCCGACAACCCTGCCGGCGCTCCTGCCACGGGCAAGCTCCCGACCGAGCCAGCGCCCCGTGCGCCCGAGCGCTCTGCCGCTCCCAAGGCACAGCCGTCTGCGCAGTCCGCTCCGTGGGAATCCGAGCAGGTTCCCTACGACGATGCCATGGTCGGCGGTTTTGCTGCCGATGCCGGCGGGGATGATCTGCCGCCGTTCGACGTGCCGGGTGCGGCGTCCGCGCCCAAGCCCGCTGCAGCTGCCCCCAAAGAGGAGGATGCCCCCGCTGCCCCTTGGGAGTCCAACCCAGGCGCGGGCAGCCCCTTCGGCCATCAGGGCGCAGCCCCGAGCATCCCGCAGACCGAGGACGAGGCCAAAGCCCTCATCCGCAGCGTCTTCGGCCAGGCCACCATCTTCAAGCCGGTGGAGTAGCTGCGCGGGCGGGCATACTGCTCAAGAAGAGAACTCTTTGTCCGGGCGCATCTGTATTTCGGACATGTGTAATGTGGTGCCGCGTATATCGCATTCGAGTAGACAGGTACGTGACGGTCGGCCTAGGATGCTGAGGTCGATACGATACGTTGCATGGCTGTCCGTGTACTCGACTTGCTCGGCGCTGACGGTTGCTCCGATTGTCGAGAAAACGCCTAGTTCGGCATCGACAATCTTGGAGTTCTTTATCTTGACCTTGAACTCTTGGTAGAGGGATGGGCTGTTGTAGTAAACGGTTCGGGTTCCGTCGGTGCACTCATCGGTCGCTTCCCATTTGACGACGGGCTGGCCCGAGCTGGCTATTAGCAGTTCTGCTCCAAAGGATATAGCATGGGTGATGGCAACCAACAATGCCCAGCCGACAAAGAGATAGAGAACAAAATATGCAGCGGGGTGTTTTGAGCGGATGTTTTGGAGCGCGTCGGGGGCATTCATGGGGTACCTCCAAATTGCTGTCTATGGCAATCAAATTATACCCCACCGTCATGAGCGCCACCTCGAGTGGTGGCTCGGCATTTAGCCATTTAGTGGTACGCATTAAATGTCGGATTCCGGCTCTACAAGATTTAGCTTTCAATCTTATGCAGATGCGAATTATGCAACTTTGCATAATCATTGGGTGCGGTCTGCACTCAGGACATGTATATCGACTGAGGTAGCGTGACCGCCCCGCTTGCTGGCCTCGCGCCGTGGTACGATTTTTGAGTTTGAAAGTCCCGCCGCGCCCGGCTGCCCTTGCAGCTCGTTGCGCGGCCGCACGTAAAGGAGCCATTATGGCCGGTATGAACATGCAGCAGATGATGAAGCAGGCTCGCAAGATGCAGGAGCAGCTTGCCGCCGCGCAGGAGAACCTCAAGTCCCAGACCGTCGACGCCTCTGCCGGCGGCGGCATGGTCAAGGTGACCGTTAACGGCGAGATGGAGCTCGTCAACCTCACCATCGATCCCGATGCGCTCGACCCCGAGGACGTCGATATGCTGCAGGACATGATCATGGCTGCTGTCAACGAGGCCGTCCGCGGCGTCAACGAGCTCGCCAACAAGCAGATGGGCGCCATCACCGGCGGCCTCAACATCCCGGGCATGCCGTTCTAAGACACGCATATATATGAGTGCGAATCACAGTCTGCAAAAACTGCTCGATGAGCTGGGTCGTCTGCCGGGCATTGGTCCCAAGTCGGCCCAGCGCATCGCCTATTACCTGCTCGAGGCTGATGCCGAGGAGGCCCGCCGCCTGGCAGAGGCCATCCTGGAGGTCAAGCAGGAGGTCCACTTTTGCAGCCGTTGCTTTAACTACGCCACGGCCGACGAGTGCTCCATCTGCCAGGACCCGATGCGCGATACCACTCGCATTTGCGTGGTGGGCGAGCCGCGCGACGTCCAGGCAATCGAGCGCACGGGCAGCTACCATGGCCTGTACCATGTGCTGGGCGGCGTGATCAGCCCCATGGACAAGATCGGTCCCGAGCAGCTGCATATCCGCGAGCTGTTGGCGCGCCTGGGCCACGAGGACATCCACGAGGTCATTATCGCCACCAACCCCAACATTGAGGGCGAGACCACGGCGAGCTACCTTGCTCGCACCATCAAGCCATTGGGCGTTGAGGTATCGCGTCTTGCGAGCGGCCTTCCCGTGGGCGGCGACTTGGAGTATGCCGACGAGCTTACGCTTGGCCGCGCTATCGAGGCCCGCCGCGCGATCTAGGCGGCGTCAGCTCCGTGGCATGTCCCGTCGGCCTGCCGCACGGGGCGCTCATAATTGGGCACGCGTTCATGCATTTGTTGTGCAACAAACCTGCTTTTCATCCGCTTATCGCGTGGATGGGTCCGTCTGCACCTCGTATTTGCCCATTCGTTGCGCAGCCTTTTGGGTTCGCTGATACACTCAAATGTGAATATGAAAGAATGCGCCGCTTTTAAGCGGCGTGTTTTTGTTGGAGGAGAACGCATGCGGCCCGGGGGCACTCAGACAAAGCATGGCGCCGCGGTGCGCATGCGACGCCGGCTGGTCCTGGCGCCTCGGGCGTGTGTGCTGCTGTCTTGTTCGCTGGTGCTGGTCGTGGCGGGTGTTTCTGCTTACGGCATGACGGTGCCGTCCATGGTACAGGCGCATGCTGCGCGTGAACTGCATATAGGGCGCAAGGCCAAGAGCGATCTGGGAACGACAACCGGATATACGTGGGCGAGCGTGGTCTCGCACGTTGTGTTTGGTGGCGACGATGCGGACGGTCCCGAAACAGCGGACAACGAGGTTACGCTGGCAAACGGCAAGACCATCGTGCTCACCAACACCAAGGTCATTACGAAGCTTTCCAATAACAGCGTGGCTTCTGTCGTTAACAAGGCGGAGCAGCAGAAAGAGCAGGATACGCAGCAGACGGGTAAGCCCGGCGGCTCGGACGGGTCCGGTTCTGGCACCGGTTCGTCGAGCTCGGGCGGCGGTTCCGGTTCGGGCTCCGCCTCTGGCGGTGGATCTTCGAGTGGTGGCTCGACGGACGGCGGTACCGGCGGGGGCGCGGGCTCGGGTGGCCTCTCGGCTGCCGAGGAGGAGAGTATTCACAGTTGGCTCGTGACCAAACACAACATGCTCGATGGCTATGTCGCCCGCGCCAACAGCGTGGTTTCGACCTATAACGCTACGGGCGATACCGGACCGTGCGACACCCTGGCCAACGATATGTTTGTCATCCGTGCCGAGTTCGGTCGACAAAGGTTCTCGACCAAATCTAAGTGGTATCGGCAGTATGCCAATCTGTGGGGCTGCTATACCAACCTGTGTCAATGGGTTGGGCACTATGGCGACGACGACGTCGCGCTCAACAACTTCAACACCAATGTGGCGGCGATCGCCCTATGACGAACGATCTCGCTTCTGCGGCACCCCAGTCGCTCAACCGCGATCCCATGGTGGGCCTGCGCCTGGCGCGCGTCGACGGGTTTGAGCCGGCCGTCGCCCTGGGCACGGACGAGCTTCCCTCCTACCTGCGCCGTTTTACGATGCTGTTTGCCGATGACGCCACCATGCGCCGCGGCGGTATCGGCCGTGTGACGCGTGCCGTCAACGCGCAGGGCGAGGCCGTGGCGCTCAAGCAGCTCATCTTGCCAACGCGCGACGAATTTGATGACGATGTCGCCCACGAGGCGCTGGTCACCAAGTTCAAGGCGGCGTTTCGCGAGGAATATGAATGCCATCGTGCCCTTTCGGGCCTTAAGGGCTTTCCCCGCTTATACGGGTGGGGCGAGGTCGACGGCGTGCCCGCGATTGTCATGGAGTGGGTCGAGGGCGAGACGCTCGCTCGCCTGCGCCCGCGCCTTGCCGTGGACGATGCCGGGCGTCTGTCGCCGCTCGTGGCGGCGCGCCTGGGTCGCGACCTGTTCGATCTGCTCTGCCGCATGAGCTTGGTAGGCGAGGGGTTCGTCCATCGCGATATCTCTCCCGCTAATATTATGGTGCGCACGGCGCGCCTGCCGCTCGACCGACAGCTTGCCGAAGGCACCTTCGACCTGTGCTTGATCGACTTTGGTTCATCGCTGGCGCTCGAGCCCGCCTCTGCGGTGGCCAGCACCGGCGGCAAGGCGTCGTTTACCGAGCGCTATGCCACGTTGCGCCGTGCGACGGTGGCCTACGCCCCGCCCGAGATGCTCACCGACGATATCCCCGACCTGCGCACGCTTCGCATGTCGCCGGCGATCGATGTCTACGCAGCGGCGAGTACGGTCTACGAGCTCATCGCCGGTGTCGCGCCGTACGAAGCAGCGCCGGGTGCGTCGGGTACTTCGGGCTCGCGCAAAAAGACGCGCGATATCGCCAGCCCTTATCGCCTCAAGATGGATACGCTGCCCGATTATCCCGTCGGCGCCCACGCGCCCGGCTGCGACTTGACGCAACTGCTGCGACGCGAGCCCGATGTGGCACTTGCCGCGGCCGAACAGGCTCAGCAGCTGGGGCTCGATCCAAATTCCGAGGACCTGCGCGATGCGCTGGCGTTTGTCGACGCTCAGCTGTTCGATGTGGTGATGACCTGCCTGTCCTGCCATCAGGAGGATCGCCCCGAGCCGGCTGCGGTGGAGGCGGCGCTCTCGGCATTTTGCGACCACTATGCGCAAAATGTCGCCCGCTCGCTTCGCGCCGAGCCGCTCATGCCGTGCCCGATGGAGGTATCGGGGCACACAGCCCGGCGTGCGGCGATGGTTGGTGCGACGGCGGTATGCGGCGTGCTTTGGACTGTGGTCGTGGTATCAGCGGCGCTGTTGGCGTCAGGCGCCCATGTGACGCTCGTCGTGGGACCGCTTATGTGGTCCGGGAAGCTGCCGGCCATTATCGCCGCGCTGGCGTTGGCGCTGCCGAGCATGGTGGGCATCGCTGCCGGGGCCTTGGCACGCGACCGCCGTGCGGGATTCCTGCAGGGCGTGTTGGCCCTTTCCGCCTGCGAGGTTCCGGCTCTGGCCGCACTCGCATGTGCCGTGTTTTCCCAGCATGCCGTGGCGGGCGGCCTGGTGGCCGCCATAATTGCAACCTATGCGCTCACGTGGTTTTTGCTGGCGATGGGGTTTGCCTTTGAGCTTCCCGTCGTGTCAGCACGACGTGCGAAAATTCCCATGGCGACGCCGCTTGCCGGCGGAGCCGCGGCTGCCCGCGCCTTTGGCGGGTCGGCCGAAGTATCCGACACGATCTCTGCGACCAAGGAGGGCTAAGCCATGGCTTCTCAAGCTGAGCTCACCCCGTGCGGGGCAATGTTTGACATCTTTAAGCGCGCCGCGCACCTGAGCCATATCGAACTGTGCGGCCTGGTGCTCTCGAGCCGCCCGCTCGCCGACGGCCGCAGTCCGCAGAGCCGTGCCGCCGATCGCTCCTGGGTTTCGCGCTTTATCGTGCGCGCGCCGGTCGGCACGCTGCAGGAACGTTATTTTGCCGATTACGGTACCTCGGCCGCGCGCATTATGTCGCAGCTGGCCCTGCGCCGTCGCAATCCCATGGACGCCGCGGCCGTGACCAATATGGTGTGCGGCCCCGCTGGCGAGCCCATGGTGCGGGCGCTCGAGGAATGCCACCAGGACACGAATCTCTATCGCAATGCGCTCGAGCGCCTGTCGCAGGCGGCTGAACTCATGCCCGCCGAGCGCGCCGAGGCCATCCTGGTGCTGTTTGTCGCCGTGGGTTGCTCGGCAGATGTCCGTTCGTCGGTGACCTATGCCATCGACTACGCTCATGCGACCTGTGGCGGCGCCACGTCGACGCCGCGCTCGCTGAGCACATCTTCGGTCGCGGGCGAGCACGAGGTCGCGCCGGCGCATCCGCTGGGACTGCTGCGCGTGCAAAACGGCTACGTGGTGAGCGCCCCGCGCTGGATTCAGCCGAGTGAGGAAGGTGTTGAGATCGGCGCGCTGGCAACGGGGGAGGGCGACATCACCGACGTCGGCGACGACGTCTCGGCTCGCCATGCCCATATCTGGTGTGACGATTCTGGCACATGGTTTGTCGAGGACCTGTCGTCCACGAACGGCACCGTGGTGGTAAACGGGGCCACGAGCGTGTGTATTCAAGTAGAGCCCGGCCGCTCCGCCCGGCTCAGCCCCGGTGACGAGCTCAAACTCGGCGAATCCACCACCTACGCCATCCTCCTCGGCGCCCTCTAGCTCATCCCCCAATGAGTTGCGGTGAAATAGGGACTGATTAAGGCCGTTAACAGCAAAAACACTCCCTATTTCACCGCAACTGCTGTGGGGTTCCAGGGGACTGTGCCCGTCGGTGCCGGGCGCACAATAGTCACCCGAGGTAAACCTTTACCGGCCACCTATATTTGCCGAAATATGGCCTGACGGCGGGGTACAATAAACCCGCATGCGGATTTCCGTTGCGGGCGCTTCCCATCGCCGGGGCGTGCCCGGGAGCATCCGACATGCGGCCTTTGCGGCGCTCGGTCATGTGCAAGACGGGTAGCTGGGCCTGTGGAGCGCGTGCAGCCCTCCTCGCCTCGGCATGCCTTCTCTCCACGCCATGTACCTGCTGCTGAGTCCGCCTGCCAGATGATTGGAAGCAACAACGAAAATCCCATCACGCCAATATCCCGGCGATCGCCGGGGCCTGTATACCTATATGAGAGGAGAGGGGTATATGGCGCGTAAGTTTAAGTCTATGGACGGCAACGAGGCGGCCGCATATGTTTCGTATGCGTACACCGAGGTAGCGGGAATTTATCCCATTACGCCGTCCAGCCCGATGGCCGACCATGTCGACCAGTGGGCGGCCCAGGGTCGCAAGAACATCTTCGGCACCCCGGTCAAGGTCGTCGAGATGGAGTCCGAGGCAGGTGCAGCCGGTACCGTTCACGGTTCGCTGGGTGCCGGTGCTCTGACCACCACCTACACGGCTTCTCAGGGTCTGCTCCTGATGATCCCGAACATGTACAAGATCGCAGGCGAGCAGCTCCCGGGCGTTTTCCACGTCTCCGCGCGTTGCGTCGCTTCGCATGCCCTGAACATCTTTGGCGATCACTCCGACGTCATGGCCTGTCGCCAGACCGGTTTCGCCATGCTCGCCGAGGGCAACGTCCAGGAGGTCATGGACCTCTCGCCGGTGGCTCACCTTGCCGCCATCGAGGGTAAGACCCCGTTCCTTAACTTCTTCGACGGTTTCCGCACCAGCCACGAGATCCAGAAGGTCGCCATGTGGGACTACAAGGATCTGGCCGAGATGTGCGACATGGACGCTGTCCAGGCTTTCCGCGATCACGCGCTCAACCCTGAGCACCCGCATACCCGCGGTAGCCACGAGAACGGCGACATCTTCTTCCAGAACCGCGAGGCCTGCAACAAGGTCTACGACGAGCTTCCCGCCGTCGTCGAGGGCTACATGAAGAAGATCAACGAGAAGCTCGGCACCGATTACGGCCTGTTCAACTACTACGGCGCTCCCGATGCTGATCGCGTCGTCGTGTGCATGGGCTCCTTCTGTGACGTGCTCGAGGAAGTCATCGACTACCTCAACGCTCACGGCGAGAAGGTCGGCCTGGTCAAGGTTCGCCTGTTCCGTCCGTTCTCCATCAAGCACTTCGTCGACGTTCTCCCCGAGACCGTCAAGAAGATTGCCGTCATGGACCGCACCAAGGAGCCGGGTTCCATCGGCGAGCCGCTCTACCAGGACGTTGTCTCCGCTCTCTACGAGGCCGGCAAGACGGGCATCAAGGTCGTCGGCGGCCGTTACGGCCTGGGCAGCAAGGACACGCCTCCCGCGTCCGCGTTCGCTGTCTTCGAGGAGCTCAAGAAGGACGAGCCCAAGCGCGAGTTCACCATCGGCATCGTCGATGACGTGACCAACCTGAGCCTGCCCGAGGCCGAGGATGCGCCCAACACCGCAGCCCCCGGCACCATCGAGTGCAAGTTCTGGGGTCTGGGTGGCGACGGTACCGTCGGCGCCAACAAGAACTCGATCAAGATTATCGGCGACCACACCGACAAGTACGTCCAGGCCTACTTCCAGTACGACTCCAAGAAGACCGGCGGAGTCACCGTCTCGCACCTGCGCTTTGGTGATTCCCCGATCCGCTCGCCGTACTACGTGACCAAGGCCGACTTTGTCGCCTGCCACAACCCCAGCTACATCGTCAAGGGCTTCAAGATGGTCCGCGACGTCAAGCCGGGCGGCACCTTCCTGGTCAACTGCCAGTGGAGCGACGAGGAGTTCGCCGAGCACATGCCCGCCGTGGCCAAGCGCTATATCGCGAACAACAACGTCAACGTCTACCTGATCGACGCTATCGACCTGGCCGCCAAGGTCGGCATGGGCAAGCGCACCAACACGGTGCTTCAGTCCGCCTTCTTCGCGCTGGCCAAGGTTCTGCCCGCCGAGGACGCCCTGCAGTACATGAAGGACGCGGCCACCAAGTCCTACATGAAGAAGGGCCAGGCCATCGTCGACGCCAACCACAAGGCCATCGATGCCGGCGCTACCGCCTTCCGTAAGTTCGAGGTTCCGGCCGACTGGGCTACCGCCGAGGACGCCGCTCCCGTCGAGCTCTCCGAGGAGACCAAGTCCGCCATCGCCCAGCAGGTCAAGAACCTGCTCGAGCCCATCGATCGCATGGATGGCGACAGCCTGCCCGTTTCCGCCTTCGTCGATTGTGCCGACGGCCAGTTTGAGCTGGGCGCCTCCGCATACGAGAAGCGCGGCGTCGCCGTGGTCGTTCCTCACTGGGACGAGACCAAGTGCATCCAGTGCAACCAGTGCGCCTATGTGTGCCCGCATGCCACCATCCGTCCGTTCGCGATGACCGAGGACGAGGCTGCCGCCGCGCCCGAGGCTACCCGCACGCTCGACGCCATGGGCCCCAAGGCCAAGGGCATGAAGTTCACCATGGCCGTGTCCCCGCTCGACTGCATGGGCTGCACCAACTGCGTCAAGGTCTGCCCCAAGGGCGCCCTCGAGATGGTTCCCACCGAGCAGGAGATGGATCAGCAGCCCGTTTGGGACTATATGGTCGAGAACGTCTCCGAGAAGAAGGAGCTCATCGCGGCCAACGTCAAGGGCAGCCAGTTTAAGCAGCCCTACCTGGAGTTCTCCGGCTCCTGCGCCGGCTGCGCCGAGACCGCCTATGCACGTCTGGTGACCCAGGTTGCCGGCGACCGCATGTTCATCTCCAACGCCACCGGCTGCTCCTCCATTTGGGGCAACCCCGCTGCCACCGCTCCTTACTGCAAGGACAAGGACGGTCACGGCCCGGCGTGGAATAACTCCCTGTTCGAGGACAATGCCGAGCACGGTCTGGGCATGGCCGTCGGTTACGAGGCCGTCCAGAAGAAGCTGATCGCCGCTACCCAGGACATCATCGCTGCCGATGGCCCGTCCGATGAGCTCAAGGCTGCCGGCCAGGCTTGGATCGACTCCGTCAACGACGCCGAGGCTTCCAAGACCGCTGCCGCTGCCTACGTTGCCGAGCTCGAGAAGTGCGGCTGCGACGCTTCCAAGGCGATCCTCGCCGACAAGGCTTACCTCACCAAGAAGTCCTTCTGGATCTTCGGCGGCGACGGTTGGGCCTACGACATCGGCTTCGGTGGCCTGGACCACGTCCTGGCTTCCGGCCACAACGTCAACGTCTTCGTCTTCGACACCGAGGTTTACTCCAACACCGGTGGTCAGGCCTCCAAGGCCTCGAACCTGGGCCAGGTCGCTCAGTTCGCCGCTGCCGGTAAGGTGACCAAGAAGAAGTCCCTGGCCGAGATTGCCATGAGCTACGGCTACGTCTACGTGGCGCAGGTCGCCATGGGCGCCAACCCGGCTCAGACCCTCAAGGCCATCCACGAGGCCGAGGCCTACGACGGCCCGTCCCTCATCATCGGCTACAGCCCCTGCGAGATGCACTCCATCAAGAAGGGCGGCATGCAGAACTGCCAGGCCGAGATGAAGAAGGCTGTCGAGTGCGGTTATTGGAACCTCTTCCGCTTCAACCCCGAGGCTGCTGCCGGCAAGAAGTTCTCGCTCGATTCCAAGGAGCCCGCGGGCGGTTATCAGGAGTTCCTGATGAACGAGGCTCGTTACGCTTCGCTGACGCGTTCCTTCCCCGAGCGCGCCGAGGAGCTCTTCAAGGAGAACGAGCAGGCCGCTATGGACCGCTACGCTCACCTGCTGAAGCTCAAGACGGTGTACAACGAGGCCTAGGTCTCCCACCGCAGGATCTGAGGGCTGACCTTCGCGGACGTCCTCGGACATGAAAGAACCCCCGCTGCGCACTACGTGCGGCGGGGGTTCTTTCGTCCGTGCGGAGTGTCCGCGAAGGTCAGCCCTCAGATCCTGCTACGACTACGTCCTCGGATTGTGTGGGCTGATGAAGGACGTGGCTGGTCGGGTATTCCGTCCCCTTCGCTGTTTCGCGGCTTTGCCGCGAAACCACGCGTCACTTTGGGGATGGATAGGGGACGGGGCTGGATTGCGGATTCAAATGGCTAGAGAGATATGGGTGCGAACGAGAAATCGTTATTGGGGTCATCCTTTTCCATAAACTCATCGAGACAAAACGTCATGTAGATTGGAACGTACAGAACCTTGCCCTCTTTGCTGAGATTCTCGTGGCTTAGTACAACGGCTTCGGGAATTTTGTACTCGCCCACACTCATCAGACGATCGAGGGCCGCGTGCGCTCGAACTTTCTTGCCCGATTTGACCTCGATTGGGACAACATGACCGTGGACGCCTTCGATCACAAAGTCAACTTCACCGACCTCACGCGTTTGGTAGTACCATGCATCCGCCCCGAGGGCAACGAGTTCCTGCGCGACCACGTTCTCATAGAGACCACCAAGGTTGGGAGTTTTCATATCAAGATAGACAGCGCGTGCGGTGCTGCCGGGGTATCGCGATGCGAGCATGCCTGTATCAGACTCGTATAGTTTGAAGGCTGTCGTTTTCTCCGTCCTCTTGAGAGGACTCCGTGGCTCCGTCACCCTGGCGACCATCAATCCAACACCTGCGTTAACAAGCCACAGGAAATCCTGCTCATATTTTTTAAGGCGAGCTCCCTCACCCAGAGACGAAACAACAAAGCGATGAGACTCCGCCTCAAGCTGAACGGGAATTTGCTCAAAAATCGACCGAACGTTAAACGCTCGAGTCGATGCATATTTTGAGATATCGCTTTTGTACTGATCGACCAGCTGAGTTTGAAGCTCACGTGTGCTCACGAGCGAATAACCCGAATCAATATAATTCTGAACGACCTCCGGCATGCCGCCGCAAACGATATAGGCTCTATAGTTCTTGAGCATCGCCTCATGAATATAGTTTTCGACAGGATGTTTCTCGACAAGGCAGCTGCGAATGCCTGCAAGCACATTCTCGCTTACGCTGTTTGCCCAACAAAACTCTTCAAAATCCATCGGGCGCATAACAATGTGCTCTACATACCCCACCGGAAAAGAAGAGATCCCCTTAAACTCAGTCCCAAGCATAGACCCCGAGAAGACATAGCTAAAGCGCCCATCCTCGACCAACGCCTTCATGAGTGTAACGATCTGCGGATACTCCTGAATCTCATCGACAAAGACAAGCGTATCGCCCTCAACAAGCGGCGCATCCGCAAGAAGGGCTACGCGGTTGATAAAGTCAACGGAGTTCTTTGCGCCAACAAGTGTATTCCTTGCTTCGACATCGAGTAGTAAATTGACCTCAAAATACGAAGCGTAGTTGCTTTTTCCAAACGCGCGAATCGCATAGCTCTTGCCAATCTGACGCGCACCAGTAACGAGTAATGCCTTATTGGAGTTATTCTTCCAGCTCAAAAGCCTATCAGTGACCTTACGGCGTAGCATTAAACCCCCAAATGACAAAAATTGACAGATAGAATCGCCTAAAATCATACAAAAATTGGCAGATAATATTGTCGTAAATATACAAAAATTGGGAGATAGCAAAGGTTCGAATAGGCCTCAAAGCCACTGAAACAGTGCTCTACTATGCGAAGGGGCTGGGGACGCTGTTGGGTGCGTCTCCAGCCCTCTGATTCTTACTTTGGATCCCGATGGTGGGGTGTTGTCGGTGCTGCTTGCTTGGTTACCTTGTCTCGCCGGACTCCGTGCGTAGGCGGTAGCCGTGGACGAGGTCGCTAATGGCCGGCCAGGGAATCTGGCGGTCGACCCAAAATTGGAGCTGGACCAGATAGCGCTCGGTGGCGCGGGTGAGGGCTGCAAACTGTTCGTGAGTCTCTACCTGGGCGTAGAGGTCGCGGCTGTGGGCGAGGATTGCCGTGGTGTCATCCATTTTGCCGGTGACGTCGAAGGCGCCCGAGAACCAGTCGCACAGGCGCGCGGCGCTGTTGTTGATCGTTGCGAGGTCGGCGGTGCCGTCGTTGGCGTTTTCGTTGGCCTGGGCTCGCAGGAGGGAGAGGGAGTCGGCCGCGTTCATGCAGTAGCCGACGGTGAAGTTCCAGACGGCGAATTCGCGGCCTGTGTCAAGCTTGCGGCGGCGCATGTAGTCGATATCGCGCGGTTCCTCGAGCATCATTTGGTCGGCGAGGGCCTCAAGTGCAGTGGTGTACTCGGCAAGGTCGAGTGCGAGCAGGGTGTTGATATCCATCATCTTTAGGCCTCCGCTTCGATCTCGACGATTTCGTTTTTGATGCACATGCCCTGGTTGTCCCAGACATTGCGGCAGGCGGCGGCAAAGCGCTCGCGGTCGGCTTCGCAGATGCGGGCGAACATGTTGCAGGTGCCAAAAGGCTCACAGACGTCAAAGAAGATGCAGATTGATGACCATCCGCCATACCAGCTCACGGCGCCCGCTGGCTCGTGAAAGACGGGGTTCTCGATGTGCTCGTAATTGGCGATGGGGCCCGAGACAGGATACGTCACCTCGGCATCGCAGATCTTGGCCGAAAAGATACGTGACTCGACCGGACAGGACGATTCGAACAGCTTGCATGTCTCGGGGGCCTTGTCCCAGAGCATATCGGCGAGAAACGTCTCGCCATTCAGCGTGATCTTGAGCATTTTTGTCATAGTAAGGACCTCCTCAATCCGTCGCTCAAGGGGTTCGCTGGCGGATAAGGAGAAGACAGCGGCGGGGTCGCCGAACCCAAACTTCACGACAGATCTCTGTCGCCCCAGCCCGCGCTGTTCTTCGCTAAAGTACCATGCCGCAATTGCGCGCGCAATATCAGTTTTTGATTTTCTGGAAGCGGCAATCGACGAGACGGCTCGCCGGCTGCCGGCCGACGCGCGGCAAAGGCACTCGTCTATTCCTTAAGTTGGATGAAAAACGCCATGTTATTGCAGGGCTGCATACTCGTCCAATAAGTGCATAGAATCTCGTATAGTGCGAGTAAGATTTTGCGCTGTCTGTTTTATGTTTAGCAAAGATATAGTTTGCATAATCTGGTCTAATCCCTGCTCTATTAAAATAAAGTTGCACGTAAATGACGTAGATATGCTTGAGCTGGGTTTCTTTACGCTGAGCGGGTAAAAGCGACCGTTCACCGTTCAACTATTTTCAAAATGAATAAAATGAGCGATAAAGAGAATATAAACCTTAATAAACTCGCGTATCGCACGGGCGCGGGTTATTAATGGGTTGTAGGCCTTTTACAGAAAGGATTCCAGCAATGTCTAAGCCTCTTGGCAAGCCCGATCGTATCGTCGTCGCCCTTGGCGGCAACGCCCTCGGCAACAACCCCGTTGAGCAGATCGAGGCCGTGAGCAACACCGCTCACGCTCTCCTCGGCCTGATCGAGCAGGGCAACGAGATCATCATCACCCACGGCAACGGCCCGCAGGTTGGCATGATCCAGAACGCCTTCGCCGCTGCCCACGACGCCATCGGCACCCCCGAGATGCCGCTGCCCGAGTGCGGCGCCATGTCCCAGGGCTACATCGGTTATCACCTGCAGCAGGGCATCGGCCGCGAGATGCACAAGCGCTATAAGCGCTGGCACGCCGCCACCGTCGTCACCCAGATCGAGTGCGACCCGGACGATCCCGCGTTCAAGAACCCGACCAAGCCGATCGGCCCCTTCTACACTGAGGAGCAGGCCAAGGAGTTCATGGCCGAGGATCCCTCCAAGGTCTTCGTCGAGGATTCCGGTCGCGGCTGGCGTCGCGTCGTCGCTTCCCCCGATCCCAAGAAGATCGTCGAGGCTGACTCCATCCTCAACCTGCTCGATAACGAGTTCATCGTCATCGCCTGCGGTGGCGGCGGCATCCCCGTCGTCCGCGACTACGAGAACAAGGGCTGCTACAAGGGCGTTCCCGCCGTCATCGACAAGGACCTGGGCGGCGAGCTGCTGGCCGAGGACTGCGACGCCGACGTTCTGTTCCTGCTGACCGCCGTTGAGCATGTCGCCATCAACTTTGGCAAGCCCAACCAGGAGGAGCTCGAGGACATCACCGCCGACGAGGCCGAGCGCCTGGCCGACGAGGGTCAGTTCGGCAAGGGTTCCATGGAGCCCAAGGTCCGCGCTGCCATCAAGTTCGCCCGTTCCCGCAAGGGCCGCACCTGCATCATCGGCGCCCTGGACAAGGCCGCCGAGACCATGGCCGGCCTCTCCGGTACCCGCATCCACGAGTAGTCTCTACTCTGTTGCCTCTCTCGTGGGCGCCAGGCAAGACGCCCGCAAACTAGCCTCTCTTCATGAGCCCCGCAGTCCGCTCCGACTGCGGGGCTTTTGTTTCAACCCGGCACTTGGGGACGTTCCTTTCCTGCCGGCAGCTTGGGGCTTATAGGACATAATGTGTGTCCACGTTGGGGGCATCGGCGCAGGTCGATGCCCCTTTTTCAGCCGCTTAAATTCCGTGCCCGCTTTTAACCGCTCGGACAGAATGTGTGTCCGGTTGCCTATCGTTCCCGCAGGTAGATAACCTTTTCCGGAACCGTTAAATACCCTTTCGGAAGAGGTGCCCATGAAGGCCGTTTATTGCCCCTACTGCGGCGGTCGGACCAAGCGCAACGGCAGGACTTCATCGGGGTCCCAGCGGTGGAGGTGCACGTCCTGCGGCGCGTCGACGACGGTGAGGTACGACGACACGGCGACGAGGCTGGACGAGTTCCTCGGGTGGCTCCTCTCCAAGGACTCCCAGGCGGCGATGCCGGGCGGCGGGCGTTCCTTCAGGCGCAGGACGGCCGAGTTCTGGGAGGTCTGGCCCATGCCCGTCCCCGACGGCGAGCTGCACCGCGTGCTCTACGTCGACGGGATCTGGGTCGCGCGCGACCTCGTGGTGCTCATATGCTGCAGCGGCGAGAGGGTGGTCTCCTGGTACATGGCGAGGTCGGAGAACTCGAGGGCGTGGTCGGCCCTCATGGCGCCGATCCCGGCGCCCGAGGTGGTCGTCACCGACGGCGGGAGCGGGTTCGCCAAGGCCGTGCGCGAGACCTGGCCGCGCACCAGGGTCCAGAGGTGCACCTTCCACGCCTTCTCGCAGGTCAAGCGCTACACGACGACGCGGCCGAAGCTCCAGGCGGGGCGCGAGCTCTACCTCATCGCGCGCGACCTCATGGGCATCGAGACGCTGTACCAGGCCGAGCTCTGGGTCGAGCGCTACCTCGACTGGTGCGGGTTCTGGGCCGACTTCCTGGAGGACAGGACCGTGGTGGACGGCAGGAGGGCCTGCACCCACGAGAGGCTGAGGCGGGCGCGCTCGTCGCTGTCGTCTCTGGTGTCGGCGGGGACGCTGTTGTTCACCTACCTCGACCCCGCCCTGGCCAAGGCCGGCCCGCTGCCGTCGACCAACAACATGATCGAGGGAGGGGTGAACTCGCAGCTGAGGGCCGTCCTGCGCAACCACCGGGGGCTGACGTCGGTCAAGCGCGTGAAGGCGGTGTTCTGGTGGTGCCACGCGCACTCGGGGGACGCGAGGACTGCGCGCGAGAAGCTCGCCACGATGCCGACCGACGCGGACATCGACTTCCTGTTCAGCGTCTACTCCGCCTCGCCGTCGCGCGAGGACGGAGGGCCGGAGTGGGGCGACAGGGCCGTGTGGGAGGACCTCCACCACAGGGGCCCGTACCCGTTCTGGCTGGATTAATGGATGGAAACGGATGTTCTATCGGGACACACATTATGTCCTATAAGCCCAGCTTGGGACAGTCCTTAAAGGCTGTCCCCAACGAGCACTCATTTAAGTCTGTCCCCAATGACTATGTCCCCAATGGCTAGTAGTAAGCCCACATGGCTTCGATTTCGTTGAGGACCTCTACGGCGCCCCAGCGGCGGGCGCTGCGGCTGGCCGAGTTGGGGTCGTAGACGCCAATCTGGTCGGCGTCGTCAATACCGTAAAGCACAATGTAGTGGCCCACGTTGGTAAAGGTGCCCGGCCGAACGGCGGCGATGACGGGCGCTCCCGAACGCAGCGCCTGAGTCATCGAGTCGCGATCGTTATGGAGCTCCGTTCCGTTAAGTCCCAACTGCCACGCGCCGCTCGTCATAAACGACCATTCGGTTGCACCGGTGGGGGCGTAATTGCCCACCTCGGAAAGCGCGCACATATCGACGGGGGTCATATCGGTGCGTCCCGTCTTAAAGATATAGACCATGGTGAGGCACGTAGGCCCGCAGGCATTTTGGCGGATGGTGCCGCCGGCGTAAGGCAGCTCCGACCACGCGGGGTCGATCTGATAGATATGGGGCATCGTGCCGGCTTGCCATTGCGAGCGCGGGGTCGAAAAGGCGAAAGAATAACCGGGCGCGACGGGGGCCTTGAGCAGCTTGTCCTCGGCGGTGGGTTCGAGACCGGCCGAGCCGTGGGACATACAGGAGCTCATAAGCACAAAGACCAGACAGGTAAGGATAGAGCACAGTGCGAGGCGAAGTCGACGGGCCGGCAGGGCGGGGGCATTCACGTGCGATGTCGAGCGGTAAGGCTTGCCGTCGCGTTCACCTTGGGGATGCGAAAAGAAGCGGTTGAGATGGATGCCGGGCTGACGTGCGCCGTTGCGGCGTAGTTGCGGAACCTCGGCTTGGCGCTGTCGAGTGCGCGCGCCCAAGCGGCCATCTTGCTGCGCGCTCGTGCTCGTGCTCGGACGACCACTCTGCCGCGTTCTGCTTGCCTGCTGCCGAGACGAAGGCCTGGGTTGCTCTTGGAGGCGTTGCGGATTGCTGCTTGTGGCACTTCCGGGCGTCGGCGTGGTACGGCCAGCAAGGCGAACGCTTTGTCGCCGTTGATCACCGTCGTTGTATCCGTATGCCATTCGTACCGCCTTGTCTCATGTATAACCTGTCCATCCTACAAAAAAGATGTGCAACAAATGGGTCCGCGCGTCAAAAGCTCGGTAAACGGTACGAAAGGCGCAAAACACACGGCCTCAAAAACATCTCTATATGCGTCCGATGAGCGTACGCCCGTCGGACGGGCGGCAACAATGAGCGGCAAACCGTGCCGTTCGTCCCAAAAACGGCGCCGCTCGTTTTGCAGTTCTGCCTTCGGTCGAGCTACAAGCGGAGCTGCTGCGCCAAGGCCGTATCTTAAAGCCACGAAATAAAAGAGCGCGGCAAAACAGACCGCGCAAGGGGTGACGTCAAGGGGCGTCAAAAAGGAAAGGAGGGGAACAATGGCGGACAAGAACGCAGAAGTTGCAGTCGAGGATAACGGCGGAATGAAGAAAACGCTTTCGCTCTGGAACTTCTTCACCATCGGTTTCGGTGCCATCATCGGTACCGGTTGGGTTCTGCAGGTCGGCGACTGGATGGTCGTGGGCGGCGGTCCCGTTCCCGCTATGATCGCATTCCTCTTGGGTGCAATCTTCCTCGTGCCCGTCGGAGCTGTTTTCGGTGAGCTCACGGCTGCTATCCCCATCTCGGGCGGCATCGTCGAGTATGTCGATCGTAGCTTTGGCCGTACGCTGAGCTACATCACCGGTTGGCTTTTGGCCCTGGGCAACGGCATCCTGTGCCCGTGGGAGGCCATCGCCATTTCGACCCTCGTGTCCGAGATGTTCGGCAGCCTGCCCGGCCTTGAGTGGCTGCGCGCCGTCAAGCTCTACACCATACTGGGGGCCGACGTCTACCTGTTCCCGACGCTGATCGCGCTCGGCTTTGCAGTCTACGTCATCTTCCTCAACTTCCGCGGTGCCAGCTCGGCTGCCAAGCTCCAGGCCTTCCTGACCAAGGCCCTGCTCTGCGGCATGCTGCTCGCCATGGGCGTCTCGCTGTTCACCGGCTCGCCGGACAATGCCATGCCCGTGTTCTCCCAGGTCACCGGCGCTGGCGGCGGCAAGGCCGCTACCGAGAGCTCCAGCCTGTTTGCCGGCATCGTGTCGGTCCTGGTTCTGACCCCGTTCTTCTACGCTGGCTTCGACACCATTCCTCAGCAGGCTGAGGAAGCAGCCGAGGGCCTCAACTGGAACAAGTTCGGCAAGATCATCTCCCTGGCCCTGCTGGCCGCCGGCGGCTTCTACATGGTCTGCATCTACTCGTTCGGCACCATCCTCGACTGGCATGAGTTTGTTAAGAGCCCGGTTCCCGCGCTTGCCTGCCTCAAGGGCATCAACATGCTTCTGTACCTGGCCATGCTCGTCATCGCCACGCTTGGACCCATGGGCCCGATGAACTCCTTCTACGGCGCCACGAGCCGCATCATGCTCGCCATGGGCCGCAAGGGCCAGCTGCCCGAGCAGTTCGCCGAGGTCGACCCCAAGTCCGGCGCTCCCAAGCTTGCCTGTGTCGTTCTGGGCGTCATCACCGTCGTCGGTCCGTTCCTGGGCAAGAACATGCTCATCCCTCTGACCAACGTGTCGGCTCTCGCCTTCATCTTCTCCTGCGGCATGGTCGCCCTCGCTTGCCTGCGCATGCGCTTCACTGAGCCCGACCTGCCTCGTCCCTACGAGGTGCCCGGCGGCAAGTTTGGCATCGGCCTCGCTATCGCTGCCTGCGCCATCATCATCGGCCTGCTCGTGATTCCGTTCTCTCCCGCCTCCCTCAACATGGTGGAGTGGAGCATCGTGATCGGCTGGCTGGCCGTCGGCCTGGCTCTCATGGCCTTCACCAATTCCCGCAAAAAGTAACGCCGAGCCGGGGCGGATCAGGTGCGCGGGACCCTCTCTTCCGCGCACCGAACCCGGCACCACTTGGGTAGCTTTGTGAGGCCTTAACCCAACACGGCCTCGCCCACTATATGGATCCATAAGGAGGAACCATGTCCACTAAGTATGCAATCGTTGGCGGCAAGCTCATCGACGGTACCGGTGCCGAGCCGGTCGAGAACTCCCTCGTTCTCGTCGACGACAACGGCAAGATCGAGTACGCTGGCGCCATGCAGGACCTTCCCGAGGGCGTTGAGGTCATCGACGCCGCCGGCAAGACCGTCCTTCCCGGCCTGATCGATACCCACCTGCACTTCTCGGGCAACTTGACCGACGATGACACAGACTGGGTCATGCAGCCGCTCCTCGAGAAGCAGGCCGTCGCCGTCAAGCAGGCCTACGACTGTCTCACCCACGGCCTCACCACCGTCTGCGAGATCGGCCGCTTTGGTATCCAGATTCGTGACTGCATCGACAAGGGCGTCTTCAAGGGCCCGCGCGTTCTGGCCACCGGCCTTGGCTTCTGCCGCGTTGCCGGCCACGGCGACTCCCACCACTGCAGCCAAGAGCTCAACAAGGAATCGCACCCCTGGGGCGATCAGGTCGACGGTCCTTGGGATCTGCGCAAGGCCGTCCGTCGTCGCCTGCGCGAGAACCCCGATGCCATCAAGATCTGGGCTACCGGTGGCGGCATCTGGCGCTGGGACTCCGGCCGCGACCAGCACTACTGCTCCGAGGAGATTCAGGCCGTGGTCGAAGAGGCAAAGATGGTCGGCATCCCCGTGTGGAGCCACTGCTACAACAACCACGCCGCTGCCTACGATTCCGTTCGCTTTGGCTGCGAGCAGCTGATTCACGGCTTCGATATCGATGAGCGCACCATGGACCTCATGGCCGAGCAGGGCACCTTCTTCACCCCGACGATCGCCTTCCTGCCCACCTGGTACGCCACCTATCCGCCCGTCTACGTCCCCGAGCTGCACGACAAGTACGAGGGCACCCTGGTCGAGAAGGAGCTGCAGCGCAACTACGACTGCCTGCGCGAGGCCAAGAAGCGCGGCGTCGTCATGACGATCGGCTCCGACTCCTTCTCCTTCGTCACCCCGTACGGCACCTGTTCCATCGAGGAGATGTACGAGTTCGTCGACAAGATCGGCTTCACCCCGGTCGAGACCATCACCTGCGCTACCCTCAACGGTGCCAAGATGTGCCACATCGAGGACGAGACCGGTTCCATCGAGGCCGGCAAGTGCGCCGACCTGCTGGTCGTCAACGGTGACGTCGCCGCCGACATCCACGTGCTCAACACCGACAACATGGACGTCATCATGAAGGACGGCTGGATTGTCGAGGCCGGCACCTTCGGCGAGGCAAACAAGTACAGCGCCTAAGCTACCGTTCATCGATGGCTTGATGTAAAACACAGTATTTGATTGCATAATGCAATGGGGAGGGTCGCTTGCGGCCCTCTTTATTGCTATGGGGTGCGTCAGTAAGAAGGAGATGACGGTGGATCTCAATAGGCTGATTCTGGGCAAGAGCTACAACTCTACCAAGGTCTTTCGTACCGCTCAGCATGTGGTTCAAGCCATCTTGCTCGGTATTGTCGTTCCGCTGCTTATCCTGCTGCTCATCTGGGATCTAACCGATAATCCCAATCCCGTTCCGGCCGTTGTCGTCATTGCCGGCTTGGTCATGCTGTGCTTCTTCTTCTCGTACGTCTTTGTCGTTCCCGACGACCTCACATCGAGCGCAACCGACCGCACGCTCGCCATCGCTTCAAAAATATTCGCCTACACGTCGCGCGGCCTTACGCCCGAAGCTGCCCTGGGCGCCTCTAAGATCATCCTGTCCGAAACTATCGCCTCTGCCATCTGCTTTACCGACGGCAAGCAGGTGTTGGCAAGCTGGGGCGAGGACTCGGCAAAATGCCCCGCGGGCACCCCGGTGGTACTGCGGACTACGCTCAACGTGATCAACAGCGGTGAGCAAAGCGTGTTCTCGCGCGATGCCTCGACCGAGACGGGTGGCTACTTTCCGCGCCTGCGCGCCGGTATTGTCGCACCGCTTACCGTGCGCGGGCATTGCGTGGGCACGCTCGAGCTGTATTATCCCCGTCTGAGCAGCATCGATATGCGCCAGACGGCGCTTGCCTCGGGCTTTGCCGATCTAATTTCCACGCAGCTTGCGAGCTTTGAGCTCGAGCGCCAGGACGAGCTTACGGCCCGCGTGGAGCTGCGCGCCTTGCAATCGCAGGTCGATCCTCATTTTCTGTTTAACACCATCAGCACCATCGTGTCGCTCGTGCGTACCGAGCCCGACAAGGCGCGATCGTTACTCATCGATTTTTCCAATTATTACCGTCAGACGCTTTCTGACTCCGATACGCTCACCACGCTCGAGCACGAGGTGGAGCAGGGCACTCGTTATATCAATCTTATGCAGGCCCGGTATGGCGACGGCCGTTTGCGCGTTTCGGTCGACATCGACTTCGAGGTGCGCGACAGCCTGGTACCGCCGTTTATCTTGCAGCCGCTGCTCGAAAATTGCATCAAGCATGCGCAGCGCGAGATCGAGCCGCTTTCTATTCGTGTTAGGGCTTTTGAGACCGATGACGGCTTGGAGATCATCGTCGAAGATGACGGCATCGGGATGAGCGAAGAAGTCTGCGCGCATCTGTTTGAGCAGCATCGCCGAGAGGAGCCCGAGAGCATTACCGCCGACGGCTCCGTCAAGCGAGGTTGCGGCCTGGCGCTCTTCAACGTGCTTCAGCGCATCCATTTCTTTTACGGAGAAGATTCTGGCATGCGCGTGAAGTCCCAGGAGGGCGTGGGAACGCAGGTCATCGTTGAGTTGAACGGCGAGCCGCATGAGCCGGCGCCGCTAACGGTGTAGCACGCGGTTGGATTGAGAGAAAAAGAGGGGAAGCGCATATGTCCGAAGGCTGGAACATCCTGGTGGTTGATGACGAGCCCCCAATTAGGGCTGAGCTACGCTATCTGTTGGAAAAGGATACGCGTGTGGGTCAGATTGCCGAGGCGGGCAATGTCACCGAAGCCGTGGAGCTGATTCTGTCGAACAAGCCCGACGTGCTGTTTTTAGACATCACGATGCCCGGGCGCTCGGGAATTGAGCTTGCCGAGACCCTGCAAAACCTAAAGAGGCCGCCGGTCGTGGTGTTTGTGACGGCATTTGCCGAGTATGCGGCCGATGCCTATAACCTCGATGCTGTCGATTACGTCGTTAAACCGGTCGAGGATGCCCGCTTGTCAAAGGCGCTCGACAAGATCGAGACTGCCCTGGGCGCTCGCCGCGTCGTCCATGCTCCGCGCCAGCCTTTGCGCCTGACGGTGGATCGCGGGGGCAAAAAGGTGTTCATTCCCGTGGCGGATGTATGCTACTTTGAGGCGCGCGCCGATTTTTGCAACGCCGTCTGCGCCGAGGGGGCGTACCTGATCAATGAGTCGATTTCCTCGCTCGAGCGTCGCCTGGCCTCCGAGGGCTTTATCCGCGTCCACCGCAGCTATCTGGTTAATTTGGAAGACGTGCACAATGTCGAGATCGGCTCCACGGGCCTGATGGAGCTCAGGCTCGATCGCGTAACCTCGACGGTGCCCGTGTCCCGCCGTCGCGCCGCCGAGGTCAAATCGCACTTGGGGCTAGCGTAAGGGTCGGTGTGCCATCGTTTGCCGTTGCAGGTTTGGCATGACTGTGCGGTGGGCATAATGGATTGCATCGAATGAAATCGAAAGGATTATTATGCCTGCGCTCATTACGCATCATCTGTTTGGCGAGGAAAGCATCGACCGTCTTCCGCAGGGCGTTATCACGTCCGACGAGGAGCGCATCGCCTTTATCCTGGGAAACCAAGGTCCCGACCCGTTCTTCTTTCACATGCTCACGCCGCGCATTTCCGACTGCATGTCGCTTGCTCAGGTCATGCACCGCTCGCGCATGTCGCGCCAGTTCTCGTGCCTGCGCGACGGCGTGTCGCACCTGCAGCCGCGCGATGCCAATCTGGGTCGCGCCTTTGCGCTGGGCCTGTTGTCGCACTATGTGCTCGATCGCAATGCCCATCCCTTTGTCTACGAGCAGCAGTTTGGCATTGTCGAGTCCGATCCCGAGCTCGAGGCTTCGGGCAGTCAAGTTCATGCCGTGCTCGAAAGCGATCTGGACGTGCTGATGCTGCAGCTCAAGCGCGATGGGGCTACGGTCGAGGATTATCCGCCGGCGGGCGAGATCGTCACTACCGACCGCATCAATCGCGTTGCCGGTGTGCTGATGAGCTATGTTGCCGGACGCGTGTACGGCATCGATATCCCGGTGGGAGAGTACGGCGGCGCCGTAGCCGACATGCAGCTGCTCTACCGCACTATCGAGCCCGCCGGTTCGGCCAAGACGCGCGCGATTGCCCTGCTCGAGGGCTTGGTGCACGATTATTCGCTGCTCGACGGCCTTGCGCACCGCGTGACGACCGAGCTGCCCGAGCGTACCGGCAACCTGGGCCACTTGGCATGGAAGAGCCCCTTTACCGACGAGGTCTCGAACGAGAGCTTCCCCGAGGTCTTTGACCGCGCGCTGGTCGATTACGAGCTCGCCGTCGCCCGCTTTATCGAGACCGGCGATATGGAAGCCGTGACCAACCACGTCAATTACAGCGGTCGCGTGCTCGGCGCCGACGAAGAGTTCGACCGCGAGGAGTAGGGCTCGTGCGTGCCCCTTTGCCGAATCCTTACCGGCGCCTCTGGACAATTGGGGTACGATGAACTAACTGCATATCGGGCGAATACGAAGGGGCCCTGTCCATGAAATACACCAAGCTCGAGCGTAACTGGGTTATGTATGATGTGGGCAATTCGGCCCTCGTGCTGCTCAATACCTCGGTGGTGCCCATTTACTTTAACGCCATCAATACCGGCGCTTCTTCGGCCGACCTGGTGGTCGCCTGGGGCAATGCGCAGACGATTGCCTCGCTGGTCATCGCCATGCTCATGCCCATTCTGGGCGCGCTTGCCGACTACGCCGGCAACAAGATCAAGTTCTTCTTGGGCTTCTTCCTCACGGGCCTGGTGCTTTGCCTGGCGCAGGCTATCCCAATGTCCGCCATGGCATTTTTGACCGTGTACGTGCTGTGCACCATCGGCCTTAACTCTTCTATGACGTTCTACGACGCCATGCTGCCCGACATTACCACCGACGAGCGCATGGACGCCGTGTCCAGCTCGGGCTATGCCTGGGGCTACATCGGTTCCACCGTGCCGTTCGTCATCTGCCTGGCGCTCATCATGGGCGGCCCCGCTCTTGGCGTCCCCACCATGCTGGCAACGCGTCTGTCGTTTATCATCACTGGTGCCTGGTGGCTCATCTTTACTCTGCCGCTCATTCGCACCTATAAGCAAAAGTACGGTCGCGAGCGCGGTCCCGAGGACACCATCGGCCACATCGTGGGCGGTGTGTTCTCCGAGGTCGGACACACCATGCGCGAGATCGCCCACAACAAGACCGTGCTGGTCTACATGATCGCGTTCTTCTTCTATATCGACGGTGTGCACACGGTCATTTCCATGGCAACCAGCTACGGATCGGCCTTGGGCATCGATTCGACCCAGTTGGTCCTGGCGCTGCTCGTCACGCAGTTCGTGGCCTTTCCGTCCGCCATCATCTACGGCAAGCTCGCCGGCCGCGTGGGCACGCTCAACATGATCTTGGTGGCAGTCGCCGCCTATATGGGCATTGTGCTGTTCGCCGCGTTCTTCCTAAAGACCGCCTTTGAGTTTTGGGTGCTTGCCATTATGGTCGGCCTGTTCCAGGGCGGCGTGCAGGCGCTCAGCCGTAGCTACTTTGGCCGCATTATCCCCAAGGAAAAATCCAACGAGTACTACGGCTTCTTTGACATCTTTGGTCGTTATGCAAGCGTTATGGGCACCTTCCTGGTGTCGGTCGTCACCTCGCTGACCGGCAACCCGTCGCTGGGCGTCCTTTCCATTGGCGTGCTGCTGGTCGTTGGCTTTATGCTGCTGGTCCGCCTGTCCCGCATGACTCGGGCGGCAGAGCATGCCGCATAGGAGCGAGCGGCTATTGTGCCTGTCCACGGTACTCTTTTGGGGTTATCCGCAATAAACATTGCGACTTGCGAGCAATGATTTGCCCAAGTGGGTATGATGGAATCAGCTAGGTCGCGGGGCGTCGCCTGTGTTTGGCGGCGTCCCGTTTTTGTGTTGCAGGGAGGGTAAGGCATGAACGCCACAGTCGTGATTCCAACGTATTGGGCGGGCGATGACGCTTGCGCAAACGCCCCTGGCACCTATGACCATTCGACGCGACTCAACGCCGACAATCCCGAACTCGACCGCTGCCTGGCCTCGCTTGAGCAGGTACGTGACATCCCGCGCATCATCCTTTTGGTGGTCTGTCCCGTTTCTGCCACAGCCGATGTGTCGCTGCGCGTGCACGAGATTGTCGACGCGCATCCCACGCTCAAGGTCACCGTTGTCACCAACACCCAGGCCTCGCGCATTGCAGACCGGGTTGCTCAGATCGCGCCCAAGGGTTCGGGCGAGTGCGTGAGCCTGCGAGGCTACGGTGCCATCCGCAACATGGGGCTAGCCTGTGCCGCTGTGCTGGGGCATGACGCGGTTATCTTTTTGGATGACGATGAGACTGTCATCGACGCCGACTTTATGAAGCGCGCGACCTATGCGTTGGGGCAGCAGACACGTCAGGGCTTGCCGATCTTGGTCAAGAGCGGCTATTTCTACGATCGCGACGGCTCGCCGCTGGCTCCCACGGACAAGGCGGGCATCTGCCATCGTTGGTGGACCAAGCGCATCGAGTTCAACCGTTGGATGAAAAAGGCGCTCTCGGGCACCCGCATCTCTCGCTCCAACTACGTGTGCGGCGGCCTGATGGCCCTGCACGCCCGCGCCTTTACGCGTGTAGCCTTTGACCCGTTTATCACCCGCGGCGAGGACTTGGATTACCTCTTTAACATGCGCATGTTTGGCTACGACGTGTGGTTCGATAACGAGTGGACCGTGCGCCATCTGCCTCCGGAGTCCGAAAAGCGCTCACCGCGCTTTATGCAGGATGTATACCGTTGGTACTACGAACGGGCCAAGTTGACATTCGCCGCGCATCAAAAGGAGCTCATTCCCGTTACGGCGGCATCACTCATGCCCTACCCGGGCCCGTGGATTTCGCGCGAGCTCGACGACCGCGTGCGCAAGACCGCTATGGTCCGCAGCGTGTTTACCCGCGAGCATGAGGGCTACCTGCGCATTTGGCGCCATGGTATCGGCGAGGCAAAGGCCTATGCGCGCCAAAACGCTGCAAGCTACCTGCGTTTCCAGAGCTTTTGGCCCAAGATCATGGACGGGCTTTGGCGTGACGCACAACTGATCAGTATCCTGGAGGGGGCCGAATGATCGACCGCCGCGCCCAGCGCGATAGTTCAATATCAATCTTTCGCATCATTGCCGTTGCCTGCGCCATTTGCGTGCTGGTGTACTTTATTTTTGCCTTGGTGACCGGTATCGAGCCGATCGCCACGGTGATTGCCTGCGCGCTGCTGTGCATCTTTCTGTGCATCTTTATCTTTTTGACGCTCAATCCCGATTCGGTGCGCTCCCAGTACACCGAGGAGACGCTCTCGGTGGCCTCGGCCATGCTCGAGGACATTAAGGGCGGTCTGACGCAGGAGTCGGCGCGTTTGGTGTGCCGGCGCATTTTGCCCGAGACGCGCGCCATGACGGTGGCCATCACCGACGAGGGCAACGTGCTTGCCTGCGCGGGAGAGTTTGAGGAAAAACTACTGCCAGATTCTCCCATCCACACGCTTGCCACACGCTACGTTATCGAACATGGCATCGTGCAGTCGTTCAACCGTATGGTGGATGTCGTGGGCTCGGACGGCTCTCACAACCAAGTTCCCGCCGGCATTATCGCCCCCATCAAGGTGGGCGATCGTACCGTCGGCACGCTCAAGTTCTACTACAAGACCCCGCGCGCCGTCGACCGTACCCAGTATGCGCTTGCCTCGGGCTTTGCCGAGATCTTGTCCACGCAGCTCGCCATCCACGAGCTCGAGGTGCAAAAGGAACTCACGGCGCGCGCCGAGGTGCGTGCGCTGCAGGCGCAGATTAACCCGCACTTCCTGTTCAACACGCTGAACACCATTGCATCGTTTACGCGCACCGACCCGCTGCGGGCCCGCGAACTGCTTCGTGAGTTCTCATCGTTCTATCGTGCCACGCTCGACAACTCGGGATCGCTTATTCCGGTCTCGCGCGAAGTTGCACAGACCAAGCGCTACCTTACCTTTGAGAAGGCCCGCTTTGGCGAGGACCGTGTGCTTGCGACGTTCGATGTGTCCGAGGACGTGGAAGATACGCTGGTGCCGGCGTTCGTGATCCAGCCGATTGTCGAGAACGCCGTGCGTCATGGTATGGGCGATGACGACGCCCTGAGGATCGACGTGACCGTTCACCAAGACGGCGAGGATGCAATCTTGATTGCCGTGGCCGATAATGGCGTGGGCATGGATGAGGGTACCGCCGCCAGACTGTTTGACGAGCGCTCTGCCCGTCCCGACGCCAGCTCTCCCCAGGGTGGCGGCGCCGGTGTGGCCATGCACAATATTTCGGAGCGCATCCATCGCTTTTATGGGCCGCACTCCTATACGCGTGTTGAATCGGCGCCGGGCAAGGGCACCAAAGTGCTCCTTCATCTTGATTTGTCAGAGAGCATCTTTGACATTCAAGAGTAAAATAAAAGGCTACGGGCTCAACGTCATGCGACGGATGCCCGGCGTAGTTAGTTGACGAAAGGTTTTATCCCTATGCTGCGTGCGATGATTGTGGATGATGAGGCGCCGGCTCGCTCGGAGCTTCGCTTCCTGCTCGAGCAAACGGGCAAGATCGGCACGATCACGGAGGCGTCGAGCGTCCGCTCCGCCATCGAGATGCTTATGGAAAGTCGCGTGGATGTCGTGTTTCTCGATATCTCGATGCCCGGTGCCTCGGGCCTGCAACTTGCCGAGGCGCTGCATAAGCTCAAAAATCCGCCGGCGATCGTGTTTGTGACTGCGTATAGTGACCATGCGGTCGAGGCATTCGACGTGGATGCCGTCGATTATCTGATGAAGCCGGTCGAGGAAGCTCGCTTGGATCGCGCGATCGAGAAGGTCATGCAACGCGCCAAGCCGGTTACGGACAGCAAGGTGACCATCGAGCGTATCCCGGTGGAAAAGGGCGGCCGCAAGGTGCTCATTCCCGTGGACGACATTCGCTTTATCATGGCCAAGGACGATTACTCCTGCATCTATACCGTCGATGATCGCTTTTTGTCGACGACCTCGCTGGCACAGTTTGAGGCCAAGCTCTGCGACTTTGGCTTCTTCCGTGTTCACCGCCGCTATATCGTTAACTTGGCGTGCGTCACGGATGTGGAGACGGTGCCCTCGGGCGCCATCCAGCTGGGCATTACGGGCGTCGACGAACGCGTGCCGGTTTCGCGCCGCCGCGTCGTGCCGCTCAAGAAGGCTCTGAGTCTCTAGCACACTGGCCCCGCAGCCCTGTAGACCCATCGTCTGCGGAGCCGTGGGGCCTTTTTTGTATGTATCTGCCGAATCGTTTTTTTGCGGAAGGGATCCCATGAACAGTGCAAGCGCCAAGCGCATCGACATCATCTCGGACACCCACGGCTATTTGTCGCCTGCGCTCCTGGACGAGCTTGAGGGCGCGGATCTGATTATCCACGCCGGCGACCTTACGTCAGAGATGGACTACGAGCACCTATGCACCATCGCCCCCGTGCGGGCCGTACTGGGCAACAACGATTACTACCGCGACTACGGCCCCGATGTAGACCGTCTTGCACTCTTTACCTACGAAGGCCTCAAATTCGCCGTAGCCCACTACCGCGAAGACCTTCCGGTGGGATCCGTAGACGTAGCCATCAACGGCCACACCCACGTAACCAAAGAAGCCCAAGTGGGCCGCTGCTTAGTCCTCAACCCGGGCAGCGCCAGCTACCCCAGAGGCACTCGAGGCCCCACCATGGCCAGAATGCTCGTCAAAGACGGCAAGATACTGAGCACTAAGTTTATTGACTTGGACTAACCGCAACAAAAACGGGGGATGCAGATGCGTCCCTCGTTTTTCTTTAAGCCAAAGGCAGAGCTTCAACAAAAACAATCAGACCAACCCCGCCGAGGAGCACGCGGGCTAGCCGCGCAGCGGCGCACGCCCGCAAAACTGGTTGAATAATGTGACGGCAGGGAGGGCTTCCGGGGCTGAGGGCGGGGGTTAAGTTTGCTGCTCTACAGTCCTTCGCAAGACGGAAAGCAAATTGAGTGCTTTACTTTGCGTG